>CALUYB010000008.1 GCA_944324905.1 Candidatus Gastranaerophilales bacterium
TGGCATATTTTTTTCCTTTTCTAGATTAAATTACTGCTATAACGTTATTTTCGCACAAAAATAACCATTGGCAAGGAAAAAGTTATGATTGTGTAAAGTTATCCTTAACCTTTTCCCATAAATCAGGACGGCGATTTTTTGTTCGATTTATGCGCTCTTGCATACGGAACTTTTCAATTTCTTGATGATTCCCGTTTAGCAACACATTAGGCACTGCCATACCCCTATATTCCCTTGGTTTTGTATATTGAGGGTGTTCTAAAAGCCCTTTTAAGCCTTCTGAAAAGCTGTCATCAATTGCTGATTCATCTTTTCCCAAAAAACCATGCAGATGTCTTGAAACGCTGTCTATAATGCAAAGTGCGCCTAATTCTCCGCCTGTTAGAACATAATCACCTAAAGAAATTTCTCTTGGTTTTAATCCTGTGCGAATTCTCTCATCAAAACCTTCATATCTGCCGCAAAGAAGAATTATTTGATTTTTTTGAGCGAGTTCTTTGCTGATTTTTTGGTTGTAAACCTCACCCTGAGGTGTAAGCATTATAAACTCATAATTTTCAAGCTTTTCTATACTTTCATAAGCCTCAAAAACAGGCGGTGCCATCATTACCATACCTGCTGAGCCGCCATAGGGTGTGTCATCTACCCTTCTGTGCTTATCATGGGTAAAATCGCGCGGATTAGTTGTATATAATTCAATAATGCCGTTTTTAAGCCCTCTGCCTAAAAGCGCGCAAGAACAGTAGTTTTCAATTATTTCAGGGAATAAAGTTATGACATTAAACTTTAATCCCATGGCAGAAGCCCTTTTATAGGTTTAATTACAATTTTTTTAGCTTTTACATCCACTATTGGGACAAGCTCTTTTACAAACGGGACAAGGATATTGCCGTATTTTTCATTTTCAGGTTTTATTGATAAAATATCATTCCCTGTGCTTTTTGCAATAGAATCAACAATTCCTATAAAATCATCTTTATCATCAAAAACATTTAGCCCTACTAAATCGCCAATTAAGTATTCTTCTTCTTCAAGCTGGTTTTTAACTTCTTTTTTTGCAAGGTAAATATTTTCGCCCTTGAAGTTTAAAAGTTCGTTTATATCCGAAATTTCTTTAAATTTTATAATTGCAAAATTCTTGTGAAATCTTATTTTTTCAATGTTTAAAGGAGTATTTTTTACAATTACTTTTTTTGCATTTTCTATTCTTTTAGGGTCTGAATAGCCCACTTTGGCTTCGCCTAAAATGCCATGAAAGTTAATTATTTTGCCAATAGAGATTAATTCGTTCATAAAAAAAGTATAGCATAAACATTGTTTTGTTGATTAAATCTGTCGGGGATTAAATTTTTAAAATATACCATAATGGGTAATATTCCAAAGTTAAAAATTGGTATAGTATTCTATTAAAATTTAGGGTTAGACAAGAAAGGATGGTTAAAATGTCTGCACAGGCAAGTGTTTACACTACTACAGAAGAAATTAAAGTTGTTATTGTTGAGGATTACAAGTTAACTCGCGTTGGTTTAAGGTATGCGCTTAATCAAATTGAGAACATTAATGTTGTTGCTGAGGCTGAAAATGCTGAAGACGGTCTTGAAATTATTAAAAAAGAACAGCCTGATGTTGTGCTTATGGACTTAGGTTTGCCTAATATGAACGGACTTGAGGCAACTATTAAGGTAAGGGAAATTGCGCCAAAAACTCAAGTTGTCATTTTAACTTCACACGATAGAGAAGAAGAAGTTCTAGCTTCTTTAGGTTCAGGTGCTACTGCTTACTGTTTAAAAGATATCGACCCTAAAGCGTTGTCGGATGTTATTAAAAGTGCTGCACATGGTGCGTGTTGGATAGATCCTACTGTTGCAAAATTGGCTTTAAGATTATTCCCGAAACCAGAGAATGTTGAGCTGCTTTCAAAAGGCTCAAATGCTGATGTTAAGGCGCATTTAACTGAAAGAGAACAAGAAGTTTTAAAACTTTTGGTACAAGGCAGATCAAACACTGAAATTGCAAAAGAATTGATTGTTAGTGTACATACCGCAAAAGCGCATGTATGCTCGATTTTGCAGAAGTTGTGCGTGGATGATAGAGTACAAGCGGCAGTTAAGGCTATTAAAGAGGGACTGGTTTAAAATTTAAATTTAATACTAACTAAACCCCGCACCAATTGCGGGGTTTAAAATTATCTAGGGCAATTTTTAAAGTTTAAATTAGCCTTTCTCATCCTAACATTTTGCGGTGTAACTTCAACAAGTTCATCTTCAGCTATATATTCAAGGCAATCTTCAAGACTCATAATTTTTGGGGCTTGAAGTGTAACCATAACGTCAGCTGTAGCTGAGCGCATATTTGTAAGTTTTTTGGTTTTGCAAATGTTAATGGCTAAATCCTGCGGGCGGTTGCACTCGCCAATTATCATACCCCTGTAAACCTTTGTTTTTGGTGTTACAAAGAATACGCCACGATCTTCAAACTGGTGAAGTGCGTATGGAATAGCTTCTCCATCTTCAAAGGCAATGAGTGAGCCTGTTCTTTGACGTGGGATGTCGCCTGCGTATTCGCCATAGTGTGAAAAGGTGTGATACATAATACCTTCGCCTTTGGTCATTCTTATAAAATCAGACCTAAAGCCGATTAGCCCTCTTGCAGGGATTAGAAAATCAATGTTTGTGCGCTTTTCCCCTGTTTCCATATTTTGCATTTGAGCTTTTCTTGAAGATAATTTTTCAATAACTGAGCCTGCATATTCTTGCGGTACGTCAACAATCAGGTTTTCATAAGGCTCAAGGGTGTGTCCGTCCTCTTTTTTAAATATTACCTCGGGTTTTGAAACAGCAAACTCATAACCTTCGCGGCGCATTGTCTCAATTAAAATGCTAAGGTGTAATTCACCCCTGCCTGATACTCTAAAAACATCGGTAGAGTCAGTGTCTTCAACCCTTAGGGAAACATTTTTTTCAAGTTCATAATATAGTCTCTTTCTTAATTGACGGCTTGTTACAAATTTGCCTTCCTGTCCTGCAAATGGTGAAGTGTTAACCGAAAAATTCATCTGAAGTGTGGGTTCGTCAATATGAATCAAAGGTAGCGCAATGGGGTTTGTAAGACTTGAGATTGTTTCCCCTATTTGAATATCTGAAAAACCTGCAATACCTACAATATCACCTGCGCCAGCTTCTTCAATTTCCACCCTGCCAAGGTCTTTAAAACCAAAGAGTTTTACAATTTTGCCCTTTTGCATTGTGCCGTCAGCTTTTATAAGGGTTACTTGTTCGCCTGAGTGTAAAATGCCGTTTTTAATTCTGCCTATTGCAATTCTGCCTACATAATCGTTGTAATCAAGTGTTGTAACATGAAATTGCAGGGTTAAATCGTCATCCCCAACAGGCGGTTGTATATTTTCTAAAATACAGTCTAAAAGTGGTGTTATGTCTTTTTCTTCGTCATTGAGTTCTTTTTTTGCAAATTTGTGAAGGGAGCTGGCGTAAATTATCGGGAAGTCAATTAAATCTTCTCTGTCAGTAAGTTCTGTAAATAAGTCAAAAACTTTATCTATAGTGCCATTTGGGTCAGCTCCGGGTTTGTCGATTTTATTTATTACAACAATAATTTTAATACCCAACTCAAGTGCTTTTGAAAGAACAAAACGAGTCTGCGGCATTGGGCCTTCTTGCGCGTCAACAATAAGTAAAGCGCCGTCTACCATGCCTAAAACACGCTCTACTTCGCCGCCAAAATCGGCGTGCCCGGGGGTGTCAACGACGTTAATTTTTACACCCTTGTAGTTTACTGAAATATTTTTTGAAAGTATTGTAATACCGCGCTCACGTTCAATGTCGTTACTGTCCAGTACTCTCTCGCCTGCTTCTTGGTGTTCTTTAAAGACACCTGTTTGCTGTAACATGCAGTCTACAAGAGTTGTTTTGCCGTGGTCAACGTGGGCTATAATTGCTATATTTCTAATGTTTTTCTTCTTCATTGTTGTCAATCCTTCTTTAGACAAGAATATCATACAACAAAAATTTATATTGTTAAGTCAGCTTTTTTTGCAATAAAATTGTCGCCTTCATGTTTATAGCATCTGTACATTATGCTTTTTAATTTTCCATTGTTATCCATGTTAAAAAGCAGCTTTGTTTCCGGCTTTTCTATATTGTCCCAATTTTCTGCCATTTTTAACAAATTTTGGTCACGACGAATAAAAATATTTTGCCTATAGATTTTATGCTGTTTTTCGCTTTTAAGCTCTACTTGTTTTGATAGTGGCATAGAACTATCCGGGCCTTTTGCGTATTCTTCTTCTAATTCTATTAGTTCTTTTCTTGCCTGCGCATTTATTTCTCTAGCTTTTTTTGCTTCTTCCCCTGTAAAAATGTAGGGATTTCCACCTATTCTTCTAGCGTATATTCCTGTTTGTCTATCGTAATCACCTATTTGAGAGCGCAAGAACGAACCAATTTTTCTTGATGTTTCTTTGTCATAAACAGAGGATCTTGTACCTTTCATCGTGTCAACGACAGCCATTGTTGCAGGGTCAAGTTTGTGCTCTTTGTAATCAAACATAGGGTTTGTGTCAGAAGTTATTTTTATTGCTCTTTGAAATGATATTTGCATAGTTACTCTCCTTTGTTTGTATAAAACAGGTAAAAAAATATTTTGCTAAAAATAACTTTACTAATAAGTATTTTAAAAGTAAAATTCATATAGCGGACATATTTTGAGAGGGGATTAAATGGAGCTTGATATTATAAAAAAACAGGATGCAGAAGTTGCAAAATATATTGAACAGGAGTTAAAACGCCAGCAGAATACAATTGAGCTTATTGCAAGTGAAAATTTTACATCTGAAGCTGTTATGGCGGCACAAGGAAGTGTTTTAACAAATAAATACGCTGAAGGCAAGCCCTACAAAAGATTTTACAACGGTTGCGAAAATGTAGATAAAATCGAAGAATTAGCTGTTGAAAGGTGCAAAGAACTTTTTAAAGTTGATCACGCTAATGTTCAACCTCACAGCGGCGCACAAGCCAATATGGCGGTATTTTTATATGCTCTTAAGCCTGGTGATACCATTATGGGTATGGATTTATCAAACGGTGGACACTTAACTCATGGTTCACCGGTTAATTTTTCGGGGCTTTATTTTAATGTTGTAAGTTATGGTGTTAATGATAACGGCGAAATTGACTATGAAGATGTTAAAAATAAAGCATTAGAACATAAACCAAAGTTAATAATTGCAGGTGCAAGTAACTACTCTAAAATAATAGATTTTAAAAAGTTTAGAGAAATAGCAGATATGGTAGGTGCTTACTTAATGGTTGATATAGCTCATATTGCGGCCCTTGTTGCAACAGGCTATCATCCTTCTCCTGCTCCTTATGCAGATTTTGTAACTACAACAACGCATAAGACTCTAAGAGGTCCTCGCGGTGGTATTGTTATGTGTAAGCAAGAACATGCTTTAGGTATTGATAAAGCGGTTTTCCCCGGTATTCAAGGCGGGCCACTGGAGCATGTAATTGCTGCAAAAGCAGTTGCTCTAAAAGAGGCGTTAAGTGACGAGTTTAAACAATACGGTAAAAATATAATTGACAATGCTAAGGCTTTGTCAAATGCTCTTATGCAAGAAGGAATTGATATTGTAGGCGGTGAGAGCGAAAACCATCTTATGACAGTTGATTTAAGAAAGTTAAATAAAACGGGTAAAGATGTTGCCAATATGCTAGAAAGAATTGGTATTACAGCCAATAAAAACACTGTTCCAAATGACCCTCAAAGTCCTTTTGTAACATCAGGTGTGAGAATCGGCGTTCCTGCAGTTACTACAAGAGGTTTTAAGGTTGAAGATATGAAAATCCTTGCAAAAATTATTGCTGACGGAATTTTAGAGCGTGAAGATGAAAGCGTTTTAAGGCAAAGAAGCCTTGAACTTTGCAAAAAATACCCACTTTATCCTGATATGAAATGTGGAGAGTAGAATATGATTAAACTTACTCAAGCTCATATAATTGGTGCAATAATAGCTTATTTGCTGGGGATTTTTATAGTTCCGCTTGTAATTTATTTTTCAAAAAAAGCAGGGCTTGTAGATGTCCCAAACGAAAGAAAAATTCACCATGGTGCAATTTCTCGTCTTGGGGGAATTGCAATATGGGTGTCTGTTATGCTTACGTTTTTATTTTTGGTGCTTTTGAGCTACTATCCAAACGGCGTGGGCTTATCAGGTATTATTGTAGGCGGTTCGTTAATGTTCCTTTTGGGCTTGATTGATGATATTTTTTGCCTCAATGCTAAGTTTAAATTATTTATACAAATTGCCATTGCAACAATGGTAATACTTTTGGGAATTAGAATTGACGAACTTTATGTTCCATTTATGTCAAACCCTCTTGCGCTTGGATTTTGGGCATATCCTATAAGCTTGCTTTGGATTGTAGGCATTTCAAATGCAACAAATTTTATAGACGGTGTGGACGGTCTGGCTGGTTCAATTGTAACAATAGCCTGTATTGCAATAGGTATTGTGTCTTTTGTTGTAACTCCACCATCACCTATTTCAGCACTTGTTGCTTTTATTTTAATGGGTGCAATGCTTGCGTTTTTAACATTTAATTATAACCCTGCAAAAATCTTTATGGGTGATTCAGGTGCACTGTATGCAGGGTTTTTGCTCTCAACTCTTTCTATAAAAGGTATTATGAACAATGCGCAAAGTCCTGTAATGTATCTTCCTTTTATAATATTAGCCGTTCCTATTTTAGATGTTGCTTTTTCAAGTATCAGAAGAATTATGAAAGGTTCAAGCCCATTTATAGCAGATAGCGAACATATTCATCACAAGCTTTTGCATCATGGCTGTTCTCAAGATAAAGTTGTGCTTATTCTTGCAACTTTTGCATTTGCTTGTGCAATAATTTCAATTCTTATTGCAGGTTCATTTAGCAAATATTATATATACGCTGTAATTCTTGTGGCAGTGCTGGTTATATTGAATTTAATTTCAAAGGCAATAAAGAAATCGGACAAAAATGAGTGAAAATGATATAAAAAATAAAAGATGGTATGATTTAGACCCTACTGTTAGTCTTGCAGTTAACTTGCTTGAACATTCAAGTGAAAATGTTAAGATGTATATTGCAAACTATATTATAGAGGAAGCAAAAAACAGGGGTGCAAAATTAGATTTAGATAATAAAGATGCCTTTAACTATGTCTGGAAGCGTTGGCAAGACAAAGATGAAAAAATGTTTGAGGCGATGGAGTATTTTAAGATAATTGACTTTGAAACAAAAAAACAATTATCATTAGAAATAATAGATTACATTAGAAAATGCAAAAATAAATTTCAATAATAATACATTTACTTGATGTTAATTTTTGAGGAGTAAAATAGAATAGTTTTATGAGAAGGGTGATATTTAGCTTTTTTGCTTTTTTTGTGCTTGCAATTGCGAGCATTACTCCTTCTTATGCTATAAAAATAGGTCTTGATGATGGGGTTAAGCAATCTTATATTGGTTCTTCAAAACAAAGTATAGTAGTAGACGGTAAAACAGGCAAAAACCTTTTTACAATAAATGCTTTTGTGCCTTATACAATAAGGGCTTATAACAATGTTATTGTTATAAAAATTGACGGTAAATACTATAGTTTTGGTACAAATTACATAAAAGTAAAGCCAAAAGAGAAGAAATGTTTCTTGGCGACAAAGAGAAAATGGTACAGAGGCGAGTTTATTGTATATAACATAAATAAAAAGCTGGTTGTTATAAACGATGTGCCTATTGAAGACTATCTTTTGGGTGTTGTGCCTGCCGAAATGCCATCTAAATGGAACATAGAAGCGCATAAAGCACAGGCAATCGCAGCAAGAAGTTATGCTATTGCTAATTTAGGTAAAAGAAAACACAGCGGTTATGATCTGAAAGATACACCTTTAGATCAGGCTTATGGCGGTGCAAGCGCTGAAACTCCTCAAACAACGCGAGCTGTCATGCAAACTCGAGGCATAGTTTTGACATATGGCGGAAAAGTAATTCCTGCGTATTATCATGCCTCATCCGGTGGCAAAACAGTGTCATCCGGTGCTGTTTGGGCAAGAGATTTACCTTACATAAAATCAGTTCCTGCCTATGATGAGGGAATTAGAAAAAACGGGCATGGGGTAGGCATGAGCCAGCATGGGGCAAATAATCTTGCAAATAAAGGCTATAATGCTTATCAAATCTTAAATTATTTTTATAAAAATGTAAAATTTTCAGTCGTGAAAACTCAACTGTAGTGATGGTTTTCACATTTCTTTTATTTAAAATAGCCTAATTTATTATTTTTTTTCAAAAAACCCTTGCCAAATGCCTATAAATAGGTATAATAAAGGGGTAAATATGGAAAGGGGTTCATAAATGAACAAAGAAGAATTAGTAAAAGCGGTTGCAGACAAAGCAAAACTTTCTCAAAAACAAACTGCAGAAGTTGTAGCAGCCCTTCTTGAAACAGTGCAAAAAACAGTTTCTAAAGGTAAAAAAGTTACTTTAGTTGGCTTTGGTACTTTTGAAGCTAGAAAAAGAGCAGCAAGAACAGGCCGCAACCCACAAACTGGTAAAGAAATTAAAATTGCTGCAAAAACAGTTCCTGCTTTCTCTGCAGGTAAAAAATTCAAAGAATTAGTAAAATAGTTATGAAAACTTTGAATTAAAAATTTAAAAAGCCGATTTGCCTTTTATGGGTGGTCGGCTTTTTGCAAAAATAAAAATTTATGATAATATTTAAAAGTTAGAATTAAATAAGGAGATAAAACAATTAACAAAGAACTAAAAGCTCAAAAAGAATTGGTCAATGAAAGAATTAGAGCAAAGGAAGTAAGACTCATTGACGACAATGGTACAAATCATGGGCTTGTTGCCACAAATAAAGCGCTTGAGATGGCGCGAGAAAAAGATTTAGATTTAGTTGTTGTTTCTCCTAATCAATCCCCGCCGGTTGCAAAGATAATGGACTGGGGCAAGTATAAATACGAAACCGAAAAGCGAGCAAAAGAGGCGCGCAAAAAGCAGCATACAATTGATATTAAAGAAGTTAAAATGCGCTATAAAATAGACACTCATGACTATGAAGTGCGATTGAAAAGTGCGAAAAAATTTATTGCTTCAGGTAACAAAGTTAAAGTTGTTGTTATGCTGAGAGGTCGTGAAATGCAACATAACAAGCTTGCGCTTGACCTTGCAAATAAATTCTTGTCTGATTTTGAAGAAGGAACTTATTCTCTTGAAAAAGCTCCAATGCTCGAAGGAAGAAATGTTGTTGCCATTTTAGCCCCTGCTGCAAAATAAAAAAATAGCCTTTTGTTGGCAAAAGGCTTAAAAATGGTAAGTTTATATGTTTTAAATTAAATGTAGTTTAAAAGCGTTGCTTGCTGCATTATTGTAGCGCCCGCCTGAAGTGAAGCTTGAAGTGCTGTTTGGTACATCATAAGCTGTGTTGCAGCTTCTGCTAAATCTGTATCTTCAATGTTTGACTTCATTTCCGTTAAACCTAATGATACATTTTCATTTATTGAGCTTGTGGCATCAAGTCTTTGAACTCTGCTTGTCATAACCGCCTGAGTGCTTGTGATATCTTTAATTCCGTTTTGAATAGGTGTTATACAGTCGCTTATGGCTTGAATATCCATATCAGGGTCTGCTAAGGCGTCATTAAGTTGTTTTAATGTAGCAAAAATTCCGCCGTTTTCATCACCGAAAATTTCCTGCCCATTTATATTTAATGGCATTGTAACGCCTTCTGAAATTTCAATGTTTCTTTCCCAGTTGCCATCTTGCGAGGTTCCAGAGTATGTAACATTTAAAGCATCATCTAGCGAGTATGGTATAGTATCGGTATTTGAGCCTGAGAAAATATACTTGTCTTGATATTTTGTATTTGCAAGTTGTGCTATAGCACGTGTTCTTTGCTCTACTTCATCGCGAATTGCCTGCATACTATCTTGAGAGTTGTATGAGTTTGCAGCTTGAATTGCAAGCTCATTAATTCTTTGCATGTTTTCTTGAATTAGTCCTAAAGTATCGTATGATTGGTTAAGTTCGTCTTTTGCTGTTTCAATATTTTTTGACCAATCATCAAGCTGATCAAGTTGCTTGTTGTACTTCATGACTTTTGTGCCATCAGATGGGTTTTGTGCTACAGATGTGAGCTTTTTGCCTGATGTTATTTGCTCATAAGTATTGTAAATGTTTGACAAATTTTTATTCATATTTGTCAACATTAAATTAGAAGTCATTTGTGCTGTTATTCTTATACCCATAGTTATTTTCCTTATTTACCAAGCGCAACAAGTATTTCATATATTTCATTTGCGGCGTTAAATACCCTTGCTGAAGCCTCGTATCCTCTTTGGAATTTAATCATATCGGCAAGTTCTTCATCAAGGTTGACACCTGTTATGCTTTGCAGATTTGTTTGAGTTGATTCATTCAGTGTATTTGCAGTGTCAAATTTTCCACTTATATCGCTTTGCTGCAAGCCTACTTCACCGCTGTAGTAAGTTAAAAAGCCTTCAAAAGTAACATTGTTTTCGCCGCCAAAGGTACTCATTGTTTTTTTATCTCTTAATTGAGATGTTGCAACAATGTTGTCAGTGTTACCAACGTTATGTTCCCAGCCGTCAACTGAAGTATCAACTCTTGCTGTAGCAATGAGATTTGGGTTATTTATTACATTTTGGTTTACGCTTATGCTATCAGCAGTTATTGGATTTGTAATGTTAAATATTGGTTCTGTTGAAGGTACAAGAATCAGCTCACCTGTTGCAGGGTCTGTATCGATTGCCATTGCTTGAGTTGTGCCGTCAACAAAAGTTTGAACATTGTTTACTTCAGTTGCAAAAGTGCTTGCCATTTCATCAATTTTTGCTCTCATGCCGCTTATTGTAATTAATCCGTCATCGGATTGATTTACAATATCAAGAATTGCGCCCAATTGACCGCCTGATACTTCAGAATTAGCATTTGAGTGAACTAAAGTGCCATCAGTTTTTTGTACTTGAATAATCGCCGGCGTTGTAGCGTCCCCTGCCACAACGTTTAATTTTACCTGTTGTTCTGCGCCTGCAACAAGTTTTATGTCGCCCATTTTAACATCAACTGAGCCGTTTTTGTTGTATTCGACGCTTAAATCCACATAAGCGGACATTTCATTGAGTAGATTTTCTCTTTCATTTAGTAATCCTGTAGAGTTACTTGGGCCTTGAACTACTATTTGCTTGTTTATTTCAGCCAGTCTTTCAAGTTTTTGGTTAAAATCTTGCACGCTCATATAAATGTCGCTGTTTTCAATGGTTGCAGGCTGTTGCCAGTTGCCTACAAGCTGTTCTTGCAAGTTATCCAACGACTTTGCAACCGAGTTAAATTTCATAGCGACACTTTGTGCGCTTTCAATATAAATTCTTCTTGCTGATGGATCTGTCGGGTTTGCACTTAAATTTTGTGCAGCAGAAAAGAATTCAGAGAAAGTTTTTTGTAATCCGTCATCACCTAATTCGTTTGCAATTTCACCCAGTTGCCCCATTATAGAATCAAGAGTGTAGTAGTATTGAGCATTAGAATTGGTGTCACGTGCAGTGTTGGCTGCTGCGTTATTTGCGTAACTTGTAAGTTGAGAAATGCAAGCGCCGTTTAGGCCTCTAATGTTGCTATAAACATTGTTGCCATAGCTGTATGTCGGATTTGTAGCAAAGTCAGCACGTAATTTAATATAACCGTCAACATTCATGTTTGCAATGTTTTGTGAAACAACTGCAAGCGCATGTTGATAGTTATTCATGGACTCTCTGCTAATATTCATTGTTTGACCAATTGTCATAATTAACTCCTTTTAAACTTAGGCTTCTTCCGTGATTGAAGAAATATCAAGACTGCTTTCTTGATTTTTCTTGCCCAAATGATTGTAGTCTGCATTTTTTGCAGACGTTATATTTAAAATTCCCTCAAATATTTTATTTATAACATTGAGCGAGTGTGTTATTAACACTTCGTTATTTTTCTGTAACTGTCCTATTGTTGCGGTTATTTCGTTTAATTCGTTTTTTTCCTCTTGTGTAAGGCTAAATTTTTCCTTATTTTCATATATTGTTTTTATTTCATTGTAAGCACAGATTAATTTTTCATCACAATTTGCAAGACCTTCAAGGTCTTTTTTAATTAGCGCTTCTTGTTTTTGCTCAAGAAGTGTTTTTATTGTTATGTAACTTTCTTTTATTTTCTCAAAAGTTATTTCGCTCATTTTTACCTTTATGCGCTGTAATCTGCAAGTACGCTTCTTCCATACGTTAGTCCGTATTTAATGTCCTCGTCGGTTATTTCTTCACCTATTGATTGTGCGGACTTTTTAATGTCATCAATGTCTATTCCTTTAAAAATGTCATCTTGTGCAAGTTTAATGTCGTCTTCTTTAGTGTTTAGTGTTTCCGTTGGTGTTGTTTTTTGAATGTTTTGTGCAGATTTAACCGCATAATTATAAAATATACGATTCAGTGCTTGAGTGTCTGCTATTTGATTTGTATTTGTTGAAATATTCATCTTTTATCCCGTAATATCTTCTAAATCGCCAGCTTCAGCCGGTACTGATTTTTCCATTTGTGCATATAGTTGTTTTGCAAAGCCAATGTTTGATGTGGGTGAGTTTGCAACGTCCCTGCCTATTTGATTAAAAAATATGGATTTAAAATTGTCCATATATTTTGATTCCCCAAACATTGAGTTTTCTCTATCAACGGTTTTATCCATCTGTGTAAGCATTTTTGAAACAAGTATCGCTTCAAACTCTTTTGCGATTTTCTTTAACTGTTGCCTTTGTGTACCTGATGATCTAACAGTATTGATAAAATCGTAATCTCCGCCTTGAGAATATGTTTGTGGTATGTAGTTTTGAGTTGAATAAAAATTATCGCTCATTTTTTACCTTAAATTATTTGTAATTCAGCTTGTAAGCTTCCTGACATCTTTAGTGCCTGCAATATTGCAATTAAATCTGTTGGTGTTACCCCTATTGAATTAAGTGCGTTTACAAGTTCGCCTAAAGTCGAATTTGCTTTCATTTCAATCAAACTGCCTTCTTTCTTTTCAATATCAATTTGAGTGTTTGTAACTCCGACTGTTTGACCCTGAGAGAAAGGTGCAGGCTGGGATACATCGTTATAAGCTTGAATTGTAACTGTTATTCCGCCATGGGCTACTGCTGCAGGCATAAGTCTGGCGTCCGCTCCAATTACAACCGTTCCTGTCCTTTCGTTGATTATAACTTTAGCACGTTCTCTTGGTGCGTTTACTCTTATATTTTCAAGAATTGAAATAAAAGCAATTCTGTCGCTTAAATATCTTTGAGGAATTGTAACTTTTATGCTTCCGCCATCAACTGCAATGGCGTCTGATACGTTTCTTGAGATTATATTTGCAATTTGTGCTGCCATTGTATAGTCTGCTTGATCTAAAATAAGTGTTAATGAATCCTCATCACCAATTGCGCTTATGATATCTCTTTCAATTATGGCGCCACCCGGCACTCTGCCTGTTGTTGTGATTGCTGTTCTTGAGCTTGAACCGCCTGATTTTGCACTAGCGCCGCCAACAGATAGCGGGCCTTGCGCAACAGCTACGATTTCACCGTTTGGCGCTCTTAATTGAGTTTGAACAAGCACGCCGCCTTCAAGGCTTTTGGCATCTGCCATAGCAGATACTACAACATCAACTCTATCGCCGTTTTTTGCAAAGGGTGGAATTGTTGCTGTAACAATTACTGCAGCTGACGCACCTTTTTGGATGTAGTTTGACTGGTCAATTGCCATACCTAAGTTTTGTAATAGCAATTGGTTTGTCATTTGGGTGTGACGTGAGTTATCACCTGTGTTCTGCAAACCTACTACAAGGCCATAACCCACAACTTGGTTTTCCCTTACCCCTTTTATGTGGGTAATGTCTTTAATCCTTACGCTTTGTGCGCTTATTGCGTTTGCTGCTCCTGTATTTAGCAAGCAAAATGAAAATATAATTGCCATTGAAATAAGTTTTTTAAACACTTGTGTCATCCTTTTTATAATTATTAGAATATGTATCTCATGAAACGATAGAGTACGCCCTCGTTTTGACCTCTTGAAACTGTACCTGAGCCACTCATTGCAAATTGCAGATTGGCAACTTGATTTGAGCTAATTTCCCCTTGTTGGTCAATCCATCTTGGGTCGATAATTCCTGAAACCAAAAGATCTACACGTTCGTTTGCGTTAACTAAACTTTTCTTGCCTTGTACAAGCAAGTTGCCGTTTGGTAAAAGTTGTATAACTTGGACTGCGACCTTATCTTGAATACCTAAGCTCCTTTGTGTGTTTGTAGAGCCTGATACCGATATTGTGCCGCTTGTATTGTTAAGCGCGCCTTTTAGGTTTGTTTTAAAAATTGTATTAATTGCATTTGACAAGTTTTCAAGAATACTTGAATTTTTTTCAGTTTTGTAAACGCCCGAATCAGTCAATGTTGGAACTTCGTCAATTACAATTGTTACAAGGTCGCCGACATTTCTTGCTCGAACTGAGCTATATAGTGGTCTTGGTTCAATAAAGCTGGATTGCGTGGCATTTAATGAAAAAAGGCTTTCTGCGTTTGCGCCTGCTGTTAAAAAGCTTATAAAACATAATGTAACTGCTAACTTTTTTATCATCCTTTTATCCTTTAAATTCTAACTGTTGCTTCGTTTTTATTACTTACTGTTGCGTTATAAATTTTGTTGTATTTTAAACTTTTAACTAAAATATTATCTCCTATGCTCCCCTCTTTTAGGGCTTTTCCATCTATTGTTATTTTTAAATTGTCTTTTGATTTAAAAATAATACTTATTGTTGAGTCTTTTAACACATCAGGTTTTGATTTTACATAATTTTTTAAAATTACTGTCCCTTTTTGGATATTTCTTGTTGCTACAAGAGGATTTTTAGGAAATACATCAATGGTTTGCCCTAAATACTGCCCTATCTCGCTCCTTTTAACTGATGAATTTGAAATTGTGATATTTTGTTCTCTTACAATTGGATTGTTTGCACACAGGACATTTTTGTAAACAAGAGTATTTACGCTTATTGGGAAAGATTTTACAAAGGTATTTCCATCGTAAATGCTTACTCTTTTTAAATCTCTGCTTAAAAATCCGTTATTGTTAGAGTCAATTTTAATGATTGGTTTATTTTTTGTTTCAATATTGCCTTGTGGCATATTTAAAATCCTGACTTCAATTTCGCCGCCACCTAAGTCATCAACTTGTTTTTGTGCTTGTATTTTAATTTGGGTTTTAATTTGTGCTTCAAAATCTTCTCTGCTTAAAGTGTATGCACTGACGCTTGATACACTAAGAGCGAGTATAAATAACGATATTAAACTTTTTATTGTTTTATTTTTCATAATTATTGAAGATTATTTGTTACCTGTAGAATGTTTGAAGCTGATGTAATTATTTTTGAGTTTGATTCAAAAGCGCGTTCTGCTTTAATTAGCGCAATCATTTCTTCGACTGTTTGTACGTTTGAACCTTCAACAAAGTATTGTTGAATTGTGCCGTAGCCGTCTTGACCTGCAATACCGGGGACAGGAACACCTGAGGCCGGTGTTTCAAGGTATAAGTTGTGCCCTGTAGCAGCAAGACCCGAGTTATTTTGGAATTTTACAATCTGTAACTGTCCGACTTGAGTTTGTTCAGGTTGAGAGCCAACTTTTACAAATACCATTCCTTGTGGGGTTATAGTAATTTCTTTTGTATTTTGCGGAATCTGAACAGGGGGCATGAGTTGATAACCATCTGTTGTAGTAAGTGAGCCATTGGCATCCATTTTAAAAGAACCATCACGAGTGTAGGCAATTGTACCGTCATCAAGAGTTATTTGGAAAAATCCATCACCTTCTATTGCAACGTCAAGGTTTCTGCCTGTTGATTGCATAATACCTGTTGTAAAAATTCTTGATGTTGCTGCTGTTTTTACACCAAGACCTATTTCAACACCGACCGGCTGATATGTACCTTGCCCCATTTGCGCGCCTGCTGCACGCTCTGTTTGATAAATCAAATCTTGAAATTCGGCACGAACTTTTTTGTAACCGTAGGTATTAACGTTTGCCATGTTGTTTGCGATAACATCAAGATTTGTTTGTTGTGCTATCATACCTGTTGCTGCTGTGTGTAGTGATCTTAGCATTTTCTTTTTCTAACTCCCTTAGCCTTTTATGACACCCAAGTTTATTGCTTGTGATACTGTGTCACCCTGTGTTTTAACAATTTTTGCCATAGCTTCATACGAGCGTGTGACGGTGATGGTGTTTATCATTTCGTAAATTGTGTTTGTATTTGAACTCTCAAGCATGCCCTGTTGCAATCTCGCAGTGTTGTTTGCCTGATGCATACCTGCATCAATTCCTTCGTCTTGAATAAATTTTCCCTCTCCCAGCTGTGCGCTTAAAAGAGTTTTGTCATTAAAATCAACAACTTGAATTTGTTGCAGTGTTCTTGCAGTATTTGGATTTGTAACTTGAATTACCCCATTTTCACCTATGTTTAAGTCTTTTAAGTAATCAATTCTGTTGTTTGGGTTAAATTCCTCTTCCTCTGGATTAAGTACAAGTCTTATTCTCCTGTTTTGCGTGTCCATAACCCAATCACCCTCTTTTGTTACAAGGTAGTAATCATCTGTTATTTGAAAGTTACCTGCGCGGGTGTAATAATAATTTTTTTCATCATAAGGCACATTGTCAGGTATTTCTTGATGTCTTATTTTAAAGAAACCATCCCCTTGAATACCTAGATCAAGTTTGTTACTTGTGGGGATTAATCCGCCTTGAGAGAAATCTATATATGTTCTATCTGCTGCGTTACCCAAGCTTAAACTTCCGACTCTTATAAAATCTGTGTCTTTTGGGTTATTTGTAAAAGGAACTTTTTTAACTTCGACATCAGCCTGCATTAAATCTTTAAAAGTGATATTTGTCTTTTTAAAACCAACAGTGTTAACGTTTGCAAGGTTGTTTGCGTTAACGTCTTCTTGTTTTAAAAGCGACATCATACCTTTTGTTGCAGCTTCAAGACCTCTTGTAATCATATTTTACCTCCTTTTATTGCTTCATAGGAGGCTAAAATATTTTTTACATAGTTTTGTGTTTCTTTATAGGGTGGAATATCCCCGTACTTTTGAACTGCCCCTGGGCCTGCGTTATAAGCTGCAAGAGCAAGTTTTGGGTCGTTGTTAAAACGATTTAGCATGCTTTTTAGATATTTAACCCCGCCCTCAATATTTTGTTCAGGGTCAAATGCGTCAACAACACCAAGACCTTTAGCTGTTTGAGGCATAAGCTGCATTAATCCCATAGCACCGCATTTTGATTTAGCATCAGGGTTGAAGCCTGATTCTTGTTTTACAACAGCTTTTATAAAATCAGGGTCAAGATTATTTTTTTGTGCATATTTTTCAATTAAATTTTCTATATTTTCTCTCGAATTTTTAAAAGAAATTTTTTCAATATTATTGTCAGGTTTATCTTGAGCCATTTTCTCATCAAGAATATTTTTAAATTCTTTAGCTGCAGCATTATTTTCAACGCTAAGTTCGTTTTCGTTACCGAAAACGCGGTTAATGCTGTTTTCTATAGAACTTAACCTTCTTAAAGTTAAGTCAAGACCTGTGATTAAGCCCTCACTCATTTTTATATAAACCTACCTCTTACCATTTTGCAGGCATAATATGCCTTACAATATAAATATAACCTCACGCAGTGTTTATTCTCATCAATCAAACGATGGAATTTTTTCAAAAAAATAAATCTTTGGATTAATTTTAAATTAAAAAACCGGCAAATGCCGGTTTTTGGGGTTGTTATTCAAAAACTTTAGAAATAAAACAAATTGCATCCATAAATGTTTCTTTTACAAATTCTTTTGCAAGTTTGTTTAGCGGTTTGTTGTCAATATGTTCAAAAGCCAGTGCAATCGGGTCTCTTGTTCTTCTAAAAGATGGGACAATGCTTCTTGTATCCATATAATCTAGTTTTGCTTTTAAATCTTGAGTGTCTTGAAATTTTATAACTTGTTCTTGTACATCAAATATTGTAGTGCTCATCTTTTTTCCTCGTTTGGTATATCGTACTTATATAAAAAATATATTCTTTATAAAATTGCTATTTAAGTTTATTTTATGTTAACATTTCTTAATAATAATCTTAGTTAGCCTGGGTAATAGCAAAAAAAAATATTTTTGTGTTTTATGTTTTTAGTGTTGTATATATTAGCAGGGGAAAATAATGAAAATTAGTGCTACAGGAAGTGTATATAAATCGGTGAATTTTGGGAGAAGTTTAACTAAGGATGAAACAACGCAAGCTTATAAAGTGGCTTTAGAAGCAAGGAAATTAATGGGCATGGAGAAAGGTAACGGAGTTTTAGTGTTGCCTTCAGAAAAATTGCCCGATAATCAAGATGGAAGTGCTAAAAATGTTTTGAATAAATTTTTTGCCGGAGTAAAAAATTTATTGGGCATAAACTCTGTTGAAGTTACCGGAGAAATTGGTGATGACACAGTTAAAACCTCTGTAAAATCAGCACTTAATGAGAATGGTTTAAAAAGAATAATAAAATTTGTTCCGCCTGCAAGTGATGAAGAACTTGCAAAAGCCGCAGAAAATGCCGCAAGAGAAGCTGATGGTTTGCGTGTTATTGTGGATGATAATTTTAATAAAGACAAAATAGGCATAATTGAAGAAGCATTTAAAAAAGTCAAAGGTGAAAAATATAATCAAAGCTTACTAATGTATGATCATGGCGGCAAGGCTTACCAATGGAGTCCCGATCAAATAAATCCTAATTATCATGGTAAGGTAATTGTTGGCTCAAGCAATTATTTAAACGATAATGGTGGCGCTTTGTGGGGTTCTACAAATTTTTATACAAATAGAATGGGCGCGCATCAGGGCGAATTTATCCATGGGGTTGCTAGTTCTTCAGATGGCATAAATTTAGCAGGTCAAATGGCAAATGATGACCAAATAAGGCAGGCACAGAATTTGCTTGAAACAGAGTTGAAACTTCATGATGATGAGTTGACTGAGCCTGCAAGATTTGCTGCTGCAAAGCGTGCTGATGTTGTTATGTCAGAGCATTTTTATAAACATTATAATGATATTATTCCTGATATAAATGCAAAAATTCCTGATTTTGAAAAATCTTACAGTGAAGCATTGCAAAAAGGAACAGGCGATAACTATTTTGACTCGCTTGCAAAGGCAATGAAGGCTTTAGGGCTAAATGAAAGTTCTCCTGAAACATATGAAACAGTATGCAAGTATAGAAATGCGCTTTATGCCTCAGGTGCAAAAACTCTTGAAGATTTAGCGTCCTTAAGTGCAGAAGAACTTCAAGCTGCTTATAAAGATACATCTAATGTTGTTTTGCAAGGTGTTGAAATTAAAAAGAAAGTCCTTGAGGAGGCTGCAAAAGAAGCTGAATTAAATGCAAAAAAGGCTAAAATGCTTGAACAGTACCGAAAAAATGAAAGTGAAATATTAAGCGAAGGTGCAAAAATGTCCAAGGCAATGAACCCTCTAGATGTTACAGCTTTTGACAGATTTTTAAATTTTGCTCAAAAACACAAAAAAATGTTTGCCTTTGGCGGTTTACTTGTAGCAGCTGCTACAATTGGTGGTACTATGTACTCATATGGTAAAGAAGTGGCTGAAAAATCGCAAGCTGCAAAACCAAAGCCTGATGGTGTTAATTAAACCAAAAGTTTAAAATTTGTTTTGAATAAAATATCATTAACAGTGCGCTAATAACAAGTGCAGGCCCAAAAGGCATGTAGTAAAAGCTGCTTTGTTCTTTGTTTTTCATGTTCTTTAAAATAATAAACAGACATGAAATCAAAATAATGCTCAAAATTGCAAGATAGGTTAAGTAATAAGCGTATTGCGGTTTTACAAGTTTTATTGAAATTATACCTAAAATTGTAGCTGCAATAGCACCGGCGCAAGGGTAATTTTTGTTTTTAATGTATTTAAAAAATAGTGCAGGCATGGCAAAAATTGCTTGCAAAACTATGCTAATAAAAATTGTTAATACGAGCATTTTCCAGCCTAAAAGCGCGCCTAAGCCCATTGCAATTAGTGTGTCGCCTTCCCCAAAGGCTCTTGTTTTAACGGTAATTGTGCCTATGCGTGCTAAAAATTCAAAAATTAAATAACCTGCTATAATGCCCAAAATACTGTCTAAAATGCTTATCGAGCCAAGGTTTAAAATGTTATATAAAAGTCCTAAGCCAATTAAAATATAAGTATGCAAGTCAATTACAACTTGCTCTTTAAAGTCTGTTATGCAAATTAAAATAAAGATTGATGAAATAACGCATAAGATTAAAGTTTTAAGAGTTAAACCGAAATTTAAATACATTGCAATGTATAAAATTGCATTTGCGCTTTCAACAATGGGATATTGGACTGAAATCGGTTGTTTGCAAAATTGGCATTTACCAAGAAGAAAAATATATGAAATTACTGGTATGTTTGTATACCAGTTTAATTTTTTGCCGCATTTGGGGCATTTTGAAGGCGGGAAAACAATGCTTTCGCCACTTAAGCCTCTAAGGGCGACAACATTTAAAAAACTACCTATGCTAAGGCCTATAAGAGCTGCAAAAAAGCTATAAAGCATTTCAATGCTCATATTTGTGCATGCCTTTTTTTGTAATTAAGTTAAAAAGCTTATCCAGTGCTTTTTTTAATTTTCTTGAAACTTGCATTTGCGACATATCAAGCTTTTGAGAAATTTCCCTTTGGTTTAAACCTTCAAAATAATTTAAAATAATGAGCTGTTGTTCGTCGTATTCCAATTTTTTTATTGCTTCACTTAAAATAAGACGATTTTCAAAGCTTGCGAGAATATCTTTTTGACTTTCATCGACTAATCTATCGCCAAGAGTTGAAGTGCCGTTTTCTTCATTACCTAAAATTTGATCAATTGAAATAGCAGTTGTGCGCCTGTCAAGCTCATAGACTTCTTCTATTTTCTTTTCGCTCATTTGCAGTGCTTGCGCAAGCTCTTTATCCGATGGCGTTGTGCCCAGTTTTTCTGTTAGTTCCATTGTAATTTTATGCACACGATATGAAAGTTCTTTGATTTCGCGCGGTGCGCGGATAATCGTGCTTTTATCTCTTAAATAATGACGGATTTCACCTGTTATAAGATAAGTTGCATAAGTTTTAAAATTTGAACTTATTTCAGGCTTAAAAAGGTCAATAGCTTTAATAAGCCCTAAAGCCCCAACTTGAGTAATGTCTTCAATAGGGTCGGTAGCACGACGAGCAAGCGAGCGGGCAACTTTTTTTACAAGCGGCATATAGGCAAGAACGATAAGCTCACGAAGATGTTTTTTTGTAGCTTCATCTTCAGTCGCCTTATATTCTTCAAGCCACTGAGAAACTCTATTTTCAGGGTCTATTGTGTCATTTGTGTTTAAAAATTCCTGCGCCATATAAATTCTCGTCTATTTTTTTACCGCAAATTCCGAATCCAACCTTAAAAATACAGGTTGAATTTCTGATTTTTCAATTAATTTGCCTGTTTTAATCATTTTCGCTTTAAGTTCATCAAGTTTTATGTTGACGTCAATTTTTAACTGTTTAGCCATATTTGCCGCAATATTTGGACAATAAGGGTAAATTAAAACTGCAACTTTTGTCATTAAATCAAAAATTGAATATAAAACCTCGCCACATTCTTGCATTTTGCCTTCTTTTGCAAGGGTCCAAGGTGCATTGTCGTTTACAAATTTATTTGCCTCATCCACAAGAGAGATAATTTCACCGGCAGCTTCTGCTAATTCTACTCTGTCAAAGTGGTCTTTAACCTTTTCAATTGTAGCTACAGAAGCCTTTGTAAGAGAATTTTCGCAAATGTGTTCTTCTAAAATATTACCGTCGAAATATTTGCAAAGCATATTTAAAGAGCGGTTTAAAAGATTGCCCATGTTGTTTGCTAAATCTGCATTTACACGTTCTTTAAAATCTTCATCTGAGTAGTTGCCGTCTTTTCCAGAAGGTGCACTAACACACATAAAATAGCGGAAAGAATCGGGCTCTTTAAGTTCAAAAGCGTCCATAACGGTCTTTGGAGAGATAACGTTGCCGATTGATTTTGACATTTTGTTTTTGTCAATTGTTATCCAGCCATGCGCATAAATTGTTTTAGGCAACTCAACATCAAGCGCCATAAGTATTGCAATCCAATAAATTGAGTGAAATTTCAGAATGTCTTTACCTATAATTTGAAAATCAGCCGGCCAGAAAGTGTTGAATTTTTCATCGCTTTCACCGTTTGGATTGTAGCCTAAAGCTGTAATATAGTTGCTCAGCGCGTCAATCCAGACGTAAATTACCTGTGTTGGGTCAGATTTTACTTCAATACCCCAGTTGACGTTTGTTTTGGCACGAGAAACGGAAATATCTTCGATATTTTCAAGTTGATTTAAAACTTCATTTGCCCTGAAAGCAGGCATGATAAAATCCGGATTTTCCTTGATGTGCTTAATTATTGCGTCTTTGTATTTTGTTAATTTAAAAAAGTAATTTTCTTCGCTCACAAGTTCGGGCTTTTTACCGTGAATCGGGCAATTGCCGTTCTCATCAAGGTCTTTTGGACTTAAAAAGCTTTCGCAGCCGCTACAGTATAAGCCTTCGTATTTGTGTTTATAAATATCACCCTTTTCAAGGAGTTTTTCAAAAATTTCCTGCACGATTTTTGTGTGTTCTAAATCGGTCGTTCTTATGAATTTGTCGTAATTTATGTCTAAAAGTGCCCAAGAATCTTTGAATTTTTGCGAATTTTCATCGCACAATTCTTTTGGTGTAATGCCTAAAGTTGCGGCAGTTTTTTGTATTTTAATACCATGTTCGTCTGTACCTGTTAAGAAAAATGCGCTGTCAGTTCTTTGTTTAAAGTGTCTGAAAAGTACATCTGTTAATATTTTCTCAAATGCATGACCTATGTGCGGAGCGCCGTTAACATAGTCTATTGCAGTTGTTACCATAAATTTATTCATAATTTTATTCCTGTTGTCTATATGAAAATTATACAATGAAGATTAAAGTGCGTAAATAAGCTCTTTTGCGTATGGTTTAGATGTGCTTATTTTAATTGCTTGATTAGCTGAAGCTATTGCCTCGTTTAGCTTTTCATCTTTTATATCGTTGTAATACAGTGTTAAAAGTATTTCTCCGCTTTTAATTTCATCGCCTGTTTTTTTATTTAAAATGCAACCAGCGGCAGGGTCTATGCTGTCTGATTTTTTATCTCTGCCTGCGCCTAAAAGCTTGCAGGCACGAGCTATTTTAAGTGCGTCAAGTTCTTCAATATAGCCGTCTTTTTGTGCTTTTAGTTCATAAGAATTTTCTGCTTGCTTAAAAAGGCTGTAATCATTTACTATATCAGGGTTTGCGCCTTGATATGCGATGATTTTTTTAAATGTTTCAAGCGCAAGACCCGATTTAATGGCATTGTCAATTTTTTCTTTTGCTTCTTCTTTTGTTTTACAAAAATCACCTGCAATAAGCGTTTTTGCAGCTATTTCAAGAGTTACATCATACAGGTCTTTTTGATAATTTCCTTTCAAAAATTCAATACTTTCAATAATTTCAAGGCTGTTACCTATGTGAGTTCCCAAAGGCTGTTCCATAGAGCTTATTATGGCGGATATTTTTCTGCCCAAAAGTGCGCCTGTTTCTATCATAAGCTGTGCAAGTTCACTTGCTTCTTCTTTTGTTTTAATAAATGCGCCCGAGCCGTATTTAACATCCAGAACTATTGAATTTGCGCCGCTTGCAATTTTTTTGGATACAACAGAAGCGCAAATTAAAGACTTATTGTCAACCGTTGCGGTAACATCTCTAAGTGCGTATATTTTGCCGTCAGCCGGAGTTAAATTTGGACTTTGAGAGGATATTGCAGCGTTTATGTCCTTAATTTGTTTCATAAACTCATCTTTTGACATTTCGCATTTAAAATTAGGTATAGATTCAAGCTTGTCAACAGTTCCACCTGTATAGCCTAACCCTCTGCCTGATAATTTAGCGCAAGTTACTCCAAGACTTGCTAAAAGTGGTATAAGAACAATTGTTACTTTGTCGCCAACGCCTCCTGTAGAGTGTTTATCCGCAACAAAATTACTTATATGAGAAAAATCCAATACTTCGCCGGAATCTACAAAAGCCTGTGTCATCCAAGCGGTTTCTTCTTTATCAAGTCCGCAAAAACACACTGCCATAAGCCAAGCGGACATTTGATAATCTTCAACTTCGCCTTTTGTGTATCCGTTAACCAAAAAATATATTTCTTCTTTTGTGTGTTTTTTGCCTTCTTTTTTCTTTTGTATTAAGTCAACAGTTCTCATTTTTGCTCCTATTTGTGGTAAGGTTCATTATTTAAAATTCTAAATGCTCTATAAATTTGCTCTATTAGTATAAAAGTCGCCTCTTGATGTAAAAAAGTCATTTTTGACATTGAAAATTTAAAGTCTGACAAATTTCTTACTTCCTTGCTGAGCCCTTCTGCACCACCTATTAAGAAAAGTATTTCATTTGCTATCCCTGAGATTTCTATCTCTCTTAGTTTTTGGGCAAATTCTTCGCTTGATAACATTTTACCCTCTATTTCAAGCGTGACAATATACGCCCCTGTTTTGTTTTTTATATATTCAAAAATATTAGAAACTTCAAGAACTTCTACTTTTTTAAGGAGTCTTTTTTTAAATTCTTCAATTCCCAATTTAAAGTAGGGTTCTTTAATTTTACCTTCAAGGATTATTTTTATATTCATTAAACTATTTCTTTGTAACCGTCAGGATTGTTTAAAAGGCCATAGTTAATTTCATTTTCGTTATCTGCGATTATTGCTGCAACAACAGCGTCAGATGCGACGTTAACGGTTGAGCGCATCATATCAGCGAGTCTTTCAAGTGCAAATAGGAATGAGAATCCAACAACAAGCTGATCAGGAGTTAAGCCGATACCATTTAAAACAAGAGCTATAGTAATTAGCCCTGCCCCGGGGATACCTGCTGAAGTTGATGATGCTATTATTGCAAGCAGTGCAATTTGAATTACCATGCCTAAAGTAAGGTCAATACCATAAGCTTGAGTTAAAAATATTACTGCAACTGTTTGCACAAGTGCTGTTCCGTCCATATTAAGCGTTGCGCCCAAAGGAAGAACAAAAGAGCAGATTTTATTTGAAATACCGCGTTTTTCGCAGCATGTAATAGTTAAAGGTAATGTTGCAGAGCTTGAAGCTGTGCCAAATGCCACCATAATAGCCTCTGTTATTGCTGTGTAGAGTTTTCCAACGGGAACTTTTGAAAAGATTTTCATTAAAAGCGGATAAACAATAAAGAATTGAATTGCAAGCCCCAATGTTATTACAAGGAAGTATTTCCAAACCTCAGAGAACATTTCCATACCAAAGCTTGAAACAGAGCTTGCAGTTAGCGCAAAAACACCCGGTGCTGCAAGATACATAATCCAATCGGTTACTTTCATTGTTGCTGCAAAAATGCTTTCAAAGAAAGACACTACAGGACGGTTTATTTCGCCGACTTTTGCAAGTGCTATGGCAAAAGTTAAAACAAAAATAATGATAGGTATCATCTGTCCGTTTGACAATGAATTAAACAGATTAGACGGTATCATATTTAAAATCATACTCGCCATATTGGCTCTTTGCTGCGCGATTTCTCCTGCAACAAAACCTTGTAATTGTTGTGCCACGTCAGGATTTATGAAATTTTGTGCGCCAATTCCCGGTTTAAATACTAAGGCTAAAACAGCGCCAATTGTAACAGCTGCAAGGGTAATTATGAAATAATAAAATATCATTTTTTTGCCAAATTTTGCCAGCTGTTTGTTATCGCCAATATTTGATACACCGATAATAATTGCGCTAATTACAAGGGGAATAACAACCATTTGAATAATATTAATAAAGCCTTGTCCTATAAAGCTTAAAACTTTATGAATTGTAGGGTAGCTTTCGCTTGGAAATAAAACCCCTACAACAATACCTGCAATAAGCCCAAAGAATATATGCCAGTTTCTTTTTATACCTAAAAGAATCGCTATTAATATTTGCATATGTATTCCCATTATTATTAATCCTTATCCGCTATTTTTGACATTAAGTTAATATTACAACTATTTTATTGCTCTGACAATACATGTAATGTTGTAGTTTGCCCTTTTTGAAAAATTAAAAATAAAAATTCAACCGTTTGGATGATTTATATCAAATCTAAATAAAGCAAAATCAATTTAACCCGTTAAAATTAAAAGTAATTGTATTTTATTTTAAAGAACCCAAAGGAACACAAGATGTTCAAGCAAAAAACTTCTGATAATTCTTATAAAGGTTCAAAAAATGAACCAAACAACTCTATGCAGCTTGCACAAGCAGCACACCAGAGGTATCTTTTGCACTCATCCAGTGAAGACTTAACAACCGCGATAAACTATTATATTGAAGCCCTTAAAAATAACCCTGACACACCAAGTGCTTATTTTAGACTGGCAAGTTTATTGCACGACAATGGACAAATAGGAATTGAATCAGCTATCGAACAGTGCAGGAAAGCTGTTGAAATAGATTCAAAAAATCCAAATGCTCATATGTATTTAGGATATTTTCTATCATTAAAAGGTGAATTTGAAGAAGCTAAAGAACAGTTTAAAACAGCCATTAAATTAAACCCTCTAAAATCTTCCAGAACAAGACTTGTTCTGGCACTTACGCTGCTTGAAAAAGGTAGAGCAAATAAAAATACCCTTGCTGATTTTTCATCGGCACTTTATTATATTTTTTCAGGTTCATTTTTATTCTTTTTTGATAAAGCAAGCGTTAAAATGTTCTTTAAAAACATTTTAGATGACATTAGCTTTATTAAATACAGGGCTTTTGGCGAGATTCTAGAAAAAACAAATCAAGATAAAAATGCTTATAATTTATACGCTGATGCTCTTGATAAAACAAAAAATAAATCAATATTCTATGAGAGAATGGCACAAATTGCCAAAAAGAAAAAACGCTATGATGTTGCGCTTGAGTGTTACCAAAATTCTGTAGTACTTTCTAATTCAAATCCTATGAGAGTAGTTAGCGCAATAGAATTTATAGAAGAATACTACCCTGAAAAAACTGATGATTTAATTGATTTATATACTATTTTGACAAATCAAAATCCAAATATTCCAAGATGTTATTATGAACTTGGGCAGCTTTATCTTAAAAAAGAAGATAAAATAAATGCTGTAAATGCTTTTAAACTTGCGCTAAAGCAGGATAGTGAAAATCCTTTTTACTTAAATGCGCTTGCTTTTGCTTATGTTCAATTGGAACAGTATGATAGCGCAATTGAGCTGTATCAAAAGGCATTGAGCATTAATCCTGATAATGAGTGGTCAGCTGTTGTTGCTCAAGCACTTGCTGCAATTTATCATCAAATAAAAGGTAACTCTGACGCAGCAATTTCAATGCTTCAAAATGCACTGCTTTTAACAAAAGACAAATCACAAATTTATCAAGCAATTGCTGATATTTATTATGATATTGAAGATTTAGATAAAGCTATTGAGTTTTATAATGCATCTCTTGATGGTGATTGCAACAACCCAAAAGCTTACTCGCGTTTAGCTATGGCTTATTGGGAAAAAGACTATATCGAAAAAGCAATTGTATATTATTCAAAAGCAATTGACTTAGACCCTGAATATGACATTGCATATAATAATTTAGGTGTGATATTTCTTGATGGTTTGGGTGATGCTAAGCGTGCGCTTGCTTATTTTGAAAATGCTGTAGATATTAATCCTAATTATGTCCTTGCGCATTTTAATATTGGTCGTGCTTATGAAATGCTGGGTCAAAAAATTGATGCTGCAAAAAAATACCAAGTTGCGCTAAACTTAAATAAAATTAATCCTGAAATTGAATCTCAAATGATTGAAGATATGCTTTTTAAGCTTTTTGAAGCATAATAAATTGCCTTATGAAAAAAATTTTAGAATTTTTTAAAAACACCACAGTTAGAGTTATAAGCGCATTATTGCTTGTGTTATTTTTGCTTAGCATATTTTTATTTTTTGATGCTTATGTAAGGCAGGTAAAAAAAGGTGTAAGTTTTTACTGGGTGTATAGGGGCGATAAATATTATAAAAAAAATAAAACTCAAAGGGCAATTGATTGTTATAAAAAAGCTCTTGTTTACTATCCAAACCACTATAGGGCAAGGTATAATCTTGCAAATATTTATGTAACTTATGAGGATTACTATTCTGCGCTAAACCAGTATGCTGACGCACTTGAGATTAAACCTGATTTTATGATTGCGCGTATTGACTATGCGCTTGTATTGTCCGAAGCGACTTTTAACCATGATAGAGCAATTGAGGAGTATCAAAAAGCAATTGATAAAAAACCAAAGTGGGTTTATATACCATTTTTTATTAACAATAGAAAAACATATAAATATAATACGGGAATTGCCTACTATAATATGGGTCTTGCGTATCGTGCTAAGTCTTTGCTTGTGGGTGAAAAGAAATCTTCTGCACGTCAGTATTTATACAGTGCTATAGAAGCTTACAAAAATGCTTTAAAAGTCCTTAAAAGTTATGAAATTTATTATAATTTAGGGCTTGCAAATCAGCTTTTAAAGAATAATGAGGAAGCAGGCATGAATTATTGTAAGGCAATAGAACTTGCGCCATTAAGGTATGAGGCACATTATAACCTTGCAATTTTATTAAGGGATATGAAACTATACAGAGATTCTCTTGAGGAGTTTAAAAAAGCAGGCCTTATATTGGATACTGATGGTGATAGCGTTAAAACGCGCTATATTTATGATGTTTTATCTGACGTTACCCAAAAAATGGTGCAACAGGGAGATTATAAATATCTTGTTGAGCATATAGATGAAGAAGGGCATAAAGACGGTTACAATCAGGATGAATTAACTTATGTTGGTGGTAAACTTGTAGTTAGCGAAGAATTTGACCGCGCAGTTTTGAAAAATTTCAGAACATGTTCTGCAAAAGTACATTTTGAAGCGTTAGAGGAGGAATAAAATATGGATTATAAAACTTTTTATAATTTTATGTTGAAACTCACTAATGCCTTTGAAAAGTCAAGTTGCAGAAAGGATTTCCTTGATTCTTTAGAGGCTGCATTTTCTAAAGTTTTGCAGGTTGAGAGCATAAAAATATATGTGCTTGATGAGTTTTCTTACGTTTTAAAAGATTTTGAAAAACCTTGGGAAAGTTCAATTGAGCAAGATGAAAATAAAAAAATACAAGAAGTTATAAATTCTTTTATAGGTTCAAAAGATTGCGCAAAACTTGAAGATAATATAATTTATATGCCAATTTTTGACAATACTAAAATTATTGGTGTACTAAAAATAATTCTTGATAAAAAAATAAAGCCTGACAATGACTTTTTTGAAATTTCCCAGTTGGTGCAAAAACAAATTTCATATGCTGTCTTGAATTTTAAATCAGGCGAGAAGATGAAACTAAATACAAAGTTTTATCAAACAATCAGAAACATAGCAAAGATTATTGAAACTCAGTACGAGCTAAGCTATATTTTACCTATTTTGGGTGAGATGATAGACAGTTTTATATACGAACATTTGATTTATATTTTTATAAAAAATAAAAACAAAAAAGAATTTAAACTTGTTTGGCCTGTAAATATTAAAGATTCTAAGATTTATGAGTATTTAGAGGAACTTACGCCAAAGTCAGGAGTTGTTATTGAGCGTGATGGCAAGGTTGGAATTTTTCCTTTGTTAAGTGAGCAGAAGCTTTTGGGTGCAGTTGTAGCTTATAATCCATTTGATAAATTAAATGAAAATGAAATAAATTATCTTGATGAGATTTCAAAACAGGCGTCAATTACAATTGAGCGCGCAAGCGAGTATATGAAAATCTTAAAAGACGCTACACTTGACGCTTTAACAGGGTTAAATAACCGTCATCAGTTTGCACTAAGGCTAAGAGAAGAAACCGCAAGTGCAAAAAGGCAAAATACGCCGCTGTGTTGTATTATGACCGATATTGATTTCTTTAAAAAGGTAAATGATACATACGGACATGCTGTAGGTGACTGCGTTTTAAAGAATGTCGCGCGCACTATTAAAAAAGAATTAAGGGAAAATGATATACCTTCTCGCTATGGCGGAGAAGAATTTGCAATACTTTTGCCCCATACAACGCTTGAAGAAGCACAGCTGGTAGCTCAAAGGCTAAGAAGCGCAATAGAAAAGAAAAAAATAAATATAGAAGAATATAATATTGAAGGTGTAAAACAGCTCAGTGTAACTATTTCAATAGGTGTGAGCCAATATGATAAAAAAATGAAAGAACCTCAGCAGTTGTATCAAAATGCCGATAAAGCCTTGTATAGTGCTAAAGAAAACGGTAGAAACAGAGTTGTTGTTTATAGCGAAAATTTATAATTTTTTGTTAAGTTTTGTAAAAATATTGAAAATATTTAACCTCGGAATATATATTAATTTTATTTTTAAAAATTGTAATAAAATAAAAATAGCAAATACCTGAGGTTTGTTATGTTAAGAACGAAATCAAAACAATCTTATGTTAAAAACACCCTAAAAGTCAAGCACCACGGCAGGCTTTATTTTGTGAGCAAGGCTAAGTTGAACTATATTTTAAATAGAATTGGTATGCGCGCAAAGTTTGATTTTATTAATGAAGATCTTAGAGAATTTTTGTTTAAGAGCAAACTTTTGTATACTGAGTTTTTGCTACATATAAGCGATGGCGTCAAGGAGTTTGATAAAGAGTAAAAATGCTGTTGTCCTTGTATGGCTATGCATTTGCTGCGGGTGCTTAACCAGTTGCTTTGAGCACCCAATTTGTCACCTTTGAATTCCCACCCCGTCACCCTGAACGCCAAACCCGTCACCTTTGAATCCCCACCTCGTCACCCTGAACGCCAAACCCGTCACCTTTGAATCCCCACCTCGTCACCCTGAACTTGTTTCAGGGTCTCAATCACGTCCACAACCCATGCCCACCCCCTCACCCCAAACATCCAACCTGTCACCCTGAACACAAAAACCCGTCACCTTTGAATTCCCACCCCGTCACCCTGAACGACCTATAACGTCACCCTGAACTTGTTTCAGGGTCTGTTCACTCTTGTCATCCTGAATTTGTTTGACTGCTTTTGCCAAAATCTTTGATTTTATGCAAAATCTCCCTACTGGGTAGGGTCTGATAAATCTGTGTCACTAATGTTTTTAATTACCCATTACTAAGATGCTGAAATAAATTCAGCATGACAGAGTGGCACCCTGAACGCAAAACCCGTCACCTTTGAATTCCAACCCCGTCACCTTGAACAATCCAACCCGTCACTCTGAACGACCTATAACGTCACCCTGAACTTGTTTCAGGGTCTGTTCACTCTTGTCATCCTGAATTTGTTTGACTGCTTTTGCCAAAATCTTTGATTTTATGCAAAATCTCCCTACCGGGCAGGGTCTGCTCAACGCTGCCGTCATTGGGAGCACCGACTGCCGTATTCCGTAGTGCTTAATTGCCAATGCTCAACGCATTGTCAATTATCGCACCGACTGCCTTTGGTACGGTCTGCGCCCTGTCCGTCAAAGCTCAACGCTTTGCCGTCACGGGCTTCGCACATCTATGCGTTCGTCTTCGCTCACTAAGCGCAGTCGCGCTAAGTTCGCTCGACTCTCGTATTCCGTAGTGCTTAATTGCCAATGCTCAACGCATTGTCAATTATCGCACCGACTGCCGTATATTAAGTTTTGTTTCAAAAATTTTATACATGGTGTTACAAAATTACTTTTTGAATATAATGGTAGGGCAAAATTAAATAGTACTTTTGGATTATTTTTTAATCTGAAATGATTTGAAAATGTCTTTGTGCTAAGATTTTGCATGTATGGTAGTAAGTATTAAAGGAATTTGAAAATGGCTTTACCAAATGTCGCATATTTCTCAATGGAAATAGCATTAGACCAATCATTAGCAACTTATTCAGGTGGTCTTGGTTTCTTAGCTGGTGCACACATGCAATCTGCAGGTTACCTCCAAATGCCTATGGTTGGCGTTACAATGTTGTGGTCATACGGCTATTACGATCAACGTATCAATCAAAATGGCGAAGTTGAAGTGGCTTACATCAGAAAGCACTATGACTTTTTAACAGATTTAAATGTTTATACAACAGTAAAAGTTTTTGGCGAAGATGTAAAAGTCAAAGCTTACAGAGTAGAAGGCGACCTTTTTGGCTCATGCCCTGTTTATCTTTTAACAACAGATATTGACGGCAACTCTGAATGGGCAAGAAGAATTTCGCACAAATTATATGACGGAGACGAAAAAATCCGTATTGCACAAGAAACAATTCTTGGTATAGGTGGTGTTAGAATTCTTCAAGAAGTCGGCTATCCGTTTGATTGCGTTCATATGAACGAAGGTCACGCGCTTCCTGCCGCTTTTGAACTTTTAAGACAATATAACGGCGACTTGAATGCTGTTAAAAAGAAAACAGTATTTACAACTCATACCCCTGTCGCTGCAGGTAATGAAGTTCACTGGGTTGATACTCTTATGGAAGGCGGCTTCTTTGCTGGTTGCCCACGTGAAAAAGCAATTGAGTTAGGCGGAGAAAACTTTTCACTAACCGTTGCTGCTCTTAGAATGTCAAGAGTTGCAAATGCAGTTTCTCAGCTCCATGGTTTAGTTGCAAACAAAATGTGGGATTGGGTTCAAGGCAGATGCCCGATTCGCGCAATTACAAACGCTGTAAATCAACACTACTGGCAAGATCCAAGAATTGCTTCTGCTGAGTCTTTCCAAGAGTTGCTAGACGCTAAAAAAGAAATGAAAAAGGATTTATTCCAATACATTTCAGATACTCAAGGTAAAAGATTTGACCCTAACGTTTTAACAATTACTTGGGCAAGAAGATTTGCAGATTACAAACGCGCTTGGTTAATTTTAATGGATAAACCGCGTATCGAAAAACTTTTGAACGAGAACAAAGTTCAATTAATCTTTGCTGGTAAATTCCACCCGGATGATACAATGGGCAAGGAAATGTTCAACAAAATCCTAAAAGAATCTTACAATATGAAAAACGTTGTAGTTCTTCCGGGTTATGAATTAGCATTATCAGCAAAACTTAAAAAAGGTTCTGATATTTGGTTAAATACACCTCTAAGACCTTTTGAAGCTTCAGGTACATCAGGTATGTCTGCCAACCTAAACGGTGCTTTGCACTTCTCGACTTATGACGGTTGGACAGTTGAAGGTACTTTCCCGGGAATCAACGGTTACACTGTTGAATACCCAGGTCTAGATGATGATATTCCTTGGGAAGAAAGACACTGGAAAGATCACCAATGTGTTATGAATACATTGGAAAATGAAATCATTCCAACTTACTACAACAACCCTGATGAATGGGCAAGATTAATGCGTCAAGCAAAAAGAACTGCTGAAGCATACTTTAATTCTGACCGTATGGTTATTGAATACTACAACCGTGTTTATAAACCAATTGCTCACGGTGGTTCTCAAGCTGGTCAAGATGAAGAAGGATCGGAAGCTAAAATTGCAGAAAATCCAAACCTTGATGCTTGGACATTCTCTAACATAAAATAGAGTTAATATTTTATAAAATAGCGGGCAGGGTAAAAACTCTGTTCGCTATTTTTGTTTATGATAAAATTTTTATATAAAGTAATAAATTGGAGAAAAAGATGGAAGCTACTAATAACTCTACAATTTCTAGCATTCGAGAGAACAGAATACAAAAGCTTAACGATTTAACAGACAAGGGGATAAATCCGTATCCTTATTCATTTGATAAAAATATCTCAGCTGATGATTTGCAAAAGAAATATGCAAATTTAGCAGCAGGTGAAGAAACAACAGACAGCTATAACGTTGCAGGTCGTATAATGGCAATTCGCAATACAGGTATGTTTATTGACCTTATGGACGATTCAGGTAAGATACAAATTTTCTCTCATAAAGAAAATTTAGACCCTGACAAATTAGCAATTGTAAAAATGCTTGATGTTGGCGATATTGTTGGTTTTTCAGGAGATGTCAGAAGAACTCCAAGAGGCGAGTTGAGCATAAAAGCAAAAGATGTGAAATTATTGTCAAAATCACTTTTGCCATTGCCTGAAAAATTCCATGGTCTAACAGATGTTGAAATTCGCTATCGCCAAAGATATGTGGATATGATTATGAATCCTGAAGTGCGCGATACTTTTAGAAAACGCTCTTTGATAATTCAAAAAATCAGAGAATATTTATGCGCTCAAGGATTTTTGGAAGTCGAAACACCAATGCTCCATGCTCAAGCTGGCGGTGCTTCGGCTAGACCTTTTGAAACATATCACAATGCTCTTGATATGCACATGGTATTAAGAATTGCGCCCGAGTTGCATCTAAAAAGGCTGCTTGTTGGCGGTGTTAGCGAAAAACTTTTTGAGATGAACAGAAACTTTAGAAACGAAGGTATAGACACTCGCCACAATCCTGAGTTTACTATGATAGAGTTGTATCAAGCTTATGTTGATTATAACGATATGATGGTATTACTTGAAAATATGGTTTCAACTGTTGCTCAAGAAGTTTTAGGCACAATGGTTATTGAATATCAAGGTAAAAAAATCGATCTTACTCCACCTTGGGATAGAAAAACCATGATTGGTGCAATTAAAGAATTTACAAATATCGACTTTAATGAATATTTAACGGTTGATGAGGCAAGAAAACAGGCTGAGGGTATTGGTATTCATATTGATGATACTGACAGCTGGGGCAAAATTTTAGATAAAGTTTTCGAAGAAAAAGTTGAGCCAAATTTAGTTCAGCCTACTCACATTATTGACTATCCGCGAGATATTTCGCCTCTTGCAAAAGTTCACAGGGATAACCCACGCCTAACTGAACGCTTTGAAACTCGTGTTAACGGCTGGGAAATTTCAAATGCATTTTCTGAACTTACAGATCCGATTGACCAGCGCAATCGTTTTGAGGCTCAGGCAAGAGAAAAAGCAATGGGGGATGAAGAAGCTTGCGGAATTGATGAAGACTTTATTTGCGCACTTGAACATGGTATGCCCCCTGCAGGCGGTATGGGAATAGGTATTGATAGACTTGTAATGTTATTAACTGATTCCCCTTCAATCCGCGATGTTATTGCATTTCCAACTATGCGCCCAAGGTCTTAATTAATATTTCTTAATATTTGCGGTTATTTTTTGAAATAACCGCAACTTTTTTGATTTAATGTTTTTGTATATGCAGTTACTAGGTTAGGTAAAATATGGCTCAAATAAACCCTATTGGTAATAACCCGTTTTATATGTTTAATACCAAAAGCGCTGTTAATTCTCAGCCGCAAACAATGTCTGCCGCTCTACCGCAACCGCAAGTACAGCAACAAACTCTTGTTCCTGCTCAAAATAATGTTGTGCAAAGCGAAGCTAATTCAGTCGTGCAAAGTAATAATTCAAATACGCAAACACCTGTAGCCAAAGACAATACTAAAAACAAAACAATAGCAACCGGTGTTGCTATTGGTGTAGCTCTTGCCGCAGGGGCAGGGATTATTTATGCTATAAAAACCGGTAAATTTCCCTCATTTAGAGGTAAAGCGCAAGACGCTGGTGAAAAAGTTAAAGACAATATAATAAATGCTGTTAGTGATGCCGTAGAAAGCGGCAAAGACGCTTTATCAAATGTTGGTGACGAAATTAAAGAAGAAACAACCAAAAAAATAAATCGCCATATTGCAAAACATGATGCTGTGCCAAGATTAAAACAAAAACCTGTTGAAGAAATTGTAGAGCAAGTCACAGAGAAAATTCCTGAGCAAAAAGTCATAAGCAAACCAATAGAGAATGCAGTTGAGCCTAATAAAAAATCTAGTGATAAAACAAAAGATATTGCTTTTGTGGCGTTAGCTTTTGGTGTTGGATTAATTGCAAAAGCCTTTAGGAGTATTAAAAATAGTGACAGCTCTCAGGCTGCAGAGCTTAAAAAACAACTTCTAGAACAAGAATCATATATCAAAGAGGTTGAAATACCATTAATTAATCAAGAATCCCAAGAATATTTAGAAAATTATAAACAAAATATACTTGATGCAATTGATATGGCTGAATTACCGATTAAAAAAATGAGAGCCAAGTACAATTCTGCACTTAAAAAATACAAAATGCTCAACGAAGGAAGCTATAGTGTTAATTGGGATGGTACAGATACTATAAAAGCATCAGTAAAACGCTCTGATAACGGCAGTGTTAAGCTAGAAGAATTTGATAAAAACGGTGATAAAATCGGCGTTGTTTACTATAATGCAATTGGCAGACCTACAAGTATAGAAACTTATAAAGATGGTCAAATTCGTCAAAAAGCAAGGTATAAGCTTGCAAAAGGTACAAACAAACCTTATCTTGCGCAATATTTGGTATATGCAGGTAATAGCAAAAAAGCAAGCATGATTGCTTTTGATGAAAATAATAATCCTCAATATTATCTTGCAAGAAATAAAGAGGGTAAATTAATAAAAGCTTTTGATATAAACAGTGATACTTTAGATGTTCAGACTATTTGTTTACCAGACGAGAGTGGTAAAAAATGGCTCAAGAAGTTTTCATATAAGGAAGATGGCTCTGTTGATGATGTAACAATTATGCCTTCAAATGATTTGCCGCGCAGAAGATATAATTATGAATCAGGTCAACCAACAAGTATGGACTTATTTGATAAAAATGGTGAGTCGCCAATTTTACATGTACCTTTTGAAGAAAATTATCAGTCTGAATTTATGGAAAAGTAAACTTCTCTTAAGCGTTTTTTGCTAATGTGGGTGTAAAGTTGCGTAGTTACAATGCTGGAGTGTCCCAACAATTCTTGCACTACCCTTAAATCTGCGCCATTTTCAAGTAAATGTGTTGCAAAAGAGTGTCTGATTGTGTGTGGGGAAATATCTTTTTGAATTTTTTTGCCTAAATTGTGTATAAAAGTGTAAACGTACTGGCGGGTGATTTTTTTGCCGTCAGGTTTTAGAAAAACGTATTTTTGATTTTTTTTGCCAAAGTCACTTGTTAGAATTATTAATTCTCTTTCCTTAAAATAAGTTTTTAGTGCAATTTTTGCTTTTGAGCCTATGGGAATAATGCGCTCTTTTGAGCCTTTGCCCATGGTTTTAATAATTCCTGTTTTTAAATCTGTATTTTTAAATTCAAGATTTACAAGTTCTGACACCCTAAGTCCCGTTGCGTAAAAAAGCTCAAAAAGTGCTTTGTGAGTGCAATCAAGATGAGTTGACAAAAGTTTTTCAATTTCTTTTACACTTATTACTTTTGGCAATTTTTTTGATATTTTTGGGGATGACAATGCAAGAGCGGGATTTTTCTCTATCATTGAATTTATGCAAAGATATCTGAAAAAACCCTTGATAGAAGCTATTTTTCTTACAATACTTGTCGGGTTTATGCCAATTGAGGCAAGGTGCCTGTTGTAAGCGCTTATGTGGGTACGCCTGATTTGACTTATATCTTCAATGTTATTTGCATTTGAAATGTATTCAAGAAAAGAAAAAACATCGTTTTTATAGGCTTCAATAGTGTTTTTTGAGAGCGCTTTTTCTATTTCTAGGTAGTTAAGATAATCTGAAACTAATGCTAAATCCATAAAACTATTTTAGCATTTTAACAAAAATAAAGCCTCCTTAGTTTATTGGAGGCTTTATTTTATATGTTATTTTATTTTTTACAGTCTGTTTTTCGGGTTTAAAAATTCCGGAATATCAAGCAGGCTGTTTGCTGCAGCTTCGTGGTTTTGAGTGTCTTGTGAGCTTGTACTTGTTGAAGAAGTTGTAGAACCCATTGTTCCAAAAGACAAACCGCTTGTGCTTGTTCCGCCAAAGAAGCTTGCTGCGGATAATTTTAAATCATCTTTAGCTGTTACTGTATCGCCGTTTTTAAGTTCAAAACCGGTTGCGATTATTGTAATCATAATCTCACCTTGAATTCTATCGTCAATTACAGAACCAAAGATAACTTCAGCATCGTCTGAAACAGCGTCATGAATTACGCTTGCAGCTTCGTTAACTTCATGAAGTGTCATATCAGGGCCACCTGTAACATTCATAATGATACCTGTTGCGCCGTTGATTGATGTTTCAAGAAGTTTAGAATTGATAGCAAGTTTAGCAGCTTCCATAGCTCTGCCTTCACCTGATGATTTACCAATACCCATAAGTGCAGAACCTGATGATTGCATAATGGTTTTAACATCGGCAAAGTCAACGTTAATTAAACCGGGGACTGTGATAATGTCTGAAATACCTTGAACACCGCAAAGAAGAACTTCATCAACCACGCTGAATGCATCACGCATTGTTGTTCTTCTCTCAACTACCTCAATTAATTTGTCGTTAGGTATAACAATTAACGCGTCAACATTTTCTTTTAATTTTTCTAAACCTTGAAGCGCTTGTGTCATGCGGCGTTTGCCTTCAAATTGGAAAGGCTTTGTAACAACACCAATTGTAAGTGCGCCAAGTTCTTTAGCGATTTTTGCAACAACCGGAGCAGCACCTGTACCTGTTCCGCCGCCCATACCTGCTGTAACAAAGACCATATCAGAACCATCAAGTGCAACAAGTAAATCTTCTCTTGATTCTTCAGCAGCCTTCTCGCCGATTGACGGGTTACCGCCTGCACCAAGTCCTGCAGTTAACTTAGCACCCAGTTGAATTTTTTTAGAAGCAGAGGACATTTCAAGGACTTGAGCGTCTGTGTTCATTGCCCAAAACTCAACGCCTGATAATCCTGCTTTAATCATTCGGTTAACAGCGTTTCCGCCGCCACCGCCTACACCTATTACTTTTATATTTGCTTGTGAAGCGTATCTGCTGTAATCAGATGCTTGTCTGTCGTAATTATCTAATTTGAACTTTTCCACTTAAATGGCCCCCATTTTTTTTATTATTTAATTTAACTATATTTTAAAAGCGTTTATATGTAAAGCGTTCCTGATGAAATTATCCCCCAATGTTAACATAAATTCAATTAAACTTTACAGAATTTAATTTTTTCCCTTTTTCAGGTGTATAAATTTTTTTCTTAATTTTGCTTAATATTTTGCAATAAATATAAAATGCTGAAATTTTTTATTGTATATTCTAAAATTATGGAAGAAAAAATTTTTGTAGCGGGACATAGGGGACTTGTTGGCGGAGCAATTTTAAGAAAGCTCAAGAAAAAAGGGTATAAAAATTTTGCCCTAAAGACTCATAGCGAGCTTGATTTAGAAGATACTAAAGCGGTTGAAGATTTTTTTGCGCAAGAAAAGCCTGACTGGGTATTTTTAGCAGCGGCAAAAGTCGGCGGAATATATGCAAATAACACTTATCCTGTTGATTTTTTGCTTAAAAATTTAAAAATTCAAAATAATATTTTTGAAAGTTCATTTAAACATAAAGTTAAAAAATTTATGTTTTTAGGTTCGTCTTGTATTTACCCTAAAAACGCTCCACAGCCTATTAAAGAGGAGTATTTACTCTCATCAAAACTTGAACCTACAAATGAACCTTATGCTCTTGCAAAAATTTGCGGTATAAAGCTTGCAAATGCCTACAACAGGCAATTCGGCACAAATTATATTTCTGTTATGCCTTGTAATTTGTACGGGATTGGGGATAATTACCACAGTGAAAACGCTCATGTTGTGCCTATGCTTATAAGAAGATTTCACGAGGCAAAAGTGAGTGGAGATAAAACCGTAACTGCCTGGGGTACAGGTACTCCGCTTAGGGAATTTTTATTTTCTGATGATTTAGCTTGTGCTTGCGTGTATTTAATGGAAAATAAAAATGCTAATGAAATAGGCGAGTTTATAAACATTGGCTCCGGCAAGGAAAAAACCATAAAAGAAATTGTTGAACTGGTTAAAAAGACCGTTGGTTTTGAAGGTGAAGTTATTTGGGATAAAACAAAACCAGATGGTACGCCAAGGAAATTAATGGATGTATCAAGGATTAACGCTTTAGGTTGGAGCGCTCAAGTTGAGCTTGAAGAAGGTTTAAAAATTGCTTATCAGGATTTTTTAGAGAGATATCCAGATTAAGATTTTATAAAACCCTTTGACTATTTAGCTAAAACATTGCATAATAAGCTCATTATTTGTTGCGTACATTAAATAGGAGTGAAGGCAATGTGTTACATACCGGAGCATGGAAAAACCCTTAGTAAAGAAGAAATTAAAAAGATTATCTGCGAAAATGACATCCATTTAATCAGGCTACAGTTTGTAGATATTAACGGAAATGTTAAAAATCTTTGTGTTCCATCATCTCAAATAGATAAAGTTTTAAATAACGAATGCATGCTCGATGGCTCATCAATTAAAGGGTTCAGAAGCATTGAAACTTCTGATATGTATTTTTACCCTGACCTTGCAACTTTTGCGGTTTTACCCTGGAAAGATGCCGGAAATAGCAATGTGGCAAGAATTATCTGTGATATACACAATGCCGATGGCACACCTTTTGAAGGTTGCCCCAGATGCAACTTGAAAAGAGTTGTAAAAGAAGCTCTTGATATGGGCTATACGTTAAACGCAGGCCCTGAAGCGGAGTTTTTCTTGTTTAAAAAAGATGAACATGGAAAACCTACCCTTGAAACACATGACGAGGGATGTTATTACGATGTAGCTCCAAATGACAAGGGTGAGGCGATAAGGGCACAAATGGTTGATGCGCTTCAAAAGATGGGTTTTGAAATAGAAGCAAGCCACCATGAAGTAGCACAAGGTCAACATGAAATTGACTTTAAATATGCAGACGCTATTACAACTGCTGACAATGTTGTTACCTTTAAATATGTTGTTAAAGCAATTGCTGATAAGCATAATTTGCACGCTACATTTATGCCAAAACCTATTTTTGGGATAAATGGTTCAGGCATGCACTGCAATGTTTCATTGTTTAAAGATGGCAAAAATGCTTTTTATGATGAAAATGCGCCTTATCAATTGTCTAATGAAGCTATTTATACAATTGGTTCTTATTTAAAACACGTTCAAGAATTTACAGCAGTCTGCAATCCTCTTGTGAATAGTTATAAAAGGCTTGTCCCGGGGTATGAAGCCCCTGTATATTTGGCATGGTCGTTAGCTAACCGTTCTGCTCTTATAAGAGTTCCTGCAAAACGTGGAAATGCTACTCGTATAGAGCTTCGCTCTCCTGATCCTACTTGTAACCCTTATCTTGTTTTTGCTGTGCTTTTAACTGCGGCATTAGAGGGTATTAAAAATAAAATTGAACCTCCGAAACAAAGAGAAGAAAATATATATGAAATGAGCGACGCTCAAAAGAAAGAAAAAGGCATTTTATCTTTGCCCGGCAGTTTAAATGAAGCTCTTTATATGATGAAAAAATCTGAACTTGTTAAAAAGGCTCTTGGGGAACACATATTTAACGAATTTGTTTCATCAAAAGAAAAAGAGTGGGATAATTACAGGATAAGAGTTACCGATTGGGAACTTAAACACTATATGTAGTAAAAAGCCCTCATATGAGGGCTTTTTTAATCAAAATTAAGTATATAATCAACAGTTTTTCCTGTTGAACCAAAATCTTTGTTTTTTATATATTTAATCATTTTGCCATCTTTAAAAACAATCCAACAGTCGCCTTTTTCATATGTTATTTCTCCATTAATGCTTCTGTAAAATCCATCCTCATATTCGCCTCTATAGTTTTTTTCTGTATAGTTTCTTTTGCAAGATACAACTTTTCCGTTTTCAAATGCAAAAAGTTTTTTAAATTTTGTTTCATATGGATTTTGCTCCATATCTACTATAACATCAGCTGGTTTATTATTAGAGTATCCATAAATTTTTGCATCTTTGCATAAGCCTATGCGATTATATGTACTGCTATCCAGAGCAAGGCTTTTTAATTCTTTGCCGTCAAATTCGTAACTTTCTTTATTGTATTGTGAATCCTTGAATTCTGTTCTTCCAATATTAACAACATAGTAGCTTTCGTTTTCATCTTGATTTATGTATATTCTGTCAAAATCGCCATATTCAGACTTAGTTGGAGTCATTGTTATAATTTCGTCTGGGTTGCGAAAATATCTTTTGAATAATAAAGAACCGCTATTTTTGTCATATTGAGATGTCATTGTGATGTCGTCATTGAAAACACCTATTTTAAAAAAAGTGTCCTGATTTTCAAAATCTAAACCTGTGGGTTTAGCTAGTATATCTTCAATTTTTTGATAATATTTTTTAGACTTTTCTAAATAATGCTCTGCTTCTTTGTAGCATTTTTCTCCTTCTTTTTTCATTTCATTAATTGCAATTAGGGCTTTTTGCGCCTGTTGAATTGCTTCTTTGCGCCTAATTGCATCAAGAGAATTGTTGTTATCGTCGTTGTTTGCTTTTTGTGTCGAAGTAAAAGATTGTCTGTAGCTGTATGCGCTAAAGGGTGAAATTTTCATATTTTCTCCAAGATTTTAAGATGTTGTTAATTAAGACATTTATTTTTCTACAAAATTTATCATTTCGCCGTTTTTAAAAGTTATAATGTAGTTGTCTTTTTCGTATATTTCTTCGCCAAGTTCGTTTTTATAGTAGCTTGCGTCATCTTTGTCTAAAGTGCTATTTTTTATATAATTTTTGCGGCTAATTACAAGTTCTCCATCTTTAAAAACAAAGGTCGACGCGGCTTTTATGAATTTTGTATTTTTTTGTGCGTCAAGTGAGATACTTATCGGTTCGCCATTGTAGTATCTATAGTTTTTGGCTTCGCTTGAGTTCATAATTCCGTTTGCGCTACTATCAATAGCGCATCTTTTTAATTGATTGCCTTGAAATTCGTAAACCTCTTTATTTTCTTCGTAATCAATACTTTCTTTTCTTCCAAGGTTAACTAGTGAATAGTTTTCATTTTTGTTTAAATATACTCTGTCAAAGTAGTCTGAACCATAGATTGATGGTGCTACCATTACAATTTCATTATTTGGGGTAAAAAGCCTTTGAGAGATTAATCCTCCTGCAATATCATAGTGAGAGATTGTTTTTGTACCATTAATATCTTTTGGTACAAAAATTGTATTCTCTGGAGCATATTCTAAACCCGTGGGGTCATTTTTGATGCTTTTGATTTCTTGATAATACATTTTAGATTTTTCTAAATAATCTTTTGCATCTTGATAATTTTTTTGTGCCTCTTGTTTTAATTCATTAATTTCTACAAGAGCCTCTTGTGCTTTTTGCTGTTTTTCGATATCTGTTAGTGAATTAGTTGTTTTGGTATTTTTTGGTTTTTGTGTCGAAGTAAAAGATTGTCTGTAGCTGTAAATATTAACTGGTGAAATTTTCATATTTATATCCTTTGCATTAAAAAATCAGGTGTTTGTATAAAACACCTGAAAAAAATTTTTTGCAAAAACTATTTTAGAGCATCTGCGCCTGAAACAACTTCGTTTAACTCTTGTGTAATTTGGGCTTGACGAGCTTTGTTGTAGTCAATTGTAAGCACTCTTATCATTTCTTGAGCGTTATTTGTTGCGGCACTCATAGCCGTCATTCTTGAGGCGAGTTCTGAGGCTTGCGCTTCTAAAAACGCTTGAAAAATGATGTTTGCAATATACATAGGAACTACTTTTTGTAAAATTGAACATAAATCAGGGATAAATTCTGTCAGCGGGTCTATTTTATGCACGCTTTCCCTATGAGTTACATTATGTTCTTCATCAAATTCTTTTTTATGGAATTCTTTAATAACTACAGGCAAAAGTGTCCATTTTTCAACCTTGTAGGTCATCATATTCTGGTATCTTGTTGTAATTAATTCAATTGAATCAATTTCGCCATTGACATATTCTGCTGCTAAGTCTTCGGCTAAAACAAGCGAACTTGTTGAATCAGGGTTATCCATAATGCTTGTATATACATTTTTAATTTCAAAATCAAGGTTTCTTGTGGCGTTTTTAAGTGCCGCATGTGCTTTTTGCCCTACAAGATAGAGTTTTACTTTTTTGCCTTCTTCAAGAGTTTTTTTAATTTCATTTAAAGTAAATCTTACTATGTTTGCACTGTATGCTCCTGCAAGTCCTTTGTTTGAGGACATTACAACAAAACCTACTGTCTTAATTTCCCTTTTTTCAAGTAGTTTTGGGTAATTATCTATTGCGCGTTCGGTTTTTATGGGTTCAAAATTGCCGCCTGATGTTGCTTTAAACACTCTTGTGAACATTTTAAATAGTTCAAATGTAAAAGGACGCGACATCTTAACGGCATTTTCAGCTTTTTTTACTTTTGCCGCTGCAACCATTTTCATTGCACGTGTTATTTTTTGAGTGTTTTGTACGCTTGTTATTCTGTCTTTTATGTTTCTTAAATTTGACACTTTTAATCCTTTTTAAAGATATTTTCTTTAAATTTCTTTAGATGATTTTTTAGATTTTCTTTGTCATTGTCATCTAAAGCTGCACCGTTGTTGAGTTTTTCCTCAAGCTCTTTTAAGTTTGAAACAAAATATTCAAACCATTGATTTTTAAAGTCTTGAATATCTTTGTTTTCAACATCATCAAGGAAACCTTCGTTGCCTGCAAAAAGTATTGTTACTTGCTTTGCAACACTTAGAGGGTTGTATTGAGGCTGAATAAGAATTTGCGTTAATTTTTCACCCTTTAGCAATTGTGCACGCGTTGTTGGGTCTAAGTCTGAGGCAAACTGTGCAAATGCTGCAAGTTCGCGATACTGAGCAAGGTCAAGACGCAACTGCCCCGCAACTTGCTTAATACCTTTTGTTTGAGCAGCACCGCCAACACGAGAAACCGAGATACCTGCGTTAATTGCCGGTCTTTGACCTGCGTTAAAGAGGTTTGACTCAAGGAATATTTGACCGTCAGTAATTGAAATTACATTTGTTGGAATGTACGCTGATACGTCCCCTGCTTGTGTTTCGATGATTGGCAAAGCTGTGATTGAGCCGCCGCCAAGTTCATCTGATAATTTACAAGCTCTTTCCAATAATCTTGAGTGAAGATAGAAAACATCCCCGGGGTATGCTTCACGTCCTGGTGGTCTTCTTAAAAGCAAACTCATTGCACGGTATGCCTGTGCGTGTTTTGTTAAATCGTCATATACAATAAGTACATCTTTTCCTTGTTCCAAGAATTCTTCGCCGACAGCACAACCTGCAAAAGGTGCAATATACTGTAATGGTGCACTTTCATTTGCTGCAGCTGAAACAATTATTGTATATTCCATTGCGCCGTGTTCTTCAAGAGTTTTTGCTAACTGCGCCACAGTTGAAGTTTTTTGACCTATTGCAACGTAAATACAAATTACATTTTGCCCTTTTTGGTTTAGTATTGTATCTATTGCAATGGCTGTTTTACCTGTTTGTCTATCACCAATAATTAATTCCCTTTGACCTCTGCCTATTGGTGTTAGTGCATCAATTGCAGTTAAGCCTGTTTGCAGAGGCTGGTGAACTGATTTTCTTGTAATAATCCCCGGGGCAACACGCTCGATTGGTCTTGTTTTTGTTGTTTCGATATCGCCTTTGCCATCGATTGGCTTACCTGTCGGGTCTATAATTCTTCCTATAAGCTCGTCGCCAACAGGAATTGAAGCAATTCTTCCTGTTGATTTAACTTGCATACCTTCTTTAATTTTTGTATATTCACCTAAAATTACGACACCAACGTTATCTTCTTCAAGGTTTAAAGTAATTCCAAGTGTTCCTTCTCCGTCTTGAAATTCAACAAGTTCTGATGCCATTACGTTTTTAAGTCCGTAAATACGCGAAATACCGTCTGATATTTCAAGTACTGTTCCAACATTTGAAACTTCAGTTACAGATTCAAAGTTTTGGATTTTTTCTCGAATGATAGAACTTATTTCATCCGGTTTGATTGCTACCATATTTTTCCCTCTTATTTTGTTATTGCATTTTTAAATTTGTTTATTTTTCCGCTAACCGATGTATCAAAGACATCATCGCCCATCTTATAGACAAGACCTGCTATAATTTCATCTTTTACATCGTAGTTAACTATTATTTCTTTGTTTAAAATTTGTGATAATTTATTTTTTATTTGTTCTTTGTAATTATCATCAAGCTCAATTGCAGATATAATTTCAACTTTTGATACGTTATTGATTTTATCCAGTAAATTATTGTAGATTTTTATAATTTCAAAAATTAAATTAAAGCGATTTTTTCTGATAAGTAATTTTAGAAAATTTATAATTATCTCATCTGTATCATTTACAAAAATAGCATCTATCACTGCTTCTTTGTCGTTAGCTGAAATTATTGGGTTAATAAGTGCTTGATAAAGCTCGTCTGATGATTTTAAAATAGTTTTAACGTTTTCAAGATTTTGATATATAGCACTATTTTCGAGCTTGTTTTCATTATTCAGCCCGATTAAAGACTTTGCATATCTTGTTGCTATTGATTGATTTTCGCTTTTATTCATTGGTTTTTAACCTATCGAGTTCGTCTATACTTTTTTGTATAAAATCATTGTGATACTGAGGTTTTTCTTTTAGGGTATTTTTGATGTGATTTTTTGCGACCTCTAAAGACGCAAGAGCAGTTTTTTGCGTAAGGTTTAGGGCAACTTTTTTGCTTTCAAATTCCATTACCTTTTTTGCGTTTTGCTCTATGTTTTTTGCCTGTAAATCTGCGTCTTTAAGTATCTTTTCGCCCATAAGCTCGGCACTTTTTTGTGCATTGTCAAAAATTTCTTTTACTTCATTTGCGATGTTTTTTATTGTTTCGTTTGCCTTTTGCAGCTCAACTTTAGAATTTTCTTTTTCTAAATCAGAATTTTCAACGGTTTCTTTTACTTTTAAGCAAGCTTTTTCTATGAGATTTCCCACTTTGAAAAATTTTATTGCAAAAATTATTAACCCCAAAAGGATTAAAAAGTTAAAAGCGTTTGATTTTACAATTAGTGTCCAAATTTCCATAGAATTATTCCTGCATTATTTTTTCTACAAGATTATTATCAACATCAGCTATTTTTTCTTCAGCATTTAAAAATTTATCGCTAATCATTTGTGCTAAATTTTTAATTTCACCCTTGAGGGCAGCTTTTGCCTCATTGCTTTCATTTAGTGTTTGCAATCTTTGTGCCTCAATACTTTCTTTTGCCTGATGTTTAGCGTTTTTTGTTATTTCGTCTTTTTTGTTTTTAGCTGCGTTAACTTGTGCGTCAACTTTTTCTTTGGCTTCAAACCTTGCTTTTGAAAGTTTATTTTTTCTGTCTTGCAAAATGGTTTTTGTCTTTTGGGCGTTGTCTTTTGCTTCATCATAGTTGTCATCAATATATTTTTTACGTTTTTGAACAATATCATTAATTGGTTTATACAAAATGATATTCATTATAAACGTAAAAATTATAAAGCTTATGAATGCAACTATAAAAGTGCCGTTGAATTCCATTTTTTAAGACTTGCCTTTCTAATTAACCCAAAAGTTGAAGTGCTATAAACAAAGCATAAATTGCTGTTGCTTCAGCAAGACCAAGACCGATAATGAAGTTAATAAATGCTTTACCTGCAATTTCAGGTTGTCTTGCCATAGACTCAAGCATACCTTTTGTTGCAATACCAATACCAATACCGCCGCCTATTGCACCAAAGCCGATTGCAATACCTGCGCCTAATTTGCTAAATGCTGCAACTTCAGTTGCTAATTGTTCTACTGCCATAGTTTTCTCCTTTATTTTATTCTTCTTTATTTACCGCTAAAGCTATGTAAGTTGTTGAAAGCAGCGTGAATACCAGTGCTTGAATTAATGCTACAAAAATTTCAAATGCCATAAATGGAAGTGGCACAAAATATGCACACATGCTTGCAAAAGTGAAAACCAGAATTTCACCTGCTAAGATGTTTGCAAAAAGTCGCAGTGCAAGTGAAAATGGTCTTACAAATAATTCCAGTAAATCAACAAGTGCAATCATTATGCCGTCGATTTTAAAGTTATGTATGAAAAATTTAAAGCCTTTTGCTTTAATTCCGTAGAATATATAATAAATTGACACTACAATTGCCATTGCAGCAGTCATATTTATGTCGTTATTAGGAGAGGCAAGTTCGCATTGGTGAAGGTGTATAAGCCTCCAAGGAAGTTGTCCTATAAGGTTTGCAGTTAAGATAAACATAAAAAGGGTAAGTAAAAGCGGCAAGTGTTTTTTGGCTTCATTTTTACCCATATTCGAACTTGCAATATCTGAAAAATAACTGATTATTCCCTCAAAAACAACTTGCAACTTATTTGGAATTAATGATAATTTTCTTGTTGCAATAAATGACACAATTATAAGCAATGCCATAGTAAACCACATTGTTATTAAAGTGTCTAAATTAACATTCATACCTAGAAATTGAGCGTTTAAATGCTCTGTCATGATATTACCCTATATTTGCTTCTTGTCCAATAATACACTTAAAGGCAATATTTGTTTTGGTCTGTTTGGAGGAGAAATTAAAAAAAATTCCTCCTTCTAAAAATTAGTAGGATTGACAAGGGCAAAAAATATTGTGAAATTTGCATAAATCCCGTTTTCTAAATCTTAAGATCTAGTTCTTATTATCCGCCCCAAATGCCCTAAAATTAAATCTTTCAATTGATGAATAAATCATCTTAAGGGGGTATATATAAAATTGTAAGGGGTAAAAAATAGCCCGTTAAGTGTAAAAAAATAATTAGGGATAAAGTGGAGGAGAATATGAGGAGAGCTGATTTTAAAAGAAAGACAAGAGTAATTGTAGTGGATGATAATTATGATCATGCATCAGGTATTCGTGAATTGATTAATCTTGAACAGGATTATGAAGTTATAGCTAATGCCGGCAATGTAAATGTTGCTATTTCTCTTATTAAAAAATATCAGCCCGACATTGTTTTAATGGACATTAATATGCCTGAAACAGACGGTATTACGGCAATTAGTGAAATTGAAAAGTTAGGCCTTAAAACAAGAATTATTGCTCTAACCGGTTATGATGAGGCTGATTTAATTTATCGTGCTATGAAAATCGGCGCAAAAGGCTATATTTTAAAAACAATGGCGTCTGCTCAGCTTATTCGCGCATTGGATGAAGTTTCAATGGGCAAAATTTATCTTCCTTCAGTACTTTGTTCTAAATTCTTTGAATATTTTCAAGCAGCTGAACGCAATGAAAAGGCTTATAATGCCACAGATGATGAAGAAAATCTTCTTAATTATTTAACAAATCGTGAAGAAGAAGTGCTTGGTCTTTTAACAGAAGGTATTACTTACAAAGGTGTTGCTCAACAGCTCTTTATTTCAGAAACAACTGTTAAAACGCACGTAAATAATATTTTCCAAAAATTACAGGTAAATGACAGAACACAAGCTGTATTGTATGCAATTAACAAAGGTTTTAGTGCAAAGAAAAAAGCAAAAATTGCATAATGGCTTTTGGCAAAAGTTAAAAATGGTGAGTTTAGATGTATAGGCACAACAAGAAAACCCTAAAAGGTTTTTTAAATTCTGAATATGAAAATAACGAAGAACTTTTTTCAAGAAGAACAGTAAATGGTCTTTTAAGAAGTTTATTGGAGCCAATTGCTGCAAATAATGCAAAGTCTTTGATTTTTACAAGATTTAAAAATACAAATGGCATTGAAGGCATTATAAAAAGGCTTGAATACTGCTCTAATGTTGAGATGTTTAGTTTTTTAGATTTTGATGTAGTATCAAAAGATGACCTTGTGGAAACTGAATTTGTAATAATTACATCTCACAGGTACAATGCAATTTTAATTTGGGATTATTCGGATTCTAAAGATAAAAATGAAACAAGGCTATGCATTAGAGTAAACTCAAAAGATGTTAATGAAGTTTACGAGGTTGTAAAAAGCAGGCTAAAAGTCAGCCTTGATGAAAAATTTTATTCATACCGCCCTGAACGTCGTGAAAACGCGCTTTTAAACGATGCAATTTATAACGTTTTAAAAATGCTGAATGAAAACATTAAAGAAAATGATTTTAACCTAAAAGAGCAGGAATTTATTGCAAATAAATTGCAGACCCAAAACTCTTTAGATGAAATTAACGCAAATATTCGCTATTGTTGTCATGAAATTAAAAATCAACTGAGCGTACTTGATATTTATGCAAAAATTCTTGAAAAGAAATTTGGGGAAGATAACAATTTAGGACTTATACAAAAATCAATTTCTTTAATACGCTTGCAACTGGATGATTTAAGAGCAAACGACAATTTAAATTTTGTGGAAAAAGATTTAAAAAAAGTAATTAAATCTTCAATTAAAGTTTTTGAGAAAATCTTGCCAGAGCGAAATAATAAAATAAAATTTGTAGATAACATCAAAGGTAGAGCAGTTGTATTTATTGACGAGGAAAGATTTTTTGCGGTTTTAAATAACATTGTAAAAAATGCTGATGAATCAACTCAAAATGATGAAATTGAAATAAGAATTGAGGCTGATGAAAAATTTGCAAAAATATTTATAAAAAACCATGGGGAAAAGATTGAGGAAGAAATAAAAAATAAATTATTTACCGAAGGCTTTTCTACAAAGAAAAACGGCTGGGGCTTAGGTTTAAATATTTGCAAAAAGTACCTTGCAGCTCAATTGGGTTCAATTTCGCTTGTGAAAAGTGACGATGATGAAACAGAATTTTTAGTTACAATTCCATTGTCACAAAAAGCAGTAAGCTAGGAGGCGTTTATGGATTTAATTAATAACAGAACAAGAGAAATAGCAGCACTTGCACTAGATGGCTTGTATCAACGCTCAAGAGCAATTTCAGCCAATACCGTAAACGCTACAACTCCTGGGTATCAAAGAAAAGATGTTTGTTTTGAGGATCAAATTCAAGATATGATTGAAAGAGAGGACTTAAAAGAAAAAATTAAAGTCCACAATTCCCAAAAAATTGTGGAAAATCCTGTAGAGGCCTTAAAAAAACAAGACCCGGCTCAAATTGCTTTTCTGAGAAGTTCTGTAAATAACGGTTTTTCACCTGAAATTATTGGAGATTATTCAGATCCTATAAGTGCCGATGGAAATAATGTTAATCTTGAAGCAGAGATGATGGATGAAGCTAAAACCGGTACGCAATATACAATTCTTGCAACTCTTATGTCAAGATCCTTTCAGGGATTGCAAAGTGTAATTAAGGGTCAATAAGGGAGGTAGTAAATGAGTTTTGATATTTTTGATATAGCAGGTTCAGGAATGCACGCGCAAAGGGTTATGATGGATACTGTTTCATCAAACATTGCAAATGCTAATACTACAAGAAATGCAAAAGGCGAAAGGGAAGTTTATACAAAAAAGGAAGTTACTTTTAAAGCAGTTTACAAAAATGCACTTCGTCCCGCTATGCCAACAGGGCACCATGAAGTACAAATGGATATGGAAAACGGACCTTATTTAAGAGGTAGAGTAGTTTTTAAAGAAGATGGCATGGCGCAAGGAGTTATGGTGGATGAGATAAGAGAATCTGAAAACCCATATAGAATGGTATATGACCCAACCCACCCCGATGCTGACGAAAAAGGCATGGTGCAGTTGCCCAACGTTAATGTTGTAGAAGAAATGGTTAATATGGTAAATGCTTCAAAGGCTTATGAGGCAAATGTTACAATAGCTCAAACCACAAAAACAATGATACAAAGCGCACTTCAAATATAAGGTTTAAAATATGAGTTTTCAAATTAATACAAATATTGGTTCAATAGATAATTTTAATAAAAGTTTTAATGACAGTATTAAAAATTTTAACGAGCAAATTGATAATGCGTCTGATTTTAACGAAGTTTTTAATGCGCTTACATCAAATGAGCCTAAAAATACAAAAGAACCGCAAAAGTTAAAGGGTTCTGTTGAAATGTTTTTAGGGGCTGATGCTATTAACGCGCAAAAGATTGAAAACCTTTCAGATACTGCAAGAATGGCGCACGATATAGGGGAAGGACTCTCAAGCGGTATAGGCAACTTGAGTTCTACACAAAAAGAAGCGGAAGATGCAATGGAAACGTTTGCTGCAGGCGGGGATATAAGCGTGCATGAAGTAATGATAGCTTCTCAAAAGTCTTCTCTTGCAATGCAAATGGCAATTCAACTTAGAAATCAAATGATAAATGCATACAGTGAATTTAAAAATTTAAGAGTTTAAAAAAGCTTAACAAATTGAATTAATTAACAAAAAAGTCTAAAATATTGTAGTAACACAGTCAAAAATAATCAGGGATATTTAATAAAGTGAACGAACATCTAAAAGCCATGGCACTAGACATAAAAAAGATTTGGGACAAATTTGACCTGAATCAAAAGTTTATAATAGCTGCGCTTTTAGTTGTTGCAATGGTTGTTTGTCTGTATTTTATCTTTAAGGCAACTGAGCCTGATTGGACTGTTTTATATTCAGAATTATCAAGAGATGATGTGGCTGCAATTACTGAAAGCCTTAAAAAAAGCGGCTATGCTTTTAAATTATCTGAGGATAAGTCTGCAATTTTAGTTCGTGAGCAAGATAAAGAAAATCTTAGAATTTTCGTTGCAGAAAATGATCTTATAAAGGATTCATCCCCAGGGTTTGAACTTTTAGATGATTTACAAATGGGCTCAACTGATTTTAAAAATAAACTTACAAAACAAAGAATTTTTCAAGGTGAATTGACACGTTCAATTGAAAAAATAAGCGGTATCCAAAAAGCTCGTGTCCAGCTTGCAGAGCCTGAGCGCTCAGTGTTTTCTGACGATGATGAAGAACCAAGCGCAAGTGTTATTTTGATACTTGAACCTGGGTATAGGTTAAAGCCCTCTCAAATTCTTGCAATCAAGAACCTTGTAGCTTATTCTGTACCAAGACTTACAAATGATAGAGTATTTTTAACCGACCAAAATGGAAATGCTCTGAGTGAAGATGTTTCAAAGAATAATACAGATATGCAAACTTATAGAACATCTTTTGAAAAAGAAGCCGCAAAGAAAATCCAAGATACCCTTGAAACCATAATGGGCAAGGATAATGTGTCAGTGCAAGTCAGTGCTGTTATGGACTTTAACTCAACTCGCTCAACAATTGAGAGCTATGTGCCGGCTGATGGTACTCAAGCAGGTGTAATTTTGGGACAGCAAAGTGAAAAAGAAACATATAAAAAGCCTCAACCTATTGTTTTAAAGAAGGATGAAGTTGCACTTAATCCTGATGATACCAATGCGCAAAACCAGCAACAAGGCGCACAAGGTGCTGTTCAAGGAGAGAATGTTCAAAACCCTCAAACTCAAAATGTTATGACAGTTGTTGAAGAACAGAGCGGAATAAGTGAGGCGGACGAGAACGCAAGAAATGTAACCGATAAAGTCCGCGGTCGCGAATTAAGTTATGAAAAAGAGAAAAATGCGGTTAATTATGCTGTTACAAAAGAGGTTAAACAGGTTGTTTATGCTCCCGGGGCTGTAACTCGTTTATCTGTTGCGGTTGCGGTTAATAAAATTTTAACAGATGAAGAAAAAGAAGATATTAAAAATCTTGTAATAGCAGCTGCAGGCATGGATATTGCTCGTGGAGATGTTGTTAATGTTTCAAGTCTTAAATTTATGGGAATAGATAAAGCAGAACAGTTGCAAACGCTAAACCAAGAAAGATATTCAAAAATTATGGAAATGCTGGAGTTTATATTTTCAAATGTTGCACCTTTAATTGTAGTATTGGTGCTGGGTATTTTAGGGCTTACAACCTTTTCTTCCATATTTAAAAAGCCAGAGCCTCCAAAGCCTGTTTATCAGGAGGATAATCAGTATAACAATGCTTTTGACCCTTATTTAATGTTGGGCAACAATGATAATATGGATGCAAATTATTTAGATCAAGCTGAAAATGATGAGCCTGTATTTACCTCTGTTGTGGATAAAAAACGGGCTGAGATAACAGATATTATTATGAGTGACCCTCAAGATGCTGCAAGATTATTGACGTCATTTATAAAAGAGTAAAACGAGTAAATAGAGAGAAGAAATAAAGAGAGATGCTCCCAATACAAGTAGAAGCCATGACACATTCACAAAAGGTTGCCGCACTTATGATAGTGCTGGGGCCTGCTGCTGCTTCTGAAATTATGAAGAATATTACCGATGATGATATTCTGGAGCAAATAACTTTAGATATTGCTGCAATGAATAAGCTGCCTATCGAAACTCTGGAAGCCATAGTTGATGAATTTCATACTATTTTTCAGGCTAATTCAATGTTGGCGTCAGGCGGTATGAATTATGCCAGACAGCTTTTAGAAAAAGCATATGGTACTGATCAGGCAAATAAAATTCTTGACAGATTGGTAACTATTTTAAACTCAAATCCGTTTCAGTTTTTTAATGATGCCGATCCTATTCAACTTGCAACTTCTTTTCAAAATGAAAACCCACAGTTAATTGCTCTTATTTTGGCATACTTAAAACCTGAGCAATCTGCAAAGGTTTTAAATTGCTTGCCACCTGGTGTGCAACATAAGGTTTCTTTAAAAATTGCCCAAATGGCAACAACAAACCCTGAGATTATTTCAGAAGTTGAAAAAATTGTCGAAAGCAAGTTTTCAAATGTCGTTATACAAGACTTTTCAAAAGCAGGCGGTACGGAAGCTCTTGCAAGTATCCTAAACAGAACAGACAGAGCTACTGAGAAAAACGTTATTGAAATGCTTGAAGAAGAAACGCCACAGCTTGCTGAAGATGTTAGAAGTCTTATGTTCGTATTTGAAGACATTGTTAACCTTGACGATAGAGCAATTCAGAGAATATTGCGTGAAGTCGATACAAAAGACCTTGCCCTTTCTCTTAAAGGTTCAAGAGATGATGTTAAAGATAAAATTTTGCGCAATATGTCAGAGCGCGCTCAGGCAATATTGCTTGAAGATATGGAGTATATGGGCCCTGTTAGAGCTCGTGAAGTTCAAGAAGTGCAGTCCAGAATTGTTGGTATTATAAGAATGCTTGAACAAAATGGCGAAATCGTTGTTGTACGCGATGGCGCAGGAGATGAGTTAATTGAGTAGAATTACATCAGATAAAATCAGTCTGGCCGATTCAATAGTTGTTGATTTTTTTTCAAATGATTCTCAACAGGAACAAGTTGAGCCAGAAGTTGATACTGTTAATACCGAGGAGATGACAAGGTTAAATCTCTTGCAGCTTGAAGCGCAAGATAAATCACAAAAAATTATTGATGAAGCAAGCATGCAAGCTCAAGAAATTCTTGACAAAGCAAGGCTTGAGGCTGACCAGATGATATTAAAAGCTCAAGAAGATTCTCAGAAACTTAAAAATGAAGCAAATGAACTTTTGGAAAAATCAAAAGTTGAAGCAGATAGTTTGCTTGAAAGTACAAAAAATGAAGTTGAGCAATTAAAGGAAAATGCTTCTCAAGCTGGTGCAAAGGAAGGCTATCAAGCTGGATATGACGATGGGCTTAAAAATATAAAAGAAGAACTTGTACATAAAATTTTTGCAATGGATGAGGTCATTAAAAATGCTTTTGAGATGAAGAAAAAAATTATGTCTTCATCAAAAAGAGAAATAGTAGAGTTGGTGCTTATGATAGCACGCAGGGTAGTTCTTAACTCTATTGATGAAACAAGCGTTGCGCGTATTGTTGATAAATCAATCTCGCTTTTAAACGATAAAGAAAACATTGAACTCATTTTAAGTGAAAAGTATGCAAAACTTTTAAATCAAGTTTTAAATGATGATTTGCTTGAGCAAAAGCCTGATTTAGAGATTGATATTGATAAATTACGCAGCATAAAACTTACTTTTAATTCAAAATTTGCTGATGATACATTAATTGTTCAAACTCCAAAAGAGCGTCTGGACTTAGGTTTTGAATCGCAACTTGATGAAATATCAAAAGAATTTTTAAAAGAGTTAAACTTGTCTTTTGACAAAGAAGATAAGGAAGTAGAGGAAGAATTTGAACAAGTTTGATTTTTCTCCTTATAAAAAAATTGTTGAAAATATTAATCCGATTGCAAAAATCGGCAAAGTTGTAGAAATTATTGGTCTAATAATAGAAGCTGACGGGCCTGAATCTTCAATTGGTGACTTGTGTCATATAATATCTGATGATATGCCTCCCATTTGGGCAGAAGTTGTCGGATTTCGTGAAGATAGGATTTTGCTTATGCCACTGGGGTCAATTGACGGGCTAAAGGCGGGGGCAAAGGTTGTAAATACCGGCGAAGATATGAAAGTAAAAGTGTCTGACTCCTTGTTAGGCAGGGTTTTAGACGGCTTAGGGAATCCAATTGACGGACTTGGTGAAATTAGCGCAGATAAATACTATTCAACAGGCGGCAAGCTTATCAATCCGCTTAACAGAAAACCAATTGACGAACCTTTGAGCCTTGGAATACGTGCAGTTGACGGGCTTATAACCATTGGCAAAGGTCAAAGGATGGGTATTTTTGCAGGCTCAGGTGTTGGTAAAAGCACAACTCTTGCTATGATGGCAAAAAATACCTCTGCTGATATTAACGTAATAGCTTTAATTGGTGAGCGTGGTAGAGAAGTAAGGGAGTTTATTGAGCACACATTGGGTGTTGAGGGCATGAAGCGCTCTATAGTTGTTGTTGCAACGTCTGAGCAACCATCTCTTGTTAAAATCAAAGCAGCTTTTGTAGCTTGTGCAATTGCTGAATATTTTAGGGACAAGGGCAAAGACGTTCTTTTTATGCTGGACAGTGTTACCCGTATTGCTCTTGCACAAAGAGAAGTAGGGCTAGCAGTTGGTGAACCGCCTGCAACAAGAGGTTACACTCCTTCTGTTTTTGCGCTTATGCCAAAATTTTTAGAGCGCGCAGGCTGTAATGAATATGGTACAATAACGGGCTTATACACTGTACTTGTTGAGGGTGATGATTTTAATGAGCCTGTTTCAGATACTGCAAGAAGTATTTTAGACGGGCATATTATGCTCTCCCGTGCTTTAGCGCATAAAAATCACTATCCTGCAATAGATGTTCTGCAAAGTATTTCGCGTGTTATGAATAATGTTGTTTCAAAAGAACATAAAAGTGCTGCAGGAAAAATTCGCGCTTTACTTGCAAGTTATGCAAAAAATGAGGATTTAATAAATATTGGCGCGTATCAAAGAGGGGCTGACCCAATGACAGATAAAGCTATTGCAATAATGGATAAAATCGAGGGGTATTTAATTCAATCAACTGATGAGAAAACAAATTATGAAGTAAGTGTGGATGAGCTTATAAAATTGGCGCAGCTATAAAAACTGCGCCTATTTTATTTATTCATTGCGAGTGACACTTAACGATATTCTTTTATCGTCAGGATTAAATTTTAAAATTGTTGTATCAATTTCATCGCCAACATCAAGGATTGTGCCATGTTCATTTTGATACTGCACAAGTTCTGCTTGTGGTAAAAGTGCTTCAACACAAGGGTACACTTCAACAAATGCGCCAAAGTGTTTAATTCTTGTGATTTTACCTTTAACTTTTGCGCCTTCTGTTATTTTACCCTTAGCTTCAACCCATGGGTCAGGTTCAAGATTTTTAAGACTTAGCGATACCCTTTGTTTATCAAGGTCTATGCCTATAATTTCAACATCTATTTTTTCACCAACTTTTAAAATGTCGCATGGGTGATCTACCCATTTCCAAGATATTTGAGATAGTGGTAAAAGCCCGTCTACTCCGCCTATATCAATAAATGCGCCAAAGTCTGCTATTCTTACGACTTCACCTTTAACAACTGCGCCTACTTCAAGTTGTCCAAAAACATCTTTTTTGATTTCTTCAATGTTGTCTGTGTAGACTTTTCTGTTAGATAAAATAAAGTTATTTTGTGCCATATCCATGGTAAGAATTTTTAACTCTATGGTTTGATTTACAATGCTATCAGGATCTTTTGAGCGCAAATGACTTGATGGTACAAAGCCTCTGACACCCATAACATCAACCAGAATGCCGCCCTTGACAGATTGAACAACTATGCCTTCGACAACTTTATCTTGTGCTTTTGCTTCTTCAAGAACTTTCCAGTTGTATGCCATGGCAACTTTTCTGTAAGAAACGGTAAATCTTCCGTCCTCGTCTTCTTCTTTAATAATTAAAAACTCGTATTCTTTTCCTTTTTCAAGAATTTCTTCAATATTGTCATCTTTATTTAATTTTGCTTCTTTTTCAGGACAAATGGCATTTGTTTTTGCCCCTATGTCAACGATTGCTCCTTCGCTATCGTAAGTGCAGATTGTTCCTTTTACTAAATCGCCCTTTTGAAAATTATACTCGTATTTTTGAAGAAGTTCCTCGTATTCTTTATCGCTAATCTGGTTTGATGGGCACATACTCAAAATGTCTCCTTGTATTATCATCCTTTATGATTATAACAAATTTTTTAACATAGTACATATTTTTTGGTTAATATTTCTTAATAAATAGACTGTAAGGATGAGATAAAACTTAAAATTTATGGTATATGCTCTTTTTTTGTTACTATATTTATAGAGTAATTATATTAAAGTTTTTGGATATTTATGTTAAAGATAGATAATAATATTGCCCAGAGTGGGTTTAGGGTGTTATTTATATTACAACTTTTAATGAAAGGGCCAATTTCAAAGGGTCAAATACTAAATGAAATATCGAAAAACTCCCTTTTAAAAAATGTTGCGTCTGATACAATAACGCTTGATATAAATACTTTAAAATCCGTAGGTTTTGATATTTCTGCCGGAAACAAAAGTAATAACTACTGTTATGAGTTAAAAATAAATCCCATTAAGGTTAAACTCTCAAAAAGGGAGATGAAATCTCTTTTGCTGACAAAAAAAGCTATATTTCACTTTATGGATTTCAAGTACATAATTTCCATATATGAAACTTTTAAAAAACTGGCAAGACATATTGAATTTGATGAGCAACTTGAATCTTTATTGAATTTTGGAAATATTTTAAAAACTAACTTTGAAATACTGCATGAGCTTGATGTGCATGTCAGACATAATAATGAAATTATTCTTTATTATAATTCTCCCTCAGGCAAAAGTCGCGAGATGAAGCTAATTTGCACAAGGCTTGAATATTCAAGAAAAAATGACAAGTTGTATTTGTGGGGGGAATGTGATGAGTATGGAGTGGTTTATTTAAGGTGCGACCATATAAAAAAAATATTAAAAGTTACAAAAATAAATGCAAGGTCGCAACTGGGCTCAAAAAAATGTGTGTATAAAGTTTCTAAAAAAAGAAATTTGCCTGAAAATGATGCAAGTAAAATTATAAAAATTACACCTGAGTATATAAAAATAAGAGAAGAATATTCAAACGATTTTTATCTCAAGCAAAAACTTTTATCCTATGGCAGCGAGCTTTTGGATGTTGAAGATGAAAAAATTAAATCCGAATTAATAAAAATCATTCAAGATGTAGAGGAGATGTATATTTGAGGAAAATTGACGCATCTTATCGAATAATAAAAATTTTTAAAATGCTTTATGAAAAACCGCACTCTATGAATGAAATTATAGATGAGTTTTGCGCGGAGGATATTCTGATAAGCAAGGAAACTGTTGTAAAGTATTTTAAAACAATCAGACAGTCAGGTTGTATTTTGAGGAAAAAGCAGGGCAGGTTTTCAATTGAGAGTATACCTTTTACTTTGAATTTAACTGATAAGGATTACGAAAATCTTGCGCTTTTTGTAAATCTCGGGGTGGATTTGTATGGTGAGAGCATGCAGCAGGATTTAAAAAATATCCTGAAAAAGTTTTTATCCCTTGCAGATAAAAGTGCTTATGAAAAAAGCATTTTTTATCTTAATGAACACAGGTTAAATTCAAGTGAATCCTTTGCTTTTAAGGAAAAAATTTCAAAGTTACTAAATTACGGTTGTGACAATTCAAAAATAAAAATTTTATATAACGGAGAAAAAATATCTATATCACACATTACATTCAAGTATTTTGACAATTGTGTATATGTCCATGCTTTTAATGAGGCACTCAAAAATTATGAATTATATTCCTTGGATGATGTTAAAGAAATATATTCAACTCCTGAAATCCCATTGCAAAGTACTTTTGCTCCACATACGGTTTTTGAATTGTATGGCAGGTTAGCAAAGACTTATACGCTTTATGAAGGCGAAAGGGTAATAAAAGTTAAGGAGGATGCGATTGTAATTTCAAATAATTTTGAAGATAAAAAGCAACTTTTTAAAAGGCTCATCCGCTACGGCACTCTTTGTAAAATAATATCAACAAAAAGCGATGTAGAAAATTTTAGGGCTATGCTCAAGGAAATGAAAAACAACTTATCGAGCTAGTTTATGCCCTGTTTTTCATAAGCTAAAATAATATTTCTTATTTCATAATCGTTGGGTTTTGTAGAGTATGCATACCTGTAATACTCAAGGGCAAGCTCTTTTTTGTTTGCATTTTCAAGAATTTTTGCAATGTTAAAGTAGGCATCTGTAAGCATAGGGTCGATGTTTATTGCAATTGCATATTCAAAAACACTTTCCTGATAGTTTCCATTTAGTCTTAAAATATCTGCTTTTAAAAAATGACCCTCAGTATTCAGGGGATTTTCTTTTAGTGCTAAATTAATTGTCTCAAGTGCGTCTTTATATTTTTCTTTGTTCTTTAAATTCATTGCGCGTGCAAAAAGTTCATTGTAACTTGGTGTTATTTTTGCTGCTGCTTGAATATTTTTAGGATTAAGTGAAAGGTTGTATTCTTTTGGGATTTTTTCGTAGTTAAGAACTTTTTGTGCAGGTTTTTGAACAGTAAAGAGATTTTTTTCGCTTAGCATATTTATTGGGCGAAAGTCCTTAAAATAAGCTATATTTACTTCTTCGTTACTAATGGCCGGTAAATTTTTAGGGCTTATATTGGTTGTGTTGGTTATTTGATTATTAACATCAAGGTAAAATTCATAAACTACACCAGCGTTTATTTTTTCGGCACAAAAAGAGGGGTTAATGGTGCAAATTGCAATGATTAACGCTAAAAATACAAACAAATGATTTTTTTTATATAAATCAGTCATTTTCAAGATAAATTTTTGTTTTGAATACTTCCTCAAAAAGAGTTTTTTTCTTGTCAAAAACCCTTTTAATCCCCTTGTTAAATATTATATTTACCTGCGGATTTAAAGTCAAAACAGCTTTGTTAAAATCATACGTTAGCAGGATATTTTGAACGCTCTGCAGGTGATTACAGTCAAGAGAATCTGCAAGTCTTAAAATTGAGGAAATGACTTTTACGGTATTTTTATCCTTTTGATTTAATGAACTAAAGAGTTTATGTTTTTCTTTCGGTTTAGAACCTCTGTGATACCTTGCACATAGGGCAACGGTTTTTGTTTGCTCGATTGTCAAATCATCTATTTTGTTTTCTAAAATTAACTTTGCACTAACTTTGTTGTGTGGTTTTAAAAGCGATATGCTTAAATTTGTGCCTATGTCATGCAAAAGCGCGCTGTAGGAAATTAATTTTTCGGCATTTTCAAAATTAAGCAGGTGGTTATTGGGAAATATTTCTTTTAAGTTAAAATAAATTTCAAGACTTATTTCTTTTGTATGTTTAGCGTGTTCTAAGTCACTTTTTGAGGTTAGGTAATTTTTTAAAAATTCCTCTACTTTCATTTTTTAGGCCTTTTTTAAAAAATTATCTACACTTCTTACAAAACTTTCCTGTTCAAAGCGGTCTTTTTGAATGTATAATTGCGCTCCAGCCTCTTTAAACAGTTTTCCCCATTTGGATTCAGGCATGGAGGTAAGAACAATAATCGGAATATTTGTCCAAGAGTCTTCTTTTCTTATTTCTTTTACAAATTCAAGCCCGCTCATTTGCGGCATTTCATTGTCTGTAATTACTAAGTCAAATTTTTCTTTGTGCATTTTAATTAATGCATCAGGTGCATTAGTTGCAATTTGTACCCTATAACCGTAACTTTGCAGAATATTTTTTTGTAGTGTTCTTGTAGTTAGAGAATCGTCTACTACAAGGATTTTATGAGAGTAATTTTCTCTCATTTTAATTGCTTTGTTTGATGCAATAATTTTTGTGTTTATTTTCTTTGGCAAGGTAGTGCTGAAAATGTCGCCTACATTTAAAATAAGGCATATTTCACCATTTGCAAGAGTTGTGATACCTGAGATATTTTTTACTTTAAATAATGGTGCTTCCAGTTTTTTGTGCAGTACCTCTTGATCGTAAACTAATTTTTCTACAATTATTCCAACCAGTAAATTGTCCGATTTTACAATCATTAAAGTGTATTTATTTGCATGGCGCGGTTTGTTTTCTAATTCAAGAATTTGTGAAAGTGTGTAAACAGGTATAACATCGTCATTGTGAACGTAGTAGTTTTTGCCGTCACGCTCAAAAACATCTGTTGTGTCAATTCTAAGCACTGTTTTTATTGAGGATGTTGGTATGGCGTATAATTGGTCTTGTTCTGATACTATAAATGTTTTAATTGTTGCCATGCTTGCAGGCAGCTCTATTGTTACCATAGTACCTTTTTTAAATTCGCTGAAAATATCGACCCTGCCGTTTAGTTGAGATATTTTAGTGTGAACAATATCAAGCCCTAAGCCTCTGCCTGAAAGTTCTGTTACTGAATCTCCGGTTGTAAACCCCGGGTAGAAAATAAGATTTACAAGGTGTTCCTCGTCAATGTTATCTATTTCTTCTTGTGTTAAAAGTCCCTTTTCAAGCGCTTTTTGTTTAATTTTTTCAACATCTAAGCCTCGACCGTCATCAGTTACATTGATTATGATTTTGTTTTCATGGTGTTTTGCGCTTATTGTTATTTTGCCTACAGGGTTTTTTCCGTCATCTTTTCTTTCTTGCGGTAATTCTATGCCATGGTCAATTGAATTTCTTAAAATATGAATAAGCGGGATTTTTATTTCTTCAATGATTTTTTTATCCGCTGCAACATCTGCACCCTCTGTAATAAATTCTATTTGCTTGCCTTTGTCTTTTGCAATGTTATGTACCATGCGCGGAAAAAGGTGAAAAATTGTAGATAATGGCAAAATGCGCATGTTTTTAACCATACCTTCAATTTCTGTTGTAGCAGAGTTTAGTTTAGTGTCATTTTCTTGCATTTGTTTAAAAAGGTCGGACGTTTCTTTTATTAAATGCACCATTTTTTCGGCATGGTAGTTTTGTAGTACCATAAGTTGCCTGTTAAAAGCTGAAATTGCCCGTGGGTCAGGGGATATGCCAAGATTTGAATTTGCTATATATTTTCTGTCGAAATATTTAATATAATAGCCCATTTTGTTAAAGCTTTTTTGCCACTCTAAAAGCTCATTTTGAATATTTTTTGCAACACTTAAATGCTCATTTGTTTTAATTCTTGTGATAATCAAATCTCCAATTTGATTAACTAATTTATCGAGTTTATACGAGTCAATTCTAAGCGTTTTAATGTCGCTCGTGTCAATTGTGCTAATCCAGTCTTGCGTGGTTTTTTCTGTTTTTGGCAGACTCTTTTGGAGTTTTGGTTTTACAATGTTGATTTTAGACATTTGCTCAACAATTGTAATTTTTTGCAGCAAAAGTTCTATTTCAAATTTCCTCTCCTCAGGTTTAATAACTTCAGGTTCAAAAATTTTTCTTGTGTTTTCGCAAATTTCTTTTATAGCTTCAAGAGTGTCGTTTTCAAGGTTTTTTGAGTTATTTTCGTATAAATTTAAAATATTTAGGATTGTTTCAAATATTTTTTTAATTTCAAAATTTTTAACCATTGTGAGAACTTGTGCTAAAAGTCCTTTTATATCAGGTAAAAATTCAAGGTTAATTTCAAGCAGGCTCAATTTTTCGTAAATTCTATCTATCAAGTCTGCAATTATTTTTTTGTCTTCTTTTTTGTTTTCTTTAATTTTGCCTTCATCACTGTTTAGCAAAAGTTCGTTTGCAATGTTAAAGTAGTTTTGAGTGCTTATGCCTTTTTCTTTGCAATAATTAGTAAAAAATTCTTCAATTGAGTCTATTTTAGAATTTAGCTCAAGTATTTGATTTTCATTTATTGCTTGAGGGTTGATTGAAGAAATAAATCTTCCTGTGTTTGCAATTAGTTCTTCAAGAGGTTTGATGTTTAAATCTCTTATTATAATGTTTAACTCTGCAAGGGGTGTTTTTATAATTTGTATTTCAGAAAAGTTATTTTCTTGTCTTGCTGAAGAAAAAATATAAATTATCTGTACAATAAGTTCTTCAATTTTATTTAATTTTGAGAGAATTTTTTTAACATCTTCGCTGTAATTGTAAACTTGTTTTTTTGAATTTTCTTCAGAATTATTTGATGAAACTTTGTCCAGTTTATCAATAAATTCGTTAGTTTGACTTGTTTCGTATTCTTTTTTTTGCTCAACAGTTTTATTTATTAAAAGTTGAATATGCCCTAAGGCTTCTGAAATTGTATCTGTAATTTCAGATGTGGAGTTAAGTTTGCCATCTCTTATAAGCCCTAAAACATCCTCGACTTTGTGCGCTACACTTTGTATTCCGCTAAAGCCAAGCATTCTTGCTGAACCTTTTAAACTGTGGGCATCTCTTGCAAGTTGGATTATAATATCAGGATTTTTAGGGTCTTTTTCAAGTGCAAAAAGACTTTTATCCATGGATTGCAGAATTTCTCCGCCTTCCTGTTGGAAAATATTTAAAATCTCATCTAGTTCATCGTCTAAAAAATCCATTTAATAAGCTCGCTATTGTTCGCCCATATTTGTTTTAAAGCTTTTTGAAAGGTTTTGCAGGCTTTCAACATTTTGGAAATTTTCTTCTGTTGCCTTGTAATTATTTTCAAGCATTGAATTTATGTCACCAACAGCATTTTCTGTTGTAGTTGTATCGTTTGAAATCTTTTTGGACGAACCTGTCATATCGTTTATGCCTTGTGATATTTCATTCATTAAAAGAATTAGCTGTTCAATATTTGAACCTATATTGTGCGCAAGCTCTATTCCTGATTCAACTTCTTTTGTACCTTCTTCGGTTGCAAGAACTGTTGAGTTTGCAGTTTGTTGAATATTTGTAATAAGAGATGTGATTTTTGTTGTTGCTTGTTTTGATTCATCGGCAAGTTTTCTGATTTCGCCTGCAACAATTGCAAAGCCTTTACCATGCTCACCTGCACGTGCTGCCTCAACTGCAGCGTTGAGTGCAAGAAGGTTTGTTTGCTCTGCTATATCTTCCACAAGTCCGATTGTCGATGAAATTGATTGAATAAAATCTGATAATTCAAGAATTAATTCTGCAATTGTTTGGATTTTATGCCTTATTGTGAACATTTTTTCAATGTTTGCCTTGACTGCGTCGTATTCTGTATTTGTGTAGTTTAGGGAATCTATAGCCTTTTTCTTGGTATTTGTAATTATTTCATTTAAGTCTGAACTTTGATTTTTTAGGTTTTCAATAAGGAGTTTTATGTTTGAAAGCTTTGCAAAGGTAAGATTTATGTTTTCTTTTTGTACTGATGTTGCACCTTCGATTTTTTTAGTATTGTCAAGCGCATTTTCAAGAAGTTGATTTATTGCTGCTGTAGTATTGTTTTTGTATTGTTTTTTTGTTGCCTCAAAGATAACAACCGTCAAACAAAATAAAAGTACAAGAACGCCCGCGCTTACAGCTCTTGATAAATCAGTATATTCAAATACCCCAAAAAGGAAGATAAAAACAAATAATATCGTAATTAAATCAGCAGTTTGTTTTTTGCCAAGGTAATCATTTATACCGTTCTTTTGTTTGATTTGTTTAGACATAAATCCCCTTTTTTTAAAAAATAATGTATAATTTTTTTATACGTCCAATTATATAAGATATTTAACTCTATGGCAAAAAAAGTACTCATAATAGATGATAGTGTAGAAGATATAAATTCTATCTTAAATACATTTGCAAAATCTAAAATAAATGTTTTGCACTCGCAAGACCCGTTTTCGACCATTGGGTTAATATATAAAGAAGCACCTGATTTAGTTATTTTAGATATTTTAATGCCTGAGCTGGGTGGTTACGAGTTGTGCAGAATGATAAAATCTGACGAAAATGCAAAAGAAATTCCTGTTATTATTTATTCAAAACTTGATAAAAATATAGATAAATTCTGGGCGTATCGCTCAGGTGCCGCTGCTTTTGTAAATAAGGGCGAAATGTCACAGGAGCTGTTAAATGTTTGTCTTGATACTATGGAGAAAAACCCTGTTACGTTAGAAACCAAAGGCAAGCTCTTGAATGCTAAACAGGGCGGGCATTTTGAAGATGAAGTAAAAAATTTATCAAAAGAAGATTTAATAAAAGATTTTAATTCCATTAAGGAAATAGATACGGATTGCGATATTTTAGCTGTTAAGATATTTGGTACAATTAATCGTTATTTTAAATATGATTGCGCTATGTTGTGTTTTGCAGACAGTGATGAAAAAAACATTATATATTGCGATAAGGGTCATTATTCTTTAAACGATAAGGTATTTGAGGAAATTAAGGAAAAAACTACGGTTAAAAATCCTGAAATTAATGTTATATTGCAAAAAGAGAAAAAAGGTGATGTTTCAAGCATTGAAGATTTTTGTGTTAAGTATGAATATGAAATAAGTGTTGATTCAAATACAATCGGGTGCTTATATTTGTATGCAAAAGAAAATCTTAACTCAGCGGAATTAAAGCTTGTAGGCACTATAAAAGACCTTGTAGAGCACATTATGCGCTTGAGATATTTTAAAATTTACAATAAGGATGAAAATTCAAAGAGTGCTAACCCTAAAAAATTGTACACCCAGCTTGATTTTGACAGGATATTAAGTTATGAATGCGGTTGGCATAAAAGAAATAATGCGCCTTTGAGTTTGGCTTTTATTGAAATAGAATCGCTTGAAAGTATAGAAAACAAATATGGAAAATATTACGGAGATTTACTGCTTGCAAGGGTTTCCAACTTTTTAAGCGGCTGCCTTTCTGATGGGGACTTTATTTACAGAAATGAAGATAATATTTTTACAATACTTATGACAAATTCTGATAAAGAAATTGCTCAAAAAAAACTTGAGTTCCTTGTTTCAAAAATAAAAGACCCAAAGAGAGCTTTTATAGATGAAGATGAGGAAATACTGCTAAAAGCTTGTGCGCTTATGTTAAGTGAAAAATACAAAAATCATTATGAATATATTGACGCGCTTTACGACGTTTTAGATATGGTGCGTCATTCAAAAAATGACATTATAATAAAATAAGGTAAATAATTTTATGCAAGATGAAATTATAGCGGTAGAGCAAATTCAGGGATTAATACCTGAGCGTCCCGAAAAAATATATACAATTGTAGGCATTGCAGATGATGCTTACGCAATAGATGCCAGATGTGTACTTGAAATTCTCAAATTTGTAGAATTATCAAGACCTGAAAGATTGCCATCTCATATTGCAGGGCTTTTTGAATATGACGGTAAAATTATAAATGTTGTTGATATAAAATCAATTTTAAATATTGAGCCAAGCCCATATGATATTAATTCAATGATTGTTGTCATAAAATCAGGTGAAGATATTTTTGCCGTTATGGTAAATAGAGTTTTAGACGTTAAAAGAGCTGATAGAAATGATATACAAGAAATTCCCTATTCTACAAAACATAATTTCATCGAATGTATTTATGACTATAAAGATTTTCAGTGTAATGTTTTAAATATTGCCTCTATTAATGATTGGATTAAGACACATCCTGATGATAGCGATACTGACAAAGGTTTTGAACTTATTCCAAAAGACCCTAATTCTCTTGCAATATTGCACCAGAGAAAGCTTGAATATATTGAAAAAACAAGTAAAAATCCTTACTCAATTATGAGCGATAAGGATGAATTTGTTTCATTTTTTGTTGGAGAAAATAAATACTGCATTAAAATGAACGATATAAAAGGTTTTTATAAACTCCAAGAAATAAAAATGACAAAAGTCCCCTGTACTCCTGATTTTATACTGGGACTTGTGAATATAAAAGGGGATTTTATTTGTGTAATTGATGTTAAAAATTATTTTCACTCTCAAAAATTGCCATACAGCGGTTCAGGCACAATAATTATTTTAAATTCTGATGAATTTAAAATTGGAATTTTAGCAGATGCAATAGGGGATAATATTCAAATAAAACCTGACGAGATAGTGTCCCTTAAAAAGCAGGAAAATAAAAACGAGCTTATGCAGTATGTGAAAGATGGGGAAATTTACCTTATAATCAACGTTCCTGAAATGCTGACCAATGATAAGTTATTCATTAAGTAAAAAACTTTTTGCATCTTCAATTCTTGTTTTAAGTGCTTTTAGCAGGTTTAAATTTTTATTTTGCAGTTTTAAATATATATTTACGTCGTTTTTTGAGTTAATTTTTTTGAGGTTTTCAAAATACCTGTTTGTGTAAGAAGTACATAAGAACATTATATAAGCTAAATTATAGTATTTTTTGATTATTTCGTTCAATATTGAAATAATTTTTTGTTGGTTTTTCTCAATTATTTTATTTTGCACTTTTCTTCTTGAAAATTCTTTTATAATCTCATTTTGGAGTTCTCCAAGAGGGGTTATTTTTTCTTGCAGTTCTGCAAATGTTTTTATCATTTCTTGTTTTATTTTAATTATTTCAGATTGGTCGTATTGGGGAATTTGATAAGGAATTTCTTTATTTTGTACCTCATTTGTTTCAAGCATAACTTGCTCTAATGCTAAATTTTTAAATCCGTTAATTTGCGCACCACCTGTTGAAGAATTTATTAAATCTAAGTTTTGATTATTTTTTGTAAATTTTTCAAAATATTTTATAAAAATAGCGTAACATGCTTGTGTTGGAAGCATTTTCCCGTCTTGACCAAGGACTGAATAAATTGTTGAATTTAGTTTTTTTATGTAGCTTTTTGCGTAATAATCAGCATATTTATTGTCTAAATATTTCTTAGACATTAACTTTTCTTTGTATGTTTCAAAATCTTTTGCGCGAATTTCATATTTATTTAACTCGGAGTTAAATATACACTCTAAATCTTCGTAAGCGCTGCCTTTTGCGTAACATTGCCCGTCTTTAAAGGCTAAATCTTGCCCGCAGAGGATGATTTTTTTAAATCCCATAATTTTTGCACTTGAAAGCGCGCAGTATGAAACTGTTCCTATTGCTTTATTGTTTGAAATGTCAATATTTAGCGTATTTGCCAGATAGTCGTTTAAAAAGTTTTCTTTTGAGAAAAATAAAAATCTGTTTTTAACTTTTAAATCCCACAGATATGAGCTTGAATAAGGCTCAAAAATTAGATTTGTTTCACTTAAATCAATGTCATTAATTTGTGTGCTTGTATCAAGAGCCTCAACAATACACAAAAAATCAGGTATTATACCATTTTTTTCTAAGAGTTTTAGAGCGGGCCCTACTGCAAAAAGGATGAAATTATCGCGGTATTTTTTAATTATTTCAATATTGTCTTTTAAAGACGGGCCTGCAGACGCAATTAGCGCGCAAGAGTCTTTATATAAGCCTTTAAGTGAAGAAACAAGCGGAGTTTTTGTAATTTTTTCAAGGTTTTGAATGGTGTTAAGAGTTGCAAGCGGGGCAATTTTATTAATTGTATTTGTATTTGCTTGTTTTTCGCCTCTTTTGCGTTCTATAAAACCTGCAAAAGTATATATGTCATTTTTGTAAATATTAAAGTAAGAGCTTAAAAATGAAATTGTTATTTTTGTTTCTCTATCAGCAATTATATCAATAATCTTTAAAAGTTTTTCTTTGTCATTTGTTATAAAAACATTATTTTTATTTAAGTTTTCGCTAAACTCTAAAATCTCAAAAACAATCCTTAAAAGTTCAATGTTTGGTTCATAAATTATAATTGTGCCACCTGCTCTTGTAATGAATTCATCTGCTAAATACCCAAGCCCTAAGCCATAAATGACCCTTATAGTGTTTTTATTATCAAGTTCTTCAATTTTATCAACAATTTTTTGCGCCTCAGCTTTTGCGCTCTCAGGGCTGTGTAAAGGTATCGAGTTAAATAAAAGGTTATATTCTTGATTTTTGTTTTGTACTAATTCAAATGTTGATTTTATGTTATTTATTCTTAAAATTTCATCAGCAAGGCTTTTGTCATATCTTTTTATGGCATTAAGATTTGCGTTTAATACTTTATTTTCCATAATTGTTATGTTAACATTAAGAGGGTATTTATGGCAAACTTCATCGGATTTAAAAAAATATTTTTGTTTGCAGTGCTTCTATGTTCTGTAGTGTTTTTTGCCCCTATAAATTCATCTTTAGCGCAAGAAACTGCACAACAAAACGAAAATGAAAAATATGCAAAAATTTATGAAGAATTGCCCGAGCCTGATTTTAGTTATATTTTTAATCTTGACCCGTATCAAACAGAAGAATATCGCAAGTATATGTACGCACCTTACCCGTTATTTAGGACGGCAATAAGGTTTGTGTTTAAAAATACTGTAATAGAGCCGGGGTATTATCTTTTAACTCCAAGGGAAAAAGATGGCAAATGGTATGTGCTTTTTAAAACTAACGGAAAAGTGCAATATATTGTCCCTGTTTATGAAAAAGACCTTGTTGAGCCTGCTTTTTATAAAAGATATGTACCTGAGCGAAAACTCACTCTTTGGCAGAGTATTTGCCAAAAAACAACAAATACCATGGGTAGGCTTTTTTCAAAGCAAACACAAAGAAAACCTGCGCCAAAATCCTATATTGATGTAAATGAACTGGGGACAGATTACTGGCAAGTAATACTTTATTATGGTGAAAGTAAATATTATATGATTTTTATGAGATAATAAAGCAAACCCTATAAGATAGAGGAAAAAAGATGAAGAAAATATTTTCAATTTTAATGATTTTAACTATGCTTAATTCAAACGCATGGGCATTTTCATTTTTTAAAAAGGAAAAAACTCAAAAGAAAAGCAGTTATATAGAACAGTTTACTAAAAATAAAAGCGATGAGGCTCAAATAAGGGATATTCTAAAGAATTTAACAAAATATTCAAATGAGCATGACGTAGAAAAAATAATCAGCCTATATGATAAAAGCTACAGAAGTTTTGACGGTTTTGAATATGATACTTTTAAAAAAATGCTGCAAGAAACTTTCAAGGCATATGATGACATAAGCTACAAAAGTGATATCGAAAGTATTAACTTGTATGGAGATAAAGCGGTTGCAAATCTTATAGATAGGACAAAAGCAACACTTGTTAGTAAAAAAGCACAAGAAAAATTTAAAGAAATGTCTGACCCTGAGCTAAACTCAGGCTTGCTTGAAGGTGAGTGCAATTATTCAATTTATCTTCAAAAAATTAATAACGAGTGGAAAATTATTGGTGATAATGTAATATCTGAAGTTACATCTGTTAAATATGGAACTGCAAAAGAGTACCCAATGGAGTTTTTAGCACCTCTTACCACTCCAAAAGACGAGGAATACTGTTTGACTTTAAAAATGCCTGTTGAAAAAGGTGTAAAAGTTGTTGCAGCATTAGGCAAGGAAGAAATTTTGTACCCCAGTGTAGAGCCTGAAGATATTTTTAGAAAATTGCCTAAAGACGGCATTTTAGAGCGTATTGTGCGTGCAAATAAAAATGGTTATAATGAGTATGCAATGGCGTCTGTCGGTATTACAAAAATTAGCGCAGCGCCTGATTTAAGTTTATTTGAAATTAAAATGACAGGTCTTGCATTTTTAATGCAAAGAGTAAATGTATATACAAAGTTAAATCCAACAAGGGAAGATGATAAAAATAAAAAAGAAGAGTCTGAAAATAAAGGATAAAAGAGCTTTTTTCTTTTATATAATTGCAACTTTTATGTTGTGGCAATTAGGTGCTACAATTCGCGATTTGTGTGTTGATACCTTTGCGCAAATCAGCACTCGGGGCAGCGCTGTTTTATCTTTTGTTTATGCTAAAAATACCGGCGGTGCTTTTTCACTGTTTGAAGGACACCCTTATTTGTTGGCACTTTTTGCAGTTTTAGTATTGGGCGCGCTTGTTGCCTACGTTTATAAAAGAGTTATTTTTAATGATAAATTTAAAATTTTGGCGCTTGTTTTATTTAGCGCAGGGATTTTGGGAAATCTTTACGAGAGAATAACGCTTGGCTATGTTGTTGATTATGTAAAGCTTAACTTTGTGAATTTTGCGGTCTTTAATGTCTTTGATGTTATGATTTGCGTCTCTGTTTTTATTTTTATTCTTATGGTTTTGTACGAAGATATAATTTTAATTTGCAATAAAAATGGAAAAAATAAATCTTAATTTTGAAAATAAAAATCAAAGACTCGATGTTTTTTTGTCTGCTTTTTTAAATTTAAGCAGAAAAGTGATTGTACAAGCAATTGAAAACGGGCTTATTTTGGTTAATGGTGCGCAAAAAAAATCCTCATATAAAATAAAAGGTGATGAGATTATTGAATATGACCCTGAAATATTTAAAGAAAAAGAAGTTGCAATTGAGCCTCAGGATATAAAGCTTGATATTAAATATGAAGATGATTATTTAATTGTTTTAAATAAGCCAAAAAATATGCTTACTCACCCGAGCGCTCATGAGTGTGAAAATACTCTTGTAAATGCGCTTTTATACCATTGCGGAGATAATCTTTCAAATAAAAACGAGCCCTTTAGGTGTGGTATTGTACATAGGCTGGATAAAAATACTGCAGGACTTATGCTTGCAGCAAAAACTGATGAGGCTGCAAGGTCTTTGCAAGAACAAATAAGAACAAAAAAAGCAATAAGAAAATATTTGGCAATTGCTCTTGGGGATTTTGAACAAGACAGCGGTGTTATTGATAAGCCGCTAAAGCATTATATGTCTGATACTGTTAAAATGCAGGTAAGTGATACTGATGGCGCAAAAGAGGCAATAACTTATTATAAAGTTTTAGAGAAATTTCAAGGTGCAGCACTTGTTGAACTGGAGCTAAAAACAGGCAGAACCCATCAAATAAGAGCTCATTTAGCCTCTATTAATCATCCTGTTTTTGGTGATAGTCTGTATGGCGCTAAGGGTTTTACCATTGAAAAATATAGAGGGATTAAAACAAACGAGCAAGTTCTACAGTCATATTATCTCAACTTTACACATCCTATAAATAATGAGATAATGACTTTTGAGCTTGAACCAAAGGATTGGGATAAAGATTTAGTTAAAGTTTTAAAGATAATGAGGGGACAAAAATGAAAAATCTAGGTTTATTTTTAGCTTTTATATTAACTGCAGGCTTTGTTTATATTTTTGGATACAACAACCCTGTAATACCTGTTAGTTTTGGCGATTATCATTATAATGTTGATTTATTTATATATGCTCTTTTTGCTTTTATATTTGGCATTTCAACAGGTGCTTTGCTTATGTTAAGGGGCTTTTTTGACGCATCTGATAATTATAAAAAATTAAAAAGACAGTATGAAAAAACTTCAGTTGGCGCAGATGATTCAGACTTGAAAATAAGAACTCTTGAAAATAAAATTAAAACGCTTGAAGAAGCTCTTAAAAAAGCTCTTGAAAAGTAGTTTAATTCTTTGTCCATAAGTCTTTATGCAAAAGGGCTAAAAATGGTATTAATTCAAGCCTTCCTATTAGCATATTAAAAATAAATATCCATTTTGTTGACATAGTCAAACAGTCAAAACTTGCCATAGGACCAATTTTTGCACTTAAACCGGGACCAATATTGCCTAATGTTGTAATTGAACCTGAAACAGCTACAGCGGGATTTTTTTCAATCAGACCCACTACAAAAGCACTTAGAGCAAAGATGAAGAAATAAAATACGCAAAAAGCCATCATTTGCTGAGCTATGTCTGTAGAAATTGCTCTGCCTTCAAGTTTTATGGGGTAAACTGCGCTCGGGTGGATAATTTTTGCAACTTCTCTTTTTATGTATTTAAAAAGAAAAATCCATCTTATTATTTTTAAACCACCTGCTGTTGATGCTGCGCATGCGCTTGCAAACATAGCGGCAAAGAGCATTGTTTTAGCATCTGCTGACCATTTAATAAAGTCACAACTTGCAAAACCTGTAGATGTCATTATACTTACAGCATTAAAGGTGCTGTTTAAAAGGTTGTTTAAAAAACTACCATGGTGCGAAATTTGTACAAAAAATGTTATGGCTAAGCTAAAAAATATTACTAAACAAAGGTAAGTAAAGAATTCCTCACTTTTTAAAAGTTCCCTCCATTTTCTTTGTATAAATACTTTGTATTGCAAAATAAAGTTTGCGCCTGACAGAAACATAAAAATTAAAACAACAAGTGTTATTTTAGAATTGTTATACCCCATAATACTTTGTGGATTAGGGGATGATCCGCCTGTTGAAACTGTAGACATTGAATTGCAAATTGCATTATAAAAATCCATTCCAAAAAATTTTAATAATATAATTTGCGCAACTGTAAGACTTATATACATTGCCCATAGCCAGCTTGCGGTATGTCTTATTCTGGGTGTAATTTTTTCTTCAACAGGCCCCGGGGATTCTGCTGAGAACATTTGACGTCCGGCAACTGAAAACTTAGGCAGCACAGCAATGAACAGCACAACTATCCCCATACCCCCAAGCCATTGAGTCATAGAGCGATAAAAGAAAAGTGTCTTGGGGTAAATATTAAAATTGTTTATTACTGTTGCACCGGTTGTTGTTATGCCTGAAACAGATTCAAAAACCGCATTTGTAAAATTGAAATTGTAAAAAAGATATGGTATTGCACACACAAGGGCAAAAAACACCCATGAGAAAAATACGCCTGAAAGCGCTTCTGTTTTTTTTACACTGTCTATATCTTTTTCTGATACATGTGCCAAGGTGAATAAAAAACCTAATAATATTGAAATAAAGGACGCGCATACAAAAGGTAAAACATGATTTAATTCTTTGTAGGCAAGGGCAAAGAGTATGGGCAGCAGAAGGACTACGCCTATGTATCTTAAATTTGAACCTACTATATTTGATACAATGTTATATCTCATTACCTAAAAAAACCTTTGATATTTGAAACATTTTCGGATTTTGTAAATATTAAAAGTCTGTCGTTTGCCTTAATTAACGTTTGACCTTTTGGAATTATTATTTTTTCCCTGCGCTCAATTATTGCAATAACTGCTCTTGCCGGCAGATTTAACTTCATAAGCATAGTATCTTGAAAATCTTCTCTTACTTTAAGTTCAAGAATTTCAGCGAGCCCTCTTTCGACTGTTGCTAAAATCCCTGCATGAGATTCTATTATTCTGTTTTTAATTTCATTTACTGCAGCTTCTTTGGGTGAAATTGCAACATCTACGCCTACTTTTTCAAATAAACTTGCCGTTGCTGCCTGAGCTACCCTTGTGATTGTCCTTTTTGCCCCTAACTGTTTAGTTAAAAGCGAACATAAAAGATTTTTTTCATCGTTGTCTGTAACGCAAATTGCAACATCAGATGAACCAATGCCTTCTTGTTCTAATAATTCAAGGTTTGTACCGTCAGCGTTAAGCACAAGTGTTTTCTTAAGATTTTGTGATAAAAATTCGCATCTTTTGTAATCGTTTTCAATAACTTTTATTTTTAATTTAGATTTTTCAAGACTTTTTGCAAGTTCGTAACCAACTGAGCCGCCGCCAATGATAGAAATATTTTTTATGTTGTTATCTTCAATAAAAAACTGTCCTGCTGTGTCGTTTAGTGCTTCAGGCGTTCCCATAAATATCGCTTTGTCGTTAAGTGTAAATTCGCTTTCACCATTTGGAATGAATAATTCTTCATCCCTTGCAATCCCTACAACAAGCGTTTCGTCGTTAAAAGCACAATCTTTGAGTTTTTTACCTTTTAAAACTGAATTTTCTTTAATTCTGTATTCAAGCAGCTTTGCTCGCCCGTTTGAAAAATACTCTACATCAACAGCGTCAGGCACTGTTATTATTCTTAAAATTTCTTGTGTTAACAGTCTTTCAGGCCAAATGATGTAATCAATGTATAGTGCGTGGTTTCTGTTATGTTCTTCTTTTATAATGCGCAGAGAATCTCTGCAATCTTTTTTAGATACAAAGCAAACTGTTTCGGCTGGGGATAGTTGTTTTGCAATAAGGCAAGCGACAATGTTACCTTCATCAATATTTGTGCAGGCGATAAAAACATCGCAGTTTTTAATGTCTGCTTCTCTTAAAATATTTATATTTGAAGCATCGGCGCATATTGTAGTCAAATCCAAATTGTTGAATTTTTCTAAGCTTTTTGAGTCGGGGTCTATAACTATAATGTCGTGGTCTTCAAAGAACTCAGCTGCAATAATTGAGCCCATTTCATTTGCGCCATAAATTATTATTTTCATAAGTATATTATTAGATAAACATTTTAATTTTCAAGTATTTAAAAATTTGCACCATGTCTTTTTTGTAGTAAAATATTATTAATATCGAGTATTTTTAGGGGAATTTGCATGTCAGAACAAACAACGCAACATTATGACGCAAGTAATATTAGGGTTTTAGAAGGTCTTGAGGCAGTTAGGGTTCGCCCCGGCATGTATATTGGTTCGACTTCTCAAAGAGGTTTGCACCACTGTATTTATGAAATTGTAGACAATTCAATTGATGAAAGTCTTGCAGGATATTGCGATACGATTCATGTAACAGTACACCAGGATAATTCCGTAACAGTTGAAGATAACGGACGGGGAATTCCTGTTGATATTAAACCTGACAGTGGCAAATCTGCCCTTGAAATTGTCCACACCGTACTGCATGCAGGTGGTAAATTTGGCGATGGCGGTTATAAAGTATCGGGCGGTCTGCATGGTGTTGGTGCATCAGTTGTAAATGCTTTGTCTGAAAAATATGTAGTAGAAGTTTCTCGTCAAGGGTATGTATGGCGACAAGAGTATTTAAGAGGTGAACCTTCAACTCATGTTGAAAAAATTCGTGAAACAGAAGCTACTGGTACTAAAACAAGATTTTGGCCCGACCCTGAAATATTTACGGAAACAACAGAAATTGATTGTGATGTTATTGCAAATCGTTTCCGCGAAATGGCTTTTTTGAATAAAGGTTTAAAAATTATCTTTACTGATAAAAAAGCTGATAAAGAATATACTTACCATTATGAAGGCGGTATTGCAAGTTATGTTGAGCATTTAAACAAGAATAAAACCGCGCTTTTTGAAAAACCCATTTATATGGAAAAAATGGTGGATGGTACATATGTTGAAATTGCAATGCAATATACAGATTCATACACCGAAAATGTTTTGAGCTTTGCAAACAATATTAATACAC
>CALUYB010000009.1 GCA_944324905.1 Candidatus Gastranaerophilales bacterium
AACAAAGGTGTTCAATTGCTTCTTGACTCAGTAGTTGAACTAATGCCTTCACCTGTTGACGTTAAGGCTATTGAAGGCGAACTTGAGGACGGTACAAAGGTTGAGCGCCACTCATCAGATGAAGAACCTTTTGCAGCTCTTGCATTTAAAGTTATGACAGATCCTTACGTTGGTCGTTTAACATTTATGAGAGTCTACTCAGGAAAATTAACTTCAGGTTCTTATGTTCTTAACGCTACAAACGGCAAAAAAGAACGTATTTCAAGACTTGTACAAATGCAAGCTGATCAAAGAAACGAAATTACTGAAGTATATGCAGGTGATATTTGCGCTGCAGTTGGTTTAAAAGATACAACAACAGGTGATACGCTTTGCGATGAAAAAGCACCTATCATCCTGGAAAGAATGACTTTCCCGACACCTGTTATCTCGGTTGCAATTGAACCCAAAACAAAAGCAGACCAAGACAAAATGGGTATTGCATTACAAAAACTTGCAGAAGAAGACCCATCTTTCCAAGTTAAAACAGATAATGAAACAGGTCAAACAATCATCTCCGGTATGGGCGAACTTCACCTTGACATCATTGTTGACCGTTTAATGAGAGAATTTAAAGTTGACGCTAACGTTGGTAAACCTCAAGTTGCTTATCGTGAAACAATCAGAGGTACTGCTGATCAAGACTCTAAATTCATCCGTCAATCAGGTGGTCGTGGTCAATACGGACACGTTAAAGTTAAAATCGAACCCGCTGAAGAAAATGCAGGATTTGTATTTGAAAATAAAATCGTCGGTGGTGCTATTCCTAAAGAATACATTGAACCGGCAAGAAAAGGTATGGAAGAAGCTCTTGAAGGCGGTATTATTGCAGGTTTCCCTGTAATCGACGTAAAAGTTACTCTATACGATGGTACATATCACGATGTTGACTCATCAGAAATGGCATTTAAAATCGCAGGTTCTATGGCAATGAAAGACGGTATCAAAAAAGCTCGTCCTTGTATTCTTGAACCTATGATGAAAGTTGAAATCGAAGTTCCTGAAGAAAATACAGGTGATATAATAGGTGATATTTCATCTCGTAGAGGTCGTGTAGAAGGTATGGAAATGATTGAAGGAACAGGTATTCAAAAAGTACGTGCAATCGTTCCTCTGGCTGAAATGTTCGGATACGCTACAGACATCCGTTCAAAAACTCAAGGCCGCGGTACTTTCTCAATGGAATTCTGCAAATACGAACAAGTTCCTGCTAACATTGAAACTGAAATTATTTCTAAATCAGGCGCAAACGCTTAGGTTTTACAAATAATATCTTAATAAATGAGGGTTTAAAAAACCCTCATTTTTAATAGCAAATTTTTATTTTTTTGGTTGTTATAGAATTATCACCATGACAAAAATACGGAAAGGAAACAAAATGAATATTTTCTCAAATCAAAACACTTCATTTGGTGCAACATTTAAACCATATCCTACAGGAGAAAAAGAAACTGTCAGACAAATGTACGACAGAAATATTGCTAAGTTAGAAAACGCAAAAAAAAGTGCGCTAAAAACTCTTGACTGTATGGCAAAAAGTGAAAAAATTCAAAACCAATTAGAAAGAATGCCAGAAAGCGACCAATTAATATTATCAATAAACGAGCATGATATAGACATAGACGGCAATATTAAAATACAACAACCAAAAATGTTTTATGTAAAAGAAGACGGCCAAGACAAAATGTTTGAAATAACTTCTCAAGACCCACAAGAAATTGAAGAAGAAATAAGCACTTGGCTTGATGAAATAGAAAACAATCAATAATTTTAAAGCGGGGCAAAAACCCCGCTTTTTTTAAAATTTAAAATCCCTTTGTCCTTGTTCGATTTTCTTAAGATTTTCTTTAACGGTTTGTTTTATTTTTTCGTTTTCAATAAGCTCAACCTCTTTTAAAATAAGCTTTTCACCGATTGCTTTTGTTTCCTCGGAAGCGTAATCCTCAAGATATTCTTTCAATGTCATAATGGCATTTGGCTGACAGAAATTATGTATTTGCTGACTTTTACAAATTTCCATAAACCTGTCCCCTGTTCTGCCTTGCCTGTAGCAAGATGTACAAAAGCTCGGCAGATAGCCTAATTCCATCAGCCATTTTATAACTTCATCTAAAGGACGTCTGTCAGAAACATCAAATTGAGCAGAATCCTCACTATCGGGCATTGGTTTAAAGTAGCCGCCTACACTTGTTTTTGAACCACCCGAGATTTGTGAAACACCAAGACTTAAAAGCCTTTCTCTGCACTCTTTTGATTCCCTTGTTGAAATAATCATGCCTGTGTATGGCGTTGCGATTCTAATGCAAGCAACGATTTTAGCAAAAACATCATCATCAATACCATTGTCAAAAGCATTCGGATCAATGTCATCGGCATGCTTAATTCTTGGAACGCTAATTGCATGAGGCCCTACACCAAATGCAGCTTCAAGGTGTTCTGCATGCATTAAAAGCCCCGCAAATTCATAGCGATATAACTCCAAACCAAATAAAACGCCTAAACTTACATCATCAATACCTGCTTCCATTGCTCTGTCCATAGCTTCTGTATGGTAGGCATAATTATGCTTTGGACCTGTCGGGTGAAGTTTTTCATAGCTTTCTTTATGGTAAGTTTCTTGAAATAAAATATATGTGCCAATTCCTGCATCATGTAATTTTTTATAATTTTCAACCGTTGTTGCAGCAATGTTAACATTCACACGACGAATTGAACCGTTTTTGTGTTTAACGTCATAAATTGTTTTAATAGAATCCAAAATGTATTCAATTGGATTGTTAACAGGGTCCTCACCTGATTCAATAGCAAGACGCTTATGCCCCATATCCTGTAGTGCTTCAACTTCTTGTCTTATTTCTTCTTGAGTTAATTTTTTCCTTGGGATGTGCTTATTTTTCAGGTGATAAGGGCAGTAAACACAGCCATTTACACAATAATTAGACAAATACAAGGGCGCAAAAAGTACAATTCTGTTACCGTAATAATCCTGTTTAATTTCTCGAGCAAGTGCATAAATTTCCTCCACTTTCTCAGGGATGTCGCAATCCAGTAAAACCGCTGCTTCCCTATGATTTAAACCTTTTTTAAGACGTGCTTTTTCAAGTATTTTATCAACAACTTCAACGTTATTTTTATTTTTTTGTGCATATTCAAGCGTGTCTAAAATTTCCTGATGAGAAATAAATTCTTCAGCTTTGTGTGATTTTGGATTATACATATTACTACCTCTCTTACAAGCAATATTATATCACTTAAATAATAAAGGTAGCGTAATAATTATCTGATTCGCCAACTGTAATTTACATAAGCCGGATATGCATAATTGCAGCAAGTTGTCATATGTTTAGGTCCCTTACAATGACAGTGTTTTTTATGTGGTGGTTTATGCATTTTTGGTGGAGGCGGAGGGGGACAAGGTCTTGAGATGGCATTTGTGGCAATCGCTCCTATTGCAACGCCTGCAACAACTCCGCCTATTACGGAGCCGACATTTGAACACCTTGCATAGGTTGGTGTAGAGCAAACAAAAAGAAATCCGAAAATAATAAATAAGACAGCCATTTTTTTCATATTTTAAATCCCTTAACTCCTACATGAATATAACGATTTAAAAATAAAAAAGTTCAAAAAAATAGTGCGCTTTTTTAAAAAGCGCACTAAACTAATATTTTAAGCTTAATTAGTTGCATCCGCAAGAGCAGCAGCATTGAGTTTTAGATTGTCCTTTGAATGCTTTTAAGCCCATATATCTTGCACTTGAGCCAAGTTCTTGTTCGATTCTGATTAATTGGTTGTATTTTGCAATACGGTCAGAACGGCTTGCAGAACCTGTTTTGATTTGTCCGCAATTTAGAGCAACTGCAAGATCGGCAATAAATGTGTCTTCTGTTTCGCCTGATCTGTGAGAAGCAATTGCGCTGTAGCCTGCTTCATGAGCCATATTAATTGCATTTAATGTTTCGGTTAATGTACCGATTTGGTTAACTTTAATAAGAATTGAGTTTGCAACTTCACGGTTAATACCTTTTTCAAGTAATTTTACGTTAGTTACAAATAAATCGTCGCCTACTAATTGACATTTGTCGCCAATTCTTTCTGTAAGCATTTTCCAGCCTTCCCAATCTTCTTCAGCCATGCCGTCTTCAATTGAGATAATAGGATATTTTTTAACCCATCCTTCAAGGAAGTCAACCATTTCTTCGCGGCTTAAAGTTTTACCTTCGCCTGCTAAAACGTATTTACCGTCTTCATAAAATTCAGATGAAGCAACGTCTAAGCAAATTTTAACTTGATCAGTTGTGTAACCTGCTTTTTTAATAGCTTCAAGAATAACTTCAATACCTTCTTCGTTTGAACCTAAATTAGGAGCAAAACCGCCTTCATCACCAACGGAAGTTACAAGACCTTTGTCATGAAGAACTTTTTTAAGATTATGGAATACTTCAGCACCCATTCTGATAGCTTCTTGGAAGTTAACAGCACCGACAGGAGCAATCATGAACTCTTGGAAGTCAATGTTATTATCAGCGTGAGCACCACCATTGATGATATTCATCATAGGTGTTGGAAGTACAGTTGCGTTGATACCGCCTAAGTATCTGTATAGAGGCATGTCAAAAGCCATAGAAGCAGCTTTTGCAACAGCTAAAGAAACGCCAAGAATTGCGTTTGCACCTAAGTTTGATTTATTTTCCGTTCCGTCTAATTCAAGCATCAAGGCGTCAATTTCTTGTTGATTTGCAGCATCTTCACCGATTAACTCAGGAGCGATTTTAGAGTTAACATTGTCAACCGCTTGCATAACGCCTTTACCTAAATACATAGATTTGTCGCCATCTCTTAATTCAAGAGCTTCATTAATACCAGTTGAAGCACCTGAAGGAACAGCAGCACGACCTACAACGCCGCATGATAAAGTAACATCAACTTCAACAGTTGGGTTACCTCTTGAATCAAGAATTTGTCTTGCTTTTACATCTTCAATAAATGTTGACATATTGTAATACCTTTCTTTTTGAGTATCCTCAAGCATAATTATCTCACATCAAAAAAGGCATGCAAGCAATGTTAATAATCTTTATATCGATATAAAGATTGTATAAATAAAAACAGTTTTTATATTTTTTTGGATTATACTTTAAAAGAAATCGATCAGGAGAATAAAAATGCAAGCAGTTTTAAATCACAAGACTACAGTTGTTGAAAATAATGAAGCAAAATTAGACACTTTGCTAAAAATGTTAATTGATGCAGATGCTAAAACCAAAAGTGATGTCGAAAATCGTATCGTTAATATGGGCGAAGGTATTGCAAATCTGCTTGTAGACAGACTTCAAAAAGTTAAAGGAACTCAAAGAGGTGTTATTGCAATGAGCCTTATAAGACTTGGCGAATGTTCAATTGCTCCACTTAAAAGATTAGCACTTGAATCAAGAGAGTTTCAATGGATTGCAAATTATTTAATCTCTGAAATATAGACTTCAAGCTTAATTGCGATTATTAAATAGTCCTTTTAGATAACCTTTTATGGTAATGAAGATATAGTTTAAAAAATGCATAATTCAAGAAAAATGAGTTATGCATTTTTTATTGTCAAAACAACATCGTCTTTCAATAAAAGGAGGAAAAATGACTATTAAAAATTTTGTACTTAGTGCAACAGTTGCCTCTGTATTTGCTCTAACCGTACCTGTCAGTTTTGCGGCATGCCCGGTTGATAACAACTGTGGTTGCCCCGAACCTTGTATGGAAAAAGTAACACCTGAGACTGCTGTTTGTAAAAAGTGTAATCAAACACCTTGCAAATGCAAAAAAGAAAAGAAAAAGAAAAAACACAACTGCGATCCTTGTGAAACAGGTGCTGCAGCTCCTGCACCTGATTGCGGCTGCGATGTGCCAAAGGACGACTGCGGTTGCAACACAGGTTGTGCAACTCCAGCGTATGAACAAGCACCACAACCAAAAGCACAGGTTTACGCTTATCCAAACTCAATTTATTCAAACGCTAATGAAGCTGTTGTTGGTGAAAGTTCAAACAATGCAATTATCAACGATAACATGTTGGAAGCATACAACGGTGTAATGGTGGATGACTCCTGCCCTACAGGTTGTGCTGCGCCTGTAATTCAGGATTTACCCAAAACAGACTGCAACCCTGCGCCAAACGTATCTTCTCCAACTTCAATGGATGCAAAAAAAATTATTAAAGAAGAAATACCTAACATAACAGGTATGGCAGCAGATATCGGCGAACAAATGTACCCTGATGTGCCAAACAGCTACTGGGCAAGTGCCGATATTAACCGTTTAACCGAACAATGTATTGTTGTAGGTTATCCGGACAGATTATTTAAACCTAATAAAAACGTATCAAGAGCTGAAATGGCAACAATGGTTGTTAAAGGCTACAACCTTGAAGACCAATGCTTGACTGAAGCGGGCAATTTCCCTGATGTACCTAAATCACACTGGGCTTATGAAGCTATCAACAAAGGTGTTGGCGCAGATATGATTGAAGGCTACACTAACGGTTTATTTAAACCAAACGGAAATATTACAAGAACAGAAGCTCTTGCAATTTTATCTAAAGGCATAAATTGCCCTATGGATAGCTGCAAAGCAGATGAAATTCTATCTAAATATACAGACGGAAATCAAGTTCCTGCTTGGGCAAGAGAATGTGTAGCAAAGGCTATTGATAACGGCGCATTAAAAGATGAATCAAGCTCAAAAATTCGTCCTAACCAAAAAGCAACTCGTGCAGAAATCAGCTCAATGCTACAAAGTGTACGTGTAGCAGGCGGTTATGATACTGATGTAAAATCAGCATGTGCACCTTGCGAACAAACTGAAAAAATGTTTGTTGAAAAAGAAGAATGTGTAAAACTTCCTACACTTGAACTTTCAATGAACGATATTATTAACGCTAAAAACGCTAACGTTGGCGAACAATTTGCAGCAACTACATTAAATGAAATTACAATCAACGGAACAACTTTCCCATGCGGTTCAACCGTAAGAGGCAAAATAACCGAAGTTATTCGCCCATCTAAAGGCAATGCCGGCGCATTAAAATTGTCTTTCAATCAAATTTCTTACGGTAAATGCAAAGAAATGTTACCAAGACAAGTTCATACTGCAATGGTTCAAAAACAAAAAGATGTTAACTTTATGGTTCGCGCAATCCAATTCCCATTTACAATGGTAGGTACAGTACTTGGTACTGCAGGTAGAACAGTGGGTGGTGCAGCAATTGGTATTGCAAACGCAACTGAAGCATTGTTTGATCAAGCAGGTGTTGGTACAGGTGAATTGTTCTCAGGTAAATTCAGAGCAGCGGGCAGAAGCTATCAAGACGGCTTAAAAACTGCTTTCAAAGCTCCTGTTGACCTAACAAGAACAGCACTGTCAGGTACTTTAGGTACTCTGCAAACATCAGCAGATGAACTTACATACCTTGTAGATCCAAATGGCATGGCTATTTCTAAGGTTAACCCTAAAGAAAAAGTAACTATTGCTTTTGGTGAATAAGACATAACGTCTGGTTTGAGGGCTACTTAAAAAGCAGCCCTCAAATTTTTATATATAGAATTATTTATTCTTTTCGCTAACAAAATAATACTGCAGATAGGGCAAGTTTTTAAAACCTGATTTTTCATAGGCCTTAATTGCACCCAAATTTTCTTTTTCAACTTCTAACCTAAATATTTTTTCGGGATATTTATTTTTAATATAAGTAATAAAATCAGGTATAATACCCTTGCCCCTATATTGCTCTTTTAAATATAAATCTTCAAACCACAAACATTCTCGTCCAAATTCTGTTGAATAGCTTTTTGCAAGCATAACATAACCAAGAATATTTTCAGAACTTACAATAAGATAACATTCTAAATAAGGATTATCATTAATCGCATTTTCAAAATTTGCATTAAAAATTTCTTCGCTACCATTTGTGTATAGAGCATCTGAGGAATAGAAAACTCTCATCATCTCAAGAAAGCAATCTTTATCATTTTTATTTAATTTTCTGTATTCAATATTCATAATCATATTATAATATATAATAATTCAACATAATCAAGGAGGGTTTTATGGATAATAAATTTGTTGAAAATGCAGTTGATAATTTTTTAAATCAAGGTTGCTCATGCTCTGAAAGTATTGTTACGGCAGCAGTACAGGCAGGCTATGCTCCTGAAGAATTAATTAGTGTTGCAACATCTTTTTCAGGAGGCATGGGTTCAGGCTGCCTATGCGGAGCAGTAGCCGGTTCGCAAATTGTTATAGGACATTTGCATGGCAAAAACAAGACAAACACAGCGCGCACACTTGCAAAAGAGTTTGTTGAAGAATTTAAAAAAGCACACAAAGTAACATGTTGCAAGGCATTAACCGCAGGGCTTGATTTCCATTCACCTGAGAGGAAAAAGCACTGTGTAAATATGGTACAAAGCTGCGCGAAAATATTAAGCGAAATGTTTGAAAAAGAAAAATCTAAAGTCTAAACAATCTCTCTTAAATTAAGTTTATGTTGAATAGGCTCGTTTTCTAAAAGGTCAGCAATTGAACAATCAAGAGCCTCACAAAGTCTGTCCATATTCTCATAAGACGGTTGAGTTCTGCCGTTTGCCCAAGAGTAAACTGTCTGCTGTGGCAGATTTAGTTCTTTTGCAAGTTTATAAAGGCTGTAGCCTTTTTTTTCTTTTGCCGTTTCTCTGATTTTAATTTTCATTATCTTTTCCAAAATGGCTAATACATTAACCTACATGATATATTATATCCATGAGCGGGAATTAAATACAGTAATTTTGCATTTTTTACTCTTTTTGTATGAAAATCATAAAATAAACTAAATATATTAATAAAGAAAACGTAAATAATTATATAAAATACTTGTCTTTTGACATCAAAACATTATAAAATATAAAAAAAGAGGTAGTTTATTATTATGAAAAAAGTTTTAATATTAGCTTTATGCATTATGTTATCGGGTACTTATTGTTTAGCAAAAACGCAGACAAAATCCGTAAATTCAAAAGTATATTCAGGCATTTCCAATTATAAAAAAGCAAATTACACAGGCTGTATTCAAGATATGCAAGAAGCTCTCAAGAAAAACCCTAACGACATTCTTGCAAAATATTATCTTGCCCTTGTTTACACTAAAATCGGTCTAAAAGATGAAGCTAAAAAGTATTATCAAGAAGTAATTAATCAAGGAAGTGAAAAACTTTTGGTTGATTACTCTAAAAAAGCCGTAACTTGTCTTGAAAACCCCGAAGATAAGTTATGCGCAGTTAAAGAAGAAAAAGATGATGAAATGGATGAATTTATTGAGTCAAAACAATTTTTGCACCCTGATTTGGTTAAAAGCATGCAAAAACGCGAGCTTAAAGACTTAAAAGAAAACTTTAATGCCGATAAACTGCCAAACATGGAAGATTACAGATTTATCAACGATGCAAAAGATGAAGTACCGACTGACGCACAAATTGCAGCAGCAGTAAAAGTTCTTGCAAAAGTTGGCTATAATCCTGCAGCACAAATATACAACAACTCATATATTAGTCCGCAAATGGCTCAAATAAGTGCATTTACAGGTAATCAAAACACAAATAATAATTTTGTAAATATGTTACCTTATTTAATGGCTCAAAAAGGAAGCAATTCAAGTATAAGTCCTGAGTTAATTCAAACCATGCTTTTAAATCAAAGTATGACAAATCTTGACTTTGGAATGAACAACTAGAGAAGACTATGGAAAAAATTAACACCACACGTTTTGGAGAAATTGAAGTAGATAACAGTTTATTGTTCAATTTTGTATCGCCAATTATAGGTTACAACGATAAAAAGCGATTTGCGCTTGTTGATTACAGACCTGATTCACCGTTTAAATGGCTACAGTCTATGGAGGATATGGATTTAGCATTTCCTGTAACACTTTGCAGCTATTTTAATATTGATTATCAGTTTGAACTAAGTGATGAGGACGCGCAGAAATTAGACATTAAGGAAGCAAGTGAAATCCTTGCGCTAAATATTGTAACAATTCCGCAAATAAATCCTCAAGGTGCTACGATAAACCTTCTTGCGCCTATCATTGTTAACACAACAAACAACAATGCTATGCAAGTTATTTTAAAAGATACAAAATTTCCTGTTAGACATCCTCTTTTTGATAAAAAAGAGGAAAAAAAGCCTGATGAGGGTGCAAAATAATGCTTATATTAACAAGAAAACTAAATCAAAAGCTAATTATAAATGACAATATTGAAGTAATCATTCTTGAAACTTATAAAAACGCTGTTAAAATAGGTATAAAAGCGCCAAATAATGTACAAGTATTTCGTGAAGAAATTTATCGCGAAATCAAAAAAGCAAATGAAATGTCAAAAGTTGCTGACATTAAAGCACTTGATAGTATTAATGCGCCAAAGGCACAAGGTTTTAACCTTGCAGACAAACTAAAACACAAAAACTAAAATGCAGCAAAAGGCAAAAGAGTTATTTTATAATGGGGATTACAATCAGGCACTAAAGATTTTTAGTGCTGAAAATTTTAATTACGAAGCAGGTTTATGCGCACTTTTATTGGGTGATGAAAAAAGCGCAAAAGACTTTTGGACAAAAGACAAAGACCCTGACATTGCAACAAAATGGGGACTTATTATTTTAAATGTTATTCATCTTAAAATAAAAGAGCGTCCTACTTTTTTCCAAGTGAGAGCTTTTCTTGAGGTTTATTTAAGCCTTTTTATTCAAACTAAACATCTAAATTGGGCAGAAAATGTCATAAGTGCTTGCGATATTTTTGCAAGGGCAAATCCTGAAACATACAAATTTATAGCACGAGCTTTATTTGCAAACGGGTATATGGAACTTTCCCACAAATTTTTAAATGAATCAAAAAAATTATTCTACGCCGACCCTGAAGCTCACTTTATCGATTCTCAAGCATATTTTATTGAGGGTAAATACAAAGAATCACTTGATAGTATAAATGAAACCCTAAAAAGCGCAGGCGAGTATTACCCTGCTATTGAATTCAAGAAAATAATAGAACAAAAAATAAACCCCCAAGCAAAATAGCAAGGGGGTAGAAAATATTTTACAATTGTCTTTATTATATTAATGACAATGCAATGTTTGGTTGTTGGTTTGCTTGAACCAATAGAGAAGCTGATGCTTGTTGCAGAATTTGGTTTTGAATGTAGTTAGATGATTCTGTAGCAATGTCAGCATCCGTAATACGTGAATTAGCAGCTGATAAGTTTTCATACTGAGTATCTAGCTGTTCAATTGCTGAATTTAACCTGTTAGAAACAGAACCAATTGTACCACGTCTTGTTGAAATTTCCGTAATAGCTTCATCTAATTGATCTAATTGGTCTTGCATAGCAGACAAGTCAGTACCAACAAAAGCTGAAGTAAATGCAGCTTGACCTGTTAAAGTTGATACATGGGCATCGTTAAATACATTTGAAATTTCAATTGTATTTGTAGAACCTTCTGAACCGGTACCTATTTGCAGAGTAACCTTTTCGTCAGCACTATCGTGAGTTTCGCCACCAAACAAGTCAAATGTGTTGTACTTAGCACCTGTTGCAATTCTGTCAATTTCAGCTAAACGTGCTTGTGCTTCTTCTTGCATAGCTTGTAACTGTTCGTCTGTTTGACCACCGTTCATAGCTTGCAAAGTTAAGTCACGAATACGCATAAAGTTGTCTTGCATAACTGCAAGGTTACCTTCTGCTGTTTGCAACAAGTTAATACCCGATTGAGCATTGTCTTTTGCAACCGATGTACCACGGGTTTGAACTTCAATACCTTTTGAAATTACAAGACCTGCAGCGTCATCTGCAGCAGAGTTAATTTTTGAACCCGTTGTCATTCTCTCCATAGCGGTGTTCATTGCATCAGTAACCCTATTCAAGTTGTTTTGTACTTGAATTGATTGAACGTTTGTGTTAACCACAATAGCCATAATCTGAATCTCCTTTCGATTGACTAAATACTTCCTTGTGTATACTTTAGTTATTCACGCTAAGCGCAAATTACTAACAAGATTTGCCGTTTTTTTTACAAAACTTAAAGTTTTTTGAGATACAAAAAGCCCTTAAACCGGCGTGGTAAAGGGCTTTTGCTTGATGTGTATAATTAACAATTATTAATAATATGTTAATTATATGAGAGACAATGCAATGTTTGGTTGTTGGTTTGCTTGAACCAATAGAGAAGCTGATGCTTGTTGCAGAATTTGGTTTTGAATGTAGTTAGATGATTCTGTAGCAATGTCAGCATCTTTAATACGTGAATTAGAAGCTGATAAGTTTTCATACTGAGTATCAAGCTGATCCATTGCAGATTCTAACCTGTTTGTTGTAGAACCAATTGTACCACGTCTTGTTGAAATTTCTGTAATAGCTTCATCCAGCGCATCTAATTGATCTTGCATAGCAGTTAAACCATCAGCAGCAGTTGCGTATCCTGCAAATTTAGATGTAAATGCACCTGTGCCTGTTAGGGTTGAAACATGAGCATCATCAAATACATCCGAAATTGTAATAGTATCTACATCAGAGTTTGAGCCAGTACCAATTTGAAGTGTAACTTGAGTGTCAGCACCTGATTTAGTACGGTCTGAACCGCCAAACAAATCAAATGTATTGAATTTTGCGCCTGTTGCAATTCTATCAATTTCAGCCAAACGTGCTTGTGCTTCTTCTTGCATAGCTAAAAGTTGATCATCAGTTTGACCGCCATTCATAGCTTGCAAAGTTAAGTCACGAATACGCATAAAGTTGTCTTGCATAACTGCAAGGTTACCTTCTGCTGTTTGCAACAAGTTAATACCCGATTGAGCATTGTCTTTTGCAACCGATGTACCACGGGTTTGAACTTCAATACCTTTTGAAATTACAAGACCTGCAGCGTCATCTGCAGCAGAGTTAATTTTTGAACCCGTTGTCATTCTCTCCATAGCGGTGTTCATTGCATCAGTAACCCTATTCAAGTTGTTTTGTACTTGAATTGATTGAACGTTTGTGTTTACTACGATTGCCATAGTTGTAAATCTCCTTATTTTATGTTTACTTCCTTGTTTTTGGCATTAAAACCTTTGTCAGAACCGCATTTAAAATGAAGTTTTAACAAAACTGATAACTATTCCTATTCAAAGGTTTTTTACCTTTGACAGCACGATACTTAATCGCAATAACACCTAAAATGGAGATAATGCGGGGAAATATTTACTGTCATCATTGTCAATATTTAAGAAATTGTCTTCCTTGCCTTTGACATTACCATATTAAAACTTTTAACAGTTAATTTTAACTATAGTTGTGTTGGATATTTCTCATACTAAAGTTTAAATGTTCTTTTTACAAACTCAACCTCATCCTCAAAGCTAACTATATCAGTGTTTTTGGCAAGTTTAGCCTCTAAAACCTTATCTAAAATATCCCCTATTATTTTTCCCTGTTTATAGCCTAAATTCAATAAATCTGAGCCTTTTAGGTACACTTTCACATTTTTCAATTCATTGTGATAAATAAGCGTATTTTTATCGTTTGTTTTTAAATAATAAACACACAAATCAACATCGCTAAAATCTTTAAAATGCTTATAAATTTCAAGTCTGCTTTTAGATTTTATCTCAACAGGTGGGGCTTCTAGAATATATTTTAAACAAACCTTGCCAATATCTTTAATATCAAAGAGTTTTATGGCATTTTCAAATTTTTCTCTGTCAAATAAAAACTCATCAAAAAGAATTTTATAATAACCGCAACGCGAAAAATCCTCCATTGCAGCAAGTGCGCGCTCATTTGAGCTAAAGAGTTTATTAAGTGTTAAAACAACCCTATCCTTGCTCAAACCTTCTCTGTCTGGATTTTTCAGGTAACTTTGTATTAATTTTTCATCCTCAGGCGAAAAAATAAAATTAAATCTTAATTTAAAATCCAATCCCCTCAAAATCCTTGTGGGGTCATCAATATAGCTGTTTTTATGCAAGACTTTCAAAACACCTTTTAAAATGTCATCACAACCGTTAAAAATATCGATTATTTCATAGTCTAAAGATGGCAAAATACGCGCAGCAATTGCATTTATAGTAAAATCTCTGCGTATTAAATCATCTTTTATATCACATCCTATTTTTGCAACATGCGGCAAACAACCTGACTTTGGATACTCCTCAATTCGAGTTGACGCAAAATCAATATCAATACCTGAAATTTCAGTTTTAACCGTTCCAAAGTCTTTATGGATTGACTTAATTCCAACAAAATCTATAGATTTCACAAAATCAATTGCATTTCCTTCAACTAAAATATCAATGTCTAAAGGCGCTTTGCCCATTAAAACATCACGCACAAGACCGCCGACAAAATAAATTTTAACCCCGAAACGCTTGGCTTCAAGGGCTAAATTTTTTATAATTTGATTTGTTTTATCATTAAACTTTATCTGCATTTTTCTTAAAGCTTTTTTCTAAAAAGCTTGTATTAAAGTTACCACTTATAAATACATCATCATTTAAAATCTCACGATGAAAAGGAATTGTCGTTTTAATACCTGTTATAACATATTCATTTAGCGCCCTTAACATTCTATGGCGCGCTTCTTCGCGGTCTTTTCCCCAACAAATGAGTTTGCCCACCATTGAATCATAATATGGCGGAATTTTATAACCGGTGTAGACATGAGAATCAACTCTCACACCAAAACCACCAGGAGCAATGTAACCTTCAATTTTACCTGCAAAAGGCATAAAATCTCTGTCGGGATCTTCAGCGTTAATTCTACACTCAATAGCATGACCCTTTAGGCAAATATCCTCTTGCTTAACGCTAAGCCTTTGACCTGCTGCAACTCTTACCTGTTCTTTTACAATGTCGACACCTGAAATCATCTCTGACACACAGTGTTCAACCTGAACCCTTGTGTTCATTTCCATAAAATACCATTTTTTATTTTTAGGGTCAGTTTCATCAAGCAAAAACTCAATTGTGCCTGCGCCTTCGTAATTAATTGCTTTTGCAGCATTAACAGCAGCCTGCCCCATTGCTTTCCTTATATCTTCACTGATTGCAGGGGATGGCGCTTCTTCAAGCAACTTTTGATGACGTCTTTGAATTGAACAATCCCTCTCGCCCAAATGTACAACGTTGCCAAAAGAATCAGCAAGGATTTGAACTTCAATGTGACGTGGATTTTCAAGATATTTTTCGCAATAAACTTCAGGGTTTCCAAAAGCATTTTTTGCTTCGTTTCTGCACAAGTTAAAGGCATCTTCAAGTTCATATTCTTCTCGAACAATTCTCATACCTTTACCGCCGCCACCTGCAGTTGCCTTAATAATTATAGGAAAGCCCACTTTTTTTGCAAACTCGCGAACTTCATCAACAGATTCAACAAGTCCTGTTCCAGGGGTAACTGGTACGCCCGATGCTATCATGGTTGCGCGGGCTGAAGCTTTATCACCCATCGCCCTCATTGCTTTTGAACTTGGGCCAATGAATTTTATATGGTGCTCATCACAAATATCTACAAAGTCAGCGCGCTCTGCCATAAAACCATAGCCCGGGTGAATAGCGTCCGCCCCAGAAGTTAGTGCAACTGAAATTATTGCAGGAATATGCAAATAACTCTTAGCACTTTGCGCAGGCCCAATGCAATAAGCCTCATCAGCCAATGAAACATGCAAGCTTTCAGAATCCGCCTGAGAATATATTGCAACAGTTGCAATTCCCAATTCTCTGCACGCTCTTATAATCCTTAGGGCAATTTCCCCCCTGTTTGCTATTAATACTTTCTTAAACATAACTTCTTACAACCTTAAACATAGGTGACAACATTAAAATGCTTATTCTATATACATTAGAACCTGACCGTATTCAACGCTTTGACCGTCTTCTACGCAAATTTGCGTAACCTTACCGGATACTTCAGATTCAATTTCGTTCATAAGTTTCATAGCTTCAACTATGCAAACTACTTGACCTGCGCTAATTACATCACCAACTTTAACAAATGGTTTTGCCCCAGGGCTTGGTGCAGCATAAAACGCTCCAACCATAGGGGATGTGATTGGTTTGCCTTTTGGCGCAGTTGTGCTTTCTGCACTTGCAGCAGCAGGAGCGGCTTGAGCAGGTGCCGCGGCTGGCGCTTGCACAACAGGTGCAAGTGGTGTTTGGACAACTGTTTGATTATATTCTCTTTTAATGGTAATGGCTTGCTCGCCATCTTCTAAAATAATTTCGCTTAGAGATTTTTCATCAATTAATTTTGCGAGCTTTTCGATATATTCTACTTCAAAATTCATATTCTAAATTCCTATACTCTGTCTAAATATTCATTTGTTCTTGTATCTATTCTTAGTTTATCGCCGACATTGATAAAGAAAGGAACGTTAACAACCGCACCACCTTCAAGAGTCGCAGGTTTTGTGCCACCTTGAGCAGTGTTTCCCTTTTCAGCCGGAGGTGTTTCAACAACTTCAAGTTCAACAAAGTTTGGTAAATCAACACCAATTATTTTGCCGTCATGCAGCAAAATTTGAACATTCATGTTTTCTTTTAAATATTTTTTACCGTCACCAATTTGAGATTCAGGAACAGGCAACTGTTCATATGTTTCAAGATCCATCATAACGTAATCTTTGCCTTCAAGATACAAATATTGCATTTCGCGTCTGTCAAGCATAGCTTTTGCAACTTTTTCACCTGCTCTAAATGTTCTTTCTACAACTTGCCCTGTTTCAACGTTTTTTAGCTTTGTTCTAACAAAAGCCGCGCCCTTACCGGGTTTTACGTGCAAGAACTCTACAACAGACCAAAGTCCGTTATCAAGCTGGAGTGTTAAACCTGTTTTTAAATCGTTTACTGAAATCATAAAGTATCCCTATAATTACTGTCTTTACAAATTTTATCATAAACCAGATTTTTTACATAAAAATTTTTATCATTTTTCAATTTCTGTAACAATTCTTTTGGAGGATTTTCCATTTTTGTCAGTATTTTTGCGGTTTTTTCCCTTATTGTATAATCAAGAAAATCAACTGTTACAATACAAATTTTAACAATATCAAAAAATTTATCCTCGCTATAAATTTCACTAATTGCCTCAAGACACCAATATAAATTAAAAAGTTTTTTATTTTTGGCATGGTTTTTGCGATTTCGCATTTTATTATCTTTAAAAGCGCCAAATTCTTTCTCATAAATTTTAAAGTCATCAAGAATTTTTTCAACTCTTTCAATAATAAAAGGTAGAGTTTTTGACGCAAGAGGAGGATTTTTAACTAAAAATTCAATTATAGCTCGACACACATTTGGGTTTATATCGCAAATTGAATCAGTAAAAATTTCAACATAATCTGAAAAAAATTCACTGCCGCCAATATCTGCAAGCACAAGCGCACACGCCTCACGTGTTGGATTAGGATGGTTTGTAAGGTGGTAAGCAATTAAATTTGCCTCATCTTTAGATTTTATCTCATCTATGTTTATAAAAGCATATGGCTTTAAAATTTCATTATCGCCCAAAAGCACTTTAAATGCCTCATAACGGGTCATGTTAATAGCATTTTGGACTATTAAAAAATTTTCATTAGACTTATTCATAAGATAAAATATAACACAAGCGGCAATTAAAAAGTGTGTACTTTAAATTAATATATTTATAAATTAAAACAGACGAGCATTTTTTTAATTTTAAGTGTATAATTACAGTTAGCAAAAACAGTTAGACAGGTGAAAATATGAATTTTTTTAAAAAATTACTAGGTTTAGACTCTCAAGATGAAGGCTACATTGGGCTTTCAAGCTTTACAAATAATACTCATTGCCTTGAAGACAAAAAAGAAGAACCCAAAAAAAATATTAAAAGAGAACCTACTTTAACAGAGCTTTTAAAAAGAGCCAACTAATGAATTAATCATGTTTTGAACTGCTGCTACTTTTGAGAGTGCATGTACACTGAAGGCTACAACAACACCCAATGCAGCACCACAGAAAACTTCAAAAGGAGTATGTCCCAAAAGCTCTTTTAAAACCTCATACGGTTTTGTTTCATGGTGTTCGACAAATTCTTGCACAACGCGGTTTAGTGTTGCTGCCGTTTTACCTGCAGCACGCCTTAGGCCTGCAGCATCCTGCATTATAATAAGTGAAAAACCTAAAGACATTGCAAATTCTACAGACGTTATTCCTTCAATTATCCCAACACTTGTTGCAAGGGCAATTACACCGGCACTATGAGATGATGGCATGCCGCCAGTTGTAGTAAAAATTTTAAAATTAATTTTTTTATTTTTAATATAGTGAAAAATTACTTTTAAAGTTTGAGCTATACCTGCAGCCAAAAGCCCTGAGCCAAGTACTTCTAAGCCGGTATTAAAAAACTGCACACTTTGTGTCATTACTTAACCCTTTCACACATCTCATCTATAATTTGCAGAAATATTTTAGAATCCACCCCTGCCCTCTTGAGTATATCATGACAATTTAAAATTAGCTCGCTAAATTTTTCTTTAGCGTAATCAAGTCCAAAAAGTGTAACAAAAGTCGCTTTATTTTCTTTTTCATCCTTTCCTGCGGTTTTGCCCAATTCTGCAGTATTGGATATAACATCTAAAATATCGTCATACGCCTGAAAAGCAAGTCCAAAGTTATAAGAAAATTCTTTCATTAAATCAAGCTGCATTTTGTTTGCTCCACCAAGCATAGCACCGCTTAGTATCGCACATTCAAATAATGCTGCGGTTTTATAAGTGTGAATATACTCTAAATGCTCGTAATCAACTTTCTCAATATTTTTTTCAGCCTCAATATCGGCACACTGACCGGCAACAATCCCAAAAGCACCTGCAGACTTTAAGTAAAGATTAACAACCTCTAAAAGCACCTTTGTATCAACAAAAGCAGGTGTTTTTTCTATTATTGTCTGCGCCCCAAAAGATATTAAAGCATCCCCTGCCAAAACTGCCATAGCCTCGCCAAATACCTTATGGTTGGAAGGTTTTCCGCGCCTTAAATCATCGTTATCCATACATGGCAAATCATCATGTATCAAACTTTGCGCATGGAGCATTTCAATAGCACAAGCGCAAGGCAGGGCTTGCTCGTAAGAGCCACTAAACACTCTGCAAGCTTCAAGACAAAACATTGCTCTTAGCCTTTTGCCGCCAAGCAAAGTAGTATATTGCATAGCTTCCCAAATTGTTTTATCGTAGTTTGCTTTTTCAATTTCAACAGTAAAATACCCTTCAAGTGTAGAGTGTACAAGCTCTTTATAATCTTTAATATCCATTTTCATCCTCAATTATTTCATGTAAATTTTTCATTATTTGCCTTTGTGTATTTCTTGCGCTGCGTCTTTTTACTCGACTGATTTTTGCCTTATTTTCCCCATGGGTGTGCTTTTTTGTTTCTTCTTCTTTTTGAGAACCGTATGTTACTTTTTGCTTGTAATCACGCGCTTCTTTTAAAAATTCCAAATAACTTTTATACCTTTGGGAATCAATTTTATCGAGATTTTTCAGCACCTCACAGTCTTTTGAATGCTCATCACCTTCAATATGCAAACAATCTGAAAATTTGCATTTTTGCGCAAATTTATATATGTCTTCAAAAAGTGTATCCAAATCTTTTGGTAAAATAAAGTCAAATTTTAAATTTGAAAACCCGGGGGTGTCAATTATTCTAAAATCTCCAAAATCTAAAATCTCGCAATGCCTTGTGGTGTGGCATCCTCTGCCTGTTTGCGCGCTTACATTTGATGTTCTTAAATTAAAATCAGGATTAAGCGCATTTATGACAGAACTTTTGCCTACTCCTGACAATCCACAAAGTACAATGGTTTTTCCTTTTATTTCATTTTTTAAATCATCTAACCCATATTTTTCTTTTGCAGATGTAAAAACAATTTTATAGCCCAAAGGCTCATAAATATTTAAAATTTCTTTTGCTTGATTTTTAAACACATCTTCATCGAGCAAGTCTTCTTTGTTAAAACAAAGCATTGTATTGATTTTATGGTATTTTAGAAAAATTAAATACCTATTTAGCTGGACAAAATCCAGTTTTGGCTCAAGCAATGAAGAAACAACAACAGCTAAGTCTATATTTGCGACACTTGGGCGCAAAAGCTCATTTTTGCGGGGCAAAACCGAACATATTGCATTTTGATTTTCAATTTCAACAAAGTCACCTGTTAAAATTTTTTGCTTTTGTTTTTTTAAAACTTCACGAAGTTTACATTCAAAAACCTCATTGTCTTTGGATTTTACATAGTAAAAATCGGAATGTATTTTAAAAACCTGCCCTTGCATATATTAATAATAGTTAAAAAATTAAGGATATTCAATTTATTTTTGCACACATTAAAGTATTTATATTATAATATAGCTAAAGATTTTGGTTGAGGATTTTAAGATGACACTAACCGATTGGTTTAATAAAAGAAAAATGCAGCAAATTGCAGCTCGTGATAACGATGTAAAAATTGACGATTCAATTTCAAAACTCTGGATGTTATGTTACAACTGCAATTCGCAATTACCAAAAAAAGATTTGGAACATAACAACATGGTTTGCCCCAATTGCGACTATCACTTTAGAATTGGCGCAAGAGACAGAATTAAATTAATTTTTGACGAAGGCACTTTTGTTGAAATGTTTCAAAATATTCAAGGCAAAGACCCCCTTGAATTTGTAGATACGCAACCATATACTCAAAGACAAAAATCGGCTAAAGAAAAATCCAATCTGGATGAGGCGGTTATTTGCGGAGTAGGCGAAATTAACGGGCAAAAAGTTGCAACTGCGGTTATGGATTTTGACTATATGGGCGGCTCTATGGGTTCTGTAGTAGGTGAAAAAGTAACCCTTGTTATGGAACATGCCCTAAAAGAAAAATTGCCCGTAATAGTCTTTACATCCTCCGGCGGCGCAAGAATGCAAGAAAGCGCGCTAAGTCTTATGCAAATGGCAAAAACAAGCTGTGCCGTTGCAAAATTAAACGAAGCTAAACTTTTATACATAACCGTTTTAACAGAGCCTACTTTTGGCGGAGTAACGGCAAGTTTTGGAACAATAGGGGATATTATAATTGCTGAAAAAGGCGCAAGGATTGGTTTTGCAGGAAGAAGGGTAATTGAGCAAACAATTAAACAAAAACTCCCTGCAGATTTCCAAACTGCTGAATATCTTTTAAAATACGGTCAAATAGACTTTATCGTCACAAGAAAAGAAATGAAAGAAAAACTTTCAAAACTCATTGAACTACATTCAAAAAAATAAAACTAAAAGGACAAAACAATGCAAATACTGGAATTTGAAAAACCTATTTATAAAATGCAGGAAAAAATAGAAGAATTAAAAAAACTGAGCGTGGATACAAATATGGACTACAACGACGAAATTAAAAAACTTGAAAACCAAACCGAAGAATATAAAAAAGAACTCTACGACAGTTTAGAACCATATCAAAAACTGCAAATCGCACGTCATCCGCAAAGACCTAATTTCTTTGATTACGTTCATTTTATGTGCGAAGATTTTATTGAACTGCACGGAGATAGAGCAGGATGCGATGATAGGGCAATAATCGGCGGCGTAGCTGAAATTGACGGTAGAGCAGTTATGCTGATTGGCACACAAAAAGGCAAAACTACAAAAGAAAACCTTGAGTATAATTTCGGTATGCCACAACCTCAAGGCTACAGAAAGGCTTTAAGGCTTTTTGAACATGCCTCAAAATTTAATTTACCTATAATCACCCTTGTTGACACTATGGGCGCATACCCTGGGATGCAAGCAGAACAAACAGGGCAAGGCATTGCAATTGCTGAAAATTTAAAAGAAATGGCAAAACTTGAAGTACCTGTTATAGCGGTAATTACGGGGGAAGGCTGCTCCGGCGGAGCTTTAGGACTTGCCGTTGCAAATAAAGTTATGATACTTGAACATGCTTACTATACTGTAATTTCACCTGAGGGCTGCGCTTCAATTCTTTGGAGAGATGCAAATATGGCACGTGAAGCTGCTAACGCTCTTAAAATTACAGGAAAAGACCTTTTAAAATACGGCATAGTGGATGAAGTTATAAAAGAACCCACAGGCGGCGCGCACTATGACCCTGAGGCAATGGCTAATGAACTTAAAAAATCATTATTAAATGCGCTTGATGAGTACAAAAATATGACTCCGCAAGAACTTAAGGACGACAGATACAATAAATTCAGACGTATGGGAGTTTTTGCACAATAAAAAAGAAAGAAGTTTATGGGGAGAGGTTTTAAAAATTTCATAAGATTATTAGGGGCTTTTTGTCTTTTTGTAATGACAAACACGCAAAGTTTTGCTGCAATTGCATTTCCAAATATTAATATTGGTATGCAAGGGGCGAACACTCCGCAAGAATTCACTCAAGGTGTTCAGGTTTTAATACTTTTAACCATTTTAACGCTTGCGCCCAGTATAATTATTATGACAACAGCTTTTGTAAGGATTGTAATAGTCCTGACACTTGCGCGACAAGCAATAGGCACAACAAGCTTACCTCCTTCACAAGTTATCATAGGGCTTGCGTTGATTTTAACATTTTTTGTAATGTCGCCGACTTTGTCTAAAATCAATGAAACGGCTTACCAACCTTACATAAAAAACCAAATAACTCAACAAGCGGCTCTTGATAATGCCATTAAACCGCTTAGAGTTTTTATGTTTAAACAAACTCATGACAAGGAGCTTGAACTGTTCAGGAATCTTGCAAAATTACCAAAATTTAAAAATCCTGATTCTGTTCCGACTTATGTTTTAATTCCCGCTTTTGTTCTTTCAGAATTAAAAACAGCATTTAAAATAGGTTTTATAATATTTTTACCATTCCTTGTAATAGATATAGTTGTGGCAAGTATTCTTGTTTCAATGGGTATGTTATTTTTACCACCAACAACAATCGCTATGCCATTCAAGCTTATTATGTTTGTTATGGTGGATGGCTGGTATTTAATTACAAAATCACTCATTGAAGGCTTTGTAACATAAGGGGGAGAAAATGGAAGAAGAAGTATTTTTAACTATTTTTCAAAAAGTCCTTGTGCTTACAATGGAAATGTGCGCGCCGGTTTTGATAACATCAATTGTAGTCGGGCTTTTAATAAGCATTGTGCAGTCAGTAACTCAAATTCAAGAGTCTACGCTTACTTTTGTACCTAAAATTTTCGCTTGTATTTTAGCTCTTATTGTCTGCATGCCTTGGATGTTAAACGTATTTGTGTCAAGGACAAACGAGCTTTTTGATTACATAAGAACTTTTATCGGGTGAGGTAAAAAATGCCTGATGCACCGAGCCTTTTAACACTTTTTTCACCAAAAAATATTGTAGTATATATGCTTGTATTTACAAGGATGTCCGGGCTTTTTGCAACGGCACCGTTTTTTTCAACTTTTCAAATGCCTGAGCAAGTTAAAATATGGTTTTGCGCTTTAATTTCTTTTATTTTATATCCCATTTTAAGCGCAAAAGCTCATTTTATCATGCCACATTCCATGCCCGAATTTGCAGTTTTAATAGCAATTGAATTTTGCATTGGTTTTGCAATAGGCTTTATTGCAAACCTTTTATTTGCAGGCGTTTCAATGGTTGGCGAGCTTATAAGTATTCAAATGGGTTTATCTATGGCAAATGTGCTTGACCCTGTTTCAGGGGAGAGTTCAACAATTATGTCAAGCCTGTACACTTACCTTGCTACCCTTGTTTTTATTGGAATAGGGGCTTATGAATATCTTTTTGCCGCAATTTATAAAAGCTTTTTTGCAATGCCTGTTGGTTTTGAGGGTGTATTTAACGCAGGTGTAATCGAGGGTACAATGACACTTGCGGGGCAAATGTTTCAAATAGCTTTTGGGCTTGCAATGCCTATTTTTTCAGTGCTTTTGGTGTGCGATATTTTACTTGGCATGATGAATAAAGTTATGCCGCAAATGAATATTTTTATGGTGTCACTACCTTTTAAAGTATTTTTAGGACTAATTTTAATACTTGTATTTTTAAGAGGCTCAATTACATATTTAATAGATGTAATGGCGCAATATTTACAGGGAATTTTGCATTTGTTTACATAGAAAGAAAAGTTTATAATATAAAGTATGGCTAACGAAGAAAGAACAGAAAGCGCCACCCCCAAGCGGCGGGAGAAGGAAAGAGAAAAGGGCAATATTGCAAAAAGTCAGGATTTCACATCCTCTCTTATGCTGGCTTTAGGTGTTGGGCTTATGTATATGCTATCTTCATCAATGCTACAAAAAATTCAAAATATTTTATATCAAACTTTTACTCATTTAAATCCTAACGATATTAACGAAAATAACCCTATTGGGATTTTTGTACCGTATGCAAAGGCAACAGGAGAAATTCTTGTGCCGTTTCTTTTCCTTTTGTCTATTGGCGCGGCGCTAATTTTAAGGTTACAAACAGGCGCACTGTTTGCAAAAGAGGCGCTAAAACCTAATTTTGATAAACTTATGCCGGGGAATATGGTAAAAATGCTCCTGAAAAAGTTTAATTTTTTTGAACCAAAAACTATGATGGAGCTTGTAAAATCACTCGCAAAACTAACTGCAGTAGGACTTGTAGGGTTTAATGTAATAAACAAAAGAAAAGGCGACCTTTTTGCAACAATCGGTATGGACGTAAATACAAGCTTTGCAATTGTGGGTTCTGTTATTATGGAACTTATTGTTAATATTTGTATAATCCTTTTGGTTGTAGGCATTATTGACAAAAAATTTCAGGATTACCAGTATGAAAAATCCATTAAGATGACAAAACAAGAAGTAAAAGATGAATGGAAAAACTTAGAAGGAGATCCTAAAATTAAAAGCAAAGTTCGCGCTTTTCAAATGCAAATTATGCAACAAAAGATGATGTCATCGGTAAAACAAGCAGATGTTGTTGTTGTAAACCCAACGCACTATGCGGTTGCAATTAAATACGACCCCCAAAGTACACCTGTACCACAGGTTTTAGCAAAGGGTGTTGATTTTCTTGCTTTTAAAATAAGAGAAATTGCAAAAAATAATAATATTCCAATAGTAGAAAACAGACCACTTGCACAAAGTTTATACAAATTAGTACCAATTGGTGGTATAATACCACAAGAACTGTATGTGGCTGTAGCTGAGGTTCTAAGATTTGTCTACTCGGCAAAAGGAAAGTAAAAAAGCGGGGAGAAAATATAACAGTTGAATAAACTGGCACTGTTACTTAAAAATAACGATATAGTTTTTGCAATTGGTTTAGTCGTCATAGTTCTTATGATGGTTATACCAATACCGCCGCAATTGCTTGACCTTTTACTTACAATAAATATCTCTCTTTCCGTTTTAATACTTCTTGTATGTTTATATACAAAAGAACCGCTTGATTATTCATCTTTCCCAACTATATTGCTTGTTGCAACACTGTTTAGGCTGGGCTTAAACGTAACCTCTACCCGATTAATTTTACTTGAGGCTAACGCAGGTAGCGTTATTGAATCTTTCGGACAATTTGTAATAGGCGGCAATTACGTTGTCGGTTTTGTAATATTTGTCATCCTTGTAATTATCAACTTTATGGTAATTACAGGCGGTGCCGGCAGGGTTGCTGAAGTATCCGCAAGGTTTACTTTGGATTCAATGCCCGGTAAACAGCTCTCAATTGATGCTGATTTGAACTCAGGCTTAATTGATGAGAAAGAGGCAAAACTAAGGCGTAAAAAACTTGAGCGAGAAGCAGATTTTTACGGTACTATGGATGGTGCTTCAAAATTTGTTAAGGGGGACGCTACAGCCGGTATTATAATTACGGTTATAAATATAGTAGGCGGCTTAATTATTGGTATATTGCAACTTAAAATGGCACCTGCAACTGCGCTTTCAACATATACCATTTTAACAGTAGGTGATGGTCTTGTTTCTCAAATTCCGGCTCTTATTATCTCAACTGCAACAGGTTTAATTATAAGCCGTGCATCAGGTTCAGACCGCTCATTAAGCGAAGATATCGGACTTGAAATGTTTTCAAACCCAAAAGTTCTTTTTATTGTATCAGGACTTTTGTTTTTTATGGGTATTGTCCCCGGTATGCCAACAATTCCGTTTCTTTTAGTTTCGGCAGCTTCAGGCTGGTATGGCTGGAATAAACACAAAGAAATTCAGAAAAAAGAAATTGAGGACTTAAAGGCTCAAGAGGATGCCAAAAAAGCTCAAAAACTCGGCAAAAAACGCAAAAAAGCAACTCGTGAAAGTGTACTTGAACTCTTGAACGTTGAAACACTTGAAATTGAAATAGGCTACAGACTTGTAAGTCTGCTAGATCCCGAAAAAGGCGGGGATTTATTGGACAGAATAGCTCAAATCAGACGTCAAAGTGCGCTTGACCTTGGTATTGTATTGCCCTCAATTCGTGTTCGGGACAATTTACAACTACCGCCAAACACTTATCAGGTAAAGCTAAAAGGCGTTTCAATAGAATCAGGTGAAGTTTATCCTGAACGCTCCCTTGCAATGAACTCTATGGGTGGAGCGGAAGACCCTAATATTAAAGGTATCAACACAATTGAGCCCGCTTTTAAACTTCCTGCTATTTGGATTGAAGAAAAGGATAAAGAATACGCTGAAACTGTAGGATACACTGTTGTAAGCCCATCTGCGGTTATTTCAACTCACTTGACGGAAATTATAAGAAAAAATGCAAGCGAAATTATTACTCGTGCTGATGTTCAACAACTTATCGATAACCTTAAAAAAGAGGTTTCTGACGAGTACGTTAATGACCTGATGAAAGAAATTTCAACGGCTGATGTTCAGCAGGTTATTCAAAATTTACTAAAAGAGTGTGTTTCAATAAGAGATTTAAAAACAATTCTTGAAACAATGAGCCTGCAAGCAAGGACAAATAAAAATCATAATGCGCTAACGGAATTTTGCCGTCAGGCATTAGCCAGAAACATTTGTAAACAAAATCTGGCAGACACAGGTGAATTACTTGCAATTACGCTCTCTCAAGACGTCGAGCAACAAATAGCACAAGGTGTAAACCCTGATGGAGAAAGTTTAACACTAAATCCTGATTTTGTTAAAAAGCTTATGGACAGCTTAAATCTTGAATTTACAAAAGCAGTTCAACAAACGGGCAACCGCCCTGTCATTTTATGTTCATCGCCCATAAGGTTGATTTTTAGAAGATTAATTGAGCGAACTTACCCACAAATTGTTATAATGTCATATAATGAAGTAACAAACAACACAAAAGCTAAATCCATTGGAACAATAAGAACGGATTTAAAAATATCGGCCGTATGAAAATAAGGAAAAAATTATGCGTGAAATTATAAAAAAGGGTCATGACTACAGGATAATACCCCAAAATTTTGAAAGCGCCACTATTTTTGAAGTTAAAAACATAAATGAAAATGATTTTGAAATAGTGCTTACAAAAGTTACACCCGAGGAGTTAAAAGACTACCAAAAAAATTCAACTGTTGAGATTTTCGGTTCAGGTGATGACGGTTTAATATTTTTTGAAACAAAAATACTGGAAAACGACAACGAGAATTTAAAAATTGCCATCCCTAACAACTACAACAATATTCAACGCAGAGAATATTCACGTGTAAAATTTATGGGAACAATAGATATAGAGGGTGAAAACGACAATATCATATCTGTTGAAGACATCTCAGCAGGCGGCATAAAACTCATCACTAAAAAGCCTCTTGAGGCAACAAAAGACTACAGCGCAAAAATAAATTTAATTAATAATTTAACAATCAATTGCACAATACATCCTATAAGAATTGAAGAACAAGGACATAACGGTCAAACAAAATACGCAATTTCAGGTTGTTACAAAGAAATTTCAAACATAGACAGAATTGCACTTGTCCAATATTCATTTAAAGTGTTAATGGAAACAGAAAACAGAGAAAATGGAAGATAAAGCAGAAGAAAAAATTTCCTATCAAAAAAATTTAAGTGCGCTTTTTGCATCATCTTCTCTACTTGCATTTGGCGCGTTAAGTTTACTAAATCATTTTTCTCTGGATTATTACAGCATTCTTTTTATGCTCTCTATTGTAATACCTGCGTCACTTTCCATGGGTTTTATAGGTTTTGTAATAGGCAAGATTTTTGATGAAGGCGAAAATTTTCATCCATTTCAAAAGAAAAAGAAATCAAACAGACCAACTATAGATAATCCATATAAAATTCAAAGCATGTTTGTTTCAGATACAACTGATGATGGAATGCAAAGTATGTTTGAAAACAGTGGCGAAGCAGAAGAAAGTGAGCAAAATGAATAAAATTTTTGAAAAATTAAAAAAAATAAAACCAGAAGGTAAAAGACGTCTTGGGTCGTATCTTGCCCTTATGACAGGCTTTTTAATAGCAGGCATTATAATTGTAACAATGGCTTACGTTTTTAACCATATAAAATCTCTTGCAATAGAATACAATACAAAACTAAACACATTTAACTACTCGCTTTCTTCACTATTGAGGGAAAGTTTTGATAATGCCTATAAATCAAATGATGTAGAAAAAATATCAGGAATAATACAAAGTCTAAAAGACAGAGACATGATAACCTACATTTACGCTGTTGATACCAAAACAGATAAAGTATTTTTCTCAAGCTCTCCTCAAATTATGAACAAAAGTTATCAAGAGGCTAAAAAAGATTTATTTTTAAAATACCAAAATCAAGATACCACAGAAACCAGCTCCAGCACTCGCGATTACACACTATATATGGGCATGCCTGTGCAAAAAATTGTTTCAACCTACCTAAACTCGCTACTTGAAAACATTAAAATATTTCTTGCATTTTTCTTATTGATAGGTATCTTTGCAAGCGCGGTCATGTCAAGAATTATTTTAACTCCGCTAACAGAACTTACAAAAGGGGTTAAAGAATTTGCAAAAGGCAACTTTGATTTTAGATTAAAAGAATCAAATTTCACTGAAATTAATGAACTTGTTGAAGCCTATAACTATATGGCTTTTCAGTTGCATGACTTATATGACTCACTTGAATTAAAGGTGCAAGAGCGAACTTTAGCTCTTGAGAGAGCAAATCAGGAAATTAAAGAAACTCAAGCAATGATGGTGCATTCCGAAAAAATGCGCTCTTTAGGTGAACTTGTAGCGGGAATTGCTCATGAAATAAATAACCCTGTTAACTTCATCCATGGGAACATAATGATTTTAGATAAATATGTTAAAGACATGTTTTCATTAATTGACCTTTATATTGCAAATGAAAACTCAATTCCTGAGGATGAAATGAAAAAAATCAGCAAGAAAAAAGCTGATATTGATATAGATTTTATAAGAGATGATGTAAAAGACTTGATAAAAAGCTGTGTTGAAGGTACAGAACGCACTAAAAACATTGTTCTTGACCTTAAAAACTTCTCAAGAATGGAGGAGATGGTACTTACCCAATTTAATATACCAAAAGAAATAGACACTACTTTGAATATCTTAAATAATAAATACAAAAACAGAATAACCGTTGTAAAAGACTATGAGCAAAATGTACCAAAAATCGAAGCTTTTGGCGGACAGTTAAATCAAGTATTTATGAATATTTTAGACAACGCACAATACGCAATAAAAGGCGAAGGCACAGTCACCATAAGCGTTAAACAAGAAGGCGAAAATGTTGTAATTAAGTTCTCTGACACAGGCGAAGGTATTAAAAAAGAAGACATAAAAAAAGTCTTTGAACCTTTCTACACTACAAAACCGGTGGGACAAGGCACAGGACTTGGCATGTCAATTACTTATCGTGTTATAAAAAATCATAACGGCGAAATTTTGGTTGATTCAGAAGTTGGCAAAGGCACAACATTTACCATAAAATTACCCATAAACTACAAAAATGAAAATCAAGAAAATACTGAAAATGTTTAGGAGTGTTGATAAATGGAAGAAGAAAAAAAATATAAAATATTAATTGTTGATGACGAACCTGATAATTTGGCACTTTTATACAGAACACTAAGGGGTAAATACGACATAACAAAAGCCTCTAGCGCTGTTGAAGCCCTTGAAATACTTAAAAATCAAGAGTTCAACTGCATTTTATCAGACCATAAAATGCCTCAAATGGATGGGGTTGAATTTTTAAGAAGGACTTATGAAGTATGTCCTAACACAACAAGACTGCTTGTTACAGCTTATTCTGACGTTAAGATATTAATTGATGCGATTAACTATGCTAAAATTTATCGCTACATAAAAAAACCATTTAACCCTGATGAGCTTATACACATAGTTGAAGCAGGGCTAGAGTATCACCAATTAAAAGTTGACAATGAAAATCTTATAAAAGATTTAAAAGAGCTTTTCTCAGGCACAATTAAAGCAATCATTGAAGCACTTGATGCAAAAGACTCTTTTACATTAGGCAGAAGCAGGCGTGTAACTTTTTACTCGCTTAAAATGGCTGAAAGACTGCACATAAGCAGCGCTGAAAAGAGCAGAATTGAACTTGCAGGGCTATTGCACGACATTGGCATGATTGGCGTTGCAGAGGATATTTTAAACAAATCTCAAAAACTTACTCAGGAAGAATTTGAAGAAATTAAAAAACACGTACACCACTCGGTTAAAATCCTTGAAGATATTAAACAACTCTATGATGTTATTGAAATAATCAAATACCACCATGAATATTATGACGGAAACGGATATCCTTACGGACTTAAGGGCGATGAAATTCCGCTTGGCTCAAGAGTTATAGCAGTAGCTGATGCTTACGATTCTATGGTATCAGATAGAGCATACAGGGCAGGTTTAAGTTCAGATGAAGCAGTAAAAATAATAGAAGAAAAAGCGGGAACACAATTTGACCCTGCACTTGTTAAACTCTTTAAAGAAGTGCTGCCTGATGCGCTAAAAGAAGTTAAAGAGTACGAAGAAAAAATGAAATTTAAAGAAAATTTTCAAACAAATGTAAATGTGAACACAGAGGAAAAATGACAAGAACAGTTGAAGTATATACAGGCGCATACGCCTCAGGAAAAAGCGAAACATCTATAAATAGGGCATTACAATATGTAAAAGAAAATAAAGAAATAACCCTTGTTGACTTAGATACAGTAGAACCTGCGTATTGTATGCGCCCTATTATTGGCGAACTTGAAGAACGTGGCATAAAAGTAATTGCACAAAGTGACTACTTTGGACTGGGTGAAGCCGGAAGTTATGTAACAGGTGAGCAAATTAACTGCCTCAATACAAAAGGCGACATTATAATTGATGTAGGTTATGGTGCTACAGGCTTAGATACACTTGATATTTTAAACGGCATTGAACAAGAGGAAAATCTTAAAATCTATCTTGTTGTAAATACATCAAAATTTGAAACATTCGACAAAGCAAGTATTCTTGAATATATAGATTTTTCTTCAGGGCTTAACAAAACCCCCTGGAAAAAGTTTTCAGGTTTTATTTCAAACACTCACTTGTCAAACGAAACAACAGTTTCAGATATCATAAGAGGATATGAAATATTAAAAGAAGTATCAAAAGAAACAAATATCCCTATTATTGCAATAGGGGCTGATGAAAAATTTAAATACGACTTTAAAGGCGGCAGCTACGATGATGCGCCTGTTTGGTTTTATGAAAGATTAATGCCAAAAGCCTTGTGGTAACTACTCATAACCTTTGATTTTAAAAATTGTTATCCTCTCATCAGCGAGTTGAATTCTTTTTATATATTTTTCATCCTCGGGACACTTCATAATAATTGCAACAGCAGGCTTTTTACCTGTCATACGCGCGTAATACAAAGACTGCCCAATACTTTCCGCCCACTTGTGCGCCCAATCGTATTCAATTGCATATTCATCAGTTAAGCAATCTATTCTTGTTTTATCGCTCAAAACGTACTCTATTGTGCCCTTGCAGTATTTTTGCACATAGTCTTTTTCTTTCATTTCCTTCTTGCAAACATTTGAAACAGGTTTGAAATTATCACTAAATTCATCCCCGTTTGTGAAAAAATAACCCAGAACAAGGACTAATAAAGCAAGAAAAATTTTAATATCACTTTTTTTAATTTTCATTACACTTTCTCAATCAAGCAAACACACTGTGCCGCAATTGCCTCGCCTAAGCCTGTTGCATCCACTCCCTCGTTAGTTTTTGCTTTTATCGAAAGGGCTGACTCATCAATATTTAAAAGAGGCGCAAGCTTTTCTTTCATTTTATCAATATAGGGCATTAACTTTGGCTTTTGGCAAATTATATTTGAATCGACATTTACAATTTTATAGCCGTTATTTTGCATTATCTGCATTGTTTTTTGAAGCAAAAGAGCACTGCTTATATTTTTAAAACTTTCATCAGTATCAGGAAAATGTGTACCAATGTCTTTTTCACCCATTGCGCCTAAAAGTGAATCAATTATTGCATGAATAAGTACATCAGCATCCGAATGACCCAAAAGTCCTTTTTCATAAGGAATTTTTACCCCGCCTAAAATTAATGCTCTGCCCTCAACTAATTTATGCAAATCATACCCTGTACCTATTCTCATAAAATATACCTCTCAACTGCCTTGCAAACACCGTCCTCTTTTACGTTAGGGCAAATATAGTCTGCTATTTCTTTTAATTTTGGTGAAGCATTTTCCATTGCGACCTTAATGCCTGCATTTTTTAACATTTCATAATCATTATCTTGATCACCCGTTGCCAAAACTTCACCTTGCGCTATACCCCAGTAATCCTTCAAAAAGTTCAACGCAGCCCCTTTTGTGGCATTAGGGTCTGTTATTTCCATATAATATTTGTGCGAGCGAACAATGCATAAAATACCTCTGTAGCGCTCTGACATAAATTTTATAAGTTCTTGCATTTGTTTTTCGTCATAAACTATTGCAAGCAGCTTATAAACATTTTTTAACTCGACATTATCAAAGCTACTAACCGCGCGATAAGTGGTAAAACGCCCCTGACAGTAGTCGTTCATGATTTTTTTGTTGTCATCTTCAACAATTAACTCATCGTTATTATACAAATTTGTATGAATATTTTTTTTCCTTAAAACCTCAATTACATCACGTGCAAGCTCCTCTTTCACAGGTGCCTGATGAAGTATTTTATCCCCCAGCCTTACCATTGCACCCTGATAACACACAACAGGAGTGTCAAGCCCTAAAAAATCCGCAACCCCTTTTGCTCCGTCAAACATCCTGCCTGTTGCAACAACCATTTTAGTGTCAGATTTCTTAACTTTTTCTATGGTGTTTAGAACTTTTGAGGAAAAAACATTCGTTTCATCCAGAATTGTTCCGTCAATATCAGTTATCCAAAGTTTTATTGCGCCCAAAAAAACCTCTTTTCACTTTTTGCTGTTTTTATTATACAATAAAATCATAAGTAAGTATGGAGAGAAGTTTTAAATATGAGCAAAGTAGAACGCCAAAGACCCTTTGAACAAGATGAAGTTAAAAGAAGGTCTAATTTTAACCCTGTAGAAGAAAATTTTACACCCGAGCAAGCAGCACTTGAGGCTTCAAGATGTTTAAACTGCAAAAATCCGCTATGCAGAAAAGGCTGCCCCGTTAGTGTAAATATACCCTCTTTCATCCAAAAAGTTAAAGAAGGCGACATTCAAGGCGCAGGCGAAATAATAAGAGAATCAAATATGCTACCCTCTGTTTGCGGCAGAGTTTGCCCTCAGGAAAGACAGTGCGAAAGCAAGTGTGTACTTGGTATAAAAGGTGATTCGGTTGCAATTGGCGCACTTGAAAGATACGTTGGCGATAACAGCGCACCTGTTAAAACTCAAATTAAAGAAAACGGCAAAAAAGTTGCAATTGTAGGCTCAGGTTGCGCAGGTATGTCAGCTGCAGCTGATCTTAGAAATGCAGGTTTTGAAGTAAGTGTATTTGAAGCGCTCCATGAGCTTGGCGGCGTTTTAAGATACGGTATTCCGCCTTTCAGATTACCAAGAACAGTTTTAGATAGAGAAATTGAAAGCTTAAAAGAAATTGGCGTAAAATTCTATAAAAACGTAATTGTAGGTAAATCAATTACACTAAATCAACTTAAAGAAGAAGGCTATGACGCAATTTTCATTTGCTCAGGCGCAGGGCTGCCCAAAATGCTGGGTGTAGCTGGTGAAAACTTAAATGGCGTTTACAGTGCAAATGAATTTTTAACTCGTGTAAACTTGATGCACGCAAACGAACCTGACACACCAACACCCCTTAAAGTCGGCAACAGGGCAGCTATTATAGGCGGCGGTAACGTTGCAATGGATGCTGCAAGAACAGCGGTAAGGGTCGGTTATAAAGAAGTTTACATTGTTTATAGAAGAACAGAAGAAGAACTTCCTGCAAGAAAAGAAGAAATTCGCCATGCTAAAGAAGAAGGTATTATTTTTAAACTTCTTCACTCACCTGTTGAAATTTTAGGTGAAAACGGTTTTGTAAACGGCATTAAGCTTGAAGTTATGGAACTTGGCGAACCTGATGAGTCAGGCAGAAGACGTCCAGTCCCCACCGGCAAATTTGACACAATGGAAGTTGACGCTGTAATTGTTTCACTTGGTACAGGTCCAAACCCGATTATTCAACAAAGTGCAACAAAAGAAAATATCGACATTGAAACAGATAAAAAAGGCTACATTATAATCAATGAAAACGGCGAAACATCTGTTAAAGATATTTATGCAGGTGGAGACGTTGCGCCGAGAGGCGAATCTACTGCAATTAACGCTATGGGTGCAGGTAAAACCGCTGCTAAAGCAATTATTGAAGCACTTTGCACAGCTAAAGTATAGTTAAACTTTTTTTAAATTGCGGGTCGGGTTTTTAAATTCTGCCCGCAATTTTTTATGTCAAAAATTATTTTCAGCTTTTTATATTTAACAATCCAATCTGCACCGCAAAGTTCATTTTCATTTATTTTTTTGTACTCCCAGTTTTTTATAAGCCCTATTTTTACCATTTCATCAAAAGCATTTTCTATTCTTTCACGAGCGCAAAAAGGCTTCAAATACTTAACATTTTTATATAAAAAATCAACAGGGTCTTTTAGTTTTATAACGGTTTTTGAATGCTGAATTTGAAAACAAATAAGATGTGCTAAATATTTTTCAAAATATTTTGTCCTTGGATTTAAACAAAAAACTTCCCTTGGCGCAAAATAATAATCAAAACAGAAGTTCTTTGGAATAAAAATTTTCCATTCATATTTTTTAATTTGTCTTGCTCTTATTAAATTAAGTGCGCAAAGTTCTGAAATGGCTGCGCCTATGCGCTTTTTATCTTCAATTTTATAGTGTGCAGCGATTTTTTTTATACCTCTTAAAAACAAAATATCATCAGCACAAACTTTTACAAAAGCAGCAGGATTTTTCCTTTTAATAAAAACATTATATAAAATGCAAAATACATCATTGGCAAGAAACCTAGGTGTCAAAAAAGAATTTGCAGGTTTTAAATCCGCCAAAACATTAGGAACAATAAAATAATTAAAATCAAAAGGCTTAACTTCCTCAAATTCAACTATCGCCTCTAAAAGCCCCCAAACAAGTTCATGCAAAAAACTTGCAAGGAGGCGCAAAGAGGCTTTTTCTAGCGCTTCCAGCAATTCTAAAAAACTCTTTGGTGATTTTAACTTAAATGCAACACTTAACCTTTTTGACCTTTCTTCATACTTAATATCACAATAAATTTTCTCGCTTATTTTTCTTATGCCTAAATTAAAATTACACAAAACAGTTGCGCTGAAAGACTTTTGCCCCACCCCCTTTAGCTTATATGTAAACTTTTTCTCACAAATTCCTTGTTCAAGCAGCAATTTTATAAAACTTAAATAAGCAGCAAAAATCCCGCTATAAAAGCATCTTTGGGGAAATATCTTTTTCATTTGAAAATTTTAACGTATTTTAAAATAAATTACACTTACCCAAAATACTCAATTTTTCTATATTTTGACACTGCCTTGCCTTAAAATTTCAATTTCATCATCTACGCATAAAACAACTGTAGAAGCCAGATTTTGAATGTTTTCCCTATATTTTGGCTCAATAATTTTTACTCTATCACTAAATTTTTCGCAAGCTTCCTTATAATCCTTGCAAGGTGGCTCATTTGAGATATTAAGAGATGTTGTAGCTAAAACACAGCCTTCTACTTGAGTAGTTATTTCTCTAAAATTTTTATTGTTTGGAACTCTTATTCCAACAGTGTCAAAACCTGCGCAAATAAAAGACGGGCAGAGTTCAGAGCGTTTAAAAATTAAAGTAAGCGCCCCGGGGAAAAATTTATCCATGAGTAATTTTGCTTGAGCAGAAATGCCTAAGACATATTTTTCAAGATATTTTACGTCATGACTCATTAAAATAAGCGGTTTTGAGCGATCACGATTTTTTATCTCATAGATTTTCTCAACTGCTTCAAAATCATCGGGTAAACACCCTAAACCCCAGACAGTGTCTGTTTGAAAACCCAAAACTTCGCCTTTTTTTATTATGCTTTTTTCCATTTTGCCTCAATCCTGTCTTTTAGGTCTTTTAAGTATTCGATTCTCAACACAAAAGAGGCGATTAAATAAATGGTTAGAGTTAAAATCATAACAATAAAGATTTTTATAATGCCTAAAACAAGCGAATAGCCGACAATTTTATCCCATAAAACACTAAATGCGTCCCCTATAACAAAAGCTATTGCCGAGGCTGTTAAAATCTTCAGTACGGTTTTAAAAAGTTTTCTATAACCGATTGAAATTTTCTTTCTCAATAAAAGTGCAAGTGTAATACCGTTAAATGCGGTTATAAGTGTAGTTGAAAGAGCTATACCGTTTATTCCAAAAGGTTTTACTAAGAGTGAATTTAAAACAACTTTTAACAAGATACACGCAATTGCAACATAAAACGGTGTTTTAGAATCGTTAAACGAGTAAAAAAGCCTTGTTGCGCTGTCGCGAAAAACGTAAGGAATAATTGATAAAGAAATAAAGAAAAGTATTTCAGAAACCATAAGTGTTGCTTCAGAGTTAAAAGCACCACGCTCAAGCGCAATTCTTATAGCATCTGTCCTTATTATAAAAATTAAAATCATTAAATAGCTGCCGACAAAAATAAGCGAACCCACCCCTTTTGTAAAATAGTGCCTTACACCATCAAAGTCTTTTTGCGCCACAAGCCTTGAAAACAAAGGAAATAAAGGAACTAAAATTGCACTTAACAAAAGTCCTACGGGAAATTGGAAAATTCTGTTTGCAAAACCAAAAGCAGTCCAGGCGCCCTCTTTTAAACCGGATGAAAAGAACATATCAACATAAACACCCAGCTGTCCTATGGTTGAACTTAAAAATGCAGGGAATAAAAGTTCTAAAAGTTCATTAAAATTTTTATTTTTTAAAAAGTCAAAAGAAGGTTTAAACCCGTATCCTAAATGCCTTACCGCCGGAGATTGCACAATTAACTGCATAAAACAGCCTATTGTTGTACCAAGCGCAAGATAAAACCCGTTATGATCTCCTTTTGCAATTAAAAGGACAATAATTATTCCAAAAGAAACCATTGAGGGCGAAATATTGGGCAGCAAAAAATGCTTATATGTAACCAAAATGCCGTAATAAAGACCCAAAACAGAGCCCATAACAAGCATTGGCGACATAATCTTTAAATGATAAGCCGCAAGGTTTAAAAGCTCAGGAGTTTCAGGGTTGTTTATTATTATACTCATTATCTGGCGCGGGAAAAAGAAACACAAAAGCGAAAGTATTAAAAATATAAGTATTGAAAATGTCTCAAAAGTATTGAAAAGTTTTTTAATCTCTGGCTCTGGTTTTTTTGAAAAATCTTTCACAAGTTTTGAAAAAACAGCAACAGTTGCAGAGTGGAAAGGCCCACCGACTCCGCCTAAAATAACAATTACAAGCGCAGGGATTTGATATGCAAAAAAGTAAGCATCAGACACAATGCTTGCGCCATAGAAATTTGCAACAACAATATCTCTTAAAAATCCTGCTACCTTTGATAAAAATATAATTACTGCAATCCACCAAGCGGCTCTCAATAAACCTTCGCCTTTTTTTGGCGCATTTTCACACTCACTTGCCAATTTTCACCCCAACCTCTATTTGAAAAGTTATTGATTTTGCCTTGTCTTTTTCACTCAGCGGTGAAAATACAATTTTATTTACACCGTTAACAAGGTATTTTGTAATGTCCATGCCTAAAGTCTTTGCGCTGTATCCTGTCATATCAGGATTAAAACTATGTTCATTAATTTTAAAATTCAAACTTGACACTCTTTTAGGGTTAACTACTTTTAATACAACATTTTGCCCTAATGCTTTTTGATAATAAAATTCTGTTTTATACTCAAGGTTATAAGGGTTGTATAAAACTTCTTTTTGCATTGTACCAAGGGTAATCCCGCTGTAGTAATGTTTTAAAATATCATCGTATTTTTTACCCATTTGCGCCATATAACCTGCGCCGTACTGGCTCATCCCGACACCATGACCAAAACCACCGCCTGTTAAAACAAATTTTTCTACTTTATTTTCATCAGGATGAATAAATTTTTCAAAACTAAAAACAGCTTTGCTTTCTTCTTGTTCAGGCTTTTGCTCTTTTTTAACTTCTGTTTTATCTACAAAAAAGTTTCCGCTTGCAAGCATTGCATTATTTTTCTTTAAAACCCTTCTTATGCCAAGTTCTCTCATTACTTTAAAAGTACCGTTTTTAAAGACAATTTCAATTTCCAATGCTTTTCCTGAGTTGCCCCTTTTTAAAACTTTAATATCCTTAAGCCCCTCCAAAGTGTAGCTGCCATCAAACTTAGGTTCAACAAGACCTGCGCGCGATTGTTCTACAAGAGTTTTATTTAAAACAGCCTCCAGCTCAGGTGTTTCCCACTCAACCACCCATCTGTAACGAGGTGATTTTATATCATAGGAAAGAGTTTTATTTGAATAAAAATCTCTTACTTCTTTTTCGGTTGTTAAAAATTTTTGATTAGCATCATCACAAACAGAAACTAAATAAGGCTTAGATGGAGTGTTTGGCTGATTGGGTGCATAAACATTTTTCCAATCTTCGCTAATTCCGCCTGCAGTAGATGAATACAGCGCAAGAATAGGCTCGTCTTTATAAAGAGCATAAATTCCTTTTGTTTCATCAACCGCTTTGTCTGAAATTTCTTTTTGAGAGTTCATACCATAATACACCTGACATGCGGTAGAATCGCAAACATCGTAATTTTTATATGCATTTTGCGGACGATTTGCATAATTTCTTGCCGCAACCGCCTGCGCTTTAAGAGCCTCTAAACCAAACGATACAGGCATTTCATTTGGCACAACACCTTTTAGATAAGTTTGCAAGTCAAGAACATTTATAATATTAAACTTGTCATTTTTTGTCGCCACAAGCTCAATAAGCCCCGAATAATATGCAGGAGTACCTTTTCTGTTGAGTTCAACTATACCTATTTTTTCCTTAGGAGTTAGAACAATTGGTCCTTTTGCGTCTTTAGAGAGAACTTCGCCATCTGCTAAAATTTTAAAAACTCCATCAGCCATTTTTATTGATACAAGCTGATTTTCCTTAACTTTAAATTGGCTGTTTTGAGCCATATCAACTATTAACGTTTCATCAGGCGAAGAAAATTTTACACTGTTATGCTCAAAAGTTGAAAAACCTTGATTTGAAATACCTACTCTTATTGTTGTTTTTTCATCCTGTGCAAAAACAGGAAGAAAGAACGCTAAAAAAGCTATTAAAAATAAAAAAACTCTACTCAAAAACTTCATGATTAAATTTTACAATTAACATAATCTAATGTAAAATAAATATACTTATCGCGTATTAAGGAGATTTTTATTAATGGAAGTAGAAAATTTAAAGAAATTCAGCACATCTCAACTGTTGAATTTCTGTATAGGCTTTTTTGGTCTGCAATTCGCTTGGCAAATGAGAATTATTTTATCCGGCCCCTTAACAGAGTCTTTTGGCGCAAGTCCTTTGCTTTTTGGGCTTATCTGGCTTGCAGGGCCATTTACAGGAATTGTTGTACAGCCTATAATAGGAGCATTAAGCGACAACACTGAAACTCCATTTGGCAGACGCTTGCCATATCTTATGGGTGGTGCAATTCTTGGTGCAATTGGACTTTTCTTGCTTCCAAATTCACAAAATATTGCTTCACTTTTTGGAGAAAATGCCCCATGGTGGAGCGCGCTTTTTATTGCAGCAATTATGATATGGGTGATTGATGCTTGTGTTAATGCTGCTCAAGGCCCATACAGAGCGTTGATTCCGGATAATATCCCGCGCGAGCAGCACGCAGTTGCAAATTCATACCTTAGCTTTGCAATAGGCTTAGGCTCAGTTATTGCAGCAGCTACAGCTCCTGTTTTAAAATATGTATTTAATTATCAAATGTCAACATCAGCCCAGTTTTACATGGCAGCAATTGCGTTTTTGCTTGGTATGAGCTGGACTTGCCTTACAATTAAAGAAAGAAAGCTCTCAAAAACAGAATTAAAAATTGAAGAACAAAACGCAAAAGAAGAAATTAAAAAATCATTTTTTGAAAATTTAAAAGATTTCTTTTTACTCTCACCTGAAGTAGGTAAAATCTGCACAGTACAGTTCTTCTCATGGATTGGGGTTATGAGTTTAAATATATTCTTTACTCAATATGTAATTCATGTACTTTATCAAGTGCCAGATTTAACTCAAATACCTCAAGAGTTTCAAGGAGCTTATAACACACTTGTAATGAGCGGACAAAACTTTTCGTCCATTTGTTTTGCAGCATTTAACCTGATTTGCTTTATTATAGCAATACCTATAGGCAAGTTTGCAGAGCGCTATGGTAATAAAAAAGTACATTTTGTATGTCTTTTACTTATGGCATTAGCGTACATTTTACTTACATTCTTACCAAATACAATTTCAACCGTTGCAGCTATGGGACTTGCAGGTATTGGCTGGGCAAGCATTTTGGCACTACCATTTGCAATGCTTTCAAAATACATAAAAGAAGGCACAGAAGGTGCCGTTATGGGTATTTTTAATATCTTTATTGCGGCTCCGCAAATTCTTGTCTGCACAGTTTTAGCATGGTTTATAAATATTTCAACAACTACAATTAATAATATGCCAAACAATCACTATGAATACGCTTTCTTAGTCGGCGCACTCATGTTGATTTTAGCTTGCGCTTCAACTTTAACAATTAAGGAAGACTAAAAAATAATAAATTAAAATGCCTCCTAAACTTAGGAGGCATTTTTTAAACTAAAATCTGAAATATATAAACGGGTTATAAGTTGACGCTGCAAGACAAGACCAGCACCATAAGAACAAGACTAAAAGATAAACATTAACAACAGATTTTCTTATATTGTTAACCTCACCAAATTCTATTACATTTTTCATTACACCGGTTGAACCTATAATACCCAAAATAATCATAAGAATTTTATAGTTATCAAGATATTCGCCAAGTTCTGAAAAAGATGAAATAAGAGTTGAAAAATCAAACATTGATGAAATATACCCTAGAGCATAACTTAAAGATTCAGAGCGGAAAAATACCCAACCTATAATCACAACAAACAAGGTGTAAATGTGCGCTAAAACAGATTGAGCGCGTGTAAGTTCTTTTTTAGCAAGGCCTGTAATTTTTTCGATGACCAAAAATACGCCATACCACATACCCCATAAAATAAACACCCAAGCTGCGCCATGCCAGAAACCTGTTGCAAAAAATACTACTAAAATATTAAAACAATTCCTTGCTAAAGAACATCTGTTGCCACCCAAGGGAATGTATAAATAAAGCTTAAACCAAGTAGAGAGTGATATGTGCCACCTTCTCCAAAATTCAGTAATTGTTTTTGAAATGTATGGAAAATTAAAGTTTTCAAGTATTTTAAAACCAAACATCCTGCCAAGACCTATTGCCATATCGGAATAACCCGAAAAATCAAAATAAATTTGCAGCGTATAGGCAATAATTCCAAGCCAGGCAACAAGCATGCCATGCTCACTTATTCCTGTTAAAAATATTGAATCAGCAATTTCTGCTACTGTATTTGCTATAATTATTTTCTTTGCAAGCCCAATTATAAAACGTTTTAGACCCAGTATAAAATCTTTAATTGTTTCTTTTCTGTTTTCTATTTGAGCGCAAATATCATGATACTTTACAATAGGCCCTGCGATTAATTGAGGGAAAAATGTAATAAACAGCGCAAGTTTTTCTATGTTTCTTTGCGCCTTAACCTCGCCCCTAAAAACATCTATTACATAAGATATTGCCTGAAAAGTATAAAAAGAAATACCAATTGGCATAATTACATAGATAAAATCAATATTTCCATGCAAGTATTTATTTATATTTTGCGCAAAAAAGTTAAAGTATTTAAAATAAAAAAGTATGGATAAATCAGTCAAAATTGTAAGCGTTAAAGCAAGCCTTTTGTAGGACATTATTTTTATTTTATCTACAATTATTGCACCTATGTAGTTTATTAAAATTGTACCCAGCATAATAAACACATAAACAGGTTCACCCCATGCGTAGAAAATAATGCTTGATATAAGCAAAATTAAATTTTTAAACCTGCGCGGCGAAATGTAATAAAGTGCCACAACAATAGGCAAAAATACAAATATAAATACCATTGAGCTAAATAACATAACTAATCCTTATATAAATCTAATAATTTGTAAGCATATCTTTCTAAAAATTCGACAACCAAAACATCTGGCTTATAGCTTAATATCTTGTCTTCCCACATTTTCATTGAGAAATCGTCAAACAGCTCTATTTTTTCGTTATACCAATAATGTTGGGTATTAAAACTTCTATTTAGCCAACCTGAAAGTTCATTTGAAAAAGAATCACCAATAATACCGATTTTTAAATTGTATCTTTTAAGGTTATAGCCGTTTGTCGGGTTATCATAGAACAAATAAGCAAAATCAGAATCTTTTGTTTTTAAATTAATTGCACCATCACCAAAACGACCAAATTTCTCTTTAAATGTCATCCTTTTTACATGTAACTTGTTATAATCGACTTGTTGAACATAAGGATACTTTTGCTTAATTTGTTTAAAAATTTCGTTATAAGCAATGTAGGAACCTGATGGAGTCCAGTGAGTATCAGTATAATAATACAGTGGTTCATTATCCATTTTTTTGCGTTTATACATTTGCTCAACAGGGTAAATAATTTCAATGTCAGAATTTTCATCTAAATATTCTTTTAAAAGCTCCGCCCTGCTTTTTGGGTTCACTTTTTTAATATTTTTAGGATAATACTCGCCATAAATCCTATTTTTATCGGGAGGAATAATAACTATTAATTTTATCTTGTTTTTATTGCACCAACTGTTTAAAATTTCAAGATTATGTTTTATCTTTAGCAACTCGACATCGGAAAACAAAGTTTTATTTTGATAATTGGCAACAGAATTATCACCTTTGTAAAATATCCAATTATCTAAACCTTCCATCTCAATGGAATTTTCCTTTCTGCCGTTAATAAATCCTCTGATAGCCAAGTTTCTATCAATACAAACACTTCTTTTCCTGAATCTGTCATTGTAAAAACTTTCAAACTGCTTGCCAAATTCCTTATTAACTTGCCCATTATTAAATAATTTAGGCAACGTTGCAAGCGGTCTTTTTTCAACGTAATCATACTCGCTTTTATCAAATTTTGTATTTGGCATGACCATTAAAATAAAAATCACAACAACAAAAATAATATCGGGTATGCTGATATTTTTTATAAACTCCCAAATATTCCCTAAAATCTTCCCCAGTTTCTCTTTCACTTTTCCCCATCCGTTTATTTACATGCTTATACTAGCACAAACCAGTTGCACATGTTTTATGTTTGTTACATAATTTAACCGTAGTATTTACATTTTACATTAGAAGGAGAGCCAAATATGGTAAATGTAGCAATTAACGGCTTCGGCAGAATTGGCCGTAACACTTTAAGAGCCGCTATCAGAGAAGGTATTTTTGACAAAATTAATTATGTTGCAATCAATGACCCGGGTTTAACACCTGCAAATGCTGCTCACGTTTTCAAATATGACTCAGTTATGGGTAAATTTGACGGAACAGTTGAAGTAGTTGAAGACGGTCTTGTAATTAACGGTAAAAAAATTAAATTTTTCGCTGAAAAAGACCCAGCTCAACTTCCTTGGAAAGATCTAGGCGTTGAAGTTGTTGTTGAATCAACAGGTTTCTTTACAGATGCTACAAAAGCAAAAGCTCACTTAGACGCCGGTGCTAAAAAAGTTATTATCTCAGCTCCTGCTAAAAACGAAGATAAAACAATCGTTTTAGGTGTTAACGATAACGAATATGACCCTGCTAAACACAATATTATTTCAATGGCTTCTTGCACAACTAACTGCTTAGCTCCTGTTGCAAAAGTTCTTGATGAAAAATTTGGTATTGTTAAAGGCTTAATGACAACAGTTCACAGCTACACAGGTGACCAAAGAATTCTTGACGCTGGCCACAAAGACCCACGTCGTGCTAGAGCTGGTGCTCTTAACATCGTTCCTACAACTACAGGTGCCGCTAAAGCTGTTGCATTAGTATTACCTCAATTGAAAGGTAAATTAAACGGCTTTGCTATGAGAGTTCCTACTCCAGATGTTTCAGTTGTTGACGTTGTTGTTGAAACATCAAAACCTGTTACTGTTGAAGCAGTTAACGAAGCTTTAAAAGCTGCTGCTGATGGCAAAATTCTTTGCTACAGCGAAGAACCGCTTGTATCTTCTGACTTCATCGGTACTTCACAATCTTCAACTGTTGATGCTGCTCTAACAATGACTATGGGCGACAACATGGTTAAAGTTGTTTCTTGGTACGATAACGAAATGGGTTATTCAACAAGATTGGCTGAAACAACATTGATGGTTGCAAGCAAACTTTAATAAGTCTGCATAAAATATAAAACCCGCAAGAGGAAACTCCTGCGGGTTTTTTAATTAAAATTATTTTTTCTCTCTTAAATTAAACTGAACATCTTCAAGCAATTTTCGATTTATTGCAAGTAAATCAGAAATAACAGCTAAAAGTCCGCAATGGAAAGCAAGTATAAGTAAAATTGCACACAATATTAAGGATTGAATATGCCCTTGTCCATCGCCCGTTAAATAAAAATACAAAAATCTAAAACCTAGAAAAGCTCCTAAAAAGAGCATTAGCGCGCCAATAAAAGCAAAAAATCTAAAAGGGCGATATATTATAAAAATTCTAAGCATTGTAAGAATCGAGCGCATAATGTAGCTCAAATTATTTTTCACAAGGCGAGATGGGCGCAAATCTTCATTAACTCTAATTGGCACACAAACAATATTTAAACCTTTTCTTTGAGCTTGAATTATTGTTTCCAGGGTGTATGTGTAATTATCAAATACATTAATTCTTTTTGCAGCATAAGACGAAAACGCCCTAAAGCCGCTTGGCGCATCGTCAACATTTGCACCTGAAACTTTTTTCATAACAAAAGAACCGAGCTTTTGAAGCATTTTCTTTGTTGGCGAAAAGTGCCTTATGCTATCAATTGGACGCGTGCCAATAGTAATATCTGCCTTCTTATTTAAAATCGGTTCAATTAATTTTTCAACATCATCCGCACAATACTGATTATCCGCATCTAAATTAACAATGATATCAGCTTTCATATCAAGCGCTGTATTTAAACCAGAACAAAATGCACGCGCTAAACCCAAATTTCTTTTATGGGAAATTACCTTTTTAACACCCCAACCTGTTGCAATTTCAACTGTTTTATCACTTGAACCATCATCAATAATCAAAACCTCAATTTTATCAATCCCTAAAATCTTTTTAGGCAGAGCGTTCAATGTTGTTAAAATTGTATCTTGCTCATTAAAACAAGGTATTTGAATAACAAGTTTCATAAAATTATTCTACATCAAATAGAGGATTTTTGATACAAAAAAATAAAGCGTGGAAATCACTTGCCGATAAACAAAATGTAAGAGAGAAAAACATACTAAATACACCATATATTAACTTTATTGTCATCCTTGTTAAGCCATTGTTTTTATAAACTTGGCTTTTTTTTATTAAGAAATATTAAGACAAAATATATATCCATAAGACTATTGATTTTATTGTGTTTTAGGTGTATTTAAAATATAAAATAATAAAAAAGTATATAAAATTTAAATATCACTAGCAAAAAATATTTTTTTCATGTTTTATATAATAGAATCCAAAAACACGAATTATCTTAAGGAGAATAAATGAATAATAATATAGGCAACAACTTAAACCCAAACCCCTTAGGGTTTAACACTCAAGGTCATAAGTCTAACTCAGCTGATGAGTATTGTGAAGCAAAAGAAGGTTGCGAAGAAATTATAGAAGATAAAGACCCTCTAAAATATGTCCCAGGGGATAGTTATGGCAGAGCTATGGTCAATAAAATTCAGCATGGTAATAATCAACAAACAGACCCTGCTGATATTGAGGATGACCTTTTTACTTTTGAACTTATTTCAGGCTTTGCCAAAGACTTAGCTCAAGGCTATATCGAAAAAGGTGTAGACCCTCAAAAAGCTTACAAAATGGCAGCAATAACAACAGACGTTCTTTTAAATATGGAACAATAACGCAAAACGCCTTTTGCAATAATGCATTAACAACATTACTATCTCTTGATTTAAAAACTTTTAGTGCAATAATTTTTATATAAAAGTTTTTGAGGTTTTTAGTGTCAAACTTAGTATATTTTTTAGGGCAAAAGGCATATATAAATATAACAAACGCTTGCACAAACGCATGCAAATTTTGCGTGCGCGACATAAAAGATGATGTCAAAGGTGCAAATTTGTGGCTTGATGTCCAAAACGTTAAAGCAGACTATGTTATAGAACAAATTAAAAACTCCGCCCAGAAAGTACTTGAAGGCGGAGAAATTGTATTTTGCGGCTATGGCGAACCGCTTATTAAATTTGAAGAAGTAAAAAAAATCTGCCAATATGTTAGAAAAGAAATGCCCGAGTTGAAAATCAGAATTAACACAAACGGTCATGGAAATTTTGTTAATAAAAAAAATATAGTGCCCGAACTAAAGGGGCTTATAGATAGCATTTCAATAAGTTTAAATGCTCAAGATGAAGAACTTTACAACAAAATTTCTCAACCAAAATTTGAAGGAGCATATGAAGCTATGCTTGACTTTGCACGTGAGTGTGTAAAATGCGGCATCGACACAACAATGAGCGTTGTTTCAAAATTTAGAGAAGATGAATACAAATTAGACATCGAAAAATGCGAACAAATAGCGCATGATATAGGTGCAAAATTTAGAAACAGAGAATGGATAAAAGAAGGATATTAATACAAAAAGAAAGGTCGAAAAATGAACGTACTTGACAAAATTATGAAACCAAAATCGATTGCAGTAATCGGAGCCTCAACAAAGCCCAAAACAATAGGCTCTGAAATAATGCAAAGACTTAGAGATTATAAATTTAACGGAAATATATACCCCGTTAACCCAAAAGGCGGCATGATTGAAGGTTTTCAAGCATACACTTCAATTAATGAAGTCCCCGGGGAAGTTGATTTAGCAGTAATTGTAGTAAATGCAAAATTCGTACTTGATACAATTGACCAGTGCCATAAAAAAGGTATTAAGGGACTTTGCATTATTACTGCAGGTTTCAAAGAAACAGGCAGAGAAGGGGCAGAGCTTGAAAAGCAACTTCTTCAAAAAGTACGTGATTATGGCATGAGATGTGTTGGCCCTAACTGCTTAGGTGTCCTAAATACAAATGACAATGTTAAAATGGATGCAACTTTTGCTGAATCTTTGCCCGTTAAAGGCGACATCGGCTTTGTTTCTCAATCAGGCGCGCTTGGCGGCGGTATCTTAAATATTTTAAAAGACTTAAATTTAGGTTTTGCCCAATTTGTTTCAATAGGAAACCAAGCAGATATTAACGCTGAAACAATGCTTGAATACTGGGAAAATGACGACGATGTAAAACAAATTCTTCTTTATATGGAATCAATTCAAAACCCGCAAAACTTTAGAAAACTTGCTTCAAGAATTACAAAGAAAAAACCAATCTTAGCGCTAAAAGCAGGTCGTTCTGCAGCCGGTGCTTCCGCTGCAAGCTCACACACAGGCTCATTAGCAGGTGCAGATAAAGCAGCTGCTGCACTTTTAAAACAATCAGGCGTTATAAGAGAATTCTCACTTAAAAACCTTTTTGCAAACGCAAAAGCATTTTCTAACTGCCCTATTCCAAAAGGCAACAGAGTGGCAATTATCACAAACTCAGGCGGCCCCGGAATTATGGCAACTGACGCCGTTTGTGAATCAGGTATGCAAATGGCAAAAATTACAGATGAAACAAAAGAAAAATTAAGAAGTTTCTTGCCATCTGCTGCATCTGTTAAAAACCCTATCGATATGATAGCATCAGCTCCTATTGAGCACTATAAACAAACTCTTGAAACAGTTCTTCAAGATGAAAATGTTGATATGATAGCTGTTATTTACTTGCCATTCTTGGGCTTAAAAGATATTGATGTTGCTCAAGCGTTAATGGAAATTAAAGCTAAAAATCCTCAAAAACCAATCATTGGCGTATTTATGACAACATCTGACTTCTTTGTAAAAATCTCAAACATGGAAGTTAACATGCCATTTTACATGTACGCCGAAGAAGCAGCGGAAGCTATGACAAGGCTTGATCAGCAACGTCAATGGATGGAAAAACCGCAAGGTTCAATCCCTACTTACAATGTAGATAAAGCAAAAGTTGAAACAATTATCAAAAACTCCCTAAAAGAAGGCAGAGCTCAACTTACAACACTTGAATCAATTGATGTGCTTGAAGCTTATGGCATTAGGGCTTGTAAATATGGTCTTGCAACTAATGAAGAAGAAGTTGCAAAACTGGGTAATGAAATCGGCTACCCTGTAGTTATGAAAATGACATCTAAAACAACATCACACAAAACAGACGTTGGCGGTGTAGTTGTAAATATCAAAGACGAAGCACAATTGAGAAGTGAATATAAAGCACTTCTTCAAAGGTTAGATGCAAAAGGGCTTTTAGATGGTCTTGAAGGTGTTATTATTCAAGAAATGGTTAAGGGCTCTCGTGAAATGGTTTGCGGTATTGCAACAGACCCGCAATACGGTCCTATGATGATGTTTGGCTTGGGCGGCGTATTTGTTGAAGTTATGAAAGATGTAACATTTAGAATTGCGCCATTAACTGATGATGATGCTATGGATATGATTAAATCAGTTAAAGCATATAAACTTCTTGAAGGTGCAAGAGGCACAACACCTGCGCAAATCGGTCAAATTCAAGAAACACTTTTGAGATTATCTCAACTTGTTAATGACTTCAAATTTATTGATGAGTTAGACATTAATCCATTGTTAATTTCAGAAAAAACAGGCGAAGGCATTGCAGTTGACGGTCGTATCAAAGTCAGAATCGACGAAGCAGCAAAAGCTCTTGGTTGCGACTGCTCTTGTGCTTGTGCAAAATAAGAAATTAATTTACTAAATAATTAAAATCCCTCTAAGTTTTTAGAGGGATTTTTTACAAAAATTTATATTAGTTACATTGCCCTAATAGCTAATGTTTTGGACTAATTAATAACCCATGTGGCTAATTCTTATGGGTTATATTTTTTTTAATTTTATGATATAAAAGTTATATTAGAAAGAATCGGAGGCAATAAAATATGGCTAAAGAAAAAGTGGGGCAATTTGTATTTATGTTGCACTCGCACCTCCCCTACTACAGAATGGCAGGTATGTGGCCATTTGGGGAAGAAAATTTGTATGAATGTATGGCAGAAACATACGTTCCTCTTTTGCAAATAATTTCCGAGTTGTATGACGAAGGAATTAAGGCAAAATTAACAGTTGGTATTACACCGATTTTAGCAGAACAACTTAACGATGAACACCTAAAAGAAGGCTTTATTAAATACCTTGACTCACGAATTGAAGCTGTATCAGAGGATTTAGAACGTTATCCCGATCCTAAAGTTGCACACTCTCAACACTTAAAATACTTGGCAAAATACTATTTTGACTGGTTTAACCACATTAAAGATTTATTCATAAATAAATTTAATAAAGATTTAGTTGGCGGCTTTAAAAAATATCAAGACTTAGGTTGCATTGAAATTACTACATCAGGCGCAACACACGGTTTTTCACCGCTTTTAGCAACTGATACAAACTTAAATGCACAATTTAAAGTAGGTTCAGACACTACAAAAAGACTTTTTGGCAAAAAGGCAAAAGGGTGCTGGCTGCCTGAATGTGCTTACAGACAAGGTTACGAGTTTACAGGCAAAGACGGTAAGAAAAAATGGCGTCCTGCTATTGAAGTTACACTGCAAAACAACGGTATAGAATATTTCTTTACAGAATCTCACGTTATTGAAGGTGGTAACTCAATCGGTAACAGAAGAACAATCGGAGTTTACGGAAATATTGAATACATTCCTCTGCCTCAGAGGGAAAAAACGGGCTACGACACATATAGCGCATATTGGTTACCTGATGCGCAAGTAGCCGTGATGGGTAGAAACGATAGAGCAGGGTTCCAGGTATGGTCAGCAGCTGATGGTTACCCGGGAGACGGCTGCTACAGAGAATTCCATAGAAAAGACCCAAATTCCGGTATGCATTACTGGAGAATAACATCTTCTACAACAGATTTAGGCGACAAGATGTTGTATGACCCGGTATTAGCTATGAATCAGGTTAATTCAAATTCAGACCACTACACAACTTTAATTTACCATTTATTAAACGATTACAAAATGGCTCACAATGGTAAAGAAGGTCTTGTAATGGTATCGTTTGATACAGAATTATACGGACACTGGTGGTTTGAAGGGGTAGAATTTATTAAACAGGTTATTAAAAAATTCTCTCAATACCTTCCAGAAGTTGAAAGAATGACAGCAGGAGAATATTTGCAAGCACATCCTCCGACCGAAGCTATTCAAATTCCCGAATCAAGCTGGGGTCAAGGCGGACATTTCTGGGTATGGCAAAACCACCTGACAGAGTGGATGTGGCCAATTATCCATGCCTGCGAAAAACGTATAATTGATATTGTATCAAAATACGAAAAACAACCTGAAGATAAGCTTTTATTAAGAGCATTAAATCAATTGGCAAGAGAAAATCTGCTTTTGCAAAGTTCAGATTGGCCATTCTTAATTACAACATGGCAAGCAAAAGACTATGCAACAGATAGATTTAGAGAACACGTTGAAAGATTTGAAAAAATCGCCGATATGATTGAAAATAATTCAATTAACAACGATGAACTTGTTAAAATCGAATCAATCGACAACTGTTTCCCTGAAATCGACTACAGGGTATATCTACCAATAGAAGAAGGTGTTATACCTCAGCAAGAAAAGAAACTTGCACCGTTGTATGTTGATTAATAAAAAATAATCATAAAAACCCTGGAAACTTTTTTGGTTTTCAGGGTTTTTTAATGTAGAATAATAATTAAGGAATGGCAAAAGGAAAAAGTAATGAAAACTAAAAATAGCAATATTTGTGTAATAGAACACCCCGTTGTAAAGCATAATCTGTCAGTTCTAAGAGATGAAAAAACAGATGGCGAAAAATTTCGCTGCGCACTTAGAAGAATATCTTATGCTGTTTTTTTGGAAGCAACAAAAAATTTGCAAACTCAAAAAAAGACTATTAAAACACCGATTTGCGAATGTGAGTGCGAAAAAATTAAAGAAGATTTAAACTTGATTATTGCACCAATTTTGCGTGCAGGAATGATGTTTTGCGAAGTAGCACAGGAAATGATGCCGCAAGCACACATTCACCACCTTGGAATGTATCGTGATGAGAGAACACTACAGCCTGTTTGGTACTACAACAAAATAAGCGAAGCACCAAAAGACCCACAAAATACTTTTGTTTTTGTTCTTGATCCTATGCTTGCAACAGGAAACTCGGCAGTTGATGGCGTTGGCAACTTTGTTAAAAAAGGAATACCTCAAGAAAACATTACTTTTGTATGTCTTTTAGCTGCGCCGCAAGGGATAGAACGCTTAAGCACAACATTTGAAAATGTAAGAATTATAACTTGCGCCATAGATAAAGAATTAAATGCAAAAGGCTACATTGTCCCAGGACTAGGTGACGCAGGGGATAGAATTTTTAACACTACAAGATGATAAGCATTATCACAATAGCTAAAAACGAAGAAAAATCAATCGAGCGCACAATTTTAAGTGTTATAAATCAAAGTGCAATAAATGAAATTGAATACATTGTAATTGACGGCAAATCAAGCGATTACACACTTGAAATTATAAAAAAATACAAAGATAAAATTTCAAAAATAATTTCAGAACCTGATTTTGGCATATATAATGCCATGAACAAAGGTATAAAAGCTGCAAATGGTGATTATATCTTGTTTTTAAATGCAGGAGATGAACTTTTTTGCAACAAAACTATAGAAGAAATTTTGCCAAAGTTAAACTGCGACCTTGTTTTTGGCGACATTTTAATAAGAGATAAAAACGGAAAAAATAGTACTATTGAATACGATTTTATTGACGATTTTGAACTTTTTTATAAATCCCTGCCTCACCCCTGCACTTTTATTAAAAAAGAATGTTTTTTAAAACTTGACCTTTACGATGAAACAAAAAAAATAATGTCAGACTGGCAATGGTTTTTAAAATATTTTAAATCAGGGGGAAAATATTCTTATATAAAAACACCTGTGGCGATTTTTTATCTTGGCGGCATTAGCAACTCAAAAAAATTTAAAAAACTGCAAAAACAAGAAAGAAATGAAATTCTAAACGAGTTTTATTCTAAGAAAAAACAATTCTTGTACAAATTAATTTTAAAAATTACAAAAAAGAATTCAGTTCTAAAACAAATAAAAAAATTGCTTACAAAAATCGGCATACTTGAAATATATGAAAATTACTATAACAACTAACATAATTAAACATTTTGTTGTATAATTTCTTTATAATCAGTTAGAGGATTTTTAAGGAAAAAGATTAGTGTTTGATTTTAACTGCGATTGCGCACAAGAGTATGGGGTATATAAAAACGAAAAGGAGCTTGAGGTTGCAGAATACGTAAGCTCTATAAATATTGCTGCAGGTTTTCATGCGGGCGATCCCTTAAGCATAAAAAGAGCAATGGAATTTGCGCAAAACAACGACGTTGCAATAGGTGCACACATTGGCTATCAAGATATTCAAGGTTTTGGTTCAAGAAAAGTTGAGCTAAATGATGAAGAAATTGAAACAACAGTTATTTATCAAATAGGCGCAATTGCTTCATTTGCGCAGGCTTTTAACCTTGAAATAGAACATGTAAGACTCCATGGCGCAATGAAAGAGGAGCTAAATACTAATCTTGAATTTGCAAAAAAAGTAGCTCTTGCAATTAAAAAATATAATCCTTGGCTGAATTTATATATAAATAATCCTGAATTTAAGGAAATTCTAGAAAAAGAAACAGGCATAAAATGCGCTCTTGAGGTTAATTTCAATGACTTTGGTACAATAAGGCAAATAAGAGAGCTTGAAATTAAACCTGATACAATTCATTTTTGCGATGTTGAAAGCGCAATAAAAGCACGCGAAGTTCTAAAACCAACGCCAGTAAACTACAATCGCGTCGGAGGTCAAATATAATCTTATGAAATTTTTAAGAAAAAAAGTTAAAATGCCAAAAGATGCTATCTGGCTTGTTCCGGGGCTAAAGGTTAAAAGGTGGTTTGCGCTAATTATCATAGGTTCTGTGCTTGCCGCTCTTGGTCTAACTTTTTTATTTAAACTTGAACCAATTTATTTTATAGTAGAAACTGCAAAAAAAATTGTACACTTTATGCCGCCTGAGCCTGTAGGCTTAGCCTTTATTCTGCTTGGTGCAATAATTTTTATTCAAGCATGGAAAAAAACAAACTTTACAACACTTGATATTCAAGAAGAAAGAAAACAAAAATCTTTAGGTGAGCTTGTATATCGCAAAATGAAGCTTGACCATGGGCCAAAAATTGTTGCCGTAGGCGGCGGTACAGGCTTATCTACAATGCTTAAAGGCCTTAAGAAAATTACAAACAATATAACAGCAATTGTAACAGTTGGTGATGATGGCGGTTCATCAGGCAGATTGCGCGAAGAAATGGGTGTTTTACCCCCGGGAGATATAAGAAACTGCATTGCAGCATTAGCTGATGATGAGGATATTGTTACAAAATTGTTCCAATACAGATTTAAAACAGGTGAAGGCCTTGAAGGTCACAGCTTTGGAAACTTATTTTTAACAGCTATGACAAATATTTGCGGCGATATGGTAAGCGCAATTAAAGAATCCTCAAAGGTTTTATTAATAAGGGGTCGAGTATTGCCCGCAACAACAGATGATATGCGCCTTGTAGCAAAAATGGAAGACGGCTCAATTGTAAAAGGTGAAAGTCATATACCTGAAGTTGGCAAAAAAATTGTAGAACTTTCCTGTGAACCTAAAAACTGTAAACCATCTGAAGATGTAATTGAAGCAATAAATAATGCGGATTTAATTGTACTGGGCCCGGGAAGCCTCTACACTTCAATTACTCCGAACTTATTGGTAAGAGAAATTTCAGCAGCAATTTTAAATTCAAAAGCTAAGAAAATATATGTATGTAACGTTATGACGCAACCCGGGGAAACTGATAACTATTCAGCAGCAGACCACGCGGAAGTTTTATTTAAACATGCAAAACTTGCAACAGGAATTTGCAACAAAAAATTATTCGATGCAATTTTAATAAATAATTTTATGCCGCAAAACCTTGCTAAAAAGTACGAAGAAGCGGATTCTTTGCCTGTTGAAATAGACACATCAAGAATCAAAAAAATGGGTCTTGAAATTGTCATGAATAAATTAATTGAAGACAACAAAGAAGGACTTGTAAGGCACTCACCCTCAAGACTTGCCAAATCTATTTACTGGTGGTACAAAAAAAGCTCAAAAAAACAAATTAACTCTAAATAACGGAAGTTTATGAAAAAAACCGCAAAAAAAATTATTGAATTTAAAAAACAAGGTAAAAAAATTACAGCCCTTACAGCATATGACTATTCAAGCGCAAAATACTTTGATAAAGCAGGGGTTGATATAATTCTTGTAGGCGATTCACTGGCTCAAGTTGCCCTCGGCTACGGCTCAACTACAGAAGTGACGTTAGAAGAAATGCTTGTATTTACAAAAGCTGTTTCAAGAGGAGTTCAGAATGCTCTTGTTGTAGCGGACATGCCTTTTATGTCTTATCAAATCTCAATTGAAGATGCTGTTAAAAATGCAGGAAAATTCATTCAAGCAGGCGCGCAGGCTGTTAAAATTGAGGGCGCAAGCCCCTATATTATAGAAACAATAACAAGAATAACTCAAAGCGGAATTCCTGTTATGGGGCATTTAGGTTTTACTCCGCAGTATATAAACACAATTGGCGGACATTATGTATCGGGCAAAAATATAGAAACTACAATAGAATTAACCGCGCTGGCAAGAAATCTTGAAAAAGCAGGTGCTTTTTCGGTTGTTCTTGAAATGGTGCCGCAAGAAAGCTCAAATTTTATAACAAAAAAATTAACCATACCGACAATCGGCATTGGTGGCGGCAGATTTTGCGATGGTCAAATTCTTGTCAGTGACGATATTTTAGGCAAATACGATAATTTTTGTCCAAAATTTGCCCGCCAATACTCAAGCTTAAAAGATATTATTTTTAACGTTGCAAAGGCTTACTGCAACGATGTTGAAAAAGGCAACTTTCCATCTGTTGCGGAAAGTTTTACACTAGATAACGATGAGGCACAAAAACTTGAAAATTATTCATAAAATCGGCGAACTAAAAAGCATAGTCAAAAGTTTAAACAAAACAATAGGGCTGGTTCCCACAATGGGTGCGCTGCACTTGGGTCATGCGAGCTTAATTAAAAAAAGTGTAGAAGAAAACGACTTTACAATAGTAAGTGTTTTTGTAAACCCTGTGCAATTTGGTATAAATGAGGACTTTGACAAATACCCCAGAACTCTTGAAAAAGACGCAAAATTATGCGAAGAACTGGGAGCAGATATTGTTTTTGCACCATCAGCAGATGAAATGTATCAAGATACCAAAGAATTAACTCTTGTTTGCCCACCTTATTCAGCAATTAACAAACTTTGCGGAAAAAGTCGCCCCGGGCATTTTGACGGTGTTGCAACAGTTGTTTCAAAACTTTTTAACATAAGCAAATGCGAAAGAGCATATTTTGGTCAAAAAGATGCTCAACAGCTTTTTATAATCAAAAAAATGGTTAAAGATTTAAATTTTGATGTAGAAATTGTACCCTGTCCAATTGTAAGAGAGTCTGACGGTTTGGCACTTTCAAGCAGAAACTCTTACCTTGATGAAAAAGCAAGACAAGAAGGCTTAAAACTAAGCAAAGCGCTGAACTATGCAAAAGAACTATGGCAAAAAGGCATAAAAGACAGGCAGGTTCTCTGCGACAGTGCGCTTAAAATTATGGAGGGTTTAGATGTTGATTATGTTGAAATAGTAAACCCTGAAACATTTGAAGACTGGGTGGAAACAGATAAAAACGCCCTAATGCTTGTTGCGGCAAAAATTCCTCCCACAAATACAAGACTTATAGATAATTTGGAATTATAATGAGAAAATTTTACTTTATAACTTATAATTTTTTCGTGCTTTTAAAAATACTCTGCCCTATAATTTCCTTTTTATACACTTTTTTGTGGCTTGTATGCTTTTTAAAAGCGCCTTTTTACCATACTTTAGCTATACCGTTTGAACCTTTTGCACAATTTGTAAACTTAATACACCCAATAAATATTAACTACGAGGGCAGATTAATAAATATGTCCTACATAGTTTGCTCGGGGCTTTTTATAATATTTCACTATATATTTGATTTTTTTGCACACAGAATTGTTGATTTATACAACCTTGAAGAAGACAGACTGGAGAGAAAAAGAAATAAAGAAGTAAGAAAGATTAACATTGGCTTGCAAAAAGAACTGAATAAAGAAATAAAAAAGCATACAAATTTCACCATGCTATTTAATTTAACTTTAAAATCAGGCTACAACTTAGCATCAGACAGAAGCGATGAGTTTAATTTTTTAAAAAAAGAATTTTATACACATATAATTAAAAATGTTAATTTAAAATACAAAGAGTCAAAGTGCATAATAACAGACAAACTTTTTATTTCTTGCGAAGATTTTGACAGTTTTGACGAATTTATGACAGATTTTATTAATGATGTAAGAGCATTTAACAAAACAGCACAACAAAAGGACATTGAGGCGGAATTTTCAATTTCACTTGATGCCATAAAATCAAGCAAAAATATGTTTAACACCATTGAACTACTTGAAAAAATTGACTCTTTTAATTATAAAAATAAAGTTGTTACAACATCAGCTTTTAAGTTAAGATACGAGCAAATAAAAAATTCAAAATACAAAATAGTTCCATTGGGCATTTCAAGGTTTTTTAAAGATGTTGACGATTATATTGACTTTGATTTATACAATCTAAAATCTAAGAATTAGTATTTGTTTTAAAAGCAGGTGTAATATCGTTAAAAATGATTTTTGCGTTATTTAAAAGGCTGCTTTCTTTTATTTCTTTTAAATAATCTTTTGTCAGGATACTGCTTGTCTTTACAAGCTCGTAGCCTTTTTGCTCGCAAAATTCTTTAAAAAATTTATAATTTGAAAAATAAGTTTTTACTTTTACATATAAATTCCAGTTTTTAACCCTTTTATTCAGACAATTGCAAATGTAGCACAGGGCATCTTCAAAATACACCTCAAATGCACTATCTAAAACAAAATCAAGCATATAATCAATGTTATTGTAAGTCGTGATATTAAAATAACCGTAAACCTTGCCTTTTTGCTCATCTTCAAGGATGTATGAAAAAAAAGTCCTATCGCTTATACCTGCAGCAAAATAAGGTTCAAACTGCTCCTTTGTTTTTGCAAAGCTGTGTCTTTGGTAAGAGTTTATATTTGAATTATACAGTCTGCAAACATCGGCACTTTTTACATTTTTATAAAATCTAAAGCCCTCTAAAGAAATATCTTCATCATATTTTAAATCTTCATTTTTTATCTTGTATATAAACTCCTGCGCGTTATTTCTAAAATTGCAACCATCCACAAATAAAGAAAGCATATCTTGCCTTGAATTTTCCACCACAACACGATAAGAAACTGCGCCCATCGCACAATATCGCGAAATTAAATACTGCACAAGCAACTTGCCGATATCAAAAGAATTTTGCTCAAGAAAAACTTTTGTTATTTTTAGCCTTTTTCTGCTTCTTTCATCTTTTTCAACAGTAACAAAACCTTGAATTTTATCTTTTTCAAAAGCAAGATAAGACTCACTTTGAAATTTAAGGCGCAATGGTAAAAAATAGTGAAAAAAAGACACCAAAAAGCCTGCAAAACTAAGTTTTTCAACATCAAAACCACTGTTTACAAAAGCACTTTTTAATTTATTATAATCATAAAAAACACTGCTTTTAATTTGCGTCATAAATATATAATATCATATTTATCACAAAGTTTTAGTAAAATTAGTGTAGTCTATATCTACTTTTTTTGAAAGTTCTTTTACAAACTCGCTAACTTCATTTACACCTTTTAATATTGATTTTACAAATACTTTTGGAACTTCTTTTAATTTAATATGTTCTTCTGCCGTCTTTTGATTATATGAAAAGAAATTTTTTCTAAAAAGCTCTTTTAAATTTTTAAACTTTTCAACAGTGTAATTAACCACCATATCACGTTTAACTTCAAATTGATCAGCAAAGCTGATAAAGCTTTTCTTAGCTTTTTCAGAGTTATTTTTTACATCAATTAAATTTGGGTTAACTTGCGGAAATTTTTTATGACGCGCAAAAGGTATTAAAAAAGACGCTAAACCAACTAATGCAGCTGCGCCTAAAATTATTTTTAAAAATGTATGTTTTTTTTGCTTTTTAGCTTCAGTTTTTGGGGCGTTTTGAGTTACAGGGGGTGCTTGATTTACTAAGGCCTTATTATTTGTATAACTTTGACCTATGGAAAATTTATTAAAAACCGGAGGTAAGTTTGAAATTTCCATTTTTATCCCAAGCAAATAATACTTATAAAAACAAAAACCATAAATAAAAATTTTTGCGCGAATATATCTAATATTAAGTTATGTTAAAATTATTCAGCTTTTTTCTTATACTCCTCAGGTGCGTCTTCTCTTTCCTGATTCCAACGCTCAAGACCCATTTGCTTCCTTACAAGCCCAATTCCAACATGCACTCTCCATTCATCCATTTTAAGCTGTGCAGCAAGAATTTTATGACAACCAATAGGGGGCAGTGGTAAAAGCGGTTCGTAAAGATTTTTAATAGCCATCATCTGATCAGGTGTAATCGCCAATTTTCTCTTTGGATACGGTATTTTTGGCAACATCATTTTTTGTCTTATTAAATTAATACCAAAGAAAACTTTTTTAGGCTCTAAACCAATTTTTTCACCTATAACCTCATGAGCGTCAGGATTTGGCAATGGCAACATCTTTTTATATAATTCTTCAATTTGCAGTAATTGCTCTTTATTAACAAGAAGGGGTTTTGGCTTACCCTGCGGCCTTTGCGGACGTTTATTAAATCCGCCTTGACGCTGTGGACGCTTATTATGTCCATTATCACGTTTTTGAAAATTAGGGCGATTGCCTCTTTGATTTTGATCTTTATTAAATCTTTTATAATTACCTTCATTACCTGTGCCTGCACTGTAACTTCTTGGATATTGAGTCGCATTTTGCACTTGAGTGCTGGCATTTGGATCTTGCAAAATTGGCGTTCTATCAGGGTATAAACACTCCGGGCAAATTACTCTTTTTGGGTTTTTTGTCTCAAACTCTTTTCCACATTTAGTGCATTTGTTAGTATACATAAAAGGTATCCTTCTTGGCTTTATAGTATGTTTCCATCAAAAAAATCAACAATTATATAAAATTCTCCCTAATCGAAAGACGAATCTGGCATATGATAATTTATTTTATAATTAAAATTCAATTAATACAAGTATTAATTTATTTTTAATATGTGTTAGTATATTAATATGGGACAACAAGGCGGATTAATTAATTGTAAAAAGTGCGGGTCTTTATTCATAAGAGGCTCAAGAGATATATGTGACAACTGTTTCAAGGCAGAACTTGAGCTTGTTGAAAAAATTAAAGCTTTTGTTATTAAAAATCCTAATCCAAAAACCACATTAGAAGAAATAACAAATGAAATTGGCATAAATAAAAATGAGTTAGAAGAATTAATTGAAAAAGGTAGGCTTTTTTCCATTATGCCTAAACTCCTTATTAAATGTCGCTTTTGCGGTATTGAAATAGAAGACGATCAAAAGACCAGTTTTGTATGTACAAAATGTTTAAACAAATTCAGCCCAAAAGGCGATTTAGCTAAAATCAATGCCCTAAAAGAAGAACAGCAGCAAAATGAATTTTTTGAAAGAAAAATCAGAAGAACTTCAACCGAAGGTCAAAAAAGCCGTTGCGGTTTCATTCAAAATTACGATTTCTAAGCTATAAAGTTATTTCCATATTTTAGGGAACCTATAAAATAACATTCTTTTAAAAGCTTTTCCATGCTCCTGTAAACTCTTTTTTTAGGAGGTTTTATAGCATCTGTTATTGCAATCTTTGTTTGTTTATACTCGTTTACTGCAGAATTTACTATAAAGAAATTTTCAATATTTTCATTAATTTGAGCTTGGGTTAACATCTTCTCTTTTTCCTCTTTGAATTCATCTCTTATATTTTAATAAAAAACTCGACATCAAATTTATTGACTTTTTAAATAAAAAATATATATTTTTTGTAATATTTCTTAATATAATTTCTCAAACTCGCTCAAATTAACTGTTTTTAGGGTATTTCTCAAATCATCTCTGTCATCTTTAATATAAACTTTAATATAATTTCTTGTTATTGCACTATAAGCACCTGTTTTAGAGGATTTTCTCTCAAATAATAATTCGTGTATTTTGTTTTTATTCCTTTTTAAAAATTCAAAATGCTTAGCAGCACAAAGTTCGTTTAACATCTGCACTCTCTTTGTTTTTAGGGTATCTTGAACTTGATTTTTCATCTTTGCAGCAGGAGTATTTTCCCTAATTGAATAAGGAAAAGCGTGAATATAACTTAAGGGCAGTGCCACTAAATTTTCATAAGTAACATTAAAATCTTCATTGCTTTCATCAGGAAATCCTGCTATTATATCGCACCCTAAAAATGGCTCATTAAAAGTATTGTAGAGCATTTTTACAATCTCAAGCACATCAGAAGATGAGTATTTTCTATTCATATTTTTTAAAGTCTTATCACACAATGACTGCAAAGACAGGTGAAAATGCGGACAGAATTTTTCCGATTTCTTTAAAAACTCAAGCATTCTATCATCAATTTCATTAACATACAAAGACCCTAAACGAAAACGCGAAATATTTGTTTTTTCAATTTCATACAATAAATCGACAAGCTCTAAACCCCATTCTAAGCCCCATTGCCCTATGTGAATCCCTGTTAACACAATTTCTTTTGTGCCATTTTTTGCCAAAAGTTCAATTTGCGAAATAATATTTTCTACACTATTTGAGCGCGAATTGCCCCTAGCGTATGGAATTATGCAGTATGAGCACCTGTTATTGCAACCTTCTTGAATTTTTATGCTTGGACGAGTTTGATAAGGGTTTTCAACTATTTTATGATTGAATTCTTTTATTTTAAATATATCCCCAACAAGCTTGTTTTTACGTCCTTTAAAAAGCTCATCAATATATTTTCTAAGCTCAAGCTTTTCATTGTTCCCTAAAATTAAATCAATATTTGTTGTATCAAAATTCTTATGCAGGTCAATTGTCTGCGCCACACAACCTGTTAAAATATTTTTTATAAAAGGATTTTCACGCTTTGCACGATTTAAAAGATAAGAACTTTGCGAATCACTATGCGATGTTACAGAACATGAATTTAAAATAAAAATATCAGCGTCTTTGCAATCTTGAACTTGCAAAAAACCCATTTTCTCAAGCTCGTCAATAATTATCTGCCCCTCAATGGCATTTGTTTTGCAACCCAAAGTTTTTATAACAAATTTTTTACTCACGCTCAATCACCGTAACCGATTCAATGTGATAAGAATAAGGAAACATATCAAAAGCGCGCGCTGTTTTTGCCTTAAAACCATACTCCTGCAATATTTTTATATCTCTTACAAGTGTTTGCGGGTTGCAACTAACATAAATTATAGAATTTGTAAGTTTTGAGATAATCTCTAAAGCCTCGCTATCAGAGCCTTTTCTTGGCGGATCTAAAATTACATGAGAAAATTTTTTCTTTTCTTTTAAAAATTTTCTAAACTGCTCTTTGGCATCTCCTAAAAAAACCTCATAACTCTTGCAATTATTGAGTTTAAAGTTTTCTTTAGCATCTATTACCGCTTGAGCATTTTCCTCAACCAAATAAATTTTTCTTGCCTTATCACTTGCCCAAATGCCTATTGCGCCTACACCGCCGTATGCATCCAACACAGTTGAATTTTCCTTAATATTTTTTTTAACCTCGTTAAAAATTTCAACCGCACATTTTGGATTTACCTGGAAAAAACTTGCCGGCGAAATCTTATAAACCTTCTTAAAATCAGCACTTTCAAGAGTTTCATATATAAAATCTTCACCCCATGCGCAAGTAAATTCATCCCCCAATATTTTATTTGTCTTATCAGGGTTAAAATTAACACTTACCCCTTTAATTTGAGGAAATTTTTGTCCCAACTGCTTAAAAAATTCACCAAAATCGCTCTCATAGCGCGAAAATTCATCTTTTTTTAAATTAATCACAAAAGTTATTAGTGCATTTTTTAAATCGCTTGAAAACCTTAAAATTAAACTCCTTAAAAGCCCTTTGTGAGTTTTTTCAACATACCCTCCAAAAGTCCAATTTTCCCTGATATATTGCGCAATTTCATCTGCTAAATGCGGCTGAATAGGGCAAAATTTTATATTCACAATATCATGACTTTTTTCTTTAAAATAGCCTATTAAAAGCCTTTTTGAATTTTTTGTTTGCGAAACTCTATACTGAATTTTATGTCTAAATTCTTTGCCTTGCGGACTTTTTACAGGCTCTAAAAACTCTGGCTGCTCATCCAGCTTTAAAAAAGCCTCTTTTAACATATTATTTTTTTGCTCAAGCAAATAATCATAATTTAAATATTGATAGCAACACCCCCCGCAAGCATTAAACAAAGGGCAAAAAGGCTTTATTCGCTCTTTTGAGGGCTCAATAACCTCTAAAATTTCGCCTGTTGCATAGCTCTTATTAACCTTTGTAATTTTAACTTTAACTAAATCGCAAGGTGCTGCATTTTTTACAAAAACAACAAAACCATCAGGACTTTTTTCACTGTAATAACGCCCAAGAGCCGACCCTTGGTAAGTTAATTTTTCTATTCTTAGTTCAATCTCGTCGTTTTGTTTTATCAATATTGAAAATACCTGTCAAAATCCACATCATCAAACGAACACAAAAGTTGATACACAGGGTCATCCTCGTCCATTCTTTGAAAACTGTACTCATCAAACTTCCACAACTTTGGATTAATCCCAATTGCACGAACAATATTGTGATCGTATAAAATTTTTAACTTCTTTTTCACAACATCAAGACTAATATTTAAGACTTTAGACAGCTCAACAGCAGTGATACCATCATCACTTGCGCATTTTTCAGGAGTTAAAAACATAAGTTCAAGCCCTACTTGCTTTAGCTCCTTATCTTCGCTGTCAAAATCATAATCAATCATACACTATATTAAATACCCAAAAAGATTTTTTTTCATCATTTGTTATAATGAGCCCAATGTGCTAAAATACAAATATGAATAAGCTAAAGAGCGCATTATTTTTACTTTTGTTTTTAAGCACAATCAGTTGTGCCAGTGCTTTTAATGTCGGCACATATAAAACAGAAACTGACTACGGGCTTATAGATGGCTTTAAATTCAACGTTTTTGGCAGACGCGAAGGCGAAAAAATGATTCAGCTTAAATCTGAAACAAAAGAAGAAATTGAACGACGCGAACGCGAAAAAAACAACCCTGTAGAGCAAGATGAGTATCAGCTTTTTAGATTTATTCAAGAAAACACAGTCCCATTTTAATCAATCAAGCTAAACCCCTCGGGGAGTTCATCCTCCACCATTTTAATGAGCTCAGACGGTCTTAACCCCAAAGCCTCTGCAACAGTCCAAATAGATACGAGTTTTGGTTCATTGACCCCATTTTCAAGACGTGACAAAAGTGAGCGCTGAAAGGCAAACTCATCGGCAAGGACCCTTTGAGATTTCCCTAAACTTTCCCTTCTTGTTCGAATTACTTTTGCTAAAGTTTGAAAAATAATTCCCGAATTTTCAAAATTGACATGTTGCATATATAGAATTCTAATGATAAAATATTTCAAGGTTGTCTATGTATAGACATGTTACTAAATAAACTGGGGAATTTAGATGAAAAGATACACAAAAAAGTGTGCTATTTGGCATGCAAAAAATTTTGCCAAAAGTTTTGGGTTTACACTTGCGGAATTATTAGTTTCAGTGCTGATTATCTCTATTATTATGGTAGTTTTAGCCCCTGTAATTACAAAAAGGGTGACAAGTAACATTAATGTTTCAGGCGGAGGAGGAAGTACAAAAAAAGAAAGTAAGCTTTTTTTGTATAATCCAACCGATCCAAACTGCTCTGCTGTTGCAGGGCAAAAATCTCTTGATTGTGGATTTAGAAC
>CALUYB010000010.1 GCA_944324905.1 Candidatus Gastranaerophilales bacterium
AGCTTAGTGCGACTGCACTTAGCAAGCGAAGATGAGTGCATAAGTGTGTGAAGCACGCATGCGGTTGCGTTGAGCAAGCGCAAAGTGCGTAACCGTTCTAAATCGAGCGAGCTTAGTGCGACTGCACTTAGCAAGCGAAGATGAGTGCATAAGTGTGTGAAGCACGCATGCGGTTGCGTTGAGCAACCAGGTTTTTTGTCATGCCGAACTTGTTTCGGCATCTTAAGAAAATGTCCCCATTTAGGTAACATCTGAAAAAGTTAGCGGTTAATAGTTTTAATGCGTGGGTTAATGAGACCCTGAAACAAGTTCAGGGTGACGGTTTTGGTCGTTCAGGGTGATGTGGTGTTCGGGGCGAGGGGTTAATCGTCATGCCGAACTTGTTTCGGCATCTTAAGAAAATGTCCCCATTTAGGTAACATCTGAAAAAGTTAGCGGTTAATAGTTTTAATGCGTGGGTTAATGAGACCCTGAAACAAGTTCAGGGTGACAGGTTGGATTGTTCAGGGTGACGGTGGTCGTTCAGGGTGAGGGGATTTAGCAATTAGGGCAAATGTTCTATTCTACAACCTCATACAAACTTGCGGCTTCATTAATTGAAACATTTCCGCTTGGCACCTTTAAAACACGAACTTTTTTAATATTTTCTTTAAATTCTATTGTAATTACATCCCCGACTTTAAGCACTTTTGCAGGTTTTGCAGGGTTATTATTTACAAAAACTCTTGCGCTTTCGCAAACCGAATTTGCAACAGTTCTTCTTTTTATTAATCTTGAAACTTTTAAAAATTTATCTAATCGCATTTAACCTTTTTCACTTTATATTCTGGGTGCTGTTTAAGTTTTTGTTCAATTTGTTCAAAAGTTAAAAATCCTTCTTGTGCGCCAAATTTCTCAATAACTGCTGCGGCATTAACAGAAGCGTAAGTTAGCGCTTTTTCAACATCATTGCCAAAGTTTTTGATTGATGCAACAAGGGTTGAACTGAATGCGTCCCCTGCACCAAGGGTTGATACGACTTTTGCACTGAACTCGGGCGCATGGTAAAAATCCTTACCATCATAGCAATATACACCATATTTTCCATCTGTAATTACCGCTATTGAACCTTCTTTGCAGTGCAATTTTTTAAGCATGGTTATAACATCCGGATGAATTTCGGCATCTGAGAATTTTTCATCTTTGGTGTCAGGGCGCACCTGAATTTTTGTTAGCATAGATGCTTCTTCTTTATTCATGACAACTATTTTTGCGGTTTTAAGTATGTTGTTAAAATATTTTTCACCTTTTTTAATTGCGGTACTTCCTGCATTTATTGCAAGGTTTATATTATTTTCATGAGCAAAGTCTGCAATTTTATCCAGCAATTTATTAGTATCACCTGCAAGCGGTGCAACGTATATCCATTTTGCATTTTTAAATACATTAAAATCTATTTCATCTTCGCTTATTGTAGCGTTCGCCCCTCTGTGGGCAAGAACCGTTCTATCGCCTTGAAAGCTTACAAGAATAATAGAAAGCCCTGTGAGAACATCTTTTGCTTGAATTATGTTTGATGTATCAACTCTGTCATGCTCCATTTTCTTTTTAATAACCGGGGCAATTTCGTCGTCGCCAAGTTTTATAATCGTTGATGTTTTAAGTCCTAAGTTTGCAAAATTTGCAGCAGTATTTATGCCACCACCACCAATATTTCTTGAAAAACCATCGATTTCAACTTTTGCTCCGTACGGAAATGACATAAATTCTGTTTTTTTCTTTAAAGAATTAACCGAAACTATGTTTGCACCGTCGCTTTCAACAAATATATCTAGTGTAGCCGAGCCTATTGTGATAACATCAAACATTTTAATTCCTCTTTATAAATTGTCTTTTCTTTATTATACATACTATAATATCACTTAAAGGTTAAAACATGTTTTTAAATTATTTAAAATTAAAAAATTTTAGAAATTATACATATCTTGAGCATGAATTCAAAAAAAGAAAAACCCTCTTTGTGGGTAAAAATGCTCAAGGGAAAACCAATTTGCTGGAAGCAGTTTATTATTTAAGCGCGCTGAGTTCAAATAGAATTAAAAAGGACTCTGAGCTTATAAAATTTGGTGAGAGCGAGTGTGCAATATCTGCAAATTGTACAAAGTGCGATGTTGAAGTTTCTTTAGATGTGATTATAAATCCGCCAAAAAATAAAATTTTAAAGGTTAACGGTCTTAAAAAAACTAAATCGAGAGAATTTTTAAGAGTTTTGCAGGTAGTTAATTTTTCAAGTGCAGACTTAATGCTTATGCGCGGTGAGCCTTCTGATAGGCGGAAATGGTTGGATTTGGCTATTTGTCAGATTTATGGCGCTTATTATGACAAGCTTGTAAAATATAACAAAATTCGTTTGCAAAAGAGTAATTTTCTTGCGCAATTTTCATATAATAGCGGGCTTTTAGAAGCTTTTAACACTCAAATGTCAATTGCTGCAGCAAACATTGTTTATTTAAGAATTAAATTTTTAAAGGAGCTTGAAAAAATTGCCGCTCAAAAGCATAATACTGTTTCTCAGGGTGAAAATTTGACACTTGATTATGATTGCGACTTACCAAAAGGACTTTGTGTAAAAGAATTGTCTGAAATTATATATGAAAAATTGAACTCAATTAAGGATGATGAAATCAGGCGTGCGCAGTGTCTTTTTGGACCTCATAGAGATGATGTTTCCTTTTTTATAAATGAAATTGATGCCAAAAAATATGCCTCTCAAGGCCAGCAAAGAACCCTTGTACTTGCTTTGAAGCTTGCAGAACTTGATATTATAAAGGAAAAGACAGGAGAAACACCACTTTTGCTTTTAGATGATGTTTTGGCTGAGCTTGATAATGTTAGGCAAAATTATTTATTAAATGCAATAGGAGATGACACTCAGACAATTATAACAAGCGTTGATACACTTGCTTTCGATGATGAGTTTTTGGCTGATGTTGATATTATAAAAATTTCAAATGGTCAAAAAATATAAAAAGCCTCTCTATTTGAGAGGCTTTTAAATCCTTGTGTTCTAAATGTTTTGTCTATTCTTGCTCTTCTTCTTTTTCTTTATCAAGATAAGTGTTGATTATTCTATCTGCTTCATCTACTGACATTTCAAGGTCAACCTTTTGTGCTTGAGCATTGTATCCATCAATATTACTTGACATTTGCTGAGCTTTGTAACCGTTTGCTTCGTTTTGGGCATTGTTAACTTTTGTTCTAAGGGCTGCCTTAATATTGCCATATGCTTTTGCGTCTTTTATTAAGTCTGCAAATTCATTTAAGTCACCAAGTTTGTCACCTGCTTCTTTGAAGTTGTCATCAATTACATTGTCGACTGTTCCGCCGTCAAGTTCTGAGTATACATTTTCGCCTAGTATTGGATTGTATACTGCTTCCATATAGTCTTCGGTAACGTATTTTTGATATCCTTCAGCGCTTGAGCCGTCTTTCATTTTAACGTCAAATGTTCCGGTGATTAGTGAATTGTTGATGTTGATGAAGTCTTCTTGACCTTCAACGCCATCGCCACGTGATTGAGTTTTTTGAGTGAATGAATTTAAGTCAATGCTTTCAATGCCCAATTGTTCGGCAGTTAAGAATTCGTAATCTCTGTTAGTATGTTCTGTATTTAACAATAGTACATTTTTAAGCTCATCACCTTTAAGTATACCATCGCCATCGGTATCAAATAATTTCATTTCTTCCATACCGTCGACACCGTTTGCGCCAACCATTTCGGTGAAGTCATTTAATACACCGTCTTGATTTCTATCGATTGCAAATTCGTAGCTGTTGTCGCCAACGTGAAAACCTACAGGGTCTATACGATCAGTGTCTGTTACGTTTTGGTCATTATCAACATCACCTCTGTTTATTTTTACATCGGGATAGTTTTTCTTAATTTCTTCTTCAAGTGCGTCATATGTACCTTTTGATTTATCGTCACCAATAGGCAGTGTTACTTCTTTTTCACCAAGGTTGTAACCTATGCCACCTCCGGGCCATAGCCTTGTAAGTGTGTAAGCTGTTTCTTTCCAGCTAAAGTTATTATTTTTCATTTCTGTAATTATTTTGTCATTTTTAATTGCTTTATCCATTTCTGCTACTTGAAGATCGTCCCTTGGTGTGCCACCTTCAATTTGATTGAAACTGTCAAGGAATTGTGTGAATACTTTTTGTGCATCTTTGCCATGTCCGTACGGAACGACTGCTGCGCCGTCATCTCCGTGCGATATACCAATTGAAGGATATATTTCATTTATTGAATCAAGCATTTCTTTTTTTGTAAAGCCTGATTTTTCCATATCTTCAATTAAGCCATTATTTAGGGCTTCAGAGAATGAAACCAGCTGCTCGTTTTTCATTGAATAGTTATCTACACCTTGAGTTTGTGGTTTTGCAGTGCTTTTGTATTTTTCAATTACACCATTTTTGTCTAAAGGTCTATCAACATCTGTTGTTTGGGTGTTTTCTCTATTTGCCATACGTGAAGTGTATTGAGCAAGATAGCCATCTGCCAGATCTTCTTTTGCCGGAGTAAAAATAGGTACAGATGGATCTGTGTCAGATGTTTGATAGCTGCCTGCAGCAGATGTCATGTTATCTCTTGTTAGTTTTAATAAATCAAGAGTGCTTTTTGTTGTTGCATATTGTGAGTTTAGGCCATCAATATCACCTACAAGGCCTTCCATATCATTTACAAGGCCGTTTAATTCTGTTTGCGGCGTGCCTAATTCTTCAATTGCTCTATCAATACCTGTTCTGCCACTTGTGATTTGGCTGTTTACAAGTCCCATTTGCTCTATCATAAATTCTGTAAGACTTCTTTCGCCACCGTTTTTCTTTGAGTGGCTGTCGTTATTATAGTGATAAAGCGCGTTATCGATAGCTTGATCAACTCTTCTTTTGCAAGTTGCTTCGTATTCTTCAGTATCTGCTACGATTTTTTCAACTTTACCTGAAATATTTGTTTTAAGTTTATCAAGCTCGCTTTGTTTGTCTTCAATTTTATCTTGAATTTCTTTTATTTTGTCGTCAAATTCTTTAATTTTATCTTCAAGAGCCTCAATTTGCTTGTCAATAGTTGCTTTCTCAGTTGTAGAATTGAAATATTTTTGTTTAAACAACTGTGACAGTGCTTCTTTTTGCTCTGTTCTTGATTTGGAATATATGCTATTAAGATTGCCAGTAACTTTTGTCAGTTCGCTAGCTCTCTTTGTCCCAAGAATGTTTGAATTTAAGTCTGTTCCCATATTATTTCCTTTCGCACCTGTTTATTGTTGTTTTAAATCCTTGTAAATATCCATACTAAAACTGAGTGTACACTTTTTCATTCGGCACACTCAGTTTTAAACTTTATAAATATTGAAAATTAATTTACAATTTTTAACAATAAAATTATAATTTTGGAGTTTTTAGGTTTTCTTTAAGCTCAATTGGGAGTTTTTGACCTTTTTTAGCTTTATAGTGTAGTCCAGGGGACACTATGCCGGAGAGCAATCCAACACCGCCGCCTACAGAGCCGCCTATTATAAGTCCCGTAATGGTATGACCTGCTGCAACACCTATTGCTGCACCTAATCCAGAGCCAACTCCGCCAATTGATATTGTATAGGCTGCAATTTTTTTAGCGGTGTCCTTTGCGCCAAGTTGCAAATAGTCTTTTTTACCTGAAATTTTTGCGCAAATAGGTATATTTTTGCCGTCAGGGAAGATTATATGGGTAAATTTAATGCATACAATGGCATTTCTTGAAAACCATTTTGGTTTTTTTATTTCTGTTATTTTTGCAATAAGTGATGACCCGCAAGGAATTATACAAGTGCCTTCTTGAGTTGAAAGACCTTCGAGGAAATCAAACTGTATAAAGTCGCCTGCTTGATAATATTTTGAATTAAAATTTTGTGAAAAAGAAATTTCAATGACATTTTCTTTTTGGACAATATTTGAAAAATCAGTAACTTTAACAAGGTTAATTTTAGAATGCTTGTTTGGTTTTAAATGTTCCACTCTTACTTCATTGTCACAAGGGGGGTTTTCAAAATCTTGCGCCAACAAAGGGGTAGTTGTTGTAAGTGTAAAAAGCATTGTCAAGATAACAGCAAAGCACTTTTTAAACAACATAATTTCTCCTTTTAAATTTTATTTTCTAACCATTTTTTTCTTTGCAGGGCTTCAAATTCAAAGCATTTTTTGACTATAAAATCTATTTCCTTTTCGCTTATTGCAACAAACATTAAAGAAGTGCTAAAGTATGTTTTTGACTCTATTTCTACTTGTCTTACTTTAATTACTTTTGCTGTAGTTGTGATTATTTTTTCAGGGAAAAGTAGTGAAACTTCCAAACTTGCAGACCTTGAAATATCTTGATCTAAAAGTATATTAAGACCTTTTGCACTTATGTTTCTTGTTTTTGTTTTAAGCGAAATTATATTTGTTGTGGGTTTTGGTCTTATTATGACATCAATACCCATGTTTACTCTTATATATTCCCTTCTTTGTATATTATCAACGCTTAGGGGTAAGGATAATTTACATTTGTTTTCTAAATATGCCTCAAGTCTGCAAACCAGTTTAAATACGCCACCTCTTGTATAGGCATATAGTTCAAGGTTTTGCCCACATGTAAAATTAAAACCAATATGTTTGCTTTTTGGTTTGCTGATTATAATTGAATCTTTGTTTATTTCTTCTAAATAGCTTAAAAATCGGACAACTCCTTTTGTTGACCTTGTAATTATTTCAATTTTTTTTCCGATTTCTAAATAATCTTTATATCTGTCCATATTGCGTTATTATATCAGATTGTTTGTTATTTGAAAATTATATTTGATAAATTTACTGGTTTTAATATAGCCATTCGGGCTATTTACAATTAGTACTAAGACTTTTATTATTCTTATAGTGCATATTCCACTCTCACTCGTAAACTGTTTTGCCCGATAACATTTTGTTATCGGCTTTTTTTACGAGCGAAGCTCGAATTGAGACGCGACGCGTCCAATGAGAGCAAGCGAGTCTTGAGAATGTGAAGCCCGTGACGGCTGCGATGAGCAGGCGGACAGGGCGAACTGGACTGTGAAGCGAAGCTCGAATTGAGACGCGACGCGTCCAATGAGAGCAAGCGAGTCTTGAGAATGTGAAGCCTTGTTATGCTAAACTTAGAACCCCCTGTCATGCTGAATTTATTTCAGCATCTTAAAAGCGAATGCTTAAAAGTTTTAACGTGTATGTTTATAAGACCCTGCCGAGTAGGGACATTTTCTATGGCTCAGCTTCGCTTCGTCAAGAAAAGCAGTCAAACAAGTTCAGGGTGGGGAGTGGACAGACCCTGAAACAAGTTCAGGGTGACGGTTGGGTCGTTCAGGGTGACACTAAAACGTCATGCTGAATTTATTTCAGCATCTTAAAAGTGGACGCTTAAAAGTTTTAACGTGCATGTTTATAAGACCCTGAAACAAGTTCAGGGTGACAGGTGTAGGTGTTCAGGGTGACAAGGGCGGATAGACCCTGAAACAAGTTCAGGGTGACGGGTTGGGTCGTTCAGGGTGACAGGTGTAGGTGTTCAGGGTGACACTAAAACGTCATGCTGAATTTATTTCAGCATCTTAAAAGCGGACGCTTAAAAGTTTTAACGTGTATGTTTATAAGACCCTGCCCAGTAGGGTTATAAGACCCTGAAACAAGTTCAGGGTGACGGGTTGGGTCGTTCAGGGCGACAGGTGTAGGTGTTCAGGGTGACATATTTTTTATTTTAAACCACTTTAAACCTTCTTTTAACAAGCATTCTTTTATCATTTACAAAATCAAAGTCATTAATATAAATTTTTGGGAATTTATCCTGACCCAATATACTTGCTTGAGAAATTAAATGCGGAGCGCCAATAATAAGAGGAATATTTAGCGAATATATTAAATTAACTGTTGAATAATCTTTAAATGACTCAACATTTTCACAATTTATTGCAAAATCAGTCTTTTTAAATTTGTTATATATTTGTTCGACCAAATTTTTATCTAATATATTATTTGTTATGCTGATTAGATTAAACTTGCCGATTTTTTTTGTTACAAAATCCATTTTGTTATGTCATCCTTGAATAATCTTCTACTTGATTATAACTTTTTCTTTAGGTTGTCTTAATTCATGCTTGGTTTTATTTTTTTTATACTTTAGTTTGAACCTTAATTTGTTTTTTTTAATTTTTTTGTGTTAATATTACCTCATAATGGATTTGTTGAGATTTTTTAAAAGACCAAAAACAGATAATTTGTTTAACAAATTCCCCGACGGAGTGCTTATTGTTTCGCTTGAGGGAAAAATTCTTGATGCAAATTCAAAAGCCCTTGAGATGTTTAAAACTTCTATTATTGACATGACGGGCAGGTTTTTTTCCGCTTATGTTGATGGTGGATCTGGATTGTTGAATAAAATTGTTTCGCAAAAGCGACCAATGATATCAAAGGTCTTTGTTAAAAATTCTGAGGATGATAATTATTTTGAAATTTCTGCAACAAGAGATACTGTTGAGCAAAAAGTCTATGTTGTCCTAAGGGATGTTACACATAATTATAAAATGCAAAATATGGTAAATGGTCAGTTTGAAATTGCAAAAAATATAATTGATGAAAAAAATAATTACCTTGTTAATATTTCAGGTGAAATTTTATCTTCCCTTGCTACAATTGACGGTTTTTCAAAAGCCTTGTCTGACGGTGTTGGCGGTGTGCTTGTTGATAAGCAGATGAAATATATCAACATTATTAATAAAAACGCAAAAGAACTTACATATGATTTAGAAAAGCTTTTTACTATTTTTAAACTTGAGTCAAATCTTTACCAGTATGACTTTAGAAATTTTGATATTGTAAATATGTTAAACGGTATTGTTAAACAGTACGAAACATATTTTACAAGGAAAAAAATGCTTTTTGATTACAATTATTCTTCCCTTGCCTCACGCAGTTGTTTTTTAGATCAAAGTGTTTTTGAATACGTAATTAAAAGTATTTTAGATATTTTCTTGATTAACTCACAAGTGGGTCGAGTTACTCTAAGCGCTGGCAATCCTCCGCTGGCCTTTTTGGAAAGTCATGATTTTGACGGTAAAGTTTCTCAAGATAGTGCGTCATATATTCTTTTTGAAATGAAAGCAAGCGAGTTGTTTTTTGATGAAGACGAGCTGCAGACAATTTTTGAACCATACTGTTGTTTGAACAAAAATAAAAGGCCAATAAGTACAAAGTTGTCTTTTGTTTTAATTAAAAAATTTATAAAATATTTAAAAGGTGATATTTGGGTTTACTCTAAACCTGCTTTTGGCACTATGGTTAGTTTTGTGGTGCCTGTTGAGCGGAAATAAACAAAGGTGGTTTAAGTGGCAAAAGTTGAGCTTAAAAATATTACAAAGCGTTTTGGCAAAAAAACAATACTGGATGATATTTCCCTTGAAATTCCGGATAAAGAATTTGTCGTCCTTGTGGGTTCGTCAGGCTGCGGTAAATCAACTCTTTTAAGGACTATTGCAGGTTTGGAAAAACCAAACTGTGGAGAAATTTATATCGGTTCAAAATGTGTTAACAATGTTTTGCCCAAAGACAGAGATATTGCAATGGTTTTTCAAAGTTATGCTCTGTATCCGCATATGAGCGTATACGAGAATATGGCTTTTGGATTGACTGTTAGAAAAGTTGCCAAATGTGAAATTAATAGGCGCGTGAAAAATGCTGCAGAAATTTTAGGTTTAGAAGATTACCTTGATTCAAAACCGCGCGAACTATCAGGCGGACAAAGGCAGAGGGTGGCTCTGGGTAGAGCAATTGTGCGAGAACCAAGCGTTTTTTTAATGGATGAGCCTTTAAGTAATCTTGATGCTAAATTGCGTGTTGCAATGCGCTCGGAAATAAAAAGATTGCACAAAAAACTAAACACAACCTTTATTTATGTTACACATGATCAAACAGAAGCACTTACAATGGGTGATAGGATTGTGGTTTTAAATAACGGTGTCGTACAGCAAGCAGATAGTGCAGATAATATTTATAATCATCCTAAAAATACTTTTGTGGCAAGTTTTATGGGAACATATCCTATGAACTTGTACAATGCTACAATAGAAGATGGTCTGCTTAATTTTGGCAATATTTATGTAAATCTTTCTTCAACCCCTGTTAATTACCCTAAAAATGTTAAAAATGTTATTGTCGGAATTAGAGCTGAAGATATTGTCGACAGGACAAATGTAAATTATCCCTTTAACCTTGTAAAATTTAGTGTAAAACCTGATTTTGAGGAAAGTTTAGGTTCTCAAAAAATTGTATATTTTAAAATTGGCGATACTAATACGGTTGCACAAGCTTCAAATGAGTATAGAACAGGCGATTTAGTTGAATTTTCAATAGATCCTATGAAGTTTAAATTCTTTGATGTCCACACAAAAGAAGCGCTTAATTAGACTTTTTGTCGTCTTCTTTTTCAATCCAAATGTAGGTTTGCTTAAATGCGCCTCTAAATGGATTTGTTGAGTAATCATAGTCAACAAAAGGGTTTTTTGCCTTTTTGTTTATAGCGTCAGCTTTTGAATTTATCTCTTTAAAGTAGTCTGAAATTTTCATAATTTTCCAACCGATTTATAAATTGTATATAATTATTATCTCATATTTTTTGCAGATTTTATCCCACTTGGGTATATAGTAAGAATTAGTACAAAAGTCTTATCCTACAGGTTGACTCAATCTTTTTTTGATGGTAGTATTTTATTTGAGGAGAAGCATTTTGAGGATATTATGAAGAAAAAAGTAAGCATTGTTTTGCTTGTTATAATTGCGCTTATTGCATTTCGTTGGTGTAATGGCAAATTTGGCGAGTTCATGCGCGCAAAAATGATGGGCGCTATGATGACACCAAAAGTAAAACTCTCTCAAGTCGGTGAAATTGAATATAAAAATGAAATTGAAGCCCCTGGACGTGTTGCACCTAAATACCAAGTAGATTTGGTTGCAAGAGTTGACGGTTACTTGCAAGAAAAAAGATTTAATGAGGGTGACTTTGTTAAAAAGGGCCAAGTTTTATTTGTAATTGAACCACAGCAGTATTTAATTGCTTTAAATAAAGCGCAGGCTGACCTTGCAACAGCAAGAGCTCAGGCCGTTAAAGCTAGTAAGGATTTTGCCCGTTCAAAAGAACTTGTTGCAAAGGATTATATTGCAAAATCAACTTATGACGATAATTTAGCGCAAAGAGATGTGGCTAACGCAAGTGTTAAGGCTGCAATTGCTGCGGTTAATGATGCAAAAAGAAATTATAATTATACAAGAATAACATCTCCTATTGATGGCAGAATAGGCATGTTAAATGTTACTCAAGGAAATTATGTAAGTACACAAAGTGGGCCACTTGCAAGGGTTGTAAGTACTGATCCGATTTATGTCACTTATAGTGTTGATTCTAAGCAATTTGCCGCTTTACGAGATAGTGAAATAATTCCAAAAGATAAAAACGAACAGCCTATAAGCGTTGAAATTACTTTGCCTGATGGCACAAAATATGAACACAAAGGGGTAGAGGACTTTTGGGATAATGAAATTTCTCAATCAACAGGTACAATTGCACTAAGGGCAACTTTTAAAAACCCTGAAAACAGACTTATCCCTGGGGATTTTGTAAAGGTTAAAGTATATTCAAATAAATTAAATAAACAGCTTGTAATCCCTCAAGACTGTGTATTGCAAGACTCTACAGGCAGATATGTTTATGTTGTGGATAAGGATTCTATTGCAAGAAAAAAATATATAAAAGTTTCAAAAGAATACCAAAAATTCTGGATAGTAACCGATGGGGTTAGCCTGGGTGATGAATACATAAGCGAAGGCGTGGTAAAGGTAATCTCAGACAAACCGGTAGTTGTTTTAAAAGATGATGAGTTGGTAAAGTTGAAAGATAAAAAGTAACGGAAGATAAGCATGTTTTCAAAGTTTTTTATAGACAGACCAAGGTTTGCAATTGTAATCTCGCTTGTAATAACGCTTGCGGGGTTAATTGCTCTTAAAAATCTGCCATTTGAGCAATACCCTACAATAACACCTCCGCAGGTAATTGTTTCCGCTACATACCCTGGAGCAAGCTCTGATGTTATAGAATCAACAGTTGCCGCCCCTTTGGAGTCTGCTGTAAACGGTGTTGAAGATATGCTTTATATGACTTCTAACTCTCAAAACGGAAGTTATAAGCTGAGTATTTATTTTAAAGTCGGTACAAACCCTGATATGGCCGTTGTAAACGTGCAAAATAAAACATCTCTTGCAACTGCACGTTTGCCCGATGAAGTTAAGAGATATGGCTTAACCATTAAAGAATCAACCGCAGGCGCAGGTCTTGTAATTTATAAAATATTTTCGCCCGATAACTCTAAAAGCCTTGTTGACCTTGCAAACTATGCCTCTATTTTTATTAAAGACGAGTTGGCGCGTGTAGAAGGTATAGGTGAGGTTGTTGTATTTGGCGGTAAAGATTATGCCATGCGCATTTGGCTTGATGCCCAAAAGCTTGCGGCTTTAAATATTTCACCTGCCGATGTAAACGCTGCAATTGCAGCTCAAAACGCACAAGTTCCGGCAGGTAACATAGGTAACGAGCCTCTCGTAAACAAAAAAGATATGTCAATAGTTTTAAGGACTCAGGGCAGGCTTAAAACCGTAGAAGAATTTGAAAATATTGTTGTAAAGTCTAATCCTGACGGCTCTGCAATAAAAGTTTCAGATATCGCGCGAGTTGAGCTGGCGGCTGAAACATATGACTATATGGGGCGTATAGACTTGCAGCCTGTTGCTGTTATTCAGGTAATCCAGCTGGCTGATGCAAACGCTGTTGAGCTTGCAAACAACTGTAATAAGAAAATGGCTGAGCTTTCAAAGAATTTCCCAAGCGGTATATCTTATGAAGTTTTTAGGGATTCAACAGATTTTATTAAAGAGTCTTTAAACGAGGTTATAAAAGCAATTGTTCTTGCTATTTTTCTTGTAACAATGGTAGTTTACCTGTTTTTGGGCGATATTCGCGCGTCATTTATCCCTTTTGTTGCGATACCTGTTTCTTTGATAGGTACGATGATTATTTTTGCTATGTTGGGATTTTCAATAAATACACTGACGCTTTTTGGTTTTGTCCTTGCGGTAGGTACGGTTGTAGATGACGCTATTGTTGTAATTGAAAACGTTCAAAGGCACATTGAGACAGGGTTATCTCCGCATGAAGCGTCTGTTGTGTCAATGGATGAAGTATCAGGGGCGGTTTTAGCTACTTCACTTGTTCTTATGGCGGTATTTGTACCTGTTGCATTTATCCCGGGGATTACAGGTAAAATGTATCAGCAATTTGCGGTTACAATAGCAGTTTCTATTGGTTTTTCAACCCTTGTTGCTCTTACTCTTGCGCCCGCACTTTGTGCAACTATTTTGAGATCAAAAGACGAAATGCCTAAAAGGACTTTTTATAACAAGTATCGTGAGTTATACAGAAATTATTGGGCCGATAAGCAAAATTTACAAGGTATTGAGCTTATTAAAGCATGGGGTGAGTTTTTAGCCACTGCTTGGGAAATTAGTATTAAAAAATTCAATAGAATGTTTGATAGAATAAGAGATACCTATATTGAAGGTTCAAAATATTATATTGAAAAGCCCTCCAGAACAAAAATTACATACGTTGTCCTCGTATTGGCACTGTTGTTTTTGTTCAAAATTATTCCTACAGGGTTTTTGCCAACGGAAGATTCAGGTGCTTTATTTACAAGTGTCCAGTTAAAAGACGGTTCTTCACTTTCTAAAACAATGTCTATAACGGACGAATTAGAAAAAGATATCAAAAATATCCCAGGGGTTCACAATGTGCTTGGTTTAGAAGGTATAAACGGGCAAAACACCTCTATGATAATTACACACTTTGAGCCTTGGGAAGAAAGGCGTGCTGTACCTTGGTATAAGCAGATTTTTATGAGCAAAGAAAAAAGACTTGCTTCAAAACGTTCTTTGGAAGATATTCAAAAAAATGTAAACGCGCTGAGCGCAAAATATCCGGATGCTAAAATATACTCTTTTGTGCCACCGGCGATTACAGGTTTAAGTATGTACGGCGGTTTTGAATATCAATTGTTGGATAAGGCAAACAGAACACCGCAAGAACTTAACGATGAAGCAAATAAGCTTATTTATGAGGCAAATAGAAGCTCTAAGGTAACAGGTGTATTTACCCAATACAATGCTAATATTCCGCAGTTTTTAATCGATATTGATTACAAAAAAGCACTGGCACAAGGCATTCCGGTTAATGAAATATACACTGCCCTCTCCTCTCAATTCGGGCAAACCTATGTAAATGACTTTAACTTGTATGGTCGTGTATTTAGGGTTGTTCTGCAAGCTCAGGAAGATTTTCGCTCCACTCCAACCGATATGGATAAAGTCTACATTAAAGCTTCTGACGGTTCATCATCGCCATTAAGCTCGGTCGTGAGAATTCAACCTGTAACAGGCCCTTATAACATTACAAGGTTTAATATGTATAAGTCTGTCCAACTAAGCGGTAATCCTGCTAAAGGAAAAAATTCGGGTGAAGCCATTAAAGAAATGGAGAGAATTTCAAAAGAGATTTTGCCTGAGGATATGACTTTTGCTTGGTCAGGTACAAGTTTGCAAGAGATTGAATCAAGCGGGCAAACATCTGCTGTTATTGCGATGTCATTGATATTCGTATATTTGTTCCTTGTGGCGTTGTATGAAAGCTGGATGTTACCTGTTGGCGTTATGCTTATTGCGCCGATTGCAATGCTTGGGGCGCTGGTTTTTCAATATATTGCAGGATACTCGCTTGACCTTTACGCGCAAATCGGGCTTATAATGTTAATTGGTCTTGCAGCAAAGCAAGCAATTCTTATTATTGAGTTTGCTAAAACTGCGCGCGAGGAGCAAGGTATGAGTATATTTGACGCTGCAATAGAGGCAGCAAAAATAAGATTTAGAGCGGTTATGATGACTGTAATTGCTTTTATTTTAGGTATGGTGCCACTTGTCCTTGCGGTTGGGCCGGGGGCTGAGAGCAGGCGTTCTTTAGGTATGACAGTTTTTGGCGGTATGATAGCAGCTGCTATTGTCGGTACAATTCTTGTTCCTGCGTTTTATGTGGTAATTCAAGAATCAAGGGAAAATTTTGCACGCAAAAGACTTGAAAAGAAAAAGCGTGACAAGGAAAAAAATAATCATGAATAAAATTATATCAGCTTTTATAGTTTTAAATATTTTGTTTTTAACCTCAGGTGCAACTTTTGCTGAGGATAAGGACGCTAACTGGCATGAGGGAATTAGTTCTGACACTCAAGTTCAAGCAAAAGAAAATAAAGAAAATAAAATTTCTTTATTTAAAAAAGATAAAAAAGAAGATGTAGAAGAAAAAAAACGTGAGGCAAAAACTTTTGCACTGTTTAAAAGAAAAGAAAAAAAGACTCCCGATGATGTGAGCGCACAAAAAGAGGAGTTAAATGTGCAGCCTGAAGAACAGGCAAAGCCTCAAGAAAAAATTGCAAAAAAAGAAAAAGTAAAACCTAAAAAACAAAAGAAAAAAGAAAATAAATATGACGAGTATTTAATACCTGTTGATGGCTACATGCCTGTCGGTACAAGCTCGGATAAGTCTATAAAAATTTCAGGTTCTGTGCAAAAAACGCTTGAGCTTAACCTTGCTGATTGTCTTGAATTGTCCTTGATTAACAATCCTAAAATCAAGGCAGCATATGCTAATGCTGAGGCAATGAAGTTTAAAAAAGGTCAAACTCTTTCCAATTATTCACCCGTTGTAAATTTGCAGGGCAATATTTCAAGAATTAAGCCTGATATGAGCAACTTTAGAAGTCGCGGCATTGTTATTGATCCTTTTACAAAATATGTCATGGGCTCAATAGGAATATCACAGCTTGTTTATGACTTTGGCTTTACACAAAACCAATATACAATTGATAAACTAAATTGGGAGTCCTCAAAATCAAATATTGATTCTGTTGTAAATGAGGTTGTATGCCAAGTAAAAGACGGATATTACAACTTAATTTATGCTATAGAAGCAAAAAGGGTGGCGCAAGAGACTCTTGAGCAATTTGAAATTATGTATCAACAAGCGCAAGCATTTTATGAAGTCGGTACAAAACCAAAAGTAGATGTTACTATTGCGCAGGTTAATATGGAGGATGCTCGTGCAAAACTCATTAGTGCAAGTAATAATGTAGATATTGCAATTTCAAATTTGAATAATCTAATGGGATTGCCTTTTATACCTCCTTATATTATCGATACAAGCTCACCTTTTCAAAAGGTTGATATAGATATGCGCCATGCTGTCGAGATTGCAAATGAGTCACGCCCTGAGCTGAAAATGGCAAAAATAAGCGTCGAAACAGCTGATCAGGCTGTAAAACTTGCAAAGAAAACTTTTTTGCCATCGCTTGAAGTGTCTGCTAACTATGCAATCGGAGGGGTTGGAACAACCGTTGCCGATACGAATTGGTGGGATTTTGGCGGATATTTGACTTTTCCTGCAATAAATCCTTTTTTAATTCGAAATCAAATAAAAGAGGCAAAGGCGCTTTTAGAAAAACAAAAATTTGATACAAAAGCAACGGTTAATGATGTTTATTATGATATTCAAAGTACTTTTGTAAAATTAATTGACGCTAAGCAGCGCGTGCCTGTTGCAAAGTTGGCAGTTAAAAAAGCGAAGGAAAACTATGAACTTTCTCAAGGTCGCTACAGGGTTGGCGTAAGCGATGCTATCGAGTATAAAGAGGCGCAAATTCAATATTATGATGCTAGGCTTTCTTATCTAAATACAATTTATCAGTATAACAGCGCAAAGGCTAATTTAGAGCGCGCGATCGGGCAAACTTTGCCTGCTGTGGACAGTGACGAAGAAGAAATTTAATCAGCAAAAAAGTTTATAAAAATATAAAAGTAAATATAAGCTATAAGTATTGCCACGACTTGTTTTTTAAGTGTTTCTTTGCTTAAGAAATAAAAAATCAGTGCAACAATAAAAAGTGTGGTGGCAATTGTGATGTAATCTTTTATTTTTATATAAATAATTGATATGTATTGACTTACAAAAATAGGCAAAACAGTTAATACCATCATTGCAAGAAATAAAAATACTGTTCCTATCCAAAAATATTTTTGCGAATCTTGTTTCATTTTTAACCTTTTTCTTGTCTGAATTGTAACACAAAATTAACAATTTTACGCATTTTTTAACTTTTTGAACTTCCTGAAAAAATTTTTTGTCGAAAACACAAGGTAAAATTTTCTCGTACTAGTTAAAAGGAGGCATTTTTATGGCAAAAACAGAGCTTATCAAGGACATTTTTTCAAGAGTATCAGGTTTTGCAAGTGTTTTGGGTGAATATGCAAAAACAAGAAACAAAAAAACTTTTATAAACAATTTTTTATTGGAGTTAATCGACATTAAAGGAGTCGGAGAGGAAGAAGAAAAAGCCCTTGTTGAAAGTTTGATAGCTTTTATCGAGTCAATAGTTAATTTATTTAGTGTCGCAAGGCAGTGCTTTTCTAAAAAATAACCCCTTTTTCTAAAATCCTTCTCTTGATTTACTCCCTTTTAAAAAAGGGAGTTTTTTTAAAATTGTGCTAATTCGACAAGGTGTCTAAAAGAGTTATGTTTAATTTTTAATTGGTCAAATGTATCTATATCAATTATTTCGCCTTTGTTTATATAAATTATTTTGTCACAATTTTTAAGGGTTTTAATCCTGTGTGCTATAGCTATTATTGTTTTTTTGCCTTTTAAATCTTCTATACTTTTACTAATTTCGTTTTCTGCTTCGCTATCAAGCGCCGAGGTTGCCTCATCCAGCATTATAACTTCTCTTTCAAAATAAAACGTTCTGGCCAGTGCAATTCTGTGTTTTTGTCCGCTTGAGAGTTCTTTTGTATTTTTTTCTAAATTTCCGTTTATTTCATTGTAAATATTTGCCAGTTTCAGTGCTTGTATGATTTTATCAGTATCTTTTTCAGCCTTGCAATCAGGCTCAAGCGCTACATTTTGCCATATTGTATTAAAGGGTAGTGAAAATTCTTGCGAGAGTATGCTTATGTTGTTTTGCCACATTTTAGTGTTGTTTTTAGTTAAGGTTGTATTGTCTATTATAATTTTACCGTTGTTTATTTCAAAAAGTCCTGAGATTATATTAAAAAGTGTTGTTTTTCCGCTTCCTGACGTTCCTATTATGCCGACAAAATCACCGTTTTTAATTGTTAAATTTATATTTTTAAGTGCGTACTTATTTTTTTCATAACAAAAATTAATATTTTCTAACTTTATCTGTTCCTTAAATTCAAGTTTTACGCTTGTATTTTTTTCATAAATTTCGGTGTCAAAGATTTTTGAGATGGTATTTACAAACCAATCAACCTCTATTTTGTTTGCATTAATTATCTGCATGCAGCTTTGGGTTTTATTTATTGCAGGTACAATTCTTATAATTATTGCAGCTATTGTAGCAAGGCTCGCACTCAGATGTGCTCCGTCGTAGTTTCGAGTGAGTAAAAGCATTACAAAAAGTACAAAAGCTCCCATAACGCCTATTTCTGTAAAGTATGTCGGCAATTGAGCGTTTATGTCAATTAGTTTTCTTTGCTTTGAGTATTCTTTTTGGAGCTTGTATGCAGTTTTGTCAAAATCCTTTTCTTTCCCGTAAATAATAATTTCTTTTTGAGAGTTAATTGTGGAAAGTACAAAATTCTGCTTTTCTCTGTCGCTGAAATGAAGTTTTTGCCCGTATTCTTTGACCTTTGTTTTAAAATACCTGTTTTCAAATTGCCAAATTAAAAATATAAATATACTAATAATTATTGCTATAAGTTTAAATTTTGCAAAAAGATATAAAATAATAGCCAGCGCTACTACTGAATTAACAAAAAAGGACAGCACCCCGCCCATAAAACCGTTTACAATTGATGTAACAGATGTGTCAAGAATTCTTAATTTATCTGATGTGGTTAGCTCTCTGGTTAGAAAATAATTTTGTGAGATAAATCTTTTATAATTTTTTTCAAAAATTGAATTTGATATGTCCGCTAAAAGGCTGTTTTGAAAATTTATGTGAGCTATCATAAAAAAGTCTTTTAAAATATATATTAAAGCTACAACAATGCCAAGGCCCATAGCACAAGATGAAATGTTGCTAAACACTGGCAGGGCTGATATTTGAGGGGGTAAGATAAGTGAGTTTGATGTAAGTAAAATTACAAATGTGTAGATGAGTGACAGACCTATAAACTCAAAACCTGCAGCAATTATAGAGAATATAGTTAATAACAGCAGTTTAAACCTGTACTCTTTTGCAAATGTGTTTATAAAATTTATAAAAACCCCGATAAACAATAAATTTTCCCTTGAAAAATTCTCAACAGTTAATTATACTCTTAAATATGGTTGAAAAGTCAAGCAATGAAAATTTTTTTATAGGTCTGTCGCTTTCAAATTCTTCAAATTACGACAGTTCAGTTTGTGTTTTGGATAGAAATTCTAAAATACTCTTGCTTGATAAATTTTACTTTACACAAGATATTGAACTGTTTTTTCAAACTTCTCCGTACATTCATAAGTCTGTGCTTTGTACTTCAATTCCTTATGATAACTCGCTTTTGGATGGTAAGTGGCGAATTCATTCAAAAAATTATAAAATGTTGGGGGATTATTTTAAAATTGACAGGCAAAAATGGACAAAAAGGCTATCTAACAGGCTTTGTCCCGCTCTTTTAAATCTAAACGAAGAAGGTATTAGAGTTTACCGCTGTGACATAAATCAGCTAAGGCAAGCTTATGGCTTAAATGCTCATTATCTTTCAAGAACCTCTCTTGATTGCAAAAATTTACAGACCTCACTTAAGCTAAAATATAATTTTAATGAGTTGCCTGAAAATATGCTTGCAGCATCGTCACTTGAGGCTATAATCTGCGCTATGTTTGCAAAATATATAGCATTTGGCGGTGAAACTTCAAATATGTTTGACTTTGAAGGGCTTGAAGTTTTATCAAAACCATTTTAGCCTATTTTCTTTTGGGTAGACTTGCTTTGTCAATATGAGGTCTAAAGAACTCTGTGTTGATATTTAACATTTGACCTATTTCAAGGATTTTAAGGGCAAGCTGCCTGTCTTCATTTTTATGTTTTGAAGTTTTCAAATGCTCAATTAGTATATTTATTTTTGAGTAAATATTATCAAAGAAAATATTTTGCGCTTCGTTTATATTTGCCTGAATATCTAGCTTTTCAAGCATATTTAATAAGCCTAAAATATTTTGCGCAGTTGACATTTCCATATCAGAAGATAGCTTATTGATAAGGTTTTCAAGTTTTTTTGAAATAATTGCGCCTGCCTTGCATTTGTTTAGGTTTATTCTGAATCTGTCAGCATTTTGCTTGATTAGAACTATTTTTGCGTGAATTTTCTCATCGCAAAAATCTTCAATTTTGTTTAGTTCATATTCAAGCTTGCGCATTAGTGTAAATTTTGCGCTAACCCTAAATACATCAGGTATATCCATACCTAAATCCATATAATACGCAACAGGTGCTTTTAATTCATCATATAAATCCTGATATGTTTTTTCCATTTTCACAAGTTTTGAGAAAAGTATTTTTTCAAGAATAACTTTTCTTTTGTCAATTAAAATGTCTTTTAGAGTGTAATATGTTGAACTTATTTTTTCTTGAATGATTTTAAGAGTCTCGATTAAATCATTCGCCATAAATACTTTTGTAATTTCACTCTTGTCCTCGTTGTACTCGTCAGGATTTTTGAGTTTTTTCACACTGCAATAAAATTCGCCGCTTGCAGTGTTTAAAATTACAAAAGACATGTCGAATTTCTCAAAAGTTATTTTAGAAGTTAGCTCAATGTGTCCAAAGTTAATTGACGCTTGATTTTTCTTTACGGTTTTTGTATTTAGCTTTTTAACTTTATAGCAGTATATTTCATCTAAATCATCAGGTGTTAAAAATTTGCTTGAAAATGCCCACTGTGCTGCAATTCTCTCGATTGTAACGACAGATGGTCTTACAAACCTTTCATAAACATCTTTCCCGCTACCGTAGCCTTCAATATTGCTTTTTGCCTTATTTAGGATTGATAAAAATTTCTTTTCAATATCAGTTTTGCTAAATTCATTTGCAAGCTCTATTGCTCTTAGCGCGTATTTCATTATTTGAGTGGTTTCAATGCCTGAAATTTCAGCGAAAAACCAGCCGCAACTTGTGTACATAAGTTGGCAAAATCTTTGCATTTCCATTAATTTTATAGCATTTGTTTTTTCTTTTTGGGTTAAATTTTTCTTTGCATTTTCTTTGAAAAATTTTTCATAACTTTCTTCGCTTCTGTCTAAAATAACGTCAATATAGTTATTTCGAGCATCCCAAAAGTCATTATAATATTTTGTGCCTTCTGATGAGCATAGTTTTATAAGTTCGTCCCTAACGTAATCAAGGGCATCCCTCAATGGTCTACGCCATTTTTGATTCCAGCCTGCTTGCGCGCCTGTTGAACATCCGCAGTCCTCTGCCCACCTGCCAACTCCATGGCAGCAGCTCCAAGCCGACTGTGGTTTTATTTCTACTTGAAATTTTGGTGGAAATTTTTCTAAAAACCAGCCATAGTTTGTTATTTTAAAGCCAAGTTCTTCTGCTTTTACTTCAAGCACGTACGATAAAGCCATATCGCCAAATTTTGTATGGTGTCCGTAACTCTCGCCATCGGTTGCAATATTTACCAGTTGCGGATGTCTTCTATCTTCCACATACCCGTCTTGCAGTCTGTATGCAAATTTATTTCCATCGCACAGTAAATTATCAAAAGCTACAGATTTTGAAATTGCTCCGTCATAGAAAAATAAATCTATATATTTTGTTTCATCGGCTTCATCAGGAAAATATCTATATGGCATTGACGGGTCAATACTTCCCCAGCTTACATCGTGCCAAGTGTCTTCACCGTCCATTTTTCTTACACACTGTGCCTGATGAGGCGATAAAATTGTGTATTTAATACCGCAATCAATAAGCACTTCAAGAGTTTCGCTGTCGACCGCAGTTTCAGCCAGCCAAATACCTTCCGGTTTTCGACCAAAACGTTTTTCAAAATCTTTTATACCCCAAATTACTTGCGTGTATTTGTCATTAAGGTTTGCAAGGGGTAAAATCATATGATTGTAAACTTGCGCTATGGCGCAACCATGGCCATCATGCAAAACTAAGGAATTTTTATCCGCCTCTATTATTCTTCTGTAGGCGTTTGGCGCGTGTTTTTCCATCCAGCTTAAAAGTGTTGGGCCAAAGTTAAAACTCATTAATTCATAGTTATTAACAATATTTAAAATTCTGTTTTGATTGTCAACAATCCTTGAAACAGAGTTCGGTTCGTAGCACTGCCAGCAAATTCTGTCATTCCAGTCATGTTGCGGCTGCGCGCTTTCTTGCAGTTCTATTTCTTCAATCCAAGGGTTTTCTCTGGGGGGTTGATAAAAATGCCCATGGATTGTAAGGTATTTTGTATGCTTATTTGTTTTATTTTTTGTCTCTTTCATGCTTTCTTAACACCAACACTAAACTAACGCTCTATTTTTTATCTTTGTCAGGATTTGCCTTTTTTTGCAAAATTGTGATTTTGCTAACATCTATCCAAGGGTCGCCAAGGGCATTTGAAAAGACCTTGCCTGTAATTTGAATTTTATCCCCTGTATCAAGTTCTATAAATTTTTCAGCATAATCCCTTTTTATAAAAAGTTTCATTTCTGATAATGGCACGTTGTGATCATCAACATCATCCCTTTGGATTAAAAAGCCAATGTAGTCAGATGATGAACGCATTGCTTTTTTGTAATCTAACCCAAGGGTTGAAAATTTATCAAAAGTTGCTTTCATAACAATTGTTTTATTTAAATATTTTTGAGGTGTCGCAACAACGCTAAGCGGTGCTGTGTTTATTGGTGCATTTGTATTTGTATTAGCAAACGCAGGCGTAAAAGCTAAAAACGCGCAAAGAATTGTGCAGAATATTATATTCTTTATTTTGGTAAACATTGTAAACTCCTATTTGATTACAAGTATATTCTAGCACATTTTACTAAGCACACAATAGCCGATTTATGCTAAATTCCCAATTTCTTCTTCTTTTAAACAAAGATGTTCAAGCGTGTTTTCAAATGTGTATTTTTCAGCTTCCTTAAGGGTAAATATATTGTCTTTGACGGCTTTTTTGATTATTTCATCTAAAAACATAATGGAGCCTGCCAAAGTTCCGTTTTTGTCTTTGCCGTCCGAAAATATTTCTTTTCCGCAAAAAACTATACTGCTATTGCTGTGTGCTGCTGGTAGTGCGTCGCTTACCAGAATAATTTTTTCGGGATTTTTAGTATTAAAAAACAGTTTTAGCATATTTTTGCTTGTATGAATTTCATCAGCAATTATCTCGCAATAAATGTTGTCATCAAAAAGGCTGTCTAATGCTAGATTTGCTCCCCTATGACTGATTTGCGGCATTGCATTAAAGTGATGAGTTGTAGCACTTGCACCACCTATGTTATTACTTAATGTGTGACCTGCATGCGCTCTTATATTATTGCTTTCAAGGTAATTTGCAAGTTCATTGTTTTTATCCAATTCAGGCGCTAATGTTACAATTTTTATAATATCTTCGTAGTCTTGTGTTAGTTTTTTGAAATTATCAACTGTTGGCTTTAAAAAGACATCTTTATCTTGAATACCGGGTTTATCAGGGTTTAAAAATGTTCCTTCCAAATGCAGCCCAATAACTTTGCTCTCGTTATTTTCCTGTTTGCTTTTGATTTCTTTAAAGAGTTCAAAACGCTTTCTCAGGTTTTCTATACTATCGCCTACAAGGGTCGGACAAATTGCCACTATTCCTCTGTTGTAGAGTTCTTTTAGCAGTTTTTTAATTTCTTCTTGATTTGAGGTGTTAAAATTTACACCAAGTCCGCCATGGATGTGAATATCAATTATTTTCATATATTTATTATACACTTTTTTGACTTTTTTAAAAAAGTTATTAATTACTAATTAGTGTGTTAATAGGGGTTTTTAATCTTAATGTTAACAAAATGTAACAATAACTCTAAAAAACTAAAGTTTGAATATTTCAATGTCGATATTAGTTACATAAGAACAATGGAGGCATAGAAAACAATGGGAATGGCAGCAAGCCAAGCAAGATTTTTAGGTCTTACGGCAAGAAAAACAAACGTTGAATATGAAGGACAACAAGTTAACCAACAAAGAACAGTTCTTTCTAATGAAAGCGCAGGCTTGTTCAACCAAATGTTAGAACTTCAAGTTCCAACTCCACCAAGTGCTACTGACTACTATAACACTCGTTATGTATTTGATTCTATGGGTGAAGATTTCTCAATTACAAAATTTGACACATCATCTGGTGGTGTAGGCGCTTACAACATTGTTCTTGAATATTCCGAAACAGAAAGAAAAGGTTATTCCTCAGTACCAATTACTCAAGGTACTCCAGTAGCTTTTAACAATAAAACACCTACAAAAATTTACTTAAACGGTAAAGAGTATGAAATTACTTTAGCTGATGCAACCGGTGTTGATAAAGGTAATATTGAAATTATTAACTCTGCAATCGTTGCAAATGATTCTACTAGAAAACCTGAAAATGATACATATTACAAGTACACAGTTAACCAAGGTGAAACAGATGAAAGAACTTATTACATTTCTTCTTATGACATTAACAATGCGTCTTTGCCCTCTGACCCTTCAGAAATGTACACAGGAGGCTTAACTCAATACTTTGCACAAGATGCAACAGTTAAAAAGAAAAGTAATGCAACAGCATCATTCCAAGCAACAAATGATGGTAGATTTGAATCTGTTACTATTACCGGTGTTGACAATGAATCACTTAACCAAAAACTTGCAGGAAAAACTTTTGAGCTTGATTTAACCCAAGTTGATGACTCAGAAGGTTATGAACAAGCTATGAAAGATTATGAATATCAAAAAATGATGTATGAAAGAGCAATACAAGATATCAACGCAAGAACAGAAATCATCCAACAACAAGACAGGACTCTTGAATTAAGGTTGAAACAACTTGATACTGAACAAGAAGCTCTAAAAACTGAAATGGATGCTGTTAAAGAAGTTATCCAAAAGAACGTTGAATCTACATTTAAAACATTCGCTTAATTTAAAATCCATAATCTGCACCATGTCAAAAAACAGGCATGGTGCAAAAATAAAAGAAAGTACACGAGGGTTAGTAAATGGTATCATACAAAAACATGCATTCGCTTACAATTGCAAATAAATACGGCTCGGCAAGCTCTATTGCAAAAGCTGAATTGTATGAAACTTACGATAGGTTAAGGGACTTAACGGTATCAAGTTCAGCATCATCTGGTAGTGGTTTTGGTACTGCAGGCGGATTTTTGTGGCAATTGGCAAGCATGTTTTCGCCAAGTTCATTTATGCCAATTATGGGTGGTACAAGTATGATGGATATCCCCGGTACTTCTTACTGGTCACCAATTACGGGTTCGACCGCCTCATATGATGGTGCGACTTCTGCCTTTGGGATAGGCAATCTAGGCTCTTACCCCGGGTTTCCCTCAGGTGCTGCGGGAATTACCTTAGGTTTTGGTTCAGAAGGCTCTCCCACAGGTGGTGCCGCCGGTCTTGCAACAGGGTATGCGGTAAGTTCGGCAGGTATTGCTGCTATGAATACTGCATCAGCTGCTCTAGGCACTGCTTCAGGCGGATTTAGTTTTGGACAAAATATTGTTCTTCCTCTTGCAGGTTTAGTATCGGGTTGGGGCGGCTTATTGCAAGCTATGTCACCTTACATGGGTGAATGGGGCTTAGGTGCAATTGTAGCAGGTAACTTAATGCAAGGTACTGGTAATGCTGCAGTTAGTGCGTATCAGAACGTAACAGGCAGAATTACAACAAATGCTGATGTAATTTTATCGGACAGAGTTAAAAATATCGAAACAGTTTGTAAAATGCTTGATACACAAGCTGATATTGTACGTAAAACTCTTAAAAATGATATTGAATCTGACCAAAAATTAGTACAAGATTTGTAAACTTTTGTAAAAATATAAATTTAAAAATCAAGATTTTTGGTATCTGTGTCGTTATAAAACATAGATATAGATTGCTATTTCGGAATATTTAACTTTTATAAGTAAAATAACGGTAGGCAATTTTATCCGAGGTTATGTTTTTATTAGTTTAGGGTTACCCCTAAAAAAGGAGTAAGCTCGTGCAACAAAGTATCCAAATAAATTTAAAAAGGATGAAAAATTTTCTAGGATTTTCAAAAAGTTTCTTAATCAGAAAAAATCCTTTTAAACTTTTCTCCAAAGAATTTACTAAGATGCTTAAGGATTTCTTTTCTATGAACAAGAAAAGAAAAATGGTAAAATATAGGTTAAATTACCAAATATACAAGCTAAATCAAATGGAAAAACTTATTGCACAAAACAATGAACATGTTTTCCTAAGGGGAAATAAATTCAACGAAATGAGATAAAATGGGCTTAATAGTTTCAACAATTAGATTAATTCAATTAAACAGTATGAGGTTGAACCTTGAATACAAGCTTATGCTGATTAATTCTTCCCGTCTGCAATTAACAAGTGCAACGGGTGATCTTGAAACTTTAGGTACCGATTTAGATCCTGATTCCGCTGAAGCAAAAGCATTGCAAAAGCGGCAGGAACGTTTAAAAATTGTTGAACAACGCCTTGAAGAACAAGCACAAAGATATCAAATTCAACTGAAAATGATTGAAAGTGAAATCCAAAGCGTTAATTCCACGATTGATTCAAATATTCAAATGGCATACGGCAGATAAAATATTTAAAAGGCGGGTTTTTGGCCCGCCTTAAAGTTTATTTAACAACTAAATTTGCAAGTTTATTAGGTACAATGATTGTCTTAACAAGTGTTTTACCCTCTAGCGCCTGTTTTATTTTTTCATTATTTAGTGCAATTTTTTCAAGTTCTTCTTTTGGTGTATCAACCGCAACTTCAACTTTGTCGCGGATTTTACCGTTTATTTGCAAAATAAATGTAATGTCTGATTGTTTTGCAAGATTTTCATCATAAGTTGGCCAAGGCTCGTTATGAATTGAATTTTTAGCACCAAGACCCTCATAAATTGCCTCACTCATAAACACTGCAACAGGTGAAAGCAACCTTAAAAGCGAAATAAGTGCAAAACTCAGCACATTATTTTCAATTTTTGACTCGTCGCGAATGTACTCGTAAATATAGTTTGTAAGCTCTCTGTATCTTGATGTTACGGTGTTGAATTGAAATTCATTTTCAATATCGTTTGTAATTTTCTTTATTGAAATGTGAACTTCGCGCAGCAGCTTTTCGCTTTCCTTGTCAAGGTTTTCAGGTATTTTATAGTCAAGCGTAATAACATCTTGAAATTTTGAATACAATCTGTATACCCTGCATAGGAACTTGTAGCAGCCTTCAACGCCGGCGTCAGACCAGTCAAAATCTCTAGCTGGAGGCGAGTCTGAAATTATAAACAACCTTGCAGTATCTGCCCCATAGTTTGCAAAAATCTCATCTGGGTCAACTGTGTTACCCTTAGATTTTGACATTTTAGAGCCGTCTTTTAAAACCATGCCTTGTGTTAAAAGATTTTTAAATGGTTCATCAAAATCAAGTAAACCCATATCACGCAGCGCTTTTGTAAAAAATCTTGAATAGAGTAAGTGCAAAATAGCATGTTCAATGCCACCAACGTACTGATCAACAGGCAGCCACTTGTTTACAAGCTCTTTATCAAATGCTTTTTTGTCATTTCTTGCATCAGCATAGCGCATATAATACCAGCTTGAGCACATAAATGTGTCCATAGTGTCGGTTTCACGCTTAGCAGGTGCACCGCAAATAGGGCAAGTCGTATCTACAAAAGTTTTTGATGTTAAAATTGGAGATTTGCCCTGTATGCTAAAATCTACATCCTCAGGCAATTTTACCGGTAATTGTTCGTCAGGAACAGGTACTGTGCCGCATTTGTCGCAATATACAATAGGAATCGGCGCGCCCCAGTATCTTTGGCGTGAAATTAACCAATCACGTAGTCTATATTGTGTTTTAGCATAACCAAAGCCGCCTTTTTCAGCGATTTCTGTCACTTTCTTTTTAGCTTCTTCACTTGTTAAACCTGTGCATTCGCCGGAATTAATAAGTGTTCCATATTGCGGGTAGCACTTTTGCTCATCATCCCCTTCGCCTGTTATAACGCGCAATACAGGCAAATTATATTTTTTTGCAAAGTCCCAATCGCGCTCATCATGTGCAGGAACTGCCATAACGGCACCTGTACCATAGTCTACAAGTGCATAGTCTGCAGTGTAAATTGGGCAAACCCTTCCTGTTAGCGGGTTAATGATGTGTGTACCTAATGCAACACCCGTTTTAATGCGCTCTGTAGAAAGTCTTTCAATCTCAGACATTTTTCTTGCATTTTCACGATATTTTTCAACTTCTTCCTTTTGTTCAGGTGTGGTTAATTTTTCAATGTCAGGGTATTCAGGTGCTACAACAAGGTATGTTATGCCATACGCTGTATCAGGACGAGTTGTGTACACTGGAACTTCTAAACCATCAACTTCTTTAACCTTAAATTTCAAAATTGTACCTGTGGATTTGCCTATCCAGTTGTGCTGCATAGTTTTTACATTGTCGCCCCAGCCTGTGAGCTTATCTAAGTCTTGCAGCAGTACTTCGGCGTAGTCTGTAATTTTTAAAAACCATTGAGAAAGATTTTTCTTTGTTACTTCACTGTCGCAACGCCAACACTTACCATCGATTACTTGTTCGTTTGCAAGAACTGTAGCACAGTGTTCACACCAGTTAACAGCGGCCTCTTTTTTATAAGCTAAGCCTTTCTTGAATAATTGTATAAAAAGCCACTGAGTCCATTTGTAGTAATCTTCTTTGCAAGTGGTTACTTCTCTGTCCCAATCTACGCTTAGACCCAGTTTTTTAAGTTGCATTTTCATATATGCAATATTTTCATCAGTCCATTTTGCAGGGTTTGCGCCATGTTGAATTGCAGCGTTTTCAGCGGGCAAGCCAAAACTGTCCCAACCCATTGGGTGCAAGACATTGTACCCTTGAGCTTTTTTAAATCTTGCAATAACGTCAGTTATTGTATAGTTTCTAACGTGTCCCATATGCAGCTTGCCACTTGGGTATGGAAACATTGAAAGCGCAAAGTATTTTGGCTTGTCGCTATCGTCGTATGTTTTGTGTGGGTTTGTCTTCTCCCATATCTCAAGTCGTTCTTTTTCAATCTGCTGTGGAAAATACTCTTTTTCTAACACGTTAAATTTCCTCTTAATCATACTTTTACTTTTGTATTATACAGCAAAAATAAAAAACGGGCGAAAACCTTGCTTTAAAGTTGCGCCCGTTTGTAAGTATTAATTCTTCGTCCAATATATGTAAACATACCCATTTTGACCTTTTGCACCTGCTCCTGGGGTTGGGTAGCTTACACTATCAAAGCTCCAGCCGCCACCGCCACCGCCTGCACCAGCCGAGCCGTAATTTATCGCTTTAAATACCCCAGCAGGATATTCAAACTGAGCAACATTTGCCCCATTTACATTGTTATTTACACATATACTTGAGTTGTTAAATAACCCTCCACATGAGCCTTTTATGCCTATTCCGCTTTCTCCGCCCTGACCTCCGGCGCTCACGCTAAATGTGCCAATAACTAAAGTTCCATCACTTCCTTTTTTACCTTTTTTAACTTCGCTGCTTTTGATGTTAGAGCTCCAGCTTCCGCCTTCTCCGCCAACACCTTGAACTACACTTGAGCTTTCGCTTTGTGCAACTCCAAGGCCTCCGCCAAGACCTCCTTGAACAATGTATACTCCGCTATCAGCACTAATAGAGGACTCGCCGCCATTTTCTCCTGCAGCGCTTATACTTCCTCCATTACCACCACCACCTACTTTTACAACATATTCTTTTAATCCCGTAACGGCAATTTCACTTATCTGTGCCATTGAACCTCCGCCGCCACCACCACCGGCAGCTGCTTGATAATTTACATCATACTTTAGCTCAACAACGCCATTTGCGCCATTTCCGCCTTTGCCTTTTTTTGTGTTGTTGCTCGAGTCAAAGCCTATTGTTCCGCCACCGCCACCTGAACCCCAAGTTGAACCTTTTGAGCCATTTACAGAACTTGCTGAACCTCCAGTACCGCCGCCAGAGTAACTATCTGAACTATACATTGAACCACCGCCAATACCACCATTAGCAGCGTTTGTTTCACTTGCACCACTTACACTTTGACCGCTTGAACCACTAGCCCCTGCGCCAGAGCAGTTTGTGGCAGTCCATGCGCCATTTTGATAAATTTGACAAGTATTTGCAGCCTTTTGAGCGCCGCCTGCGCCACCTGCGCTTGAAGTCGCACCCTTACCACCGTTACCGCCTGAGGCTTTTAAGCCCCATTTTAAAGTACCGTCTTTATCATAAATTGCAATGTAGGAGTCTGATCCATTAGAACCATTTGAACCATTGCCATCTTTAGAGCTTGCTGAACTGCCACCGGCACCACCAGCTGCAGCAAACATCACAATCTTTCCACCAATGTTTGAATCAAGAATATCCTGTGGAATAGTGTAATTCTTAAAATACGGTGCACTACTACCACCACCACCTGAGAGGGAGGTGTTTGAGGGGGCTGCACCTTCAAGTACGCAGCGAGAAGAATTTGCGTATTCCGGATAATCAATATCTAAGCTACTAAATACACCGTAACTTAAGTTCATCCGGTAGTAATTGCCAACACTATTGGCTGAAGATGACCATATGGCACTTGGATAACAGGAGCTATTATTTCCTGCGCCAAAACATTTGATACTACTGCTGCATTGTGGTGCACCATAATCATTGATTGCGTCGCAAAACCTTAAGCCATTGTCACCTTGATTTTTGTTAATAGCGTTGTTTTTTGATCTCCATTTGGATAATTCGTTTTTTGTAGGCAATCTCCAATCACCTGCTTTTGTGCCATTGTAAGCCAAGGTTTCGCATGAAGTATTGGCTGCATGCCAAGTACAGACTGTTCTACCGCAACCGCTATAACTTGTGCCTGAGCTGTTACAATATTGTGAAACATAGCTTCCTTTCCAGCAACATGTTTTGGGTTCACACCTGTAACTGGCAGCCTGAACGGTCGTAACAGATGTTGCAATACCCCCATTTGGTGCACCTGGAATATCACCGACATTATATTTTGTAACACATACACCTGTTGATGTTCCATTTTGCTCTGGAGTTAGGTACTTAGCATCATACTTATCGCAATCCGCCTGACTTGTTGGTGCTGAACTTTCAGTCCCGCTCCAACTCCCGCCGCCTCCGCCACCGCCGGAGCCAGAGAGATAATTAACCTTCACATTTTTTAAACCGCTTGTAATATCAAGCTCTTTTGTAACACTAGCTGTCGCTGTAGTATTTGTAACAGTTTGAATTTTATCATACGCAACACCGGCGTTTGTGGCACCTGCTCCGCCGCCACCGCCTGATACCATTATCGCATTTATGTTTTTAACCCCAACAGGCGCACTAAATTTGCAAATAAGAGAATTATTACTCTCAGTAGTGCAATCAGGATCATCTGTATCATACAAAAATAATCTTGTATCATTTTGTGCTGAACCTGACCTAATATCTTCTTCAAATCTTTTTGTAATCATAGGAGCTAAAACAACAAATATTATTGAAATAATTACTGTTGATACAAGTAACTCACTTAATGTCCATGCTTTTTTCATATCTTAATTCCTTAAAAACTCCCCAAAAACTCCTATTTCGTCCAGTAAATATACACATACCCGTCTTGCCCCTTAGCGCCAGCTCCCGGGTTTGGGAAAGTAATACTGTCACTACTCCAGCCGCCACCGCCACCACCTGCGCCTGCTGAGCCATACTCTGCACTTTGACTAATATTATCAGGTGCGCTAAACGTCGGGGTTATTCCGTTAACATCAGGATTTGAACAGAACAATACATTTGTATAAAGACCACCGCAGCCGCCTTTGACTTTTATTCCGCTTTCTCCACCGCGTCCACCCCAGGAGCTTGAGGTTCCATCGGTTGAATTTTGCCCGTCAGAGCCTTTTTTGCCTATTCGATATTCGCTATCGCCCTTGCCTGCCGAGTTTGATGTGATTTGACCGCCATCGCCCCCAAGTCCATGGGTTGCTCCTGCAGCGTTACTGCTACCTACTTTTCCACCCTTTCCGCCTTTTGCGCTAATTTCTAACGTACCAAAGCTTACGGATGAATCGCCGCCATCAGACCCTCCAATGGCACTATTTCCGCCATTTCCGCCTCCGCCGACTCTGACTGTATAAACGGTTGATGGAGTAATTAAAATATCTCTTAATTTAACAAATGCGCCACCGCCGCCGCCACCACCGGCAGCAGCTTGATAACTCACATCATACTTAAGCTCAACAACGCCATTTGCGCCATTTCCACCTTTGCCTTTTTTTGCGTTGTTGCTCGAGTCAAAGCCTACTGTTCCGCCACCGCCACCTGAACCCCAAGTTGAACCCTTAGAGCCATTTACAGAACTTGCTGAACCTCCAGTACCGCCGCCAGAGTAGCTATCTGAACTATACATTGAACCACCGCCAGCACCACCATTAGCAGCGTTAGTTTCATTTGCACCACTTACACTTTGACCACTTGAACCACTAGCACCAGCGCCAGAGCAGTTTGTAGCAGTCCATGCGCCATTTTGATAAATTTGACAAGTATTTGCAGCCTTTTGAGCGCCACCTGCGCCACCAGCGCTTGAGTTTGCACCCTTACCGCCATTACCACCAGCAGCCTTTAAGCCCCATTTTAAAGTACCGTCTTTATCATAAATTGCAATGTATGATTCTGAGCCGTTATTGCCGTTGCTTGCACTTGAGCCAGATGAGCTTGCAGCAGCACCGCCTGAGCCACCTGCTGCAGCAAACATCACAATCTTTCCGCCAATGTTTGAATCAAGAATATTCTGTGGAATAGTGTAATTCTTAAAATACGGCGCACCACTACCTCCGCCGCCCCCGTATGAGTTATAGGTCTGAGCTCCGCCCTCCAGGACACAGCGAACCGACTCGGCGGTGCGCGGGTAGTAGTAACTCTCGCCGAACGTACCACTATTCAAGTAGTAGCGGTAGTAGTAGCTACTACTGTAGGCAGTAGATGACCAGACGCGGTACGGGCCGCAGTCACCACTTGACCCGCCGCAAACGTTGTCAGTGTTGCATAGCGCTGCGCCGTAACCGCTGTAGTGGTCACAGAGCCTCAAGCCATCGTCACCTTGGTTTTTGTTAATAGTGTTAATGTTGCTTGACCATTTAGATAATTCATCTTTAGTAGGTAATCTCCAATCACCAGCTTTTGTACCATTATATGCTAATGCTTGGCATGAAGCATTTCCAGCGTACCATGTGCATACTGTTCTATTACAGCCACTGTAAGTTGTTCCAGAGCTATCGCATGGGCTTGCAGTTTTTCCTTGCCAACAGCATGCGTTAGCTGAACAATATGAATTTGTTGGTACAGTTGTAACAGATGTTGCAATCCCTCCATTCGGTGCATCTGGTATGTCTCCAATATTCCATTTTGTAACACAAACCGGTGTTCCATTTTGAGCGGCTGTTAAAAATTTCGCGTCATATTTATCACAATCTGCCTGAGAAGTTGGTGCGCCACCTGCGCTTCCCTGCTTCCAGCTCCCGCCGCCTCCGCCGCCGCCGGAGCCAGAGAGATAATTAACCTTCACATTTTTCAAACCGCTTGTAATATCAAGCTCTTTTGTAACACTAGCTGTCGCTGTAGTATTTGTAACTGTTTGAACTTTATCATACGCGACACCGGCGTTTGTTGCGCCAGCACCTCCGCCACCGCCTGAGACCATAACAACATTTACTGATTTTGCGCTTGATGGTGCGCTAAATTCGCAATCATATGCACGAGATCCATCTGAGGCAGGTTTGCACTTTGAATCTGTCGCTGCCTCATCGTAGGTGTATAGTTTAAATTCACTAAGCGTACTATTGCTAATTTTAATATTGCTTGCAACCCTTTTTGTAACAACAGGCGCAAGCGCCACCATGATAATTGAGATAATAATCAATGCAAGCGTAAGCTCTGCAAGTGTAAACCCCTTGGCGCGATTTTTCGCGCAAGTAAATTGAGTAGTCAATTTTGACTATCCTTTCGTATCATAATCCTAATTAATTTGCAGACATTAAAAAAATAATCTGCTAATTTAAATATATAATGTGGCGTTGTAAAAATCAAGAAAGTTAAATTTGTAAAGTTAATTTTATAAAAATAGCACCCCGTTAATGAGGCGGGGTACTAAGTTTTGGTAAATTAACTACTTTGAAAGTTTATTAATTGCTTTTGTTAAGCGTGATTTTTTCCTTGCAGCTGTGTTTTTGTGAAGGATACCTTTGCCTACTGCTTTGTCGCATAGTTGGTAAACTTTAGAAAGAGCTGCTTGAAGTTCTTTTTGGTCACCATTAACTAAAGAAAGAGCTTTTTTAACCGCAGTTTTGATAGATGATTTAAAAGCTACGTTTCTTTCAGTGTTTCTTTTTGCAATTAATACTCTTTTTTGTGCAGATTTAATATTTGCCATTGTTTTTTCCTTTCGCATAATAAACTACTGTTTTTCTGCAGAGGATAAGTGAGTTACATATATAATACTCAAAAAGAAAAATTGTTGCAATATATTTGATAAATTTTTTGTGCAAAAATTAATGAGCTTATAAGGACTGAAATTACTGCACTAAAGAGAACTGCGCCTGCTGCGATGTCTTTTGCAAGTTTGGCAAGTTTTGCCCAGCGCCCTTTGTAGTAGGCGTCAACAATGTATTCAAAGACAGAGTTAAAAAGTTCACACACCAGAACTTGAGAATTTGCAAAGATTATAAGGCAAAATTCTACAACATTAACTTTTAGAAAAATGGCTATTGAAAGAGTGACAAAGGCTATTATAATGTGTTTTCTAAAGTTTCTTTCGGATTTAAAAGCAAGCCTAAGCCCGTTTAGAGCAAAAAGCGCGCTTCTCATAAAACTTCTGGATTGGAATTTTTTCATAAATTTTTTATAACAGTTTCTTGAATCCCTACAACAAAATCATAATCTTTTTGTGTTTGGTGGTCAAATCCTAAAAGGTGCAAAATTCCATGGGTTACAAGGGTATAGAGTTCTGTTTTTACGTCGTTATTGTTTTCTTGTGCTTGTTTTACAAGGGTGTCGACAGATATTATAATTTCGCCAAGTTCAATTGTTTTGTTAATTACAATAGAATTTTCATCATCCGCAAAAAGGGCAAAAGTAATTACATCTGTGGTTTTGTCTTTGTTGCGGTAAGTGGCGTTGATTTCTTTAATTGTCGGGTCGTTGCAAAAGGTCAATTCAAAAGTCAGGGTTGAAAAATCGTGTTTAAAAATTGGCGAATTTTCTTGTATTTGTGGCATTTGCAGCAGGATGTCGATAATTTTTTTTGCCTGATTTTTAAGGGTTGTTTTGCTTTCGCTCAGGCGAATTTTGCCTATTTTATTGATTTCAACCTTGATGCTCGTCATTTTGTTCCTGTTTTTTTTGAATTTTTTCCTGTATTCTTTTTTCCATTTTTTCTTCGCGACTTGGTTGAAGTTTGATTTTATTTTTGTCTTCAAACTCATTTAAGATATTTTCTTGGTATTTAATTCTGTCATGTTGCATTCCGCGCAGAATCCTATTAAATGTATTTGCAATAAGCTTAATGTCTTTAAGGGTTAGAGGGCTGTCAGAAAGTTGACCGTCGTTAAGACGTTCGGTTATAATTTTATTAATCATATTTTCAATTTGTTCTTGGGAGGGGTTTTTAAGCGAGCGAACAGCACTTTCAACAGCGTCTGCAAGCATTAAAATTGCAGTTTCTTTTGTAAGAGGTTTTGGTCCGGGGTAGCGGAACTGTTCCTCTTGGACGTTTTCTTTACCTTCAAGGTCAACTGCCTGTTTATAAAAATGTCCTGCAAGTCCTTCGCCATGGTGTTGTTGAATAAAATCTATTATAACTTGCGGTAGTCCGTATTCTTTTGCAAGTTCCACGCCATCTTTTGCATGAGATGTGATTACCATTTTTGAAAGCCTTGGATTAAGCTTGGTGTGAGGGTTTTCTATGCCAAAGTAGGACTGGTTTTCTATAAAGAAAAGTGGTCTTTTTAGTTTCCCAATATCGTGATAAAATGCGCCAACGCGCGCCAGAATCGGATTTGCACCAATTGCTTCTGCGGCTGCCTCGCATAGATTTGCAACCATTAGCGAGTGGTGATAAGTCCCGGGGGCTTTGTATTGTAGTTTTGATAATAGTTCTTGGTTATGGTCTGCAAGCTCTATTAAGCCGTAAGGGGTGACAATTTTAAAGACATTTTCGATAATCGGCAAGACGCCAAGAGCTATAATGCTTGAAAATAGTCCATTTAAAAATCCTGCTGATGCATTTGTAAGGAAAGAAAGATTGGTGAATATTTCAAATTGCTCCTCAAACATTGCTATCAACATAATTGCTAAAAATATTACCGCTCCAACCTCAAGACCGCATTTAATTATGTCAAAGCGTTTTGTATAGCAAATTTTTGAAACCGAGTATGCCGCCATAATGCTTGCGAATACAAATACTGCGGTAATTTGCGAGTCTAAAAATAGTGTTACCGACAATAATGATAAAAGTAAAATTGATGCTAGGAATGCTACTACCGGATTTGTAAAAATAGCAATTATTATCGTGAATGCAGGAAATGGCATGTAGTAATTTTGTATTAAATCCAGCGGAGATATAAGCACACAAATATAAGTTAAGATTATTGAAAATGCTGCAATAATTGACATGTACTGCGGTGTGAAAAATTTCTTTTCGTATTTTTTCATATACAAAACAAGAAAAAGCATTGAAAGACATGTGATTGCAAAAACACCTAAAATACCACCTTTGTTGAGTTCAAAGGCATTGTAGCCTGATTTTTTAAGAGCTTCCCTTTTTACTTGTGTTAACTGTTCGCCAACATCTAATATTTCTTCGCCCTTTTTAAAGGTTACAACATATGGTTTTACCGAGTTTGCAGCATTTTTTCTTGCAATTTCAGTTGCGTATTCATCAACAATAAGGTTTGGCGTGATAACATGTTCTAATATACCTGAAATTGGCCTTATTTGGCTTTTTCTTAGATTTTGCCCGAGTTTAGATACAATATAATTGTCTGACACTAAAAGGTCGATGTCCGTTTCATTTATACCTGTTCTTAAAAGCTCATCCAGTATAAATTTTGAGTTACCAAAGGTTGCCGCTAAAGTTTGAGTATTTGCATTCAGTAAATAATTTGCAACAGCCTCCTCTTTTTGTTGGTCTTGAATTTCAAGATAAACACAAAGTTCCTTAAGTTTTGAATCATACTTTGAGTTTTGATTTCTTATGCGTTTAACATTGTCTTGCAATGATTGCAAGCTTGTCCTCAGGTAATTGTCTTCAACAGGGGTAACAATAGGGCGAATTTTATTTGAAACATCGCGTTTAATTAGCTCCGTTTTTTGGGTGTCGACGACTTCTATGTTCTTTTTTGCAATAATTTGTTTTTTGCTTATGCCATTTTCTATTATGTTTTGATATAAATAATATCTTGATGAAAGTATTGCCGTAATTATAAAGGCAACAGTTAAAAAAGCAAGCACAGAAAGAAATATAGACGAGTGGAATACTCCGTTTTTATCAAAAAATTTTTCTAATTTAGTCATTTTTTCTACCGATTTTAAATATATGTAACATTATTATACAATAATTTTTTTTGTTATATACTATTTAGCATGAAAAGTAAAGATTTTATTAGGGGATTTGTTTCAGTATTAGCGCTTGTGTTCTTTTGTAACACTTGTTTTGCTGCCCAATGGAACAATGATTTAAGAAGTTTATTTATAAATAATAAATCAATAATCTATGCGCTTAATATCCGATCTTTTGGTGCAAAGGATTTAAATGGTAATGACATTATAGAAGTTGAATTAGGTGATACGCCAGGTACTTTTTTAAATGCAATTCCGCGTCTTAAAGAGCTTACAAAAATGGGTATAAATACTGTTTATTTATTACCTATTACAAAAACCGGAAAGCTTAAAGCACTGGGAACTGCAGGTTCACTATATGCTTTGGACAGTTTTGATAAATTAAATCCTCAGCTTGATGACAAGTCAAATCCTATGAGCGTTGAGCAAGAGGCAAAAATGTTTTTTGATGAGGCGCACAGGCTGGGTTTAAGAGTAATTGTTGATATTCCTAGCTGTGGCTCTTACGATATGTCGCTCGAAAAACCCGATTTGTTTATAAAGGACAAAAGCGCAAACGCAGTTGTTCCTGCTGATTGGACTGATGTTAGGCTGTTTAAGGTGTATGACGAAAACGGTAAGTTGAACAATACACTAGTTGACAACTATAAAACCATGATTACAATGTTGCAAAATTTAGGGGCGGATGGTATTAGGGCTGATGTTGCTGCCATTAAGCCTTATGAATTTTGGAAAGAAGTTATAGATTACGCCAGATTAAAAGACCCTCAAATACTTTTTATTGCCGAGGCTTGTCCGACGTGGACAAATCCTATAAAACAGTGGGGTGATTATACTAGCGTAGAAAGGCTTTTAGAAGCAGGTTTTGATGGTTATTACGGTGATTGGGCGAATTTCGATGAGTTAACTAAATCTAAAGACATTTTTAAACGCATTAAGTCTGATATGAAAATTTCAAAACAGTTTAATAACCAGAAAACAACCATGGCTTCTTTTGCAACGCATGATCAGCAGAGTGTAATTGTGCGTGGTGGTCTGCCAATGTGGGAAATGATTACTTGGCTAAATATAACACTGCCTATGAACCCTTATTTCTTAGACGGTTATCCAACAGGTGATAATTACATATATCAATACGAAAACAAAAAAGCTCAAAGAAGCTATACTGATGACGATTACTATTTTGTACATCGTGGTAAATTTGATATTTTCAACCTTTCAAGACGCCCTGAAGGTCAGTATAAAGAGCTTAAGGATAAGTTTGTAAAAGCCATGAAGTTTAAATATTGGGCAAAAAGTATTTTAATTGATGGTAAATTTATACAATTATCTGCAAATAATCCTTCAATCTTTGCATATGCACGCAAAAACGGAGATGATGCAGTTGTTGTTATTGGAAATTTAAGTAAGGAACATGAAATAGACGCTAATGTTTATATTAGAAATTTACGCGATACAAGCTTTATTTCGCCTGTAAAAATGGGTGAAGCTCCAATTGTTAAGCGTGGCAAGATGCAAGTTAAGCTCAAGCCTTATGAAACACAAGTTTATTTACTAAATAAGGTTAACTTTTAAAGGGCTCAAGGGTTTTATCCAGTATACCTAAACACTTTGCTATGATTATCCCATAGTTTGAAATTGGTATTCCTTTTGAGTTTGCCTTTTCAATTCTGCTTAAAACTTCTCTCCTGTTGGTCATGCAAGCTCCACAGTGTATTATTAAAGAGTATTTTTCAATATCCTTTGGGAAAACATGTCCGCTTACATGCTCAAATACAAAATCTTTGTTTGTATATTTTTTTATTAAATTTGGTATTTTAACCCGTCCAATGTCATCTTCAACAGGATGATGCGAGCAGCTTTCACAAATTAGTATTTTATCCCCATTGTTTAGCTTATCAAGCGCATTTGCGCCATTTTCAAAAGTTTTTAAATCTCCTTTTAATTTTGCAAATAAAATTGAAAAAGATGTAAGGGGAATAGCGTTGTTTACTATTTCATCAACTTCTCTAAAAGCTTGTGAGTCTGTTATTACAAGCTTGGGTCTTGTTTTTAAATTTTCAATAGTTTGTTTTAAATTTTCAACATTGCAAATTGTACTTATAGCATTGTTATCTAAAATATCCCTTATGGTTTGCACCTGAGGCAGTATAATCCTGCCTTTTGGTGCTTCTTTATCTATTGGAATAACTAAAATTATATTATCGTTTTTTTGAATAATGTCTTTTAATAGTGATGGTGAGTTAATTTGCTCATCAGTTAAAATATTTATTAAAGCTTGTTTTACTTTTGATGTTATATTTTTTTCTTCCTTTGCGCTAAGCTCAATAGTGTTATCTGAATAGTTTTTTATAGTTTCAATATCGGATTGCAAAGGGTGACTGATATCAATTTTATTTACAACTGAAAGTATTGGGATTTTTCTTTTTTTTAATTCTTCAAAAAGTTCTTCATCGCATTTTTTAACTCCGTTATTATCAAAAACAACAATTGCAACATCGGCTCTGTCAAGGGTTTGCATTGTTTTTTCAACTCTTTTTTCGCCCAATTCGCCCTTGTCATCCAAGCCTGCTGTATCCATTATACTAACAGGGCCTATTGGCAAAAGCTCCATTGCTTTTTGGTTGACATCTGTTGTTGTGCCTGCGTAATCTGATACTATTGAAATTTCGCGCCCAAAAATTGCATTAATAACGCTGGATTTTCCGACGTTCATTTTGCCTAAAACAGCTATGTGCAGCCTATTTCCTCTTGATTCTTTCATTTTTACCTTAATATATGCTATAATTAAATTATATATCAAACTTTGGAGGAATTTAAATGGCAAGAATTCTTGTTTCAATGCCTGATGATTTTTTAAAGTCTGTTGATAAGTTGGCTGATAACGAAAGAAGAACGCGCTCTGAGCTTGTGAGAGAGGCTTTAAGGGCATATATTAGAAAAACAGGTATACAAAATTCCAAAAAAGCTCTTAATAATGCTCAAGTTTTAGAAGAACTTTTAGATTAAAGTGAGCTTATCTTTTGCGAAATTATTTTTATTTCTTCCGTTAAATCTTCTTTTGATGGAGGGTTTTTTAGAATGTATTCTTTTATGGTTTTTGCAAAATCAGCCTTTTTGTAGTCCCCAAAACCTTTTTGTTTAAATATTTCATACAGTTCTTTTGTTGTTTTTGCGTCTTTATGAAAATCTTCTTCAAAGCACTTGTAGCAACTTTTATATCTGCAATTCAGCGCATCAATTATTAAATTTTTTGGTAAAATATCTTCAAATTCACCGCTTTTTATTATGTAAATTCTGTCATGCGCTCTTAATTTCGGTAAAATAAGTTCTTTTGTTTGAATTGCGTCACTGTCAAGCAATATAAAAATAGGAATTTTTATTTCCTCAATCATACTGTAATATTTTCTTGCAACTTGATTTTTGCCGCCAGCCCCTAAAACATATACGCCCTCTTTTTTAAAGTCGTATCCGCAAATTTTACAAAGTTCTTCAAGCAGTATTTCTTCTGTTGCTCCTTCGCAAAGCAATATTTTTTCAATTGGATATCTTAGAGAATATTTTGCCCTTATTGCTTTTGGATTTTGTTTTAAATCAATTAACTTTATTAAAAATTTAAGGTTGTCTTTTAAATTTTTATCTTCTTTGATTAGTCCTAATGCAGCTTGATAGTTGAGTTTTGCGCCAAGATAAATATCTGAGATGTTATTTTTATTATAAAGCCTGTCTTCTTCTGTTTTAATGTATTTTTGCAAGAAATCGTCTTGTACATTAGGATTTAAGCTTGAATTAAAAATTTGTACAGCGAGGTTGATTTTTTCTTCTAAACTTAAATTAATTTGACTAATTTCTTCTTTATTTTCTTTAATTAAGAATTTGTTTAAAATATCATTAAATACCCTTTCGTAACGCTCATAAGCCGGTTTTAAACGAAACAAGCGATCAAGAATTATTTTTATGTAATCTGGTGGTATTTTTTTAAATTTCATAAATGTAAACTTTTTCAAGATTACTTTATAAAAAAATATCAAAAAAAGCAATTTTTAGTTTTGTTTTGGTTTAAAATAAATATAGTGGGAAGAATTGTGTATGGTTCAACAAGTAGCTTCTGTTAATAATTTAAATAATATTTATGGTGTAAATCAGCAAATCCAACCGGTAAAAAGTCAAAATGTAACACAAAAGTCACCATATGAAAAAGGCAGCCTTTTGCCATACAATCTTGCAAATATTGTACCTGTAAGGACTGCGCTTCAAACGGTGAGTGAGTTTGCTATATATTCAGTAATTGTTCAAGCTTTGCAAAACAGTAAAGAAAATTCGATTTCTCCTAATGACAATATTCCAATTGCGCAAAAAATGGATGCTCTTTTAAAAAGCGGAAAACTTTTAAGTTCAAGTTCAAATGATAATTCTACAACTTTAAAAAATTTATATGATATTTTAACCACAACACGGTGTGATGGCTTAGATAATGTAAAAATCCTTGCTCAAACCATTGATGCACTCTATAATCCTACTGTTATAACACAAAATTTTGGCGACATGCCAGAGGATATTAAAAATCAAATTTTAAGTAGTGATGATATTGCGCAAGGTGTAAGGGCAAATCCTGAACTAATGGATGTAGAAGGTTCAGGGACTTGTGTTGCAGCTAGCGTTGAATTTCATATGGCAAACAAACACCCTGCTGAGTTTGCTCGTTGGGTAAGTGGCTTAACTTCTCAAAATAAAGAAGTTGAGCAAAAAGTCCGTCTTGATGCGCTTTCTAAGTTCAAGATGGATGCCGTTGCCTTTCTTAATATTTTTGAAGCCAAACAAAAAGATTTTAATTTTGACTACACTACACTTTCCCTTAAACCTGATGATGGAGCTTATATAAGGGCGCAAGTTCAAGATAAACATTGGGATAAAGGGGAAAGGTCAATTGTTGATGTACTTATGCAATCAACACTTATGCAGCTTGGCTCTCAGGGAAGTTATGATTCTCTTACAGATATTCGTGGTGGAAAATTCTCAACAAATCCACAAGGACTTGTTGAAACCGAAAAAACATTTATAGAATCTGTTGTTGAAAACAATGAAAAAATGTCAATCAGGTACCAAAAAGTTGATGACAATCAAAACCTTGTTGGCTGGGAGTGCGATTTTAATAAAATCCAAAAACACATCATCGATACCCTAAATACAGGGGAGGATGTTATTATAGGATATGTTTTAACCAATGAAACAAGTGGTAAAACAAAAAAAGCCGGCTATATTAACACCCCAGATAATGCTCCAAATAAAATTATAAACGGGCATGAAATAACAATCGTTGGTTATAAAACAGATAACAACGGCAAAGTTACATTTATTTGCAATGATACTGATGATGATAAATCAGAACTTATTGAGTATAGTGCAGACTTTTTAATATCAAAAATTCACCATGCGGCTTATCCCGTTGCAATGATTGAAGATGATATGGCACTAATTGAAGCACAACAAAAAGCTGCTTGATTGTCATCATCACATTTAAAATATACACATTTATTGATTAGGAGACAGCGCACCAATGAAAGTATTTATAGATAATGTTATTGCTCATAGATATATTAATTTTAAATCAAATAAAAAAGAGCCATCTACAGTTGCCATATTGGGTAGTTCAAGAGGCAATGATTCTATTATGAAATATATGAATTTATCCTCTGACGTTGCAAAATCCATAGTGCTTTCTGGGCATAATGTAATACATGGTTGCGGGCAATGTGGAATAATGGGTGCTGTCTACGATAGTGCGGCTAAGTATTCAAAAAAAGATGAAAGTGGCAGGCCAAAGCAAAATCTTGCTATTGTAAAAGAGCCGCTATGGGGTGATGAAGACCTTGAAAATTGCGTAGTGGTTGGAAAAGCAAAAAGTGAAGCACAAAGAATTAAAATGTTTTCAGATAAAGCAGATAGTATTGTGATTTTTCCGGGCAGTGCAGCTACAATTCAAGAGGCAGCAACTTTGATTTCAAAGAATAATTACTCTCCAAAAGAAGACAGAAAGAAGATAATCCTTGTAGGGCATGATTACTTTAGTGGACTTATACGGCAGTATCAGGACATTTACAAGAATGGTCTTCTAAGTGATAAACCGCAAAACCTTTTCAGCGTTGTGGATAGTAAGGACGAAATACTAAAAGAATTAAATTAAAAAAGGCGGCACCCAGATTCGAACTGGGGGTAAAAGCTTTGCAGGCTTCTGCCTTACCACTTGGCCATGCCGCCGAGAATAAAACTTTTAACTTGTTTTATGGTAATAAAGACAAGTAATTATGTCAAGAATAATTTGTTAAAATCTATTAATAAATCGGTTGAAAATAAATATTTAGCCAATATAATATTATCCATAAGGTAGACTACAATGAGGTAAATTATGAAAAAAGGCATACACCCAGATTACAAAAAAACAACAATAAAATGTGTTTGCGGTAATGAAATCGAAACAGGCTCAGTTCAAGAAGATATTACAGTTGAAATTTGCAACGCTTGTCACCCATTCTTTACCGGAAACCAAAAAATATTAGACTCTGAAGGTAGAGTTGAAAGATTTAAAAAACGCTACGAAAAGAAAAACTAACCTTTTATGGGCGGGCAAAATGTCCGCCCTATTAGTAATATCAGAGATTATTTGAGGGGGTCGAAATGCCAAATGCTCAAATGAGTGTAAAGTTAATATCAAAACCGCAAAACATTCTAAAAACAGTTTATACTGCTTGTAGAACTTGTTATAGTGCGCTTTTGCCGCAAGAGATTTTTGAAAGTACTGACGATGAAGAAAAAATGCTTAATTTAATAGAAAGAGTTATTTCTTCTGGTCATTATTCCACAATAGAACATATTCAACTTTCTTTTGCAATTTCAAATGTATCAAGAGCCTGCACTCATCAGCTTGTAAGGCATAGACACATGTCCTTTTCCCAAAAATCTCAGCGCTATGTAAAAGAAAAGGGTGAATTTGACTATATCATTCCTCCTGAGATAGCTTCAAAGCCTGAATTAAGAGAGAAATTTGAAAAGCATATGAGCGAAGTTGCAAATTTATACCAAGATTTTGTAAGCGCAGGTATTAAAGCGGAAGACGCCAGAGCGATTTTACCCAATGCGACCGCAAGCTCGCTTGTTGCAAGCTTAAATTTAAGAGAATTAATACACCTTGCAAATCTTAGACTTTGCACTCGCGCGCAGTTGGAGATTAGAACATTGATTAAAAAAATGTGTGATGAAGTATTGAAAGAAGAACCTTGGCTAAAAGCACATCTTGTTCCAAAGTGCGAGCGCCTTGGCTATTGTGATGAAGACAAATCTTGCGGAAGGATGCCACAAAGATGAATGACATGTTAGATAAAATAAAAAAAATAGAAGAAAAATACAAAGAATTGGGCATAACATTGTCTGATCCTGATGTTATTGCAGATTATAATAAATTTCGTGACCTTTCAAAACAAAGAAAGGCAATGGAAGAAACTGTTGAGACATATAACGCATATAAGGCTGCGCAAGAGGCAATAGATGAAGCGCGTGAAATGCTCCATGGTGAAAAAGATCAAACCATGAGAGATTATTTGAATAATGAAATTTCAACAAACGAAGAAAAAATTGCACAGTATGAAGAAAAAATGAAAGTACTACTGCTGCCTAAGGACCCAATGGACGATAAGGATATTATGCTTGAAATTCGCGGCGGTGCAGGCGGAGATGAGGCAAATATTTTTGCTGGCGATCTTATGAGGATGTATATGAAATACGCTTCATCAAAAGGTTGGCAAACAAAAGTTCTTTCAATAAACGAGTGTGAAGCAGGCGGAGTTAGCGAAGTTGTTATATCTGTAAAGGGTGGAGAGAATATTTATTCTCAATTAAAATACGAATCAGGTGTGCACAGAGTGCAAAGAGTTCCTCAAACAGAATCTCAAGGCAGAGTCCATACTTCAACCGCTACAGTTGCTGTTATGCCTGAAGTTGATGATGTTGAAGTCGAGCTTAACCCATCGGACTTAGAAATTTCAACTGCTCGCTCCGGCGGTGCTGGCGGTCAAAACGTAAATAAAGTTGAAACCGCTGTGCGCGTTGTGCATAAACCTACCGGACTTATGGTATTTTGTACAGAGGAGCGTTCTCAACTTCAAAACAAAGAGCGCGCTTTGCAGATTATTAAAGCAAAATTGTATGATATGGAAGTACAAAAACAAATGCAGGAAGTTACCGACTTGAGGCGCTCTCAAGTAGGCACAGGTGACAGGTCTGAGCGAATTAGAACATATAATTTTCCTCAAGGCAGACTCACTGATCATAGGATTGGGCAGAACCTAAACGTTTGGACAGTTATTGAGGGTGAACTTGATGAACTTATTAACCTTTTAATACAGTATGACCAAAAGCTCAAGCTTGAAAAGCTTGCTGAGGCTTAGTTTCTTTGGGTTTTGGCGTAACCTTTTTATCAACTTCGCAATAATATTTAATAATATTTTGCGAAGTTTTTTCAATTTTTTTGTACATATTCTACCTCTAGGGTTAATATATTTGTTAAGCAAAATTTTTACATTACCCATATGCTCCCACATGTTATAATTTTTATAAGATGAAAGATTTAAAAGTTATTATAGGGGCAGTTGTTATATTTGTTTTTGCGGTGATTCTTATGTTTTTTGCCGCTATAAAAAATTCCAATAATCGTGCTTATACTTTATATAAACAAGGACTGAATTTTTATTTAAAAAACGATTATCAAAATGCTTATTATAACTTTTCTAAAATTTCTGCCTTGTCCGGGTTGTATGATATTTCTCTTTTAAAGCAGGGGTTTTGCGCACTTAATTCGGGCGATAAGAGAACTGCATATCAAAAATTCAAATATCTTTCAATTTTTTCAAATAACTTGCACGTCGCACCTGTTGCTCTCTATCAAGCTGCCCTAATAAATATGGAGCATAAAAAATATTCTCATGCTTATAAAAAATTTAAAAAATTGTACAAAAAATATCCCCAAAGTGACTATAAAAAAGCTGCAGCATATCAACTGGGCTTGCTTTTTAAGGATAAAAACTCGCAAATTGCAAAAGATTATTTTATCGAATACCTTGAATATGCCCCATCAGGAAGATACTCTTTAAGTGCCATTAAATACATCGATGAATTGAAGCTTTTTCTTACAAATGATGAAAAATGCGTTGTTGCAAATGCCTTATTTGAAAACCAAAAGTACTCCGGTGTTATTTCAATAACTAAAGATTTAAATACCTCGCACGCCCTTTTGTTGTGTGCAAGGGCATATGAGCAAAGGGGCGACAATAAAAACGCACTAAATTATTACACAAAAGCCCTTGTGAGTGCTGATGATAAAATAAGCGAAAAAGATATTGCAACAGCTGTTTCAAAATGCATTAGACTAAGTAATTTAAGCGCAAAAGAAACTTGCGCAACTCTTTTAAAAGCTACAAAAAAAACTGCCGCTTATCCTGCGGTTTTATTTGAATACGCTTCGTATTTGCCTAAAATTAGCTCTATAAAGTGTTATGAAACAATATATAAAAAGTATCCTAACTCTTATCAAGCAGCGCAGTCACTTTGGAATGTCTTTTTGTATACCTACAAAAATGGCTATACTCTAAAGGCAAAAGAGCTTGCACAAGAGTATTTAAACAATTATTCAAATAAAAAATCCACCCCTGCTATGAAATTCTGGCATGCAAAAATCCTTCTTGATGAGAGAAAAGCTATTCAGGCAAAACAAGAATTTAAAGAACTTATTAAAACAGAACCTGACAGTTATTATGCTTATGTTTCTTATAATTTATTAAATGGGGTGCATACGCCTTTTAATACATTTAATTATGGGAAAATCGGCAATTTTTATGGTTTTTCTAATGATGATTTGAGTCAAATTTTTAATAATGATAAAACCCTTGTTTTAGTTGCGCAATTGAATGATATTGAGTTATTGAAAACTTTTCGCTTGCACAATGATTTTGCTTTGTCGTATATTGCAAAGGCGGAAAATAATATGCCATATAGCGTGTTTTTGGCACGTAAGGCATTGGGCGAGCTTGACATAAAACCGCGGCATAGTGATGCACGATATAAACTTGCATACCCTTTGGTTTATCGGGATGTTATCAATAAGTATTCAGATAAATATTCTCAAAACCCCTATTTAATGCTGGCTTTAATTAGGGAAGAAAGTACATTTAACAGGCATGCGCAAAGTGCTGTGGGTGCCGTTGGTTTAATGCAGCTTATGCCATCTACTGCTTCATCTCTTGGCTTGGGTGAAGCACAGATACTTGATATGTATAATCCTGAGGTTAATATTAATTTAGGCATAAAATATTTTTCGTATTTGAAAAATATGTTTGAAGACAGTGAAATGCTTGCTGTACTATCGTATAATGGCGGGCCATCTAATGTCAGCAGATGGTCAGGCAAGCTTGATGAGCTTGATTTTAATGAATTTGTTGAAGATATTCCATACAGTGAAACTCAAAATTATATTAAAAGAGTTTTTGGTTCGTATTGGAACTACATTAGAATTTATTGCAAATAAAAAACGGTGAGTCAAATCTCACCGTTTTTTTATATCGTTTTTTGTTTTTAGAATAATGCAGGCTTTTTAACAGGTGCAGCACCAGGGATTGATTCCCAGTTTGCAGCCATAATTTTCTTGAAAGATTTTAATGCGGTGTCTTCAAGTTCACCCAATTCTTCTGCTTGCATAATTAATTCACGCAATGGTAAAAGCGCTCTTTGATCTCTTAGAACACCAAGTGCAGCTGCTGCACCTGCGCGAACAAGGTCGTTTTCTTGAGTGTTTTTCATAACTTCAATAAGAGCAGGAACCGCTTTTGTGTCGTTTAATTTACCTAAAGAAGTTACGGCGTAAATTCTAACGTTTACCCACTCGTCTTTTAGCATTTTAATGATTTTGTCAACTGCTTTTTTGTTGCCAATTTCACCTAATGCTCTTGTTGCGTCACATCTTACGTTAACTTTTTGGTGATCTAGTGATTCAATTAATGCGTCAGTTGCAACATCACCAATTTCAATTAAAGCATCTGTCGCTGTAATGCATACTTGCGGGTTTTCATCGTTAAGTGCTTCAACAAGCGGTTCTACAACAATTTTACCGCCTAAACGACCTAAAGCACGAGCTGCGCGAACTCTAACGTCAACATTTCTATCTTCCCTTAGAGATTCGATAAGCGGCACTGTAGCTGTTGTGTCACCTAATTCTCCAAGAGCGCGAGCAGCGTACAGGCGAACAGAACCGTTTTTGTCGTTTTTAAGTACGTCAATAAGTGGCTCTACTGCTTTAAAGTCACCCATTTCGCCTAAAACTCTTGCGGCATTATATCTAACTTTTTCAGAATTGCTTGTTGTTAAATCTTTAACCAATTCATCAAAGGATTTTTTTGCCTGTTTTTTTCTATTGTTCACACTAATTGTCATTGCTTCCTCCAATAGACATTCTCTTCACATAAGTATAGATTACCTTCACTAACCACAATTAAATAAAAACTTATTTCAAGAGAATATTTACCTTTTTGCTACTACCTTTAACATTTATTTTACATTTTTTAACATTATATTTTAATGGTAAAAAGAACACTTTATGTCAACAATATAACATTTTTTTTTAAATTTGTCTTAGTTTATTTATATTAGTTAACAATTTTTTAAATATGTTTTTGTAAATATACCTCACAAAGCGAAATATAGCTAATTTTATTTTTTACAAAAGTTTACATTATTTACTGGCACATGATTTTATTTTGATGTATTGTATGTACAGTTGGACTTGATCTGTCTGATAAAGATATAGGTTGTTAGGTTTAATTAAGGAGGTTATTTTGTTAATTAGTGCTGTTGGTTCAAGTTTGAACAGAAAAAATCAAGTAAATTTTGCTGCTACAAGTAATAGTAAACGAAAAAGCTCTAATAATGCTACGAATATTGTTTATGATGAAAAACAGACTGAAAAAGACATTAAAAAAGCCTTGCAAGTTTTAGGTAATAAAAAGCTTGAACTTATATTGCACAATGCTAGTGCCCCCAGTTATAATTCAAAAGACGTTGGTGTTGGTTCTTTGTATAGTGAATCTTCAAAAGATTTGCTAATTCCATTTTTAACCAAGCATGGTTTTTCGGGAATTCAAGTAGATCCAGAAGGCATGCGTCCTCAGTTTGACCCGTCTCCTTATGTATCAAATTCGTTTGTATATAATCCTTTAATAATTGACCTTGAAGATTTAACAAAACCGGAAAATGGTGCAATTTTAGATAAAAATGTATATAACTCAATTGTAAGGTTAAATCCTGCAAATGGTAATGAAAATGGTGATTATGTCCATGCAAGAGATAGCTTTGATTTAGCACTTGGTGATGCTTGGGAAAACTTTAAAAGTAAATCATCTGATATCAACTCAATATCTGACCCGATTGAAAAAGATGCAATAAAAGCACTAAGTGATGATTTTGATAATTATTACGAAGAAGAAATTGATATGCTTGAGCCTTATGCTATTTACTCTATTTTATCTGATAAGTTCGGAAATGACTATTATAAAAATTGGCCAAGCGAATACCAAGATTTATACAATCCTAAAAATGACGCTTTGATTAATAGTATTAAGGCAGAACATCAAGATGATATAGATAAATTTGTATTCATTGATATGCTTGCAAAAAGGGCTCGTGAAAAAGGTATTCATGACTACGGTGCGGCTGGAATTAAAACAGAAGGTGATAATCCAGTTGCATTCTCTAATCAAGAAGTTTGGGCTCATAAGGACGCCTTTTTAAAAGATTATAAAATGGGTTGTCCACCTGATGCCGACAACCCAAAAGGACAAGCTTGGGGTTTTGCTGTATTAAATCCAAGCAAACTTTTTAACAACGATGGTTCTTTTGGTGTGTCAGGTCAATTATTGTATGATAAATGTTTAAAGCTTGCTAAAGATAACCAAGGTGGTATAAGAATTGACCACATTGTAGGCTTAATAGACCCTTATGTATATAAAAATTCTCCTGTAGAACCAACTGCAGGCAGGCTATTTTCTTCCGAATATAATAATGATTTAAGGGGTTTTGCAATACCAAGAAACAGACATGATTCAGCGGAAAGATTTGGTGCAATACTTAAGAAAATTGTAATACCTGCCTGTGAGGATGCCGGTCTTACAAAAGATGATATTATTTGTGAAAATTTAGGTGCTATGCCTGATCATGCGAGAGAAGCATTTGAAAGACTTGGTTTAGGCGGTATGGTAGTTACTCAGTATCATAACGGCATGAGTGCTACAGATAAAGATACAATTATGTTAGGCTCTCATGATACCTTACCTTTTGTTACGTATGTAAAAGAGTTATATGGTCCATATGGTAAAGATGAATTTAACCATAAATTATGGCCTGCAGTTGAAAATTCATTGCCAAGAAACGCTACTCATGAACAAAAGCAAGCCAAGTTTGATAAATACAGATTTGATACAAACAGGCATAAACCGGAAGATAATAAAAATGCTTTCAAGCAAATGAAATTCACTGAACTGTTTACAAGCCCGGCGCAGCGTGTACAAATATTCTGGACTGATCTTTTAGGTATGGAAAAAAGATATAATACCCCGGGTACAAGTCAAGGTAACTGGACTTTGCGCTTGAGTTCGGATTTTGAAAAACAGTTTGATCCATCCATGCTTATTCAGGCTATTTCTGATGCGCTAAAGGCTCAGGATGAGAAAACCGTTAAGGCTAATCAAGCACTTATAAATTCTCTTGATGCAAGTGCTAAAGCAGCCAAGGAACAGCATGAATCTAAATTAAATCTCATGGGTTAAGATAAAATAGAACAAATAAAATCCCTTAACATATTATGTTAAGGGATTTTTAGTACAATTATTAAAAATAAATAAATATTTATTTTAATCAGCCAAAGCTTTATTTAATTCTTGTTGCGTAACTTTATCAATGTCTGCGTATGGTTCTGCTGCAGCATTTATTATATTTTCTGTATCAGCGTATCTTTCTTTTTCAAAAATTTCATCATAATTATTTTCTGCTTTATCAAGCATATTTAAAGCCTTTTTTGCTTCTTCTCTTGTTTGTAACATATCTTGCAGATTTTTATCAAACAATTCTTGTTTGTTTTTTTCTTTTTTAAAGGTAAGTGCTATAGCACTTATAATGCTGCCACCCAATATTAGCAAGCTTGCATTTTTGGAGATAAAACCACTTGTTTTTGGATGTTTTTTAGCGATATTTTTAAGCGGATCACTAACATGCTTTTTAAGTGACTTAACAATGTTATTGTTCAAGAATTTTTCATCAAATGAGCGAGCCTTTTTTGCTATTTCTTTAGTTGTATCAGGCATTTTTTTAACGAATTTAGACAGTAATTTGTTTATGCCTGTGCTAACACCCAAGTAAAGTCCAATGCCACCGCCAATTGTGCCTAAAACATTTATGCCGGTTTTTAAGTCAGGATTTTCTGTTTTGTCTGCAATTTTTTTAGAAGCATCGCCTGCCGCATCTAGTGATTTTGCAAATATTAACCAGGAAGCAAGGCTGCTTAAGCCAACTGCAAGTTTAATTGATGGCGGTGCATTTTTACCGCTTTTTATTTTTGCATGTGCCATTTCGTTTAAAATAAGCGCTCCAATGGTCGCAGGAAATATGGCTTTGCTCAATTTTGCCGTAACTGTTTTATTTGAGTCATCTAATGTTTTATTTGCACTTGCATTTAAAAGTTCCTCATTTGACATATTTGCCCTTCGCGCAATATTTGCCTTAGCCTCAGCTGTTTGAGGTGTATGGTAAGGAATTTTTTCTAATCTTACGCGTGTATCCATATTTACCTTCCTTCAAAAATTTGCAAAATGCTTATTTTCATATATTATTATAATATATTAATAACTATAAACTCAATAAATTGCTAAAAAAAATTATTACAGGCAGATAATTTTACAAATCTTAAAATAAGGGGAAACAGTTGAATTACATTAAAATTGTGGATGTCACTAACAGGGATGGTGTACAAACTTCCAGGTTGGGTCTTGCAAAACTGCAAAAAACAATCATAAACATAATGCTAAATGAAATGGGCATTAACCAATCTGAGTTTGGTTTCCCTACAACAGAGCATGAAATTAATTATTTAAACGGCAATTTGCAGCTTGTTGAAAGGGGCTTGATTAATAAAACAAAATTATCAGGCTGGATGAGGGCTATTGCCTCAGACGTTCAAAAAGCATTTAACAATGTTCCGAAACTTCAATATTTAAATCTTTCCCAATCAACTTCTGAACAAATGATTAAGGGTAAATATCAGGGCAAGAAGAACAAGAAAGATATTTTAAATCAAACTTGTGAAGCAATAAATGAGGCAATAGCTCAAGGGGCAAAAATGATTGGTGTGAACGCTGAAGATGCCTCAAGAAGTGACCTTGAATATTTAATTGAATATGCTAAAGAATGTAAAAGATATGGCGCAGTTCGCTTTAGATACTGTGATACTTTAGGTTATGATGACCCGCAGACAGCATATGAGAGAATTTTTCAAATTGCAAAAGAGGCGCAAATGGATGTAGAGATGCATTTCCATAACGATCTAGGTATGGCAACAGCTTGCTCTGTTATGGGTGCAAAAGCAGCAATTGACGCTGGTGTTGACGCTTGGATTAATACCGCAATTAATGGTATGGGCGAGCGTGCAGGTAATGCTGACCTTGTATCTTGCATTTTAGCTGTTGAAAAATCCAGTGGCTTTAAGGGCAGATATAAACTTGACCCACAAATTGACATTTCAAAGGCGTGGAGGCTTGCAAAATATACTTCATATGCCTTTGGTGTGCCAATACCAATGAATCAAGTTGCAGTCGGGGATAATGCCTTTGCCCATGAAAGCGGAATTCATGCTGATGGTGCACTTAAAGACAGACGAAATTACGAATTATATGATTATGAAGAACTTGGTAAAGGTGAGCCTGAGATAATCGAAACAGGAAGAATGATTACAGTGGGCGAATATTCAGGAATTAAAGGTTTTAGAAACGTATATCAAAATCTTGAATTAGAATTTAATGACGAGGATGAAGCAAGAAATATTCTTGAACTTGTTCGTTATGCCAATGTTCATACACAAAAACCTCTTACTGACAGCGAGTTAAAGTTTATATATTATTATCCAAATATTGCTGCCAAAATTATGACAGTTGAGCCTTACTACAAACCACATGGCGCGCTAAAAGAAAGAATTGAAAAAGTAGACAATATTGTAGAAGGTTCAAAAATAGTATAATGTCTGCCGAACTTAAAAAAGTTTATATTGAAACACTTGGCTGTCAGATGAATAAATCTGACAGTGAGCGAATTTATGGTATTTTATCCCATTTTAATTATGCTCCTTGTGAAGATGAAAACGAGGCAGACTTTTGCATTGTAAATACTTGTTCAATCAGAAAGCTTTCAGAAGATAAAGCTTATTCAAAGCTTGGCGTCTGGGGTAAGATTAAAAAAGAAAGACCCCTTAAAATAGGTATATGTGGTTGTGTCGCACAACAAGAAGGCGAAAATCTTTTAAAGCGTTTCCCTTATGTTGATTTGGTTTTTGGAACTCAAAATATATATGAATTACCACAACTTATTAATAACGATGGCAGAATTTGCGCTGTGCGTGAAAACCCTGTTAAAGAGGATGATTTTAATATAATACGCTCAAAATCTTTAAACGCTTGGTTGCCAATAATTGAAGGTTGTAACAATTTTTGTTCATACTGTGTTGTTCCATATACCAGAGGGCGCGAACGTTCAAGAGAGCCTCAAAGAATAATCGATGAAGCTAAAAGTATTTTAAAACAGGGATTTAGAGAAATTACTCTGCTTGGTCAAAATGTTGACAGTTATGGTAAAGATTTACCCGAAAAGCCTACACTAGCCTATCTTTTAAGGCAAATCGATGCACTGGAGGGCGATTTTAGAATACGTTTTACCACATCATATCCTACAGATATTACTGATGAACTTATTGAAACAGTTAAAAATTCTAAAAAAATATGCGAGTGTTTTCACATACCCATGCAAAGCGGGTCTGACAGGGTGTTAAAAGCGATGAATCGCAGGTACGACAGAAAAACTTACGGTGAAATAGTTAAAAAAATAAGAGATAGCATAAAAGATGTTACAATTACATCTGATTTTATTGTAGGTTTTCCATCAGAAACTCGTGAAGAATTTGAAATGACACTTAGTGCTTTTGATGAATTTGAGCTTGATTATTCAAATACTGCTGCTTATTCACCGCGTCCAAAGACTCCTGCTGCAAAGTGGGTTGATAAATATGTTGATGAAAATGAAAAAAAAGAACGACTTGCTATTTTAAATGAAAAAGTTAAAGAAATGTCCTTAAAATCTAATGAAAAGTATGTTGGGCGCGCTCTTGAAGTCCTTGTTGAATCTTTGAAAAATGGTAAATTTGAAGGTAGAACAAGAAATAATAAAGTTGTACACATTGAAGCCAATGGTATTAATATAGGTGACTTTGTTGATGTAAAAATAACAAAAGCATCAACCTGGTGTTTGTTTGGTGAATATAAAAATTAATTAGCAATATTTTTTATGCTCTTGTTTTGTACTGATTGTAAAGCAAAAAAAGTATGAAAGGAATGTGTATGAAAGTTGGTATTCTTGATACTGCCAAAGATATTGTTCAAAGAAAAATAGAAACAAGAAAAACTGCTAAAGCAGCTGTTAATCAATTGATTAGTAAATATGGCAATAAAATCGAAGGATATGATGTTTTTACAAATAAAAAAGGTGTTGTATCTGCACTAGGATATGCAAAAGCAGGAAAACCTTATACTCATGCAGTTAGTATCAAGCCTGATGGTTCTACAATTGAGAAATTTGTTTCTAAAAATGCAACAAAAGATACTCTTTCTGTTAATTATTTTACCCTTATTCAAGATGCTCTTGGAAAATATACACTAAAATCAAAAACTGCAAAACACAACATTACCAAGACTGCAGCAAATGCTGACTTTGTAATAAAAAACAATAATAACGACAATATTGTTGATATTGTAGATTTTTTAAGTAAAAAAGCAAACTAAATTAACGATTAATTTTAACCGTTAATTCTTCCCTTGATTCCTCATAGCCTGCGCGACCCATTAGAGCGTATGTGTAATTTTTTGCTTGCTCCACACCTGGTTGATTAAAGGCATTGATATTGTACAGTTCGCCAATGATTGCCGTTTGCACTTCAAGCATGTAAAAAAGCTGCGCAAGGCTTCTGGCGTCTACTTTTGGAAGGGTGATAGTTAAGTTTGGACGTTTAAAATCTGTAAGTGCCACAGCAGTAGAATCAGCTTCAGCGTTGATAAGATTATTTATGGTGTTGCCACCTAAGTAGCCAATTCCTGTGTATTCAAATATTTTTGGTATTTCAAGTGTTGTATCAAATTCGCCGACTCTGATGAACGTAATGATTTTATCGTTTTTGCCTTCGTTATAAAGTTGAATTTGCGAGTGTTGGTCAGTAGCACCCAGTGCCTTAATTGGGGTGGGGCCAATATTTACCTTGTTGCCATCTCTGTCAACTTCTTTTCCTAATGATTCTGCCCATAATTGCACATACCAGTCTGCAACGTATCTTAGACGACTTGAATATGGCATCATAACTGAAATATAGTTGCCCTTTTGAGTATCCATTAAGTAATGAATTAATGCGTTTTGTGCTGCTATATTTTTTCTGATCTCTGTATTTTTTAGCGTTAAATCCATAACTTTAACGCCTTCCATAATTTCATCGATATCTATACCGACAAGTGCCATAGGCACAAGACCAACTGCTGAAAATACGGAAAATCTTCCGCCAACATCATCAGGAACTACAAAAGTTTTGTAACCTTCTTCATTTGCAATTTGCCTTAAAATGCCTGATTGTTTATCTGTTGTCGCAACAATGTTTTTTCTGTAGTCATCACCTAAAAGGTTTTGCATTCTGTCTTTGATTATCATAAACTGCGACATAGTTTCTGCAGTTGAGCCTGATTTTGTAATAACATTTACAAGGGTCTTTTTTAAATCAAGCATGTCAAGCAATGCATTTATTTGATCGGGGTCAATGTTATCTAAAAAGAAAATTCTGGGCAATCCGCCACGTTCTTCTTTTGAAAGCATATTCCAATAAGGCTTTAAAAGTGCCTCGCACATTGCAATAGAGCCTAATGCGCTGCCACCAATTCCAAGCACCAAAATATTGTCAAATCTGCCTTCTACCATTGCGGCATATTCTTTTACATACCAGACGGTTTCTTCGTTGTAGCCTAAGTTCATCCATTGTAGCCACTGACCCGGTTTGTCTTTTCTTAAATTTAAATCAAGGATAATGCTGCTGATTTTATTCTCATACTCGTTAAAAGCAGCTTCAAGGTTAAGGCCTCTGTCTTCTCCTAAAATATCTGCACTAACGTTTCTGTAATTGAATTCTATCATTTGCACTCCATTGATTCTTATAGCTATTTTAATTGTACGTGCTGAGAAATTAATGTAAAGGGCTTATTAATATTGCCATGGTGCGCAATTTACAAAAGTTATCATTTGCTTTTCTTTAATGTTATGAAAAATAATTTTTACCATGGTTTAAAAGAAAATCTTGAAAATGAGGATTTCAGCACAAAAAAATGCTCTCTGATGGTTGATGAATATGTAAATTCTTTTAATTGCGAAGGAAATGAGTGTTTAAAGCTTAAAGAAATCAAACTGGGATTTTCCTATATTTTGCACAAGTACAAGTATGTTTCAAAATTGCAAAAGCAAAATGAAAAAATATTCTCTCAAATTCTCCATGACATAAAAAGTCCCATGCTGAGCGTTAAATTTGCACTGGAAAATACTAAAAGAGATAACTTAAGTGATGAAATTTACTCTATTAACTTGGGTATATTGCAAATAATACAAGATTTCTTGACCCTGTACAGCTTTAAAGACGGTTTTAAAAGTGCTGATTTTGAAAAAGTTTTTCCATTACAAATTTTAAAAAATGAAACCAAAATGTATGCGCCTTTGTTTAGGCAAAAAGGGTTAAAGCTGATTTTTGCCGGTATGGATCATTTGTTTGTTCATTCTTATGGGGCGATTTTATCAAGAATTATTTCAAATTTAATTTCAAATGCAATAAAATATGCGCCTAAAAAAAGTAATATTGTTTTCAACGTTATTGATGATGAAAATAATATTGTTATTACTATTAGTAATGAGGTTCAAAATAAAATCGTGTCTGATGAGTCGTCTTATGGGCTTGGTTTGTTCATAACAAAAAGACTTGCAAGGCGCATAAATGCTCATCTTGACATGAAAAAAAATAAAGATAGAATGACTTTTGAGCTAAAAATTCCTAAAATTGACCATCTAAATCGTGTACGGTAATTTTTGCAGACATTTCAGCAATTACGCGCGAAATCTCAAAGCCGCTAATCATAACCTCAAGTATTAGCTGAGAGTTGATAAGCACAGTTTCGGTGTATTCCATTGAATCCATATCTAAAATATCAAATTCAATAAAATCATCACCTACGTATTTGATTTTGCCAAATTCCGCGTCTGTTGCCCATCTTAAAAATACTACGGCCTTTTCCAGTGCTTTTAGTTTTTGTATCATCCTCATATTTACATGATATGATTATTTTTGTGAATGTCAATTTTATAAATGATGATTGTAACATTGTAAATTCTGGCAAGGTCAATATGGAGCTTGACCTAAATATGCTTGAGCAGGCTATTGAAGCAAATTCTAAAGACGCTTTTGTCAGGTTTTATAATTGGTCGCCAAAGTGTATAAGCCTTGGTAAAAATCAACCCTTTGAAGAATTTTATAATGATTTAGGAATTGATATTGTAAGGCGCCCCACAGGCGGCAGAGCACTCTTGCACGATAAGGAGCTTACTTACTGTTTTGTTTCCCCAATTAAAAGGGGACAAAGTATTATTGAATCTTATAAAGAAATTTCTGACGCTTTAATTTTGGGATTTAAAAATCTTGGTATTGAGCTAAACTACTCAGGTGAGCGCCCAAAAAATTTAAGATATTGTATGAACATTTCATGCGGTGCTGATGTTAGTTATATGGGCAGAAAGCTAATTGGTTCGGCGCAATTTCGCTCAAGAGGGTATCTTTTGCAGCATGGGTCAATTTTGTACGATTTGGATTTTGATTTAGTTGAAAAAATTTTTAAGCAAAAGGTTGAGAAAAATTCAATTACAACGCTAAATGAAATTGTTAAAAATTTATCTCAAGATGACTTAATTCAGGTATTGAAAGCTGGTTTTAGGGAAAAATTTGAAATATCTTGACACTTAATTTTGTTCAGGTTATAGTATTTCTTGCAGATAGGTTGGTCGCGTCTAAATGCTTATAAGCTGCGACTCCTCAAAATTGAAAGGACAGAAAATGTACGCTATAGTCGAAACAGGCGGCAAACAGTACAAACTAGAAGAAGGCAAATACACTGATATAGAATTATTAGATGCTGATGCTGATTCAAAAGTTGTATTTGATAAAGTCGTAATGCTGGTTAACGGCAAAAAATCAAAAGTTGGTCAGCCATATGTAGAAAATGCTACAGTTGATGGCACAATTGTTAAACATGACAAAGCTAAAAAAGTGATTGTTTACAAACAACGTCCTAAAAAAGGATACAGAAAAAAACAAGGTCACAGACAACAATTTACAAGAGTAATGATTAATAAAATCAATACAAAAGCAGGCAAAACAAAAGCTGCTGAATCCGAAGGAGAAGAATAATGGCACATAAGAAGGGCGTAGGTTCATCCAAAAACGGACGCGATAGCGAAAGTAAGAGATTAGGCGTTAAAAAATTTGCCAATGAAAATGTGCTTGCAGGAAATATCCTTGTTAGACAACGTGGCACAAAAATTCACCCTGGCGTGAATGTTGGTAGAGGTTCTGATGATACACTTTTTGCTATGATTGATGGCGTAGTTAAGTTTGAACCATACAGAAGAACAAGAAAACAAGTTAGCGTTTACGCTGCTGAATAATTGAAAATTGAATAATGGATGGGGGCGTAGCTCACTTGCCGAGGTTAACGAGGCAAAGCGGCTTGTCCGCAAAGTTAACCAGCTGAGCCTCTGTCGAAATTGAAAATTGAATAATGGATGGGGGCGTAGCTCACTTGCCGAGGTTAACGAGGCAAAGCGGCTTGTCCGCAAAGTTAACCAGCTGAGCCTCTGTCGAAATTGAAAATTGAATAATGGATGGGGGCGTAGCTCAGCTGGTTAGAGTGCTTGCCTGTCACGCAAGAGGTCGCGGGTTCGATACCCGTCGTCCCCGCCATTTTTAAAATTAGCACCTTCGGGTGCTTTTTTTATGCTCTCTGTGTAATTAAACGACCAGTTTGAGAAGTGCGGATGGTTTGAGAATTTTGGAGAGCCCGCTCTGCGAGGGCGTTTTCAGGTCGGAAAATTATGTTTTCCAAAAAAATCAAACTACCAAATTGGACTTTTTTCGGTCTGTACGGGTAGTTTGATTTTTCCTTGATATAGCTGAGTTTAGCACCGTTTTTAAGTTGTACGGTTAGTTTGATTATTTTGGTAAGGTCCAGTTGTGCAAGAAACTAAAAAATTAACATTAAATTTCAGAAAATTTAACACAAGGTTTTGGAAATTTCTAAAATTATTAAAATTAAAAATATATCAATTTGAATAAAATATGTTAA
>CALUYB010000011.1 GCA_944324905.1 Candidatus Gastranaerophilales bacterium
TTTTTAAAAACATAAAAGGAGAATAATATGAAAGAAAAAGTTATTTTGGCGTACTCGGGCGGATTAGACACCACTGTATTAATACCTTGGTTAAAAGAAACTTACGACTATGACATTATTGCAGTGTGTATTGACGTAGGACAAGGAAAAGAAACCGACGGACTTGAGCAAAAAGCTCTTAAAACAGGCGCAAGCAAGTTTTATTTGCTCGATGTTACGGAAGAATTTTTGCAACAATACGCTTGGCCGACGCTAAAGGCAGGCGCTGTGTATGAAAGCAAATATCTCTTGGGTACATCTATTGCAAGACCCATAATAGGCAAATGCCTTGTTGATATAGCAAAAAAAGAAGGTGCAGTTGCAATTTGCCATGGTGCAACAGGTAAGGGTAATGATCAGGTAAGATTTGAACTTGCAATAAAAGCGCTTGCACCTGAACTTAAAATCATTGCCCCCTGGAGAATATGGGACATAAAATCAAGAGAAGATGAGATTGAATATCTTGAAAAAAGAGGCATTGAAGTACCCATGAAAAAAGATGACTCTTATTCAAGAGATAAAAACCTGTGGCATTTAAGCCATGAGGGCTTGGAGCTTGAAGATCCTGCTCTTGAGCCTAATTTTGATAAACTTCTTCAAATGTCAGTAGCTCCGCAAAAAGCACCGGATAAGGATACTTATGTTGAAATTGAATTTGAGAAAGGTGTGCCTGTTGCAATTAACGGTAAAAAGTCAAGTGCAAAAGAACTCCTTGAAACTGCAAACAAATTAGCCGGTGAAAACGGCATAGGTATAGCAGATATTGTTGAAAACAGACTTGTCGGAATGAAATCAAGAGGAGTTTATGAAACCCCCGGAGGAACACTGTTATACCAGGCGCATGAGTATCTTGAACACTTATGTTTGGATAGAGATACCTACCAATATAAATTAAACATTGCAAACGAATTTGCAAAACTTGTGTATAACGGATTGTGGTTTAGTCCGCTCAGGGCTGCACTTAGCGCCTTTGTGGACGAAACACAAAAAACAGTAACTGGTAAAGTTAAATTAAAATTATACAAAGGCAATATTATATATGCAGGCGCAACTTCACCCTATTCACTCTACAGCGAAAGCCTTGCAAGCTTTACAACAGGCGATTTATACAATCACAAAGACGCAGAGGGCTTTATAAATCTTTTCGGCTTACCGCTGAAAGTCAGAGCAATGCTTTTAGGAGATAAAATTAATGGCTAACGATAAACTCTGGGGCGGAAGATTTTGCGCTCAAACAGATGAAAAAACAGACGATTTTAATTCTTCCATAAGGTTTGATAAAAGACTTTACAGGGAAGATATTGAAGGCTCTATTGCCCACACAAAAATGCTTGAAAAACAGGGGATAATTTCCCCTGTTGATTCAAAAAATATTCAAGAGGGTTTGTCTAAAATCCTTGAAGATATTGAAAACGGCAAGGTTGAATTTGACGTTGCCTGTGAAGATATTCACATGAATATAGAAAAGCTTTTAACTGATTTAATAGGCAAATCAGGTAAAAAACTTCACAGTGCAAGAAGTAGAAATGATCAGGTGGCACTGGATACTAAAATGTATGTTAAAAAAGAACTTCTTAACATTAAAAATCTGCTTATAGAACTTGAAAAGGTAATTTTAAATAAGGCAAAAGAAAACACAAAAACCATAATGCCCGGTTTTACACACCTTCAAAAGGCTCAGCCTATTACCTTTGCTCATCATATTTTAGCTTACTTTGAAATGTTTAAAAGGGATATCTCAAGACTTGAGGATACTTACAAAAGAACAAATACTTGCCCCTTAGGCGCTTGCGCTCTTGCAGGCACAACATATAACATAGACAGAAACTACACTTGTGAGCTTTTAGGATTTGAAATACCTGTACTAAATACAATTGACGCTGTTTCAGACAGAGATTTTGTAATTGAAACAATAAGCTCCATAAGTTTTGTTATGATGCATTTGAGCAGATTTTGCGAGGAGATAATACTCTGGTGCTCGCAAGAATACAACTTTGTAAAACTTGACGACAGATACTCAACGGGCTCAAGCATTATGCCACAGAAAAAAAATCCCGATATAGCAGAGTTGGTAAGAGGAAAATGCGGCAGAGTTTATGGTAACTTAATGGGTATTTTAACCGTTATGAAAGCTCTGCCACTTGCTTACAACAAAGATATGCAAGAAGATAAAGAGTTTTTATTTGACTCTGTTGACACAGTTAAAATGTGCCTTGAAATTTTTACAAAAATGTTTGATACATTAACTATAAATAAAGATACAATGCTTAAATCCGCAAAAAATGGTTTTTTAAATGCCACCGATGTTGCTGATTATTTAACAAAAAAAGGCATACCTTTTAGAGATACGCACAAAATAGCAGGCGAGCTTGTGTTTTATTGCATACAAAATTCAAAAAATTTAGAAGAATTAACACTCGATGAATTCAAAAGACATTGCGAACTTTTTGATGCGGACATTTACAGTGCAATTTCTCTTGAAAATTGTGTACAAAACAGAAAAACTCTTGGTGCACCATCAAGTGAGGCAACAGAATATGTCATTAAAATTTGTGAAAATTATATAAAGGAGAAAATATGAATTTAAAAGGCAAGGATTTTTTGACTTTAATGGATTTTACAAAAGATGAAATTTTATATCTTTTGGACTTTGCGCAAGAAATTAAAAAAGACACAAAAAGCGGGCATTTTTTACCGATTTTGCAAAATAAAAATTTAGCTTTAATATTTTCAAAACCATCTCTTAGAACAAGAGTGAGTTTTGAAATAGGCATGAGACAGCTTGGCGGAAATTCACTGACATTAAAACAGGATGAAATAAATCTTGGTGTAAGAGAAACAATAGCAGACACCGCAAGGGTTTTATCACGTTATACAGATTGCGTTATGATTAGAACTTTTGCACACAAGGATGTTGAAGAATTTGCAAAATATGCAACTGTACCGACAATAAACGGTTTAACCGATGATTGTCACCCATGTCAGATTATGGCAGATTTACTTACTATTAAAGAACATTTTTCAAAGCTTGAAGGGCTAAAACTCACCTATGTCGGCGATGGAAACAACGTTGCAAATAGTCTTTTAGCCGGTTGCGCGCTTGTGGGTATGGATATTACAATTTCATGCCCTAAGGGTTATGAGCCTATGGAGAGATTTTTAAATTTTGCAAAAGACACAGCAAAAAAATCGGGTTTTAAGGTTGAAATAGTTAACGACCCGATGAGTGCTGTTAGCGGTGCAAATGTAATTTATACTGACGTTTGGGCAAGTATGGGGCAGGAAAGTGAAGCTCAAGCAAGAAAAGAGATATTTAAGCCTTATCAAATTAATGACAAATTGTGCGACAACGCTGCTGATGATTGCATTGTTCTACACTGTTTACCTGCTCACAGAGAAGAAGAAATTACCCACAGCGTACTTGAAAAACACGCAAAAAGTATTTTTGAGCAGGCGGAAAACAGAATGCACGCTCAAAAAGCAATATTGGCAAGCATTATAGGTTAATTCTTGATTGCCACAAGTTCTATTTCAACAAGGGCTCCTTTTGGGAGCTCTTGTGCTGCAACGCAAGAACGAGCAGGTTTAGAGGTAAAATACTCGCCATAGATTTGGTTAAAAGCTGCAAAATCATTCATATTTTTTAAGAAACAAGTTGTTTTAACAACATGCTCAAAGCCAAAACCTGCCTCTCTTAAAACAGCTGCTAAATTTTCAATAACTCTTTTTGTTTGATGTTCAATATTTCCGCCAATAAACTCATTGTTTTCAGGATTAATTGCAATTTGACCCGATGTATATAAAGTATTGCCACACAAATAAGCTTGAGAGTATGGTCCTATTGCCTCTGGTGCATTTTTTGTATAAATAACTTTATTCATTTTTTCTCCTAAAAAGTTGATGAAATTTTATAACCTTTTTCAATAAAAGTTTGCTTTATTTCTTCTAAATGTTGAGCATTTTTTGTTTCAAGAGTAACTGATAAATAACACTCGTTAATCTCTGTTCCCTTGCCGCCTTGGTTGTGTCTTACCCTTATAACATTTGCGCCGTGTTGAGCAATTATTGTTGACACATCTCTTAACTGCCCCGGTTTGTCTAGCAATTCAATTGTTAAATCGCTCAATCTGCCCTCTTTCATAAGACCACGATTAATTACGCGAGATAATATATTTACATCAATATTCCCGCCTGAAACAAGGCACACAGTCTTTTTACCCTCAAGTGGCAATTTATTAAACATTGCAGCTGCAACGCTTAATGCCCCTGCGCCTTCTGCTATGAGCTTTTGTTTTTCAATTAAAGATAAAATCGCACCTGCAATTTCATCTTCGCTTACTGTTACAACTTCATCCACGTATTCTTCGCAAATTTTAAAAGTGTTTTCCCCGGGGAGTTTTACCGCCGTACCATCTGCAAAGGTAGAAACAGAGGGTAATTCTATTCTTTTGTGCTCATGGAGAGAATTTACCATACTTGGTGCACCGCATGCCTGAACTCCATACACTTTGCAATTAGGATTTAACATTTTAACTGTATACGCCACACCTGAAATCAAGCCACCGCCACCTATTGGGACAATTACTGCTTCCATATCACTCAACTGCTCCATAAGCTCGAGTGCAATTGTGCCCTGACCTGCAATAATATCTATGTCATCAAAAGGGTGAATAAATTCCCCTTGAGTTTCTTGCTGGTACTTTATTGCCGCTTGATAAGCGTCATCATAAACGCCATCCACAAGCATAATTTGCGCACCGTATTTTCTTGTCGCCTCTATTTTTGAAATTGGTGCAGTGCTCGGGATAAAAATTGCCGATTTTATATTATTTTTTTGCGCACTGAGTGCAACACCCTGAGCGTGGTTTCCTGCAGAACATGCTATTATTCCACGTTTTTTTTGTTCGTCATTTAATCTGGCGATTTTATAATATGCTCCTCTAACTTTAAAAGAGCCTGTCTTTTGTAGATTTTCAGCTTTTAAATAGATATCTGCTTTATTGGAAAGTGCAGGGGCATGAATTAAATCTGTTTTTCTTATATTGTCTTTTAAAACTCTCTGCGCATCGTAAACTTTATCAAGTGTTAGCATATTTACCTCGGTCATTACGCTATAAGTATAGCACTAGAAGTCTTTTTGGGCTATAAAATTTTTGCTTGTACCAAAATCTTTAGAAATTGTGTCGCCAATTTGCTCTATTTCATTTTTTAAATTTTTAAGGGCAACTGTATCAAGCGCATTAACACTTTGTTTATGGGGGTAAATCGAGTAATTGCGTTTTGCATTTTGAGGGGATATATTTGGCATAACAACATTTGCACCGCTTGTGAGGGCAATTTTTCTGCCGTCTTTTAAAAGTGTTTCCATAGCGGTTGTTGCAGGGATGTTAATTTTTGGCATAAGTATTCTTGTTATCGCAAGTGCTTTTAGGGCAAGTTCAAAACTGCCGTTTGGTGAGTCTTTTAAAACAGTATCTGCGTGAGAAATAAAAGGCCCAAGCCCTACCATATCAGCATTAAGTTTTTTGAAAAATAAAATATCATTGGCAATTGAGTCTGTTGTTTGCTCGGGTAAACCAATCATAACGCCTGTGCCTGTTTCAAAGCCAAGTTCCTTTAAGTTATATAAGCAATTTAGCCTGTTTTTAAAATCGGAATTAGGATGTAATTTTTTATACAAATTTTCATCCGTTGTTTCAATTCTTAAAAGGTATCTGTCAGCACCTGAGTTTTTGTATGCTTTATATTCTTCTTTTGTTTTTTCGCCAATACTTAAAGTAAGCGCAACATTTAATTCTTTAATCTTTTCAATTATTGAGCACATTTTTTTTGTGTCAAAAAAATTATCTTCGCCACTTTGCAGAACAATAGTTTTGAACCCCAATTTTGCTGCTTGTTTTGCAGTTTCAATAATTTCATTTTCACTTAGTCTGTATCTTTTTACATTTTTATTTTTTGAATTAATCCCGCAATATAAGCATTGTTTTTTGCAAAAATTACTAAATTCTATAAGGGCTCGCAAATGCACAATATTTCCGCAGTGCTCTCGTCTTATTTTATCTGCCTTTTTATAAATTTCATTAGCATTTTGACATTCTAATATTTCAATGATTTCTTTTTTGTTCATACAATTATTATAGATTTTTTTTATTGCTTAGTCGATAATAATTTTATGAGCAGATATGAAAGAAATATTTTAATAGATAAAATAGGGCAAGATGGACAAAATAAACTCTTGCGCGCAAGTGTGCTTGTCTGCGGTGCAGGGGGATTGGGTTCAAATGTAATTTCAAATCTTGCATCTTTAGGGGTTGGAAATATTGGAATTATAGATAATGACAAAGTCGAGCTTTCTAATCTTAACAGGCAGTATATTCATAAAATGGCTACATTGGGGCAAGATAAAGTTTTAAGTGCGCAAGCTTGGATAAAAGAATATAATCCTGAAATTAATGTCATTCCATATAAAGTAAGGCTAAATAAGGACAATGCAGGTGAGTATTTTAAAAAATATGATTTAATAATAGATTGTTTTGATAATTATTATTCAAAATTTATACTTTCAGATACTGCTGTAAAAACTGGTAAAACATTGATTCATGGCGGTGTTGAGGAGTTTATGGGGCAGGTCTGTGTAATTAAAAAAAATACCGCTTGCCTTGCTTGTTTTGTACCTGAACTATACAACTGTTCGCCAAACCTTGGCATTAAAAAAGGTATTATAAGCCCTGTTGTTTCAACTATAGCTTCAATTCAAGCCATGGAGGCTTTTAAAATTATAACAGGAATTGGAAATGTTCTTGAAAATACTTTGCTTATTTATAACGGTTTAAATCAAGAATTCAAAAAGATTTACGGCAAGAAAAACCCGAGCTGCCCATCTTGTTCTCATTTTAGTTGAGCTTTAAAATGGCGCTAATTCTGTTTGTTGTCTTGTTTTCTTTTCTGTATGAGAAAAATAAATCATTATTGCAACAAGTGCAATAAGGGCATACATCAATTTTTTCTACACCTTTTTCCATTAGTTGACGCTTATTTATCCCTTTTAAATCTGCATAATTTTCCATAAAAAGCCCTTTTGTATCTTTTAGAGTCTTTTTAAGTTGTGAAATTACATCAAAATTTGTTTCAAAACATTCAAAACAAATGCAAGGACCAATGAGTGCAATTATATTTTTAGGGTCAGAGCCCATTTTAGAAAGAGTTTTTGTAGCAATTGATTGCGCTGTTCCTCTCCAGCCGGCATGAACAACTGCGCCTATATTTTGTTTTTCATCATAAAGTACAATAGGAGTGCAGTCGGCGTAATTTAAAAATATTGCAAAATCAATTCTTGTAACTATAAGTGCGTCTGTATTTGGATAATCTGTTATATTCTGCGCTAAGGCTATGTTGTCGCTATGGGTTTGTTGCGGACTAATGAGATTTTTTACATTTAAAAACTTGCAAATATCTTTTTTGTTTTCTTGCGTAATATTGTAGCAAGTTTCATCTTTAGTTTTTATATAGCTTTCTTTTGTTGTAAAAAAACACTCAGCTTTATTTATCAAATCTGATTTTAGTATTTTTTTATTGTTTATATAATCAAAATAAAACATAATATTATGGCAAGCTATCTAAAATGCTAATTGATTTTAGCATTTATACTTAAAACTTGCCATAACTAATTTAGAAATTTTCTTCATAAATTTTTTGTGCTAATTCTTGAAACTGCTCGTTGTCAAGATTTTTTGCAGCTTGCGCTTCTTGCGGGGTAATTAGCCCGTCTATTTTTTGTGCGTCAAATTCTGCGCCATCTTCACTTTGAACTAGTCCGTCAACCGCCATAAGGTAGCTTGCGTATTCTTTAGGACTTAGGGATTTGTCTGAACCTGCGATATTCATTTCTTCAAAAGTGTCTTTTAAATTGCCGGTAAAATCCTTGTAAGATCTTACTTCGTAACTGTCAATTGAATCATTCGCATCTGCACCATTGGCTATTTGGTTTGCCTTTCCGATTGCATAAGCATCTGCTTTTGCAAAATTAAGGGCTGATTCTGCAATGTTATCGCCATCTTTTGCATATTTTATGCCGCCGTATTTTGCAATGTCACTTGCAAAAATATCATTTTGAAATATGCTGCCCTTTTTATTTAGTAAGTCTTGTCCTTCTTGTGTTTTAAACATATTGTCATCTTCTTGACCGAATATGCTTTTTGCATTATCAAAAAAGCTGTTTTTAGTATCATTAATTGTTATGTTTGACGAATTATGACCGTTAAAATCTTGAAAAGTATTACTAAAATCTTCAAGGGCAACTGTAATACCTGACTTGTTTGGCTCGTTTTGCGCTTTTTTATCTGCTAAATCCATTATAGACGTGTCTGTGCTGTCGCTGAATTTATCAGCTTTGTTTAAACCTCTTAGTGTTTGATAAGCTCCAGAGTCATAAATCCCGCCGTTTTCAATTTTTACTGTCATTTTGTGCTCCCTTAAATAAAAATTCCTCTTGCATTAATAAAAACTTTTTTAATGCAAAAATTGCGGGAGATTTTTGTACTTATACCGCTTTCTCTTGATATTGCTGTGTTTCGACTAAACTTAATATAATGTTACAAAGTTCATCTGTTGTATTTGCACTGTAATGAGCAAAGTTTAAATTGTCGCCATAGCCGTAATTTGCAGCGATACTTATTATATTATTCTTATGAGCAGCTTCTATGTCTGTTATGGCATCCCCTGCCATAATGCACCTTGTACAATCAATAGAGTGTTTTTGAACTAAAAATCTTACAATATCTGTTTTAGTACAATTGTTGTCGTAAATACTAACCCAAGTAGGCAATTCTGTTGGTGTTACAAGGTCGACATAAAGATTTTTAAAATATTTTTCAAGAATTTTTTTAGAGAAAATTTTTGGTTTATATGTTGCAATGTATGTTTTTATATTGTATTCCTTAAGTGTTTCAAGCAATTCAACAGTTTTTGGAAATGGTCTTGAGACTGGCAAGTCAAATTTGTGGTATGTATCTCTAAAACATTGAGTTATTTTTTCTATCATTTTTTCTGTTATATCGGGAAAAATATGGATTATTGTATCTTTTAAAGGAGGGCCTACGGGGATTGTTTTATCAGCAGGCATCTCAAGTTCGCACTGTTTAAAAGCGTTTTTCAACCCGTTTACTATTCCCGTTTTTGAATCGATTAATGTGCCATCTAAATCAAATATTACAGATGTTATTTTTTGTGTGTTCATTTAAATCCCTTTATTCAAAATGATAGCATAAATATATTTTGTAATTAATTTGTATTTTATTGTATAATTTGTATGAGGAAACAATGAAAAAAATATTAATTACGGGTGCAGCAGGTTTTATTGCCTCACATTTAATAAAAAAGTTTTTAGACGATGGTGAATTTGTAATTGGCATTGACAATTTTTATACGGGTTTTGAGTCAAATATTGAGCCGTTTTTAAAGAATGAAAATTTTAAATTTGTTCAACATGATGTCATTACGCCGTATCATTTTGATGTTGATGAAATTTATAATTTAGCTTGTCCTGCAAGTCCTCCGCATTATCAAAGAAATCCTATTTATACTTTTAAAACTTGTATTTTCGGTGCGCTAAATGCTCTGGAGCTGGCAAAAAAAACAGGAGCAAAGCTCTTGCAGACCTCAACCAGCGAAGTGTATGGTGATGCTATGGTATATCCGCAAGATGAAAAATACTTTGGCAATGTCAATCCAAATGGCATAAGAGCTTGTTATGATGAAGGTAAACGCGCAAGCGAAACACTGATTTGTGATTACAATCGCGAGTATGGACTAAACGCTAAAATTGCCCGTATTTTTAATACTTATGGCGAAAATATGGATGTAAATGACGGGCGCGTAGTTTCAAATTTTATAATTCAAGCGCTAAACAATGAAGACATTACAATATATGGTGATGGTTCGCAAAGCAGGTCTTTTTGCTATGTTAAAGATTTAGTTGAAGGACTTACTTTGTTTATGAAAAGTGATTTTACAGGGCCTTTAAATCTTGGTAATCCTTGCGAATTTACGGTAAAAGATTTTGCAAATTATGTTATTAAACTTACATCATCTAAGTCAAAATGTGTTTATTTGCCATTGCCACAGGATGATCCGCACAAGAGAAAGCCCGATATTTCGCTTGCAAGGGAAAAAATAGGATTTGAGCCAAAATATACGATTGAGCAAGGTCTTAAAAATACTGTAGAGTACTTTAAGAACAAGATAAAACAGTGTTAAGATTTGTAAAATAATCATAAAATCGGTAATTTTTCTTACGATATATACTTTATATATATAAGGTAGATATTGAGTAAGAAAAATGACAACAAGTATTTCAAATAGCGTTGCAATAGATACAAGTCATATGACCGGTTTTACCCTTGCAGACTACAAAAAAGAAATTAAAAAGGGTTTAAAAGGTGATGACAAAGAATTCTACCAAAAACTGAAAGATCAAGATGTTGAGCGTTCTTTTGCTGCTTTTGATACCGATGGTAACGGCATTTTATCGGGCGAAGAAGCTATTGGCGTAAGCTCTGTCGGATTTAACCAAAGAAAATTTTCGCAAGCGTTAAATGGCGGCGGGCTTGATGCTTATATACAAAAATTGTACAACAATATGGGCTCACTTGATACAAGTTCACTTTCTTCGTTGCTTGGTACTTCAACAGGGGCTGCAGCAAACGTTAGTGGAACAAGTTCTTCTGCTGCAGTTAATTTTGCTCTTAAATATAGTGGCAAAAGTGCTGCCGAAATGTCAGGTTTGATGAGCTCGACAGGATTTCACTCAGGACAGTGGTGCGCGGATTTTGTTTATTATTGTCTTTCAAATGCAGGGCTTGTGCCTGAAGGATATGATTCAATAAATCATGCCTATTGCCCTTCTATTGCCCAGTGGGCAAGGCAAAATGGCAGAGCATTTAGTGATCCCAGTCAAGCAAAACCTGGTGATTTGTTAATTATGAACTCTGAAGGCCATATTGGAATTGTAACAAAAGTGGATTCTGATGGCATTCATACAATTGAGGGCAATACGTCAAATGCAAGTGGAACTTATGATAGCCCCGGAGGTGGTGGCTGGGTGTGCGAAAAAGTTCGAGATTTTAGCGCTGTTTCAACATTTGTAAGGATATAAAAAAGAGGGCTTAAGCCCTCTTTTTAGTCGTAATTTTGTTCTACTACAAAAAAGTACGATTTAGGATGTGAACAAACTGGGCATGTTTCTATTGCATCGTTTCCATCGTATCTAAAACCGCAGTTACCACATTCCCAAGTTACTTTTTGAGGTTTTTTAAATACTTTTTCTTCTTCAATATTTTGAAGCAGCTTTTTGTATCTTTCTTCATGGTGTTTTTCTATGCCGGCAACTTTTTCAAAAAGAAAAGCTATTTTTTCAAAACCTTCTTCTTTGGCTTCTTTTGCGAATTGAGCATACATTTGTGTCCACTCGTAATTTTCGCCATTTGCCGCTTCTTTTAAGTTTTCCAAAGTATTGCCAATTGAACCGCCATTTAAAAGTTTAAACCAAATTTTAGCGTGCTCTTTTTCATTGTTTGCAGTTTCTTCAAAAACTTTTGAAATTTGTACATAGCCGTCTTTTTTAGCAGCTGAAGCAAAATATGTGTATTTGTTTCTTGCTCCTGACTCTCCCAAAAACGCTTCAAGCAGATTTTTTTCTGTTTTTGTACCTTTTAAATCTTTTTCCATTTATCAACTCCTGTAAAATTGTATTATTCTAGAATACAATTTTATTTGAATAATGTCAAAAAATATCTTGTACGCTTTTTATAATGTTATATAATTAGAAAAACAAATGGTTTTATTATGGCAAGAATTCAAATTTCTCAAATAAATTTTCCTGTACCTGATTTTAAATGTTCTCTACTATCTAAGGAAAAGGTTGTTCTAAATTGGCTTATAAAGTGGCTTGATTATGCAATTGGGGCAAATATTATTCAGTACGGAGATTTTTTGCCAGAAAAATTTAAGTTGGCAAAATACCTAAATGTCAGCACAGGCACGCTACAAAATGCCATAAGACAGGCAGAGGATATGGGTTATTTTGAATCAAGGCAATCTGTAGGTACTGTTATTAAAAACCCAAATTCTAAAGATAATATCTTTGAAAAAACAGGCTCAAAAAAAGACAAAGCCGTTTTATTGATTAAAAAGTATATTTTAGATACAAACCTCAAACTAGGGCAAGCACTTCCCAGCGTAAAAGAACTTTCGCGCATGGTTGGTTTAGGTGACAGTACGATTCGCCTTGCTCTTGAAACGCTTGTATCTTTACAAGTTTTAAAAGTAGTGCCGCTAAAAGTCAACAAATCAAAATGGGTATACAGTTCTTTAATTTCGCCCGATACTGTACAGTTTAAGGGTGTTAATTTAGTTAGCTCTATTGCAAAAAAAATCAAAAACTTTATTTCACAAAATTGCAATGTGGGCGATAAAATTCCTTCAAACAGTTTTTTTGCAAAAGAGTTTAATATTAGTATAAGAACGGTAAACGAGGCTGCAAGAATTTTAAACGAGCAGAAAATAATACTTTCGCGTCGTGGTCGTTACGGCACAATTTATATAAACAGTCCTGAAAAAATCAAAATGCAAAAAAATAGAGAAGAAAAATCGCTTTTTATGAGCAAAGGAAAAACGCAACCTTTGCAAGAGAACTACCTTTATTGCTGGGAAAAGACGCTCAATGCCCTTAAAAAATATATCATTCAAAATCATCAATCAGGCGAGAAAATCCCCCCAATGCGCGAGCTTGCAAGTATTTTAAATGTCAGTACAAATACAATCAAGAGGGCGGTTTCAATTCTTTGCGAGGAGGGCTATTTGATAGCGCAAAGAGGCAAATACGGCGGAGTATTTATTTTGGAAATTCCTCAAGAAGAAAGGAATTCCGAAGCCTTCACTTGGCTTGCCCTGAACCCCGATGTAGTAAAAATAAAGCAAAATTAATTATTCATCATTCAGGCTCAAAACCGCCATAAATGCTTCTTGCGGGATGTCAACTTTGCCGACTGATTTCATACGTTTTTTACCACGTTTTTGTTTTTCAAGCAGTTTTCTTTTACGCGTGATGTCACCGCCGTAGCATTTATCCAAAACGTTTTTGCGCATTGCCTTAATTGTAGTTCTTGCAATAATTCTGCCACCTATTGCAGCTTGAATTGCAACTTCAAACATCTGGCGCGGAATTATTTCTTTTAATTTTGCAGCAAGTTTTTGCCCGATATTGTAAGCACTGTCTTTATGACAAATTACAGATAATGCGTCAACCATTTCACCGCCTAAAAGAATATCCATTTTTACAAGGTCAGAGCGCTTATATGCATAAAAGTCGTAATCAAGGCTCGCATACCCTTTAGAGCGTGATTTTAGTTGGTCGTAAAAATCTGTAATAACTTCACTTAATGGTATATGATATTCTAAATTGACACGGGTTTTGTCAATATATTGCATATTTATAAAATCGCCACGTTTGCCTTGACAAAGTTCCATAAGCGACCCCACAAAGTCGTTAGGTGTAAAAATATTTACCCTTACATAGGGTTCTTCGATGTATTCTCTATACTGCGGTGCCGGCAAGTTTGCAGGGTTATCAATTTCAACAACGCTACCGTCAGTTTTATATACTTTATAAATTACGCTCGGTGCCGTTGTAATTAGCGAAAGATTGTATTCTCTCTCAAGGCGCTCTTGAGCTATTTCCATGTGCAACATACCTAAAAATCCGCACCTAAAGCCAAAACCAAGAGCAGAAGATGTTTCAGGTTCAAAAGTAATTGAACTGTCATTTAATTTTAGTTTTTCTAGCGCTTCTTTTAAGTCATGGTATTGGTCATTATCTACAGGATAAAGCCCTGAAAATACCATTGGTTTGGCTTCTTTGTAACCCTCAAGTGCTTCACTTGCAGGGTTTTGTGCATTTGTAATAGTGTCGCCTACAAAGCGTGTTATTTCTTTTATAGAACCTGCAAAATAACCTACCTCACCCGTTTTTAGCTCATTTACCTGAACTCTGTTCGGGTTTAAAAAGCCAAGCTCGACAACTTCAAATTCTTTTCCTGTTGCCATAAATTTAATTTTATCACCCAGTTTAATTGAGCCGTCAATTACTTTAAAAAAGCACACTGTACCAAGGTATTGGTCATAAGCACTGTCAAAAACCAAGGCACGCAGTGGTTTATCTGATGTATCGTCAGGCGGCGGAATATGTTTTACTATTGCTTCAAGTACCTCATCAATGCCAATCCCTTCTTTTGCACTTACAGCTATTGCCATAGAGGCATCAATACCTAAAACATCCTCGATTTCTTGCTTTACACGTTCAACATCGGCTGAAGGTAAGTCAATTTTGTTGATTATAGGTATTATTTCAAGGTTTTGCTCCATTGCAAGATAAACATTTGCAAGGGTTTGCGCCTCAACACCCTGAGTTGCATCTACTATTAAAAGGGCACCCTCGCAGGCTGCAAGTGAGCGTGATACTTCATAAGAAAAATCAACGTGCCCCGGGGTGTCAATCAGGTTTAAAATATAATCCTTGCCATCATTTGCGTGGTAGTTCATTTTTGCGGCGTTTAATTTTATTGTAATACCTCGTTCACGCTCAATATCCATTGTGTCGAGCAACTGGTTTTGCATTTCACGCTCGGATATTGTGCCCGTGCGTTCAAGTAATCTGTCCGCAAGAGTTGATTTACCGTGGTCAATGTGTGCTATTATGCTAAAATTTCTAGTGTTTTCTATCTTTTTCATAAAGATATTATATTATAAAAATTATCTTTGATACAATGCAGTAATTGTAGAGCTTGCAATAGAGTGTTGTTTTACAAGTTTTTCAACTTCATTTGGGTCTGTATCAACCGACACATCCAGTTTTTCAGTGTTAAGCGCATGTATTGTAAAATTATAATGATGAACACCATGACCTTTTGGAGGACATGCGCCACCATAGCCAGTATTTTTAAAGTCTGTTACGGTTTCCAACATTGGCGGAGCAAGCCTTTCGCCTTTTTTAAATTCTGTTTTTGTTACGGGAATATTTACAACAAGCCAATGCCACCAGCCTGTAGGTCTTGGCGCATCAGGGTCATGTACTAAAAGCGCATAGCTTTTCGTGCCTTCTGGCGCCCCTTGCCAACTTAAGTCAGGGGAAATATTTTCGCCTGTGCAGCCAAAAGAGTTTAAAACTTGCTCATTTGGCAAAGTTTGATTATTTTTTATAGTTTCGCTTGTAAGCGTAAAACTTGAATTGGCCATTATTACCCCCGCACTAATTAAAAATACAAATATTACTAAAATCTTTTTAAACATAAAATAATTATACTTTTATTTTAAATAACAGGCAATACCTGCAATTATGCAAAACAAGAAACATAAATTTCTTGCAAGGTAAAATCTGTACATAAAAAATTCCATACGTGCATTTTTAACTTTTTCCCAGTCTTCCATCGGGCCCATCCACCAGCGTGGTATGAATTTCACATCTTTAATATATATGTAATCTTTTATAGATTTAAAAAGTTCAATTGCAATTGGCAAAGTCAAAAGAGTGTAAAGTGCGTTTGGGTGCAACCAACCTGTTAGTACGAAAAATATCACGTTTGCATATGCAAGCCAAACTAAGACTTTTAGCGCAACAATTGCATTTTCCTTTGTTTTGAAAAGTCTGCAAAATGTGTTTTTACCAACTGTGCAGTCATATTCCCAGTCCATTATCGCATGTGTGTGTAAAAGTGCTGCTGTTAAAAGCCCTACCGATATTGACATTATTAAAATTCTTGTTGATATAAGTCCGCAAAGCGCATAGTATGTGCCACTCATAAGTAATGGACCAAAAATGATGCCCACAATAAACTCGCCTGAGTAAAATTTTGTAGCAAAAGGATATAAAATACATAAAATTGCGCAAATGCCTATGATTACAGGTATCCAGCCGCCAACGGTAACCGTATAATATATGCCTATCAAAAGTGCTGTTGCGTATAGTGTTGCAATTATTCTTGTGACTTTTTTAAGTGAAAAAGTTCCGTTTAATATCAATTTTGCTTTATTATTTATTGCACCAAAATCAATGTTATTAAGTGTTTTGCCTGAATTTAATTCTTTTGTGACATCAATATAGTCATCAAAAAGATTTGTGGCTAAATGCACACAGAATATGCCTATTAGCGTCAAAAGTGCGTCTTTTAATGATGTGAAGTATATTTGCGCCCATAATAATGCTAAAAACCAAGGCGCAAGCGACATTAAGGCAGAGTACGCGCGTGTTAATTCAAAGAAATTCGTTAGGTTAGTTTTAAAATTATTCATATGTTTATAGTATATGCAAAAATCAAATAGGTCAAATTAGCCAAGTGTTGATTTTTTAAAGTAAAAATATGATACATTAAAATATTTACAAAACGTTACAAAGTATGGCGAAATATCCTAAAAATAAACTATTTCAACTGTGGCACAGATACTAAAAATACCATATCTTTAGAAAAACAAAATACAAAAAACCCCAAAAATACCAAAAAACTTAATAAAAACCCCTTGCAATGAAAAATTTAACATGTATGATTTTTATATTAAAAAGTATAAAGGAAACTAATGTCAAAAGACGTAATCGAATTTGAAGGAACAATTTTAGAATCACTGCCAAACGCTATGTTTAGAGTTGAACTGGAAAACGGTCATGAAATTTTGGCTCACATCTCCGGAAAAATCAGAAAAAATTTCATAAGAATACTCCCGGGGGATAAAGTTAAAGTTGAAATGACCCCATATGACTTAACAAGAGGCAGAATAACTTACAGATTAAAATAATAAAGGAAAATAAAAATGAAAGTAAGAGCATCAGTAAAACCAATTTGCGATAAGTGCAAAGTAATTAAAAGACGCGGTCGTGTAACAGTTGTTTGCGAAAACCCAAAACATAAACAAAGACAAGGCTAGTTAGTAAATAATCAATAGGAGAATAAAATAAATGGCAAGATTGGCTGGGGTGGATTTACCCCGTAACAAAAGAATGGTTATTGCATTAACCTATATCTATGGTATCGGACCGACCAGAAGTGCTAAAATTCTTGAAGCTTGCGGTATTTCACAAGATTTAAGAACAGATGATTTGACCGATGACGATATTAAAAAATTAAGAACAGAAATTTCTCATTACACAATCGAAGGTGATTTAAAAAGAGAAGAATCTTTAAATATTAAACGTTTGTCAGAAATCAACTCATACAGGGGCGTTCGTCACAGAAGAAAACTCCCTGTTAGAGGTCAAAGAACAAAAACAAACGCAAGAACACGTAGGGGTAAAAAATCAGGCCCTATCGCTAATAAGAAAAAATAGTTAAGCTTTTGTTAGAAGCAGTGTAATAAAAATTATAAGGAATTTAATATAATGGCTAAACCTACAAAAACTAAAAAGAAAGAAAGAAAGAATGTATTGCAAGGTGTTGTGCATATTCAATCAACATTCAACAATACAATTGTAACTTCAACTGATACTCAAGGTAATGCTGTTGCTTGGGCTTCAGCAGGGGCTTGTGGTTTTAAAGGTGCTAGAAAAGGCACTCCGTTTGCAGCTCAATCTGCGGCTGAATTGGTTGCTAAAAAATCAGTTGATCAAGGTATGAGAAAAGTTGAAGTATTTATAAAAGGCCCAGGTTCAGGCAGGGAAACCGCTATCCGTGCTATTCAAGCTGCAGGTCTTGAAATCACACTAATTAAGGACGTTACACCAATTCCTCACAATGGTTGCCGTCCTCCTAAAAAACGTAGAGTATAATAAAATAAAAAGGAGCTATAAAATTGGCTAGATATACAGGACCTACAAATAAATTATTTAGAAACTTTGGTGTCAAGGACTTGTCCAACCGTAAATTGACATCATCAATGAGACAAAACGCTTCAGGGCAACATGGTGCAATGAGAAAAAAGGCATCTGACTATGCACTGCAGTTAAAAGAAAAACAAAAAATTCGTCTTACTTATCTTGTTTCTGAAAAACAATTTGCAAAATATTATGAAACAGCTTCAAGAAAAACAGGCGTAACAGGTACAATTATGCTACAAATGCTTGAATCAAGACTTGATAACGTAATTTACCGTGCAGGTTTTGCAATTACAAGAAGACAAGCAAGACAAATTGTTAACCATGGTCATGTTTTGGTTAACGGTAAAAAAGTTGATATTCCTTCCTATTTGCTAAAAGCAGGGGATGAAATCACTGTTAAATCAAACAGTCAAAATTACATTAAAAACGTTCAAGAATCAATTGATATGGCACTTTCATTTGCATGGTTAAATGTTGATAAAGCTGCTCAAAAAATTGTATTCGATAGAGTACCACAAAGGGAAGAGATGGATCCTGAGTTCAAAGAACAACTTGTTATTGAGTACTACTCTAAATAGTAATTAGGAGAGAATGAAGAATATGGAACTTAAAATTAAAAACGTTAATACTACAACAAGCTCTGATGGATCTCAGTACGGTAAATTCGTAATTGAGCCGTTGGAAAGAGGTTATGGTGCGACAATTGGAAACTCTTTAAGAAGGGTTTTGTTGTCAAGTCTTGAAGGTGCTGCTGTAACTTCTGTCAGAATTGAAGGTATTACACATGAGTACACCTCAATTCCCGGCGTTGTTGAAGATGTTATTGATATTATGCTTAACCTGAAAGGTTTGGTTGTAAAAACTGATAGCAACGATGTTCAACATTTAAGATTAGATGTAACAAAACCAGGGCCTGTTTTGGCTTCTGAAATTGAACTTCCTGCAGGTGTTAAAATCGTTAATCCCGATTGCTTGATTTGTACACTTGCTGACGGCGGTGCAATTCATGCTGACATTGTTGTTGAAGTCGGCAAGGGTTATGTGACACAAGATCCCCTTAAAGAACAGAAAAACGGCATGCCAATTGATATGCTTCCAATCGATGCAGCATTTATGCCTATTAAACGTGTAAGCTACATTGTTGAACCTGCTCGTGTCGGTGAAAACTTAGACTTTGACAAATTAACTCTTGAAATTTGGTCAAACGGTTCAGTTGATGTAACTCAAGCATTGTCAAAAGGTGCAAATCTTTTAATTGAACACTTCTCTCAAATTGCTGCAATTACAGGAACTCCTGTAAGCGTAAAAGTTGAAGAAGAAGCTAAAGTTGAAACTGTACAAGATGATACTCCCGCTTTTACAATTGAAGATTTGGAACTCTCAGTTCGTGCTTACAACTGCTTAAAAAGAGCAAGCATCAACTCAATGGCAGAATTATTGAAAAAATCAGAACATGATTTGTTAAATATTAAAAACTTTGGTAAAAAATCTTCTGATGAAGTAATTGAAAAATTGCACCAATTAGGTTTGGATCTTCAACCAAATCCTGAAGGTGTAGACGATTTAGAACTTATATAACAAAAGGAAAATAAAATGAGACACCAGTGTAAAAGACACCACTTATCAAAAGCAGCTGACCAAAGAAAAGCATTACTTCGCTCTTTGGCAACCGAGTTGTTCTTGCATGGCGAAATTACAACAACTATGGCAAGAGCAAAAGCGCTTCGTCCATATGCTGAAAGTGTTATCACTTTTGCTAAAAAAGGCGATTTAGCTTCTCGCAGACAAGCTGCAAAATATATCTTCGACAAGGAAACTTCAAAATATATGAACCTTGAAACAGGTGAAATATTTGACGCTCCTCAAGAAGGTCAAAAGCTACCATCTCAAACAGTTCTAAGACAACTGTTTAGTGTTATTGGTAAAAAATACGCGACACGTAACGGCGGTTACACAAGAATTTACAGACTTGCTCCAAGACGCGGTGATGCTGCTGAAATGGCAATGATTCAACTTGTGTAATGACTCGATACGCTCTGCATTTTCAATATCTTGGTAAAAACTACAGAGGCTCGCAAAAACAGCCCGAAGGAAATACAATACAAGATGAAATCGAAAAAGCACTTTGTACATTGATAAAAGCAAAAACAAGCACTATATTTTCAGGTAGAACCGACACAGGTGTCAGCGCATACCATCAGGTTTTGCATTTTGACACCGATTACAAAATAAATAAATGTAAATTTATTAATTCAATGAACGGTATTTTGCCTGAAGATATAAGGATTTTTGACATTGAAGAAAAAGATAAAACTTTTCATGCTCAAAAATCTGCGAAATTTCGTCACTACAGATACGTTATCAGAAATGATTTAATAAAATCTCCTTTTGATACCAATGTTTTCTATTATCGTCATAAATTGTGTGAAAACAGAATGAATGAGGCATTAAAATATCTGCAAGGCGAACATGATTTCAGTGCTTTTAAATCTCAATCCGAAAATCCTGCTAAAGTTTGCAATATATATTTTGCAAATGCAAAACGCAGCAAGGATGGGAAATATATTATTATCGATATTGTAGGCGACAGATTTCTCTACAATATGGTAAGGACAATCGTCGGGACTTTACTTTTGATTGAAAAAGACAACCTTGAACCGCTATCAATGTTGGATATTTTAAAATCAAAAAACCGTTCAAATGCAGGGGCTACAGCTGAAGCTGTTGGCTTAACTCTTGTAAATGTTGGTTATAAAGACTGTTCTGACTATCTAAAACAACTAAATACATAGGAAAGGTACATAAATGAAAACATTTAGCGCAAAGCCGCTTGAAGTTGAAAGAAAATGGTATGTTGTTGACGCTCAAGGTCAAACACTTGGTCGTTTAGCAGTTGCTGTTGCAAATATTCTTCGCGGTAAAAATAAACCTCAATATACACCAAACGTTGATACTGGCGATTTTGTTATTGTTATTAATGCTGCGCAAATTCAAGTAAGCGGCAAAAAAGAAACTGATAAATTATATCGTTCACACAGTGGCTACCCAGGCGGTTTTAAAGAAATCAGCTTTAAGGCATTAATGGAAAAAGATCCTAGACGTGCAATTGAAAAAGCGGTTAAAGGTATGCTTCCACACAATACTTTGGGTGCTGAACAGTTTACAAAATTAAAGGTATATGCTGATGCTAACCATCCGCATGAAGTACAAAAACCTGAAAAATATGAAATCAAAGGAGATAAGTAATAATGGCAGATGCTAAAACTGAAATAGTTAAAACCGGCAGAAGAAAATGCTCAATAGCAGTTGCTAAAGTTTCATCAGGCAAAGGCAGAGTATTTGTTAACGGTAAAACTCTTAAAGGATATTTTGGAAATCGCCCATCGCTAGAGATGGCAATATATCGCCCGCTTGTTTTAACAGATAATCAAGACAAACTTGATGTTAGAGTTAAAGCTGTTGGCGGCGGTGTTTGCGCTCAAGCTGACGCAATTAAGCATGCAATTTCTCGCGCTTTACTTGAAATGAATGAAGAATTCAAACCCGTATTAAAACAAGAAGGTCTTTTAACTCGCGATGCAAGAGTTAAAGAACGTAAAAAATACGGTCGCAAAAGAGCAAGAAAAAGATTCCAGTTCTCAAAAAGATAATTTTTATTTTTATTCAAAAACGCCGTCATTACTTTATTGGCGGCGTTTTAGTATGCAAAACTTTGTATACTTTTTAGTTGATTTAAAAACCATCTTCTTATGTAATAATTTTTTATAAGGAGGTTAAAATGGTAGACTCAATTGGTGGAAACGATAGTCTTTATTCTACAATAGGAATTGGCGCTTATTCAATTGGTACTTATTCTCAAGTAGAAAAAACTGATACGGAAGTTTTTGAAGATGTTTTTCAAGATGCGCTTGAAGCTGTTGATGATAAAACTCAAGAGCAATCAATTTCAAAAATAGATGAAAGTTCGCTCGGGATTCCCGCAGGTATGGAAATAGAAGGAGTGCAGAGTGTTGAAGAAGTCGCACAAAGCGACGCTTCCCAATCCGGCGGCGGTGGCTCATCATCAGAAGAAGATGAAGAATATGATGAAATGGATTTAAATCAGGACGGTACAGTAACTCCCGCTGAAATGATTATATATGAAATGACTCATGGTACTTCTCAAAGCGAGGGTAGTGAATCCAGTATGGATAGTGCAACGTTATCCGATGCGCTAAGTGCTTATATGGTTGCTTAATTTTTAAATTTTTCAACTATAGCATCTGCAATTCTTTTTGAAGCAAGACCGTCGCCGTAAGGGTTTGCGGCTTGTTTCATGGAATTATAAAATTCACTATCATCAAGTAACTTCTGAACTGTTGATACAATTTTATCTTTGTGTGCGCCAACAAGCTTAACACATCCGTATTCAAGTGCTTCAGGGCGCTCTGTCTCATCTCTTAAAACTAGCACAGGTACACCAAGGGACGGTGCTTCTTCCTGTACTCCGCCTGAGTCAGTTAAAATTATATGTGATTTTTTCATTAATGTTGCAAAGGGCGCGTAATCAAGCGGGTTAATTAACTTCACCCTCTCAACCCCTTCAAGTTTAGCTCTTACGGTGTTTTGCACATTTGGGTTTAAATGAACCGGATAAACAATTTGTATGTCTTTATTTTTTTGAATTAGCTCTATAACCGCATCACAAATTTCTTCAAGCGGTTTGCCAAAATTTTCACGCCTGTGGGATGTTAAAAGTATTGTTTTTAAATTTTTATCCAATCCTATAAAATCAAGATTAGCTTCTTTGTTATTAACTGTGTATAAAAGCGCATCTATGACGGTATTGCCTGTTTTATAAATTGAATTTGGTGTTTTAATGCCTGAATTTATAATATTGTCCACCGAGCCTTGTGTCGGGCAAAAATGCATATCGCAAACTGCATCTGCTAAAACCCTGTTAATTTCTTCAGGAAAAGGATAATCTTTGTTAAAAGTTCTAAGTCCAGCTTCAACATGTCCTATAGGGATTCTTGCATAATATGCGCTAAGCGCGCTTGCGCCTGCGGTTGTTGTGTCTCCATGTACAAGGACAATGTCAGGTTTTACTTTTTCAAAAATTTCTTTTGTTTGCAAAAGTACATCAGATGTTAGCCCCCAAAGGTTTTGATTTGGTTTCATTAGATTTAAATCGTAATCGGGTGTAATTTCAAAAAGTTCAAGCACCTGATCAAGCATTTGCCTGTGCTGCGCGGTTACAATAGTTATAGCTTCAAGCTCATCTCTTGATTGAATTTCTTTTACAAGAGGTGCCATTTTAATTGCCTCGGGGCGTGTTCCAAATACAATAGCGACTTTTATTTTCTTATCCATAAATAAATTGTATTAAAATAATATTTAAAAAACAAGCTAATTTTTATGTTTGTCATGCCCTTTTGTTTGTTGTAAAATATCATTAATAGGCAGTTTAGGAGTTTAAATTTTGAGTCAGACAAATTTATTTGACCATGGAAAAATTGTTCCGGTTAATATTCGAGATGAAATGAAACGTTCATACATCGATTATGCCATGAGCGTTATTGTAGGTCGTGCATTACCTGATGTTCGTGATGGTTTAAAGCCTGTTCACAGACGCATTTTGTTTGCTATGAACGAACTTGGCATGACGCCTGATAAACCCTTTAAAAAGTGTGCCAGAATCGTCGGGGAAGTTCTCGGTAAATATCACCCTCATGGCGACTCTGCGGTTTATGAATCTTTAGTGCGCATGGCGCAAGATTTTGCAACCAGATATTTGACAATCGACGGTCATGGTAACTTTGGTTCTGTTGATGGCGACTCTGCTGCTGCTATGCGTTATACAGAAGCCAGAATGCATAAAATTACAACTTCAATGCTTGCCGATATTGACTGTGAAACTGTTAATTTTACTCCCAACTTTGACGGTTCCTTGCAAGAACCATCTGTACTGCCTGTAAGATTACCAATGCTGCTTTTAAATGGTGTTTCAGGTATTGCAGTCGGTATGGCAACAAATATTCCGCCTCACAACCTATGTGAAATAGTGGATGGTACAATTGCAATGATTGATAACCCTGAAATCACAGTTGAAGGCTTAATGCAGTATATTAAGGGACCTGATTTTCCTACTGCTGCAACTATAATTGGTACATCTGAAATTAAAAAAGCTTATGAAACAGGTCGCGGTTCAATAAAAATGTCTGCTGTTTCATCTATTGAAGAACTACCCGGGGGCAATGGTCGTCAAGGAAGAACAGCAATTGTTGTTACAGAAATTCCTTATCAGGTTAATAAAGCCGCCCTTATTGAAAAAATCGCTGACCTTGTTAAAGAAGGCAAAGTTCAAGGCATTTCAGATATTCGAGATGAATCCGACCGTGATGGCATGAGGGTTGTAATTGAGCTAAAACGTGACGCTAAACCTGATGTTGTCAGAAATAATTTATACAAGCAAACTGCACTTATGACAAGCTTTGGTGTAAATATGGTGGCTCTTGTGGGCCAGCAGCCAAGGTTGCTTAACTTATATGAAGTGCTAAATGAATTCATTGAACACAGGGTTGATGTAATTACAAGAAGGACTATTTTCTTCTTGAAAAAAGCAAAGGCCCGTGCGCATATTTTAGAAGGTTTAATGATAGCCTTAAATGCGCTTGATGAAGTTATTGAGCTAATTAAAAAATCTAAAAATACAGAAGAAGCAAGAAACGGTTTAATGTCAAGATTTGGGCTTGATACAGAGCAGGCAAACGCAATTTTAGAAATGCAATTAAGGCGTTTAACCGGTCTTGAACAAGATAAAATAAGAGCCGAATATGATGATTTAATTAAGAAAATTGCAGAGTATGAAGCAATTCTTGCTGATAGAAATAAAGTCCTTGCTCTTATAAAAGAAGAATTGCTCGAAGATAAAGAAAAATATGGCGATGATAGAAAAACACAAATCTTGCCTGAACAGGGAGAGTTAAATATTGAAGATTTAACACCTAACACTGCAATGGCTGTGTTTATTACTCGTCAGGGTTACATTAAACGTATTTCGCTTGATACATTCGAGCGTCAAAATCGTGCAACCCGTGGCAAGGGTGGTATGAAAACAAAAGAGGACGATGACGTCGATCACTTCTTTACTGCAATGATGCATGATAAGGTTTTATTCTTCTCATCAAAAGGCGTTGTTTATAGCTTAAATGTTTATGACTTTCCAGAAGGTTCACGCCAATCTAAGGGCTTACCAATTATTAACGTTCTGCCTATTGAACAGGATGAGCAGATAACAGCAGTTGTTCCAGTCAGTGAATTTAGCCCGAATACTAATCTTATTATGTTGACTAAAAAAGGTTACATTAAGAGAATAAGCCTTGATAATTTTGTAAATATCAGACGCAACGGTATTATAGCAATTGGTCTTGAAGAGGGCGACACTCTTAATTGGGTTAAACTTGCTCAAAATAATGATGAAATAATTATCGGTACATCCTGCGGTATGGCGATACGCTTTGCAATTGAAGATTTAAGACCGCTAGGTCGTTCTGCTCGTGGTGTTAACTCTATGAAACTAAGAACGGGTGATACAATAATCGGCTGTGATGTTGTACCAAGAGATTATGATGCAGATTTATTAGTTGTAACATCAGACGGTTTTGGCAAACGTTCAAAGTTGAGTGAATTCAGACCTCAAAATAGAGGCGGTTTAGGTTTAATCGCAACTAAATTTAAGTCCGCCGCATCAAGACTCGTTGCGCTTACTATTGTTGATGAACATGATGATATAATGGTTGTAACTGCAAATGGTATTGTAACCAGAGTAAGTGCAGCGGATATCTCTCGTCAGGGACGACCTGCAACAGGTGTCAAAGTTCAAAATCTAGTTGATGGCGACACTGTTGTTTCTGTTAATAAAATTATAAATCCCGATGAAGATGAAAGTGTTCAAAAAGAGCCTCAAGCGGTTAACGCAGAAGATTCTGAAGCAACACAAGGAAATCTTAATCTGGAATAAAATATAATTGTTATAAAATATGGGCGTCTAAAAGATGCCCATATTTTTTTTAATTTAGGATATCGATTAATACATTTCGCCCATGCCAAATGTGAAGAATCCACTACTGCGATCTTTGCCGCCTGTATTTGTAAATGGCACAGCATAATCAAGATTGATTGGGCCAAGACCCGGAATAAATACTCTTAAGCCCACACCTGCTGTTATTGCATATCCCGGGCGGTCGTATAGCTTATTTGTGAGTGTATCGCCAAATATTGTACCAGCATCAACAAATGCAGCAAGTCTTACATTGTTCAGGAATGTATTTGTCGTAAGCCTGTCCATAAATGGTATGGGAGTCCTAAACTCTGCTGTACCCATCATAAAGCCATCACCTGTACCAACTTCAGAAATATTGAAACCTCTTATGCTATATGGGCCACCAAGTGCAAACGCTGCAAACTCCGGCATATCGCCATGGATTTTTCCGCCGGCACGTGCAGCTAATACAAGAGTTGATTTTCTTCCTACTGGAACAAATTTCTTTAACATACCATATAATTTACCAAATGAATCTGCACCAAAGCCAATTGATTCTTCAAGACTTATTCTTGCTAAAACACCGCGCCTTGTATTTACAACAGTATCTCTTGTATCATAAGTCAGGGCAGGTGTAATTTTAGCATAAACACCGCCGTCGAGTTGTTTTTCTCTTTCTTTAAAGTCTACCCCTCTTAGGGCGTAAACGCTTCTTGCTTTCCATTCATCGCCCTCGTCAAGGTCAACACTTTCTCCGCCAAAGCTTATGCTTCCGCTAAGGTTTTTAAATGCTTTAAATCTTCTTGTTAGGGTAATGTCTGCGCCATAGCGTTTTTCAATTGATAGTGGAACTTGATAGCTTCCAAAATTCCTTACAAATGCTCTAAAGCCTAATGATTGGTTTTCTGATTTAAAATGCGGCTCAACAAAACCTAATTCAGCTTGCAAGTTGGGTCGGTTAATAATAGAGCTGTCGTTCATCAAAATACCGGTACCTGCCATAAAGTTGATACTTAACTTTTGCCCTAAACCTCTAAAGTTGTTTTCAGAAAAACCAACCGAACCAAAGAAACCTGATGTAGAATCAACACCGACGCCTAAAGAAATTTTACCTGTTCTTTGTTCATCAAGTGAAATTGTAACGTTGTATTTTCCCGTTCTTTCATCCATTTCAATGTCGCGCTTAACATCTTTAAAGGCTTGCGTTCCCATTAACCTTAAAATGTCGTCACGCATGATGTTTTCATTGTAAACTGTCCCGGGTTCGAGCAGAATATTCCTTTTTACAATGAAATCGCGGGTTTTATAATTGCCTTCCACAATTACATCGTTAATTACACCCTCATCAATCGTAATATTTACAATGCCGTCAGGGTCATCTTGAACAGATGTTACGCGCGCAAGAATATAACCTTTCATGCTATACATTTCTTGTATTTGTTCTATTGCAGAATTAATATTTAAAATATTTTGCGGTTGACCTTCGTATTGGCTTAAAATCGCCATGATGTCCTTTGTTGCGACGACGTTATTACCATCTACGGTAAAACCTTGTATTGGCGGGTTTTCTTCTACAATAATTCTTAAACGTATACCGCCTTCTTCCGCTCTTAGTGGCACAGCTCTTATGTTTTGGGTAAAATAACCTGTTTTATATATTTTGTTTAAATCGGCAGAAATTGTTTTTCTGTCATATAAATAGCCTTCTTTTGCACTAAGCATGTCTTTAATAAAGGAGGTTTCAATAATATTATTTCCAAAAATTTCAACCTGCCTTATGTAAACAGCAGCATCCTCATCTTCTTGAGTTGTATTATTTGGGGCAGTGTCTACAAATGTATCATTACCTTGGACATCATTTTCTTGTGGGCTAATTTCTTCTTCATATTTTTCTTGTTGTTCTTGAGTTTTTTCAATTTTCTTTTCTTTTTTTGACTTGAAAAACTTTGGGAACTTAAAGTTAAAAGCAGCATAAGATGGTTGCTGGATGAACAGTATTCCCAGCACTGTGTATATTAATAACAGTTTTTTTATATTTCTCATCTAATTCGAAAAAAGTCCAGCTTATCTCTAATAATATTATATAACCAAATATATCCCACTGCAAACCCGTCAAATAATGTAACAATTATGTAAAAAATTGCACATATTTTACTAATTTTTTATGATATTATTAGTTACGAGGTGGTTAAATTGAATACAGGACAAAGAGAGTTAATAGAGAGTATAATTAAGCAAAACCCTTCTTTTGCAGGTAATGAGCATCTTTTAGAGCAATTTTGTTCTGAGGTATACAAAAAATCATACTTACTTTTGGATTCAGTTTCAAATGTTGACAGCCTCAGGAATTATCTTACAAAAGTTGTTGATACGTCTATTTCAAATATTGTAAAAGCAAATATTACTTCTAATCCTGTCAGTTTGAAAGATTTTGTTGAAGACGTAGCGCCAAAAGAGGTTGTCAAAAGTGAATCTGTTGCACAAATATCTAAAACTCCGGATGAAATTGTAGAAGAAAAAATAATAAGTATTAATAAAAAAGATAATAAACTGCCAGAAATTAAAAATCCTTATGAAGGACTTATTGATCCCCTGGAGTTGATTTCCGAAAAACCTGTTAACCCCTCTTTGGCAAAAAATATTGTAAATGCAATTGTTAAATTAGACTCTAAAGAGCCTAATAAAAAATTTCTGGATATTTTTAAATTAAAGTATGTTCAAAAATTAAAGCAAAGTGAAATTTCAAAAAATTTAAGAATTTCACAAAACGACCTTAGCAAAAGATTTTGCGAGATGGTAAAACTAATACGACAGGAGATTTTGTAACTATATTTTCATTCCTCTTTGCTTTGTAAAAGCAATATAATCATGCATTTTCATTGGCTCTTTTAAACCGTTTTTTTGAAAAAATGGTTGGTAAAATGGGTCATAGCTTGGTTGTTGCATTTGCACTTTTTGTTTTAGCTCTTTTCTCTGTGCAATACTGCCCAATTTGTTTCTTACAAGTGGTGTAAGAACATTACAGGAAACAACGGCTCCAACAAGCGAAGCTAGAACTTTTGCACCACCTCTCAGTCTGTCGAATTCTATAGAGCCTTTTTTTACATTCTTAAAAGTTATAACATCATTATTTATTAACTTTTCAGTCCCGTTTATAAGCGGCGTTGTGATTAGTGCGTACAAACCTATGTTTACTGCGCCGTCGAAAATTTCTTGTGGAATAAGAAATTTTTTATCTTCCTTGTCGATTTTTTTATTGGTTATAATACCAAAAGTTTGGGCAGTACTTGCCAGGAACCAGCCAATTGCAGCAGTTATAAATAAAAAGTTAGCGTTGTCATTTGCAAATTTTGCAATCATTCTTTGTCCGAAGTTAGCCATTTTGTACACCTCCGGGTTTTTTATTATGTTCGTTCGCAAATTTTTCAACAAATTCTGCTGATTTATTTGTCAGCGGTGCATCAAGCGCAAAATTTGTAATAATCATTGCCCCTAAGGCAACAATGGTACCAATAACTGATGGAACACGGTTTAATGCATCAGATAACTCTTTTGGTGATAAATTCAGTGAATCAAAGCTGTTGCCCAATATTTTTCTTATTTTATTTGGGTCAACTACTGTTTTGCCTGCTTCTTTTATTATCTTACCTGTTGCATCTCTTTTTGCCAGTTTTAGCTCGGTTGCTTTCATACATGCCCCACGAACTAAAATACCGGTAGCTGTACCTACTATTGCCTTTGCGCCACTTCTTATTGCACTGACCCATCTTGTATCTTTGTCAACTTCTTTGTTGTTTAAATCTATAACAGGCTGTATTAAAAGTGCCGTACCACCTATTGCTAATCTTTGCTGTACACTTGAAAAATTTTCAGCTCTTGTAAGCATTTTTTGCACTTTATTACCCAAAGCCGGAGGTTTTAGGGCGCAAAAATTTATTTTGTTGTTATTGCTTTCAACTCTAGTAATCATATACCTTCTTTTACCCAATCTTTTAACGCAAATGATAAAAATAAATTGCTAAAAAATATGTTTAGAAAAACAAGGTTTAATAAATGTTTACATAAATTGGTGATTTGTCATCATTTATTGTTTGTCATACAATTATAGCACATACTGCTTAAAAATGGAATAATTTATTTATGAAACAACCTTTTTTCTATGATATTACTTTAAGAGACGGTAATCAATCTTTAAAAAAACCTTGGCAATTAAGCGAGAAGCAATTTATTTTTGAAAAATTGCAAGAACTTAATGTGCAGGCTGTCGAAGTCGGTTTTCCTGCTTCCTCTCATATGGATTTTGAAGCTTGTAAAACTCTTGCTGATATGGCATGGGATAATTTGGTTGTTTCAGCACTCGCGCGTGCAGTTAAGAGTGATATTGACAGCGCTATTAAAGCTATAGGGCATAGTAAAATTCCGCGTGTGCATACTTTTTTAACTCTAAGCCCGTTCCATATGAAATATGTTTTAAATAAAAAACCTGATTATTGCGCTAAGGTTGCAATTGAGGCTATTGAATACGCTTCAAAAAGTGTAAAAAAAGTAAATAAAAACGCACAAGTGCAGTTTAGTGTAGAACATTTTGGGGATTGTATTGAAAATATTGATTTTGTAATTGATACACTTAAAAAAATTGTAAAAGCGGGTGCTGGTGTTATTAATCTTCCAAACACTGTTGAGAGGACAAGGCCTGCTACTTTTATAAATTTAATTGAAAAAGTAAAAAATGCCCTGCCTGAGGATATTATTATTTCTTTGCATAACCATAATGATTTGGGTATGGCAACTGCAACAACTGTTGAAGGATATTTTGCTGGAGCAATTCAGCTTGAGTGTTGCCTAAACGGTCTTGGTGAGCGCGCAGGTAATACGGATTTTGCGCAGGTTGCAGTTGCACTTTATAATAACGGTGTAGATGTTCCTGTTAATCTCGAGAAGATATATGAAACATCAATGTTAATTTCTCAAATGGCAAAAGTGCAAATATATGAAAAAGCACCACTGATTGGCCCTGAGGCATTGGCGCACAGGAGTGGCATACATCAAGACGGTGCAATAAAAACAAAAGATATGGATTTTGGTGCATATAGACCAATTAAACCTTCATTAATTGGTCGAGGTGACGATGAAAAAATTGGCTTTACATCTCAATCGGGTAAAACGGCAGTATTTGAAATTATTAATAACGCGGGTTATCCAATAACAATTGAGGAAGCAGTGCACTTAACACCTATTGTAAAAGAAATTTCCGAGAAAAAAGGCGAGCTTGGTACTGATGAAATTTTAAAAGTTTACTTTAGGGAAATTCTTGATGTTAAGGGTGCTTTTGAATTAGTTTCATTTAAACTCCTTGGCGGCGATAAATTTAAGCTAGGGTTTAAATTTAAAGGCGAATTAAAAGAGGTTGAGGGTTCCGGCAACGGCCCGTTAGACGCTTGTCTTGATGCACTAAAGAACGCAGGTTTTTCTCGCAAGTTATCTTTTTATAAACAGTATGCGCTTGATGAAGATAAAATGGGTGCAGGTGCTAGCGCAATGAGTGTTATTCATCTTGTCGGTAAAAATAATGAAGAAATTATTGGCCGCGCTATTGACCAAAACACTGCAAGGGCAAATGTAAAAGCTATATTTAATGCGCTAAATCAAGTGTATAAATAAACTATGCGCGCGCTTGAGCTACCGCTTCTTTTACGCTTACAACTATTTCTTCATAGTTTTTGTTTAAATATAAACCGCGGCCCATGCCAATTGCGCATGCTCCGGCATTAAGTAAAGGTTTTATGTGTTCGATTTTAACACTTCCGCATGGCATAACGTTTAAAAACTTCATTGGTCTAAGTAAATCTTCTATATAAGTTGCGCCGCCAAGGTCTTTAATCGGGAATATTTTAATAATAGGTACGCGAACCTTCCAAGCGCTGTATGCTTCATTCGGTGTTGTTGCACTTAAAATCAAGGGAATTTTGCTGCTTGATGAAACCTTTGTGAGTCCCATTTGTAAAATTGGCGAAACTAAAAGTTTTGCACCAGCTTCAATGCCCAGGTGGGCTTGTTCAGATGTTATTATGCCACCTTGAGCAACATAAATGCCATTTATTTGGCAAACTTTTTTTATTGTTTCAATTGTTGAATTGATTTCTATAACTTTAATTCCGCCTTCAAGATAAGCTTGAGCAATTTCAAGCGCTTTTTGCGGCTCATCCTCTCTTATAATGCCGTAAATTCTTGACTTAAAAATTTCTTTTATTGCTTCATTCATTTTATTGCGTAGACCTTATTTGCTGCTTTGACTGTTTTTACCTCTAATTCCATATTTTTGAGCATTAAATTTGAAATTATTTTTTTTGTTTCTTCATCTTTTACCGACCAGCATATTTTCTTTTCGGGGAATTTGATAAATGATTTTGTTGAAAATAAAATTGCAGTTTTTAGCGCATCTATTAAATTTAAATTGCTTATATCTATTACCGCTTTTTGTTCGTTTGTTTTAGTGAGGAAATTTTCAATTTTTTCAATCATGTTTAATTTATGTCTTCTTTTAATGTGTGGTCGTTATAGGTTTGTATGTTAATTTCTTCGGCATTATTTTGTATTTTTTTATAACAAAATTTTAAATCTAAACCTTTTAGTGTATAATTTATTTGTAATTAACTGGGATTTGTTTATGCAAAAGGTTTACAGCTCTATTGACTTAAAACAAAAGGCTAAAAAAATAAAACTGGCGGCTTTTGATATAGATGGCGTTATGACTGACGGTTCGCTTATTTACCTGCCTGACGGTTCACAGGCAAAAGCCTTTAATGCTAAAGATGGTTTAGGGCTTACCATGTTAAATAAAGCAGGTATAAAAACCGCAATAATTACTGCAAAGGAGTCGGGGGCGGTTTTAGAGAGAGCTAAAACCCTTGGAATTACAAAGCTTTTTATGAATCAAAAAAATAAAATGTCAGCACTTGATGAAATTTGCAGAGAATTTTCACTAGGTTATGATGAAATTTTATACATGGGCGATGATTTACCTGATATTGAAGTTTTAAAGTCAGTAGGCTTGAGCGTTTGCCCACAAGATGCGGTTGATGAAGTTAAGGAAATTTGTAATATTATTACGCAAAAATCCGGCGGCAAGGGTGCTGTGCGTGAGATTTGCGATTTTTTGCTAAAGGTTAACAACATCTCATTTGATGACTTGAAAAAACCCTCTGTACAATAGGCTTTTTGGTTTTATTAATATTTGTTAAGAAATTGACATTTTCTGTCAATTATTTTCTCTTTGATGACTTTATTAATATAACAATAGCTTATGAGAGAATTTGGTTATGACTGAAATTGAATTAAATACTATTTTTAACATTGTTTGTGATCCTGAAAAAAATGTGTATAAACTTGACAGTGTTAAAAAAATTCAAGAAGTTCAAAGAATTGCCAGAGTATTTAACATTGCAAAAGAACAACGTGAAACATCAAAAGAAATCTCTGCACGTGCTCTTGTTGCTTTTAAAATGCTAGTTAGCAACAACTAAACTATTCTTTTACATAGTTTTTAAATTCAACACAAAGCTCATCTAAGATTTGTGAGAGCTTTTTAAAGTTTAGTTGCACAAAATCAAGAGTAATAGTATTTGAGCTTTTTGTGATGTCAAACGATGTAATTGCAGTATTGATTTGTGCCTTATACAGACCGCCATACATTATAGAAAGATTTGCGCGGACATTGTTTTTGTAAATAACAAACACTGTTTTATCAACGTTTACTTCGTATTTAACTTTTACATCTTTTATTTTTGCTAATATTAAATTGTAATATTTTTCAAAAACAGGTTCAAAAACAATTTTGCACTTTTGTTTATACGCTTGCAAATATAGTTTTGATGTTTTTTCGTCGTTTTGGGAAATATTGTTTGTTTTGACATTTTGCTTATTTTGTTGTGCAGGCGGCTGTTTTGCAAGATTTATGCCTGCATTTGGGTCTTTTGAATAAGTGCTTGACGCCACAATTAGAGAATTTGTTTCTTCTTTTGCTTTTACCAGCGCTTCTTGTAAAAATTCTTTTGCAGAGTCAAATTTTTCATTTTTAATCTCTATAACTGATGCATTTGCGCCGCAATCTACACCTAGATTTGTATTTATTCTTTCAAATATTGGGTATACACCGTTTAGTTTTGTTTTGGGCAAGAATATGTAAAATTCATCTACATCCTTAATTGCAACAGAATCGTTAATTCTTATTGATTTTTTAATTACTTCAAGAAATTCTTTAGGGTTTTTGTACCCCGGGTATTTTGAATCAGGCGTAACGAGCATTAGACAGGAGTTAATTTTGTGTGAAATTGCATTTTCAATTTCACTTTTTAAAAACTCCTCACAATATTTTTGGGTATAAACTCCTGTGTCAGGCTGAATCATGCCAAGAGTTTTCATAAATTCAAATTGTGTAGATATGCTTGTGTTTAAGTCGTCCTTTTGAATACACCAAATAGTGCGAATTAAAAGTTCATAGTCATGAGTGGGGTATTTTAAAATGTCGCTAATTCCGTTGTCAAAAGCGTCTATTATTATTTCTCTAGAGCAGTTGTCATCTAAAAATAATATTGGCACTTGAGAAATGACGGGATTATTTTTTATGTCTTTAATTAATTTTATCGCGTCAGGATTGTCATTTAAGCAATGAATAATTATTACATTTGGTAATTGGTTTTTTAAAAAGTCAATTGCATTGTCAAAAGAACAGTTTGTAATTTTGTCCAAATCTCGCAGTAAAACAAGCTTAGAACTTATTTGTTCAACTAATTCTTCATCATTGCTTATTAATGTTATGGTGTTATTAAACCCCATTTTGGACTCCTTTGGAATTTATATTACAATGAAAAATATAATTTTTCCACTTTTTTAATTTTTTTAAAGAAAATGACAAATTTTAAAACTTTTGCTATGCTCTTTTTATTATGAAAAATAATCACGTTTTATATTTAATTTTAATTGTTATTTTAGGGCTTTTGCTCCGCCTGTGGAATATAGATAAGCCGGAGGGTATGTGGAATGACGAGTATTTAACTTGGTCTATTGCAAATTTAAAATTTCCACAAGATTTTTTTAATGGAATTGCCAATAACTGCCATGCACCCTTGCATTATTTTTATTTAAAAGGCTGGATGGCATTGTTTAAAGATTCAGATGTTTCGCTAAGAGTATCTTCTCTTGTCCCCGGGGTAATTTCAATTTTTGCAATGTACCTTTGCGCAAAAGAATACCTTGTTAAAAAGCATGGTGAATTATGCGCCCTTGCTGCTGCATTTTTAACTGCTGTGAGCGCTTTTTTAATTTATTTTTCCCAAGAGGTGAGAATTTACTCCCTTACTTTTTTAATTGCCTCAATGGTGCTTTATTACTCGCTTAAAGTCTTTAATAATCCGTCAAATAAAAATTGCTGGTTGTTGACTTTGTTTAGTGTTTTATTAATTTTTGAACATACAATTGGTTTTGTTTTTGTTGCGTTTAATATATGCGCACTTATTGCATTTATGCAAAGAAAAAAGAAAGAAAATAATCTTGCAAATAATATAATTGCAATAATTATTTTATCATTGCCTTTAGTTCCTTTTTTGTATGGACTTTTTGCACATCCAAAGTATTTTAGCCAATGGTGGGCGCCATTTTCCTGGTCAAAACTTTTGTTTTATTTTACGGATTTATTTTCGCCTGTGCTTAAAAATATTTCAAATGCTCCACCGAGCTTTTTTGCGCAAATATTTGATAATGCAGCAGTAAACATTGGTTTTATAATTTTTGCCCTTGTGCCTACATTTATTTGTTTTGGTCTTGCGATAAAAGCTTTTCAAAATGGCAGAAGGGTTAATTTGTATCTTTTGACAGTGTTTTGCGCAACGTTTTTAACTGTTTTGATTGCAGCGTTATTTGGAAAGTTAATATTCCTTACAAAATATTTAATAGAGCTTTACCCTATACTAATCTTGCTTGTTGCTGTAGGCTGGTCAACAATGCAGCTAAAGCCGCTAAAAATAATGCTTGCAACAATATTTGCGGTTATTACGCTTTTTTATATAATAGTTTCTTATACATCACCCGTAAGGCTTGTGCGCGAGGAAGGTCAAAGGCTCCCTGTCAAGGTTTTAGCTGATTTAGGTGTAAAAAAAAACGACAGAGTACTCTACCTTTACTACCCGCCATCAAGGTTTGAAAAGTATGTAAAAGAAGACAATCTTTTTTTTTACGCAAATTCTATAGACAAGTATAATTTTCCTTATGTGATATACCCTGCTGATTCAACAACCTATGAGGCTTTTAAAGACGGCAAAAGACTGTATCGTGATGTTTTTTTGCTTAAATACAATAAAAAGCTTACAGATTTTCTAAATGAAAATTATTATTCAAAAATAAATAAGGGCGATAAGATGTTCATTGTTGAGCTAAAGCAAGTATCTTTTTTTAATGATGAACGTCTTGAAAATATAGTGTTAAATGAAGAAGCTTACCAGAGAATACCTTTTTTGTATCTTGTAAGCTCTTATGCAAAAAATTATTCAATAAGAGAAACATCAAAAAACTTGCACTATAAAGGACACTACGACAGTGGCAGTTGGCGTGTTCACCTTTTTGAAAAGGTGTAAATTATTTTTGCTCAGTTTCTTCTCTTGTAATAATTCTGTCGATTAAACCGTATTCAAGAGCTTCTTGAGCCGTCATGAAGTTATCACGTTCTGTGTCTTTTTTGATTTTTTCAACTTTTTGACCGGTGTGTTCTGCCATAAGCTCGCAAAGCATGGTTTTCATTCTTAAAATTTCTTTTGCTTCAATTTCAATATCGGTTGCTTGACCTTTTGCGCCGCCTAAAGGTTGGTGAATCATAATTCTTGCGTTTGGAAGTGCAAGGCGTTTGCCTTTTGTGCCGCCTGAAAGCAAAAATGCGCCCATTGAAGCAGCATCACCCAAGCAAATTGTCGAAACATCAGCTTTAATAAGTTTCATAGTATCATAAATAGCCATGCCTGCAGTGATTACACCGCCGGGGGAGTTAATATACAACATAATATCTTTTTCGGGATTTTCACTATCCAGCAGTAAAAGTTGCGCCACAATAGAGTTTGCAACATCATCATCAATTTCTGAGCCTAAAAAGATTATTCTTTCTCTTAAAAGTCTTGAAAAAATATCAAAAGACCTTTCACCTCTTGAAGATGATTCAATTACTGTTGGAACGTAGTCAATAATTTTATATTCGTTCATTTTTTATCCTCTAAAAAATATTACAATCAATTATATTATTAAAAATGTTAAAAATTCAACTGTAAATACTTTTAAATAATTTGTTTGTAGTATAATGTCATTTGGTGGGTTTAATCCCCTGTGCGAGATTAATAAAAGGAAGTTTTGAAGATGTATAATGTAGCTATTGTCGGTGGTGGTCCTGCGGGAATTTTTACTGCTCTTGAAATTACTAAATTAAAACCTGATTGGAAAGTTGTTTTAATTGAAAAAGGTTCAAAAATTGAAAATCGCAAATGCCCCATGAGGGAAGGTTTAAAGCAATGCGTTAATTGCAAAAATTGTGGTTTGCTCTGTGGTTGGGGCGGTGCCGGCGCATTTTCTGATGGTAAATTAACTCTAACGCCTGATGTGGGCGGTCACCTTGTAGATTATATGTCTTACAAGGATGTTGAAGATTTAATTGAATATTGTGATAAGTTGTATTTAGAGCATGGTGCAACTGAAGTTGTATATGGTACAAATAGGGAAGAATTTGCAGATATTGAACGTGCCGCAACCTTAGCAGAATTAAAGCTTGTTCACTCGCCTGTAAGGCATTTAGGAACTGAGCGTTCATTGCATGTTCTAAAACACATGCAAGATTTTCTAAGCGAAAAAATTACTATAATCAACAATCAAAAAGCTGAAAGTTTAATTGTTGAAAACGAACAGGTAAAAGGTTTTGTTACAAACTCTGGCGAGAAAATTTTAGCTGATTATATTGTAATTGCTCCCGGTCGTGAAGGGGCTGATTGGCTAACACATGAATTTGCAAAAAATAAAATTGGCATGGTCAATAACGCAGTAGACGTGGGAGTTCGTGTAGAGTTGCCTGCAGCAGTTATGGAGCCTATTACATCAAGATTGTATGAATCAAAACTTATATACCATTCACCAACATTTGGCGATGAAGTAAGAACATTTTGTATGAATCCTAACGGTGAAGTTGTTAATGAAAATTATAACGGTATTTCAACTGTTAACGGGCATTCTTATGCAAACAAGAAGACACCTAACACAAACTTTGCCCTTTTGGTTTCTAAAAAGTTTACAGAACCTTTTAAAGAGCCTATTAAATACGGGCAGCACATTGCAAGTCTTGCAAATATGCTTGGCGGAGGGATTTTAGTCCAAAGGTTTGGCGATTTGCTTGATGGCAGACGCTCGACCGCTCAAAGAATTAAAGAAAGCATTATTACTCCAACTCTTACCTGTGCAACCCCCGGGGATTTGAGTCTTGTTCTGCCATACAGACAACTCTTGAGTATTATTGAAATGCTTTACGCATTAGATAAAATTGCTCCCGGTGTGGCGTCAAGATATACGCTTTTATACGGCGTAGAAGTTAAATTTTACTCTGCAAGGGTACTTTTGACAGATGAACTTGAAACTCAAGGAGTTAAAAACTTATTTACAATTGGTGATGGCGCAGGTGTTACAAGAGGTTTAATGCAGGCAAGCGCATCAGGCGTTCATGTGGCACGCGTTATTGCATCCAGATAACTTGTTAAGACAATTGACACAGCTAATAAAAAACTCTAGACTTATATAATAAGTTTATAAGGGGTAACTATGGAAATATTTAAAATATGGGCGATTATAGGTTTTATTTTTCTTTTTGTGGAAATTATGACCCCGTCCATGTTTTTCCTACCTCTTGGCGGAGCTGCCTTTTTTGCCGCAGTTGCAGCATTTAAGTATCCTGATAATTACTGGATACAAGGCGGAATGTTTGCACTTTTTGCAGTGATATTCTTTTTTGTTACCCGTCCTTTTATGCGAAGGAAACCTGAGAAATTTGAACAAACAGGAGTTGAGGCAAAATACATAGGGCAAGTAGCACAAGTGATTAAAGATATTGCCGCTCCAAATACCGATGGGATTGGGGTTATAAAGATATATGGCGAAACTTGGCAGGCTAAATCAATAGACGGATGTGAAATAAAAGCGGGCGAAATGGTTAAAATTATTAAAAACGAGAGCCTGATTATGTTTGTAGAGAGATGTAAGGAGTAAAAATGATTTTATTTTTAATTTTTGTTGTACTTGTTGTAGTATTTTTCCTTAGCGGATTTAAGATTGTTAATCAGGCTCAAGTAATGATAATTGAACGTTTGGGACGTTTTAATCGAATTTTGCAACCGGGATTGCAATTTATAGTGCCTTTTATCGACACTGTTCGCGGTGTCCATTGGAAAGACACAGTAAGGCTTGCAACAGGTGAATCATATAGTGTTTACAGGGTTGTTGATAAAATTGATTTAAGGGAAAGTGTATTTGATTTTCCTCGTCAAAATGTAATTACAAAAGATAATGTTACGATTTCAATAAATGCGCTTTTATACTTTCAAATAATTGACCCTAAAAGTGCTGTTTATGAGATTGAAAATTTGCCCGAGGCTATTGAAAAATTAACTCAAACAACTCTTAGAAACGTAATAGGCGAGATGGATTTAGATACAACTTTTACATCTCGAGATATAATAAATGAAAAATTGCGTGCTATACTTGATGACGCTACAAACAAATGGGGTGTAAAAATAAACAGGGTTGAGCTTCAAGATATTATCCCTCCAAAAGAAATTCAAAACGCAATGGAAAAACAAATGAAAGCTGAACGCGACAGACGTGCTGCGATTCTTGAAGCTGAAGGTCTTAAAAAAGCAGCTATTCTTGAAGCTGAAGGTATTAAAGAAAGTCAAATTAATAAGGCTGAGGGTGAAAAGCAAGCTGAAATCCTTGTTGCAGAGGGTAAGGCTCAGGCAAGAATAAGAGAGGCAGAGGGTGAAGCTCAAGCTATTAGAAATATTATTGAGGCACTAAGCGGAAACGGTCATCCTGATAAATATTTGATAGCTATGAAATATATTGAAACGCTGCAAGATATGACAAGCGGCAAAGATAATAAAGTTGTTTATATGCCATACGAGGCAACGGGTATTTTAAGCTCTGTTGACGGTATTAAGCAAATGTTTGATAAAAAATAGTAAAGCAAGTGGTAAGTATGACAAAGACAAATAAAAGACTTTTAGTAGTTGATGATGATGAGCAAATAAGAGAACTCTTAACGTTTGACATAGCCCAAAGCGGCTATGTCGTTGATAGTGCAAAAGACGGCGAAGAAGGGCTTAAAAAAGCACTTGAAAATAATTATGACCTTATTTTGCTTGATGTTATGATGCCAAAAATGAACGGCTATGACGTTTGCAAAAATATAAGACTTGTAAAGCCAAATATACCAATACTTATGCTTACTGCTAAAGGTACAATTAACGATAAAACCGAAGGTTTTGACTGTGGCGTTGATGATTACCTTGTAAAACCATTTGATGTTCAAGAAGTGCTTTTGCACATCAGAGCGCTTTTAAGACGTTCTGAAACTTCAAGCGAGCAAGAAAATTCCAAAGAAGTTTTACGCGCAGGCGATATTGAAATTTTGCCCGATTCGCTTGAAACGGTTATTTTAGATAAGAAAATTAAACTGACACCAACAGAGTTTGAAATATTATATTGCCTTATGCAACATCTGAATAATCCTGTTACACTTGCAACTTTGCTTGATGAGGTTTGGGGTTATGGGTCAGATGAAGATGTTAGAATGGTGCGTGTTCATGTGGGTTCACTAAGACAGAAAATTGAAGCTGACACAAGAAATCCTAAATATCTTCATACTGTTACAAATGTGGGTTATAAACTTACTCCCTTTGGTGTGCTTGAGGAGGTATAGTGCAAAGATTAAAAATTGCTCAGCAAATCATAATTGTACTTTTGTTTGCAGTTTTAATTCCTTTTGTAACTATTGGGCTTATAATTTCAAACATACAACAGCAAACACTAAGGCGTGAACTCAACTACAGTGCGCTTGAAATGTCCCGTACAATAGGCGAAAATATACAAAGTTATTTGTCAACTACGCAGAAAAAGTTAAATGAAGCAGCTAGTGCAATTACTTTTATGCCTTATGCATCTGATAGAGCAGATTTTTTAAGTGAAATTGAGCGCAATGATAAAACATTCAAGGGGCTTAAAATTGTTGAAAATTCCGCAATTCCTCATGAATCGTATGCTTTTAACGAAACAGAATCTACAATTCAAATGTGCAGCAAGGTGAACGATGAGTATTCACTATGCACCGACATTGATACAGCTTATATGCAAAACGCAGTATCAGAGCGTTATAAAAATGAAAAAAGGCAAATTTATATTCTTGATAAAAATAATTTGTTAATTGCTACAAACGCTCCAAATGCGCCAGAATTAGAAAGGCTTATAAAAAACCTGCCTTTAAGGAAGAAAGTTGATACTGCTGATTTATTTAACAAGTACAAAAATCAGCCAAGTGCGTATTATACTCTGCAAAACCCTGATTGGACGGTAATTGTAAATACTACTGAAAACATTACAAATGCTACAATTGACAAGGCAAGATTTAGAATTATTTTGGCACTTACTCTTGCAGCGTTTTTCATTATTGCAATTGTAGGTATTTATACGTTTTACCTTTATATCAATATTAGACAGCTATTTAAAGGTATTATTGCAATTTCAAAAGGAAGTTATGAGCGCAAGATTCACCTTTTAAAAAGTGCTTTTACTCCACATGAAATAGTTTTCCTTGCAAAAGAATTTAACTACATGGCAAAAAAAATTCATCAGTCTTATCATGATTTATCAGAAAAAAATATCGAGCTTGAAAGATTAAACGAATTTAGAACAAATCTTGTAAATGCAATAAGCCATGAGTTTAGAACGCCGCTAACAAGCATTGTAGGCTATTCAAGCAGATTGTTAAGACATGACATAAAAATTGATGATGAAACAAGAATTAAATCTTTGAAAATAATTAAACAACAGGCTCAAAGGCTCTCCAGAATGGTTGAAGATTTGCTTGTTGTGCCTGAGATTGAAAGTTTCAGTATTAAATTTAACAAAAGCGAAGTAAACCTTTGCGAAGCTATCGAAAACTCTGTTTTGTATGCAAATTCAAATAATTCAAATTTTGAAGTTAAAATTGATGATGATTTAAAACTTGTGTATGCTGATTCTGACAGGCTTGAGCAAGTGTTGATAAATCTTTGTGATAATGCGGTAAAATACAATCAAGACCATGAACCAATTAAAATTACGGCAAAAAATGTTTCAGGCAAGCCTTGTTTTAGTATAATGAATAAGACTTTGCCAATACCTGAGGATATGCAAGAAAAACTTTTTGATAAGTTTATTCGCATGGATTCAAAACTTACAAGAACAACTCGCGGAACCGGTTTAGGTTTGTATATCGTAAAAGGGCTTTGCGCTGCAATGAATATTGATATTGTTCTTGATTGTAAAGATGATTATTTTAATATAACACTTATATTCAATGATTATGTCAAATGATTTTATGAAATGCGCAATAAGTGAAGCAAAGCTTTCAGGTGGTGATATTCCTGTTGGTTGTGCAATTGTTTGCGGTAATGAAATAATTGCAAAAGCGCATAATGAGCGCGAAAAAAACAATGATATAAGCGCACATGCTGAAGTAGTCGCACTTAAAATGGCAGCAGAAAAGTTTAATAATTGGCGTCTTGAAAACTGTAGTTTGTATGTCACCCTTGAGCCTTGCCCAATGTGCGCGTGGGCTATTTTAAATTCAAGGGTAAAAGAAGTTTATTTTGGCTCTTATGATTTAAAATATGGTGCTTTTGGTTCAAAAATCAACCTTGGTGAGATTTCTGATGCAAAAACAAAGATTTTTGGCGGTATTATGGAAAATGAATGTAATGCTTTACTAAAGGAATATTTTTTGAGGCTGAGAAAATGAAAGAATTTCTTGATAAGCTGGTTAAAAAATATGAAACAAAAGAGTTTATAAAAGACGACCCTATCCGGTTTCCACATCGCTATAAAACTAAAAATGATATTGAGATTTCTGCTTTAATATCTGCATTATTTGCCTTTGGCAAACGTGAGGCTTTTATACAAAAACTCGATTTTCTTTTTGATATTATGCAAAATGAGCCATATAATTTTATCTGCACTTTTGATAACAAAAACGAAAGTTTAAAAAACTTTGTGTACAGATTTGTCAAGGGTTTTGACCTTATATGTTTTCTTGAGTCTTTAAATAAATTATACTGTATCGATAAATCCTCAATCGGGGAACTTTTTTCTGAAGGCAAGCAAAAAAAATGCATGCTTGAATATACAAGCAGTTATTTTTATTCATGTCTAAATTGCAAGCCGGAGCTTGGTTTTTGTCATTTATTTGCACGACCTCAAAATGGAGGTGCAATGAAAAGAATGAACATGTTTTTAAGGTGGATGGTACGCAAGGGCCCTGTGGATTTAGGAATTTGGGATTTTATAAAGTCAAGCGAACTTTTAATACCGCTTGATGTTCATGTGGGCAATGTTTCAAGGTCTTTAGGCTTGCTTAAAAGAAATGCAAATGATTTTAAATCAGTCATTGAGCTGACGCAAAAATTAAGAGAGTTTGATGACATTGACCCTGTAAAATATGACTTTGCCCTTTTTGGCGCAGGTATAAATTCAAAAAATAAATAATTTATAAATTTCATGGATTTGACTTATATTTGTATTAAAATATTAACAGAATAAAGTTAATAAATCGCATAATCTAAAGGGTTAAAATGAAGTATTCCAAATATTCTGTAGTTATAATAGGCAGTGGCGTTTCAGGTCTGTATCTTGCGCTTAAAGTGGCTGCACAAAAGCATTTAAACGATGGAATACTTATCATTACAAAATCGCAAATGAATATTTCCTCCTCTGAGCTTGCTCAAGGTGGAATTGTCGCAGTTTTGCCGCAAATTAATAAAAATGACTCCATAAGTTCACATGTGAGCGACACTATAAAAGCAGGGTGTGGATTAAATGATTTTAATGCAGTTAAATTTATTTCTCAAAATTCATCTTGCGTAATTCAAGACTTAATTAATCTTGGTGTTGAATTTGACAAAACTCAAGACGGAAAATTAAGTTTTGCCCTTGAAGCAGCGCACAGCGTGCCAAGGATTTTGCATGTAAAAGATGCTACAGGCAGGGCAATAGAAGAAATTTTATGCAAAAGAGTTCAAGAAACTCCGGAAATTGAAATTTACGAAAATACTTGTGCTATCGAGCTTTTAGTTGATAATTCAAATTCTGCAAAGGGTGTAATTGTCTACAATAGAGAAACCGATTCTTATGAAGCTGTGTATTCAAATGCAGTTGTCATTGCAACCGGCGGCGTAGGTCAGCTCTTTGCACACACTACAAATCCGGAAGTTGCAACAGGAGATGGTATTGCACTTGCTTATCGTGCCGGTGCTAAAGTAAAAAATATGGAATTTGTCCAGTTTCATCCAAGCGCGCTGGCTGTAGCAAATAAAACTACCATGCCTCTTGTGTCTGAGGCAGTACGAGGTGCAGGTGCAAAACTTTGTGATTCTCGCGGCAATTATTTTGCTAAAGATTTTGATGAGCGTGGAGAGTTGGCACCCAGAGATATCGTTGCCAGAGCTATATTTGCAACAATGTCTAAAAACAATGATGACAATGTATTTCTTGATATTTCACAAATGGGGATTGAATTTTTCAGAAATCGCTTCCCAAATATTTCAAAAAAATGCGAAGAAAACGGGGTGGACATTTCAGACGGTTTAATCCCTGTTGCGCCTGCTGCCCATTATTTTATGGGGGGTATCCAAACTAATATTTATGGAGAAACAACTATTGATAATTTGTATGCTATTGGCGAATGTTCTTGCAGCGGCTTCCATGGTGCAAACAGACTTGCTTCAAACTCTCTTTTAGAGTGTGTAACAGGCGCATATGAACTTGCAGATGTTCTTAGCGAAAGAAATCTTGACCCACCCAAAAATTTTGATGAAAAAGTCAAAAATATTTTAGAAAAATATGAGCAAGATTCTGAATCTGCTTGTGACTTTGAAGAAATTGACATTGAAGATATTAAAAACAAAATAAAAGAGATAATGTGGGAATACGCAGGTATTGTCAGAAACAAGGAAAAATTGACCCTTGCACAAAATAAATTGCATTTGTTGGCACAAGCAATTAATTCTTCAACATGTGCACATACAAGCGAATGCTACGAAGCAAAAAACATGATTCTTGTTTCATCTTTGATAGTAGAAAGCGCTCTAGAGCGTGAAAATTCTATTGGTGCGCACTTTAGAGAAGATTTTCCGCAATGCGATGGTATTGTGTCACAAGAAAATAAGACAATAGAAACTGTTGATTTTGGAGTTAAAGATGGCAAAATTTTTGTTGAATGATTTTATAATTGAAGACCATGTAAAAAGCGCTTTGGCCGAAGATATAGGCTACGGTGATATTTCAACAGATTCTGTTTGCTTTGCTCTTGATGATAATGCAAAATTTGAGGTCTTTTTAACCACAAGAACAGATGGTGTTTTTTGCGGACGCGATGTTTTTGAAACGGTTTTCAGGGTTTTGGCGAAAGACAAAGTTAAAGTTGAATTTTACTTTAGTGATGGCGATGAAATTAAAAAAGGTGATAAAATTGCAAAGATTTCAGGTCATCCAAGATATATTTTAACGGGCGAAAGGCTTGCGCTTAACTACACTCAAAGAATGAGCGGCATTGCGACATTTACAAGAAAATTTCAAAAAATTGCGGAACAATATGGCGCAAGAGTTGTTGATACAAGAAAAAATACGCCAAATTTTAGGATTTTTGAAAAATACGCCGTAAAAGTTGGCGGTGGATATCTTCACAGGTTTAATTTGTGCGATTGTGTTATGCTGAAAGATAACCATATTGCGCTTTTGGGCGGTTCTATAAAAGATGCTGTTAAAAAAGTGAGAGAAAATATTTCGCATGCTCATAAAATTGAGGTTGAATGTGACAAGATTGCCCAAGTAAAAGAAGCTCTTGAAGCAGGTGCTGATATCATTATGCTTGACAATATGACGCCGGAGCAGATGAGCGAGTGTGTTAAGTTAATAGATAAAAAAGCGATAATCGAAGCAAGCGGCGGAGTTAGCATAGAAACAGTTGAAGAAATTGCAAAAACAGGTGTGGATATAATTTCAACAAGTGCAATAGTCGCTAAGGCGCCAACGCTGGATTTGGCTTTTGATTACATTGACTAGCTTTCACTGTTCATTTGCGTTTTAAGCCTGTATGCTGCTGTTATCAGTATATCAATTGCAGGAGAGTATGGTGGTGAGTATGGCAGGTCAAGGTGCAATAAGTCATCAACACTAAAGCCCGACTGAAGTGCCGAGGTTACTGTATTAATTCTTTTGTTTACATCCCCTGTGCCTATTCCTTGTGCGCCCAATATTTTCCCTGTTTTTTTGTCCGCAACAAGTTTTAGCGTTATTGTTTCAGAATTTGGCATGTAGCCTGCTTTGTCTTTTTTTACAACAGTTGTGCAAATGGGGTGTAAATTAAATTTGTCTGCAATTTTTGTTGCATTTTCATAGTTTATCCCGGTGAGCGCAATTGTAAAATCGAAATATTTTGTAATTGCAGAGCCTAAAATCCCTTCAAAGCTTTCGTATTCGTTTGGTTCGCTTGAGATATTTATCCCAACAACACGTCCTTCTTTATTGGCAATATTACCAAGAGCAATATATATCGGTCTGTTTGTTAGCATGCATTTTTCTTCGGTGCAATCTCCTGCCGCCCAAATGTGTTCTATATTTGTTCTCATGTTGCTATCTACAACAATTCCGCCTGTTTTGCCTATTTTTATCCCTGCATTTTTTGCAAGTTCAACATTAGGAACTACACCTGAAGCAATTACGCAAAAATCAGCTTCAACTTCAAGCCCGCTTTTTGTTATTAATCTTGAAAATTTACCGTTTTTGTCTGCAACAAACTCAACGACTTCTTCCATAAAATGCATATCAACCCACTGGCCACTTTGCTCTATAATGCGATTTTTAATCATATCGCTAAATTCGCAGTCAAAAACCCTCATTAGCCTTGAACTGTATTCCACAATTGTTGTATGTACTCCGTTTTGCACAAATGCCTCAAGGAGTTCAATGCCAATGTAGCCGCCTCCTATTATTGCAACGCGTCTTGCCTTGTGCATTTCTTCTTTTATTTTTATACCATCTTCAATGTGCCTTAAAAAATAAACACCACCTATGTTTATATTTTTTATGTTTGGCACGTAAGGTTTTGCGCCTGTACAAATTACAAGTTCATCATAAAAAACTTCTTTGTCATTAATAATCACACATTTTTTCTCAGGGATTATTTTTTGTGCCTTGTGCTCAAGGAAAATTCTTATTCCCTGTTTTTCAAATTCTTCAGGAGTTCTTACGATTAATTGATTTATATTTTTAACTGTTCCTTCAATAAAATAAGGTAGACCGCATGCACTGTATGAAATTAAATTTTCATCAGTATAAAGTTCTATTTGATTTTCAGGATTTACCCTTTTTGCCTTCGCAGCTGTTTTTGGCCCCGCTGCACCGCCGCCGATTATAACTATTTTTTTCATGCTAATATAATGTGGGAGATTAACATATAATGCAACTTACAGGTGGGCAATTTAAAGGTAGAAAAATAATTACTCCAAAGGGTGTTAGGCCGACTTTGTCAATTGTCAGGGAAAGTGTTTTTAATATTCTTTATTCGCATTTTGGCGCATTTAGTGAAATGAATTTTCTCGATATGTTTTTAGGTAGCGGGATTATGACCTTCGAAGCTCTATCCAGAGGTTTTAGAACCGTATCTTGCGAAATTAATCCACAAGTTATAAAATGCGCCAACGAAAACGCACAAGAGCTAAACCTTTGTCCAAAATTTTTAAGGGGGGATTCTCTTAAGCTGGTAAAAAAAATTGATGAAAAATTTAATGTAATTTATGCTGATCCGCCTTGGGATTATTCATATTTACAAATTTTTCATGCTGCAGGCAGTCTTTTGTCGCAAGATGGGATTTTAATTGCTGAATGTGATAAAAAGAAAAAGCCCGATGTGCTTTTAGAACTTGGGAAAGTCAACACATTGGAGCTTTTTAGGGAAAAAAATTATGGTCGTTGTTGTCTTTTGTTTATAAAACTAAACTGATGATGAGTCATAGTCGTCATTATCGACATAATTTGAAATATTTGTAGCTTGGAATTTTGGATGATTTTCTTCCATCTCTTCTATTTCTTCATCCATGCCATATGCTGCAATTTCCTGATTTGTAACTCTGCCATCTCCGTTTTTGTCTATTTCATCAAAATTATTTAACACTTCTTCAAGGGTTGAACTTGCATTACCACTATAGCAAAGTTGCATTAATTCATCATAACTCAAGCCTTTTTGAGAAAGCTGATTTGTGTATTGTTGCAAGTCTGTTGCACTAATTTTTCCATCGCCGTCAGAGTCAATGTTTGAAAAATTTTGTGTCAGATAGCTTTGAAAACTTGCGTTTATATTGTTTTTGTTGACTTGATCCGATGGATTTATAATTTGTTCTAATGTTAATCCGCCCGATGCACCTGCACTTAAAACTGCAAAATTGTTAGTAAGACCGTAAATGGCTTGCGCCATGAGTCCTTGACCACTTAATTTACTCATAATCTAACCTCATTTTATAACTTATTTACAAATTTAATGATTTTTTTAAAAAAAGAAAACAACCTTTTGAATGATATAACTTGTTTGAAATTTTTATAGGGTGTAAAATTTTTCTATGAGCGAAAAAAGGCAATTTTTAGGAATTATTTTTGAGTGCTGCAATGTTTATGGCAGGATTTACAAAAACAAAGAGGGCACAGCTTATGTTGGCAAATGCCCCCGTTGTTTAAAAACAGTAATTGTAAGAGTAGGGGAAGGGGGAACAAACAATAGATTTTTTAAGGCACACTAAAGGTTTTCAAGCTCCTCTTGTGTGTAAAACTGTATTTTTCCGTTTTCATCTTTTATAATTTCGTTATTTTCATCTAATTTCATTTTTGGCAGTATAACCGAACCGCTTACTATGTCCGGATTTTCAATGTTATTTAGTCTGCATAATTCTTCCAGGTATTGATTGTAATTGTCGCTGTATAACTCAATTTCACCTACGTGATTTTGAATTATTCTTGACAAGCAATCGTCAACACCGGTACCCCAAGGCTGAATTGTTACTCTTTCATAAATTTCATCTATGGATTTTTTTTCTTGCTTAACATTGTCAGCGTTGTACTCTTGTGCTGAGTCATAAATTGCGCCCAAAAGTGAGCTTAGCTCTTTTTTATTAAGCGAGCGATCACCTGATTCCGTATCTGCAAGCCTTATAAAGGTTTCTTTTTCATCTTCTTCCAGATACCCCTTGTTTACAGCCTTTTGCGCTAAAGCGTCAGCATTTACAGTGTCGTTGTTATCTAAAAGCTTTTCTTCGTAATGCTCGATAAAATTTTCCTTGCTTGAAAAAATACTTTCATCATTATTTGCTTTTTCATTATTGAAAAAGTCTGCAGATTTTTTTTCAAAACTTTCTTTATCAATATTAAGCCCTGAAAGTCTTGTGTTGTAATTGTATTGCGAACCCATTTTACCTTCCTTTTTTTTAGTGGTTACGGCAAAATTTTAGTCATTCTTTATAGTTTGTAACAAAATGTAAAAAGCACCCCATTTCTTCGGGGTGCTTTGATATTTTAAATTTGTTTATTTTATTGCTTGTTCAAGATTATATGCAGCTTTTAAAACAGTTGCCTCGTCAAGGTTTTTACCGATAATTTGCAAGCCTATTGGCATTTTTTCACTATCAAAACCGCAAGGAGTGCTAAGGGCAGGAGCGCCAATTAAGTTTGCGCTAATTGTTGCAATATCTGTTAAATACATTGCAAGTGGGTCTTCGTTTCTTGAACCTATATCAAAAGCTGTTGTAGGGCATGTTGGTGAAATTAAAACATCAACATCTTCAAAAACTTTGTCAAAATCATTTTTTACAAGTCTTCTCAATTGTTGAGCCTTTTTGTAATAAGCATCGTAGTAACCGCTTGATAGGGCATATGTACCAAGCATTATACGCCTTTTAACCTCATCACCAAACCCTTCGGCGCGAGTTTTTGTATACATTTCCAAAAGATTTTGCGCGTCTTTTGTCCTATGTCCGTATCTTACGCCGTCAAATCGTGCTAAGTTTGAGCTTGCTTCTGCTGTTGCAACAATATAGTAAATTCCAATTGAATATTTTAAAAGCGGAAGGGATACTTCCTTTATTGTTGCGCCAAGTTTTTTGTAAGTTTCAATAGCGTCTTGAACTGATTTTCTTACATCGTCGTTTACGCCTTCGGCTAAAAGTTCTTTTATAACTCCAATTTTTAAGCCTTTTACATCGTCCTTAAGGGTTTTTGTAACATCATCAACTTCCATTTTTAAAGATGTTGAATCTTTTTCATCCCACCCTGCAATTGCCATGTAAAGATTTGCAATATCTTCAACACATCTGCCAAACGGGCCTATTTGATCTAGTGATGAGGCAAAAGCTATAAGACCATATCTGGAAACCCTGCCATAAGTAGGTTTAAAGCCGTTTATACCGCAAAAACTTGCAGGCAACCTTATACTTCCGCCGGTATCTGAACCTAATGAAACAGTAGCTTCATAAGATGCAACAGATGCTGCAGAGCCACCTGATGAGCCTCCCGGGACTTTGTTTAAATTAAGCGGATTTCTGACAATTTTAAAAGCAGAATTTTCATTACTTGAACCCATTGCAAACTCATCCAAGTTTGCTTTTCCTATAATTGGTACAAGATTTTCTTTTAGTTTTTTTGTAACAGTTGCATCAAACGGTGATACAAAGTTTTCAAGAATTTTTGAACTAGCTGTTGTTTTAGAACCAATCATGTTCATATTATCTTTAAGCGCAAGGGGAATACCTGCCATAAGGGGTATTTCTTCACCTTTTGCAATTTTTTCATCAACTTTTTTTGCAGTTTCAATTGCCTGTTCTTTTGTTAAAGAGTTGTATGCACCTATTTTTTCATCAAGATTTTCTATTTGTTTATATGTTTCTTGAACTAATTCAAGTGCACTTATTTCTTTGCTTAACAGTGCTTTTCTTTGTTCAACTGCTGTTTTTTTCAATAGTTCCATCGGCTTTGTGCTCCACTTATTTTGTATTACAATTATTTTATGTCAAACAAAGTTAAAGGTAAACTGGGCGAAAAATTAGCAAAAGATTTTCTTTTGAGTAAGGGTTTTGAGATACTGGAAACAAATTTTCACTATTCGCGCTACTCAGAGGTTGACATAATAGCATACAAGGGTGATATAATTTATTTTGTCGAAGTAAAATATAGAACAACAAATCTTTTTGGCATGCCTTTTGAAGCAATAACAAAATCTAAGTTAGAAAAAATAAAAGCATGTGCGCAATATTATTTAAGTATTACAAAGAAAAAATTTAAATCTTATAAAATAAGTGGGATTTCAATACTAAATTCTCATATTGATTTTATCGAAAGTGTATACTAATTAGCAAAATATTTTATTTTCGCGTTTTGTACAACTTGTCTGGAGCAAAGGTAATTATAATGTTAAAAATTTTCGCATTTTCTAATAAAGTTAACAATAATACGGTACTAAATAAAGCTAATACAACTTTTTACAGCAATCCTTTCTCTTTTTCTGTAAAGTTGAATTCTCTTTCAAAAGATGAAGTTTCCTTTACATCCAGAAAAAAATTCCAAGAAAAAGCGCAGCTTCAGCCCCAAGCTATTGTCCAGACTTCTCGTGCCGGGGAAAAAGACTTAAAAGATAAAGAAAGAACAATTACAAATGGTCTTGCACATTCAATATACAGACAGGCAGATTCTAATACCATACAGTTAAAAAGTGTTTTAAATAAAGCTTTTTATCCATATATACAAAAAAGAGGATATTGTGACAACAAACATCCTATACTTAAGCTTGAATATCGCACAAAAGGTGCAAGTTCTTTAAGGGAAAAGGCAAGTTCAAAACATATCCATACAAAAGAAGGTGTAATTGTAAATCTGCAGGACTTGTCTGGAGCAAGAATTATACTCGGTAGCAATCAAAAGGGTAGTGCCGATATTGTTATAGATAAACTTGCTGAAGTCGTCAAAGATGGTAAATTAAAAATTGTAGAAATTGAAAACCATACTCCTGCTGATAAAAAGTATCAGTATGCAAGCCAAACAAAATTACATAAACTTGCAAAAGCATCTTCTGATAAATTTGGTGCATTTGTATCAGAACACATCACAAGAAATGAAACCGGTTATATTGCTATTCATTTAACGGTCGAATTTCCTGATGGCTTGAGGGGTGAAATTCAAATACTTGGTCGCGATGTTGCAATATTTAAAGAACTGGAAGATTTGCCATACAAAATTTTGCAAGGGAAAAGTGTAAAACCTGAATATGCTGAAATTGTTGAAATTTTTAAACCACTTACACCGGTTAGAAATAACCCTTTTGACCCTGAAAATATAGAAAAGGCAAAACTAAGACAAGAATTTAGCGCCTACACTGCTGCTGCATATAAGCATGAACGCGATAAAATGCCTGTTAGTGCAACAAGCAAAAAGGTTTCCTCTTTCCTTTCTTTGGATGAATTTTCAAAAATGTCAAAAAGAAAAATCCATTTGCCTAAAGAGGTTGATTTTAATAATTTATATAAATTAAAAATCAAAGCTGACAGGCTGGCTGAAAAATAATTTTTTACTTGAACAATCCTTGATTTTGTAGTAATAATTTAGTGTATTCACTCACAAAATGAAGGATTCAAAATGGTTAAAAAACTTATTACTCAAGACACTAGGATGTTCTTGACAGGAAACGAGGTTATAGCCTATGCTGCAAACGCTGCTGAGGCTGAGTTTATGTACGGTTATCCTATTACACCACAGAACGAAATCATGCATACTTGGTGTAAATTGCTTCCTAAAACAGAAGCAGGATTTTTACAAACTGAAGATGAAATTTCTGCAGGATTCTCTACAATAGGCGGCATTTTAGCCGGCAAAAGAGCTTTTACTGCAACAGCTGGACCCGGTAATGTTATTATGCAAGACGCACAAAGCATGGCTGAAATGATGAGAATACCTTTTGTTTGCGCAGTTATGCAAAGAGGTGGCCCATCAACAGCTACGGTTATTTATGCTCAACAAGAAACAAGATTAACATGCTTTGGCGGTAACGGTGAAGGCTTTAGAATTGTTTACTCTACGGCTGGCCACCAAGACCTATACGATTATATGATTAAAGCATTTAATACGGCATGGAAATATAAATTCCCAACATTTATGTTGGCCGATGGTTATCAAGGTAAAATGAGAGAACCTGTTACACTTTATGATCCTGCATCTCGCGGTATTAAAATGGTTCCAACAGAAGCTACTTTGGGTGGCGCAAACGGTACAAGACCTGTTAACCACGTTAGAAATACATTTAACCTTGAAGAAGAACTTATGGAAGTTCTTGATCAATATCAAGCAGAATTTGACAGAATTTCTCCTGAAATTGAAGAATATCTTGAATACAAAGCAGATGACGCAGAGATATTAATCATTGCTCATGGTATTGTTGCAAGATCTGCAATGACTGCAGTTGATGAATTGAGAGCAAAAGGAATTAAAGCCGGTTTATTCAGACCTATAACACTACGTCCTCTTGCTGTTAAACCTTTAAGAGCTGCTGTTAAACGCGCTAAACAAGTTCTGTTTACAGAATCTGCAAACGGTCAGCTTGCTCAAATGGTTCTTGAAAAAATCTATGGATTAACAACTCCATACTCAACACTATTTAAAATGGGTGTTGGCGTAACAGGTGACGATATTGTTCAAAAAGTTGAATCTATGGTAAAAGAACCTGCTACAGTGTAGTTAAAATAGAAATAAGAGGAAAAATAAATGATAGAAATGTTAGAAAAAGGCCCAAGATTGGCAAAAGCACAAAATGCCGAAGTTGGTGCGTCTAAATTTTGCCCGGGATGCGGGCATGGCATGATTTTAAAAACTCTTGCCCAAACAATCGACGAGCTTGAACTTAACGATAAAGCAATTTTCGGTTGTGATATCGGTTGTTCGTTGTTATCTTGGAATTATATGAACGTAGATACAGTTCAAACTCACCATGGTCGTACAACCCCTGTTATATATGGCGTAACTCGTGCTAATCCCGATTTAGTAGGTATAGCATATATGGGTGACGGCGGCGGTCTTGCAATCGGTTCTCAACACCTTGTAAACGCTGCAGTTAGAAGTGAAAATCTTTTAATTATTGTTGCTAACAACACAAACTACGGCATGACAGGCGGACAAATGTCACCTACTACAATGCCTGGACAAAAAACAGAAACAACTCCTTATGGTCGTGACTGTGATGTTACGGGTCGTCCTGCAAAAGGTGCTGAAATGGTTGCTTCAATTGCTGATCCAAGCAAATCTTTTGTTGCAAGGGCTTCTGTTTCAAACTTAAGAAAATTAAAATCAACATTTAAAAAAGCGCTTAAAAACGTTGATATGGGCGGATTTTCTTTTGTTGAAGTTCTTTCTGTTTGTCCTCTAAACTGGAGAACAAACAATGTTCAAACATGGGACAGATTAAAAACTATGGAAGAATTCTTTGAAGTTAAAGAATTTGTCCAAAGAGAAGGATTGGAGTAATAATATGGCAAGAACAAGAATAGTTTTAGCAGGTGAAGGCGGACAAGGCG
>CALUYB010000012.1 GCA_944324905.1 Candidatus Gastranaerophilales bacterium
AGTCCTTCAGGGCGCGATTTTACAAGACGGTTTCGGAATCTGTGCAAAAGCACATGTCGAAGGGACTTCAAGTCCACAAGAACCTGATTTTAAAAATCCAAACAAACCAAAGGAAGAATATGGCAAATAACACACAAAAACAAACAAGTGAATCAAACAAACCATTTAAAGAAGAATTAATAACCTACTTTAAAGGTGTAAAAGCTGAGTGGGGCAAGATTTCGTGGCCTCAAAAAAATCAAATAGTATTTGAAACAGGCGTTGTGCTTTTTGTTGTTATAGCCTTTACAATAATTGTTTATTTAATGGACATAATATTTAAAAGTATATTGGGACTTTTGCCCCACTAAGTTTATAAGATAACTAACTAAATAAGGTAAATCATGGATAAAAAAGAAGAAAAAAATCTGGAAAATTTAGAAGAACAAGAAAACGCTATTCAGGAAAAGAAGGAAGAAGCTCCAAAAACTGAAAAAGCGCCTAAAAAACGCTGGTATGTTGTTCATACTTACTCAGGTCATGAAAACAAGGTAAAAGTTAACCTTGAAAAACGTATTGAGTATATGAACATGTCTGAAAAGATTTTCCGCGTTGAAGTTCCTCAAAAAACAATAACACAGGTTAAAGGCGGTAAAAAGTCTGAAAAAGAAGAAAAAATCTTCCCCGGATATGTCTTAGTTGAGATGATTATGGATGATGATTCTTGGTACGTTGTTCGCCATACGGCTGGCGTTACCAAGTTTGTAGGCTCAGCTAAAAAGCCAATCCCTGCAAAAGATTCTGAAATTAAAAAGATTATCCACAGAGGTCAAACACAAACACCAAAAATTGAACTTGACGTTAAAGTTGGCGACAAGGTTAGAATTGTTTCAGGCCCGTTTGCCGAATTTATTGGGGATATTACAGAAGTTTATCCTGATAAATCAAAACTACGCGCAAATGTTTCAATCTTTGGACGTGAAACGCCTGTTGAACTTGAATACAAACAAATTCAAAAAGTATAATAACAAATGTGGAAGGGTGGCACAGGCTGCCTGCTATTACCACGAAAGGAGAAAATAATGGCACCAAAAACAAACAAAAAAGTAACCGGCAAAATCAAATTACAAATCGAAGCCGGCAAAGCAAATCCTTCACCACCGGTTGGTCCTGCATTGGGTCAAAAGGGTGTTAACATCATGGATTTTTGCAAACAGTTTAATGAAAGAACAGCATCTCAAGCTGGTTTTATCATTCCTGTTGTAATTGATGTTTATGAAGACAGAAGTTTTAGCTTCGTTACAAAATCACCACCGGCAGCGGTTTTAATTAAAAAGGCTCTTAACCTTCCTAAAGGTTCTGCTGTTCCTAATAAAACAAAAGTCGGTCAAATAACTCGCGCTCAACTTGAAGAAATTGCTAAAACAAAAATGGAAGATTTAAATGCAACTTCACTTGAAGCGGCAGTTAAAATGATTGAAGGTACAGCACGTGCAATGGGTGTAACTGTTGCAGAATAAATGATGGGAGGCAGTTAATCTGCCGCTAAAACCACGAAAGGAGAAAAAATGTCAAAATTAACAAAGAAAAAACAAAAAATAAATGAAATGCTAGAAGGTTTTGCACAACCATCTTCAGCTAAAGATGCTATTGAAATGCTGCAAAAAATCTCTAGCGAAGTTGCAAAATTCGACGAAACAGTTGAGTGTCACATGAGATTAGGTATTGACGTTAAACACGCTGATCAACAAATTCGCTCAACCACAGTATTACCTGCTGGTCTTGGTAAGGAAGTTAGAGTTTGCGTTATTGCAAAAGCTGACAAAGCTGCAGCTGCTAAAGAAGCAGGAGCGGATGAAGCAGGTGCTGAAGAAATTATCGAAAAAATCGCAGGCGGCTGGTTTGAATTTGACACATTAATTGCAACACCTGATATGATGGCACCATTAGGTAGATTAGGTCGTGTTTTAGGTCCAAAAGGCTTAATGCCAAACCCTAAGACAGGTACTGTTACACCTGATGTAGCTAAAGCTGTTAAAGATGCTAAAGCCGGTAAAGTTGAATTCCGTGCCGATAAACAAGGTATGATTCACGTGCCTATCGGTAAGGTTAAATTTAGCTCAGAAGACTTAATGAAAAACTTTTCAACTTTAACAGATGCAATCATTAAAGCAAAACCATCTGCAGCTAAAGGTACTTACATTAAGTCTATGTATTTAACAACAACAATGGGCCCTTCAATTAAACTTGAACCCAAAGATGTTGTTGCAGAAATAAAAGAACATGTTAACTAAATTAGCAAAAAAATTTAAAAACAGCACAGTGGGGAACTTTTTTCTCACTGTGCTTTCAAACTTTTTTAACTGGGTGCATCAAAAATCATTTTTTGGAGTTTTTAGAAAAGTCGACAGAAAATTTATGAAGTTTCTTTTTGTCGGTGCGCTAAATACTGCTTTTGGTTATAGTGTTTATGCACTTTTTGTTACCTTGCATGCCTCTCATAACGTTGCGCTTACCATACAATATATTTTAGGTGTTCTATGGAATTTTAAAACGACAGGTGTTATTGTGTTTAAAAACCACGATAACACAAGAATTGTCAGGTTTTTCCTCTCTTATGTGGTTACATATTCAATAAATCTTGTTTGTTTAAATATTCTTGTAAATTTTGGTGTAGGAAAATATTTATCGCAAGCTATTATGGTTTTACCAATGGCAGTTTTGTCTTTTATAATTTTTAAAACATTTGTGTTCAAAGTAAAAAATAAAGGAATCAATAATGCTGATAATGCGTTATAATGGCGGTTTAGGCAACCAAATGTTTCAATATGCCGCTGTTGCCTCTCTGGCAAATAAGTTAAATACTGATTTTTATTTTGACTGTGATTTTTTTAATCAAAGATACTCTAGACCCTATCAAATGGATATTTTTCAAGAAGATAAGAGAGAAATAGATGGCTTTAAATATAAGGCATTATGGGCTTTAAGGAAACATATAAAAAATAACTTTTTTGGGTTAAATGTTTATCGAGAAGATGATTTTAACTGGGAAGAAAGATTTGACCAAATATCTGATAATACTTACATTTACGGCTTTTTTCAAAGTCATAAATATATAAACGAAGAACTTATTAAAAAACTTTTTTCTTTTAGATATGAACCAAACACATTTAATTTAGAGCTTATAAATAAGATACATGGTGAAGATTCAATATCTATGCATATAAGACGCGGTGATTATGTCCAAAAGAAACGTTACGCAAGTGTTTACAATCATCTTGATTTTAATTACTACTCAAAAGCGCTTGAGATAATTGCTGATAAAGTGCAATCTCCTAAAATCTACGTTTTTTCTGATGATATTGAATGGGTAAAAGAAAATTTTAACTTCAACAATTGCCCAAAATGTGTAGAGAAAAAAGCTATTGTTGAGTTTATTTCGCACAATCAGGGGGCAAGTTCTTGGGAGGATTTGCGTTTGATGTCAAAATGTAAGCATAATATTATTGCAAATTCCAGTTTTTCTTGGTGGGGTGCTTATTTAAATTCAAACCCAAACAAAGTAGTTGTAGCGCCTGAAAAATGGTTCCAAAAAATCCAAAATAACCCGCGCGACTTGTATCCTGATAGCTGGATTTTACTTTAAAATTTTACTGATTTTATGTAATTTGCTGTAATTTGCTGATTGTATTTTTTGCAATCACGCATAGAAAGCACCACTTTTGTTGTTTGTGGTTTGTCTTTTTTGCTTACATTTAGGCTTTTATACGCTCCAATTGTGCCTTCAACTGTTTTAAAGGGTACATTTTTTACATCTGCCTTAAAACTTACAAAAGGAACACTTTTGCCTTTTGCAAAAATTGTACCTCGTCCTGTTATTTCAAGGTTTTCAAGTGTTATAACAGAATCTTTCAAGTTATTTAATGCGTCATTTATTTTTTTATCTATTGCCTTTGTGCTAAAGTCCTCAGGTGCAATTATATCTTTGTTTTTTAAATCTATTATTGTTATTTTTTGACCTGTTGGCATATATTCTGCGTTAAATTTTCTATAGCCAAAAAGATTAATTGAGCGAGTTAGCCTGTAATCGCTGGATACAAGCGAGAAATCGCCAAAATCTTTTGATTGTTCTAAAAGTTCCTCTCTTGGCGGGCTTGTAAATTCATTGTATTTTGTCATTACAAAGTCACAGCCGCCAAAAAAGAAAAAAGCTATTAAAAGTGCTATAAAAATTATTTTTTTAACTATACTTTTTAAACATCCCATTTTAATACTTTCAAATATTTTAATTTTGACAATTTTATTTTATCATATAAAAAATGAGTGATGAAATTTTATTAAACTTAAAAGAAGCGGATTTTTCAAAAGCTACAAAAAGTATGCAAATGTATCTTGAGCTTAAAAAAGAGTATCAAGATAAAATTTTAATGTATAGAATTGGCGACTTTTATGAAACTTTTTTTGAGGATGCAATTAATTTTTCAAAAGTCTGTAATATCACTTTGACATCTAAAAAATACGGTGAAATGGGGCGTGTTGCACTTGCAGGAATTCCATCTAAAACATTATCTATATATGTAAAACAGCTTTTAGAAAATAATTTTAAAGTTGCCCTTGCAGAACAATTTCAAGACGATAATGGTGATTTTTACAGAAAAGTTGTAAGGGTTTACTCCCCTGCAACAGTCTATGAAACCGAGCTTTTGGAGCCAGATAAAAATAATTATTTGGCTGCAATTTATAAAAATAAAAATTCTTATGGGTTTTCTTACTGTGATGTGTCAGAGGGCGCATTTTGCGTTACTTATGGTACAAAAGAAGAAATTAACCGCGAAATAGTTAAAATTTCCCCAAAAGAAATACTTGTTAATTTGGAAGAAATGATTTTTGAGTTTAGAGAGTCAATTGATGATTTAAAATCTGTCCTTATTTGCCCAAATTACTTTAACAAAGATAAAATTTCACTGCCTGAGGGCGAATTTCAAGACGGGTATCTTTGCGCTAATGCGATTTTAAATTATCTTTTTGAAAATCAAAAAGAATTTGCACCAAAATTAGATGAAATTAAAAAATACAGTATTTCAAATTTTTTATCCATGGATTTTATAACGCGCAAAGGGCTTGAGCTGACAAGAACGCAGGCTGATTTTAAAAAGCGTGGTACTCTTTTTTGGTTTTTGGACTCTACTAAAACCCCAATGGGCAGAAGGCTTTTAAGGGAGTGGATGAGCTCACCTCTAAATAATATTGAAAATATTTTAAAAAGAAAAAATATTTTAAAGGAATTTTGTTCAAAACCATCTTTGCGCAAAATGACAGATGAATTTTTAAATGATTTTTGCGATCTTTTAAGATATAGTGCAAAGATTTCCAATAAAACAATAACCTATAAAGAATTAACGGAGATTTCCTGTGTGCTTGCAAAGGCTCTGAAAATAAACGATATTTTAGCTGAGTTAAAGCAGGATGATTTAGAGATAAACAGGGAATGTGTTGAAATTTTAAATGATTTTTCATCTATTATTACTCGCACTTTTGACGATGAAGAAAGTTGTAAAAATTTTGAATATTTGCCTGTAAAAGAAGGGGTAAATCCTCGTCTTGACTTGCTAAGGGATGAGCTTGAAGGTTTAAATAATAAACTTTTGGATTTATTAGAATGTCAAAAAAATAACATTCACCAAGACGCAAAAATAAAATATATGCCAAATATTGGCTATTGTTATGAAGTACCTGTAAGTGCTTATGAAAAATTAAACTCTGAACACATTGTAAAACAAAGGCTTTCGAGTGTTTTAAGATATGCAGATAAAAAGCTTGTTGAGCTTGAGGAGAAAATTTGCTCTCAAAAATATGCTATAAGCACAATCGAAAAAGATATTTTTGAAAAATTAAGAATTTACTGTATGGAATTAACCGAAAAAATAAGAGTATTTGCAAGGGTTAGCGCTTATTTAGATGTCATTAATTCTCTTTCAAATTGTATTTTGGAAAACGATTTTTGCGAAGTTAATTTTAATGAAAATTCAAATTATGAACTAAAAGAGTCAATGCACCCTTGTGTTTACAAGTTAAAAGGTGATTTTGTAAAAAATGATGTTGCGCTTAGCAAGGAAAAATTTTCCTGCATTTTAACAGGCGCAAATATGTCAGGTAAATCAACTTATTTAAAGCAAAATGCACTTTGCGTAATACTTTCGCAAATGTGCGGTTTTACTTGTGCAAAGTGTGCAACCATGCCACTTTTTGACAAAGTTTTCTTTCATTCAATGATTTGCGACAATTTAAAAGAGGGCGAGTCCACATTTTTTGCTGAGATGAAAAATATCGCATACATTTTAAATAATTCTACGCAAAAAAGTCTTATACTTTTTGATGAGCCTGCAAAAGGAACAATAAAGGATGATTCAGAGGCTTTATTGCTTGCAATTTTAGAATTTATAGAAAGAAAAATTTTAGCTAAAATAATAACCGCAACTCATTTTGTTAGTGTTGCAAGGAAAAAGCAAAATTGCCCATCAAATGAAATTCTTGTAATAGATGAGAAAACAAGGAAAATTAAAAAAGGTGTGTGTGTTTCATCTAACGCGTATGATGTTGCACTTGAAGCAGGTATAGACAAAAGTATAATAGATGCTGCAAAAACTTACTCTTTAAGTTAAATTTAAAATACTTTTTTTGACGGATAATAAAAAAATAAAACACTGCCATAATGTTTTTATGAATCAAAGGAATTTTATAGCATATATTTGGAATAATTTACACCCTGTTACTCACTTTTGGATTATTATAAGCACAATAGGTTTTATGTGTCTTTGTGCGCTTTTTAATGTTGGTTAGATGAAAAACTGGGTAAGGAAGTAAATTCCGTTTTTGTTTGTATTTGTTTTTTCATTATTTGAAAAGACGTAGTTGAGCGCGAATTTTAGTCTTTGTTTAAAGACAAAATAGTTTATGCCAACGCTGTATTCATGGTTTACATCGTTTGACTGTTCAAGGTTTGTATCAAAATAGTCGTAACGTGCTAAGAGTTGTAATTTTGGGGTGAAATTCCAGCTAACTGTTGTAAAAAAGCCCTGACGTTTTCTTGGGTCAAAATAGTCGCCATTTGAGCCATTGGCGTACGCGTATTCAAAATTCATAAGAAATTTTTTATACTCATATGTCATAGCAGCAGAATACACTCCGTAATTTTCGCCCCTGTGTCCAACATCAGCCCCTGCGTAGAATTTTAGGTTTCTAAAATAGCTGCCCTCTTGATTGTAAAACGGTCTAACCCCAACCCTGCCTATGAATTCCGCACCGTCTTTAAAGCCTTGCGTAAAGCGTGTACTTGTGTATCCGCCTAAATTGTACTCAAAAGCCCCTTTGTTACCAATAAAGGAAACGCCTGTTGAAATGGCGTCGCCAAATTCTCTTGAGATTTGCGCCCTGTTTGCAAAAGGTAGTGAAAATGAACTCATTGAACCCTCCAGCCCAATAGGAGCGCGCGAAACACCTAAGCGCATTTTGTGGTTTTTACTAAAGTTTCTTTCAATGTATAAATTTGAAAATTTGCCAAAAAACTCATTGTCTAAATCATCTACATTTCTTGTAAAAGCGTATTCTGTGAAAAATCTGTATTTGTTATCTAAAAATTTAGACTCAACAACTGCATTTATGTCAAAAGGGTAGGTTGTATTTAGATTCCCCCTTTTTTCTTCAAAGCTTGCAATGCCTTGAAAACGCAGCTCGCCTGAGATTTCATTTATGTATTTATTGTCAAACCTTACCATTTTTTTCTGGGCAAAAGTTTTTTCGCTGAATAATTTAAAATCCCAGTTGTCATCATCATCAAATTCAACATTTGTTGTTGTGTCGCCGTCAATGGTTTCATCAAGTGTTATTATTTCATCTTGCAGTATTTCACCTTTTTTGACATTGGGAATAAAACCCTCATTTTCTGTTATTGCAAATGTTTGCAAAATGGGGAATGTAAAAAAATAACACAATGTGATTAAGATTTTTTTCATACTTTTTAAGCAGGGTCAGATATATATATTAACACAAAACTTAAAAAAATATTTATTTTTTGTACTTTTATGTTATACTTTACTTAGTATTTCAGGAGAGATACTCGGATTATTTTAAGAGAAAATTCCGGAGCGGCTTTTTAAAACCGTTCTTTTTTTTCAAAAAAATAGGGTAAAAATGCGCGAACACTTTAATAAAAAAGAAATACTGGAAAAACTTGTGCCTGTTGTGGAAAACACTGCAATGCGCTACAACATTATACCGCTTGAGGTTTCACTTGAGAAAGAAAACGCACATTGGTTCTTAAGGATATTTATTTATAGTCCCGATCATCCTGTTTCACATCAGGATTGTGAAAATATTACGCGCGGTTTGGGTGATTTTTTAGATGAATTAATTCCTTTTAAATATTACCTTGAGGTGTCCTCCCCGGGGCTTAATCGTAAAATGAAAAGCACTAGGGAATATGTTATTTTTAAAGGTAAAGACATAATCATAAAGGTTAAAAATCCGCTTGAGGGTGTGGATGTAAAAACAATAAAAGCAGTTTTAATTGATTATAGAGAAGGTCAAGGGCTTGAAATTCAAACAAAAGAAGAAGGTAAAAACTTTTTAGTGCCTTTGGACAACATTTTTAGCGTAAGACTTGATGAAGATATAAAAATAAAACAAAATAAAGGAGAAGATAATGATTAAAATTGGTACAGCGCTTTTTGAAGCTGCAGAACAATTGGAGCGCGAAAAAGGTATTTCTAAAGATGTGCTTGTAAGCTCTCTTTGCGATGCTTTAGTTGCTGCTTATAAAAAACACATTAGAGATAAAGACGCTGAAAATGTTGAAGCAATTTTAGATGAAACAACAGGCGAAATTGGCGTTTTCAGAACAAAAGTTGTAGTTAGTGAAGTTGAAAATGAAGACTTAGAAATTTCACTGGAAGACGCTAAAGAAATCGATGAAGAAGTTGAACTTGACGATGAAGTTAAAATTGAAGTAACGCCTGAAAACTTTGGCAGAATTGCTGCACAAAGTGCAAAACAAGTTATTACTCAAAGAATAAGAGAGGCTGAAAGGAAACTTGTTTTAGATGAGTTCATGTCTAAAAAAGGAACTCTTATTACAGGTATAATTCAGCGTAGAGATGACAGAAACGTAATAGTAAATATTGGCAAAACTGACGCTGTTATGCCTTCTCGCGAGCAAATCCCTGGGGAATACTATAAACCAGGCAACAGAATAAGAGTATTTGTTTTAGATGTAAAAGAAACATCTCGCTTGCCTCAGGTAATTGTTTCACAAGCACACTCTGAAATTGTAAGAGAACTTTTTGAACTTGAAGTTCCTGAAATTGAAGACGGTATTGTAGAAATTAAATCAATTGCTCGTGAAGCAGGATTTAGAACAAAACTTGCAGTATGGTCAAATGACCCTTCAGTTGACTCTGTAGGTGCGTGTATTGGGCCAAGAGGTTCAAGAATCCAAACAATTGTGGGTGAATTGAAAAACGAAAAAATTGATATTGTAAGATACTCGCAAGACCCTGTAGAATATATTGTAAATGCACTTTCTCCTGCTCGTATAATATCTGTTGACATTTTAGCGGATGATGAAAACGCAAAAGAGGCTTTTGTTATTGTTCCTGACGATCAATTGTCGCTTGCAATTGGTAGAGAAGGTCAAAACGTAAGACTTGCACACCGCTTAACAGGTTGGAAGATTGATATTAAATCAGAATCACAAGCGCGCGCTATGGAAGATGAACGCGAAAGACAAATGCTTGAAGAAATGAAAGAACAAGAACAAGCTCAAGAAGTTGCTGAGCAGGTTCAAGAAGATTCTGCAGAAGAAGTACAACAAGAAATTCAAGAGGAAAATGCTTAGAGTTCTTGTTGTAGGTTACGACAAAATGCTAAATGCCTTAATCTCGGGTAGTGTCTACTCAGGGCACAAGGTAGTTGGCGCAATGAGAATTGACAGGGTAAATCATTCAAAATTTACCCTGTTTTTAAAAGATATTTTTGCCCCAAGTCACGATTTAGCAATTATTAAAGCTTTTGGAGCAAAGGATATTAAAGCAAGTTCAATTAATTCAAAAGAATTTATAAAAGAATTTGAAAAATTAAAACCTGATGTTATTTTAGTTGGTTCGTGGAGTGAAAAAATTTCAAAAGAAATTGCAAACTTGCCGCCTTTAGGTACGATTAATTGCCACCCTTCACTTTTACCTAAGCACAGAGGTGCAAACCCTTATTTTTGGACCATTTTCAATGGTGAAGATTTGACGGGGGTAACTTTTCACTACGTTAATGAAAAGTTTGACTGCGGCGATATACTTATGCAGGAGGCTGTTACTATTGATTTAAATATGACAGCTGGTGAGCTTCGTGACAGGTGTTCAAAGTTCGCGCAGGGTATGGTGGGCGAGCTTTTAAATAAACTTGAAAAAGGTGAAATTGTTGCGCAAAAGCAGGATGACAGCCGCGCAAGTTATGAATCTCAAATTGAATTTAGAGATACAATTATTGATTTTAAAAAGCCAAAACTAAATATTCACAATCACATTCGTGCGCTAAAACCATGGTATACACCAATTTTTAGGGATAACACAAGGCGCATTGAAATTAAAAAACACAGACTTTTGGCGCTTGATGATAAATATAAAAACGCAAAAATAGGTTCTGTTGTTTTTGAAAACAGCAAAACTGTTTTAGTGCGTGCGCTTGATTGTCTTGTTGAGATTACTAAGTAATATTTTTTATAACTTTAACAGAGCTTTGAGCCTTGTTTAGGGTATAAAAGTGCATCCCTTTTGCGCCAAAGTCAACAAGCTTTTCACATTGTAATGAGGCAAATTCAATCCCTGCCTTAATTGTATCCTCTTTTGAGTCTTTATACTTTTCAAAGTAAGCTAAAACTTTTGAATTAATCTTTGTGCCCGAAAGCTCGACTATTCTTTTTAGTTGATTAAAGCTGGTAATTGGCATAATCCCTGGAATTATTGGGATTTTTATACTTTTTTTGCGGCACAAGTCATAAAATTTATAAAAACATTCATTGTCAAAAAACACTTGAGTGTAGGCAACTTTTGCGCCGAGGTTTTGTTTTTTGTAAAGTACATCAATATCATCATCAAAAGTTTTTGCCTTTGGGTGTTTTTCAGGGTAAGCTGCAACTGCAAATTCAAGCTCAGAGTGCTTTTTCAGGTATTCAATTAAATCAAGCGCACTTTTAAAATCTCTGTAGCAAACTTCAATGTCTTGAGGCTCATCTCCCCTTAGCGCTAAAATGTTTGTTATTCCCAAGTTTTCAATTTCTTCAATATATTTTTCAATATATTCTTTACTTGAGCAAACACAGGTGAAATGAGGCATCACAGGCTGTTTTAAATGATTTTTAAGCTCTTTTACAATTTCAAGGGACAGGTTTCTATTTGAGCCACCTGCACCATAAGTAACTGAAACGAGCGCCGGTTTTTGCTCGTTCATTTTTGCAAGTTCCTCAAAAAGGTTTTCAGTGTTGCCGTTTTTAGGTGGAAATACCTCAAAAGAAAAAATTAACTTATCATTACTTTTGTAAATTTCACTTAGTTTCATTTTTTATCCCTTTTTCAATTGCCCAAAAAAGCCCCATATCACTGAATTGCGCTTTTAATTTTAAACTTACAAACATATTGTTTACAAACGGTATAATTTTTACCTCATCCTTTTGTGTCGTTATGATTGCATTTGCGCCATCTTTCTTTGCTTGCTCAGTTAAATGGTCTATGTCATTTTGCGTGTAGCTGTAATGGTCTTCAAACGTTTTTGTAAAAGCAACATCAAAGCGTTTTTTTAAATAGTCGTAGAACTGCTCAGGCTGCCCAATAGCGCAAAAGGCTACAGCTTTTTGATTTGATGGGATAATTTTTAGACCGTTTTTAATGTTATAAAAATAATCCTCAACAAAGTTGCAAACGCTTACTTTATTATTTTTTATTTTCTTTGTGATTTCGCTTACTGCCTTTGTCAACTCTGAGTCGTTTTTGTTTGAAATTACAAAATAATCAGCCCTTTTTGATTCGCTTACAGGCTCTCTTAGTGGGCCAAGGGGTAAAAGTGCGCCATTTCCAAATTGTTTTTTTGAATCGATTACAAGTACACTAAAGTCTTTTTTAATTTTTCGATTTGAAAATCCATCATCAAGCACTACAACTTCTGCTCCAAAATTTTTATGTGCAAAATTTGCCGCTTTAGTTCTATTTGAGCAAGTTAGAACTGCACAATTGGTTGTATTTTTTGCACACAAGAGAGCTTCGTCCCCACAAACTTGTGCGTCATTGAAATAAATTTTTTGGTAATCTTTGATTATATTTATATTTTTATTGTTTAATTTTGCGCCATAGCCTCTTGAGATAATTGCGGTTTTTTTGCCTAATGTGTTTGCAATGTAGTTTGCTATTTCGCATACAATGGGGGTTTTGCCTACTCCGCCTGTTGTTAAGTTGCCAACGCAAATTACATATGGTTTAACTTTTTTTTCTTTTAAAATGCAGATTTTATACAACAGGTTTTTTGTTGAAATTGCAATTGAATAAAAAATGGATATTAATCCAAGAGGCAAGAAAATTAAGCTTTTAGAGCCTTTCTTGTAGTGATATTCGTTTATTAAAATTTTAATATTTTTCATTTTAGAACATTAGTCTAAACAGCAAAAAGCGTTTATTTAATTTTTCCGAAAATTTTCTTAAATTCCTTGATGTTACTACAGTGTCAGATATTATACTGTTTATATTTGCCTTTTCGCAAGGGTCTGCGTTGTTTAAATTATTTAGTGTCTTGTTAATGTTTGCTGAAATTTTGTTCATGTTTGAAATTGTTGATGAAATATCTTTTTTCAACTTGTCATCTTGCGTAAATTCATTTACATAAGATGAAATATCAGCCAAATTTCTTGAAATTTCGTCAATATTTGTGATTATTTCTTTTGTCTTTTTGTCCTCTAAAAGTGTATTAACATTTTTAGAGAGCTCACCAACAGATTTTGTCGTTTCTACAATAGAATTTTTAAGCTCGTCGTCGTTTGTGATTTCATTTAAACTGTCAGTCAGAACGATTAATTTTGAAATCAATTTGTTTGATTGCCCCAGAACATCCTCAAGTTCGTCTTTCGATGAGTCTATAAGTATTTGAGCTTTATCAAGGGTAGTTGAGGCATTTATTGTAAGTTCGTTTATATTTTTTATACTTTCTTTTAAATCTCCAACCATTTCGTCAGATAAAATTTCTGAAATTTTTTCATTTGTTTCGTTTAGTGATTTTGACGCTTTATAGTTTATTTCCATAAAGTCACTTATTCTCATTGGCTCTATTACGGTGTATTTTAAACTTTGGTCGGGCAGATAAAGTTTTTCACCATCAAGTGTGTAGAATATCAATTGATTATTTGCAATTTTTGCGCCTATTTCGTCATTGTCTAAAATTAAACCGGGCATGGTTATTGTGTATTTAATTCTTAGTGTATATTTTGTTTTGATTTTATTTTTTAAATCAAATGGAATTTGACTTGTAGGCAAAACTACGCACTCGTCAACATTGCCTATTTTGTGCAAATTTCCTGACAATTCCATAAAAATTTCCTGTCCTTTTTCAATCGCAGTTGTGCTTTTTAGAGTTTCTACAAATACTGTTTGAATTTCAGGAGGGGTAATTTCTAAAAATTGTTCGCCTATAAGCCCTGATTGTTGTATCGAAATCCTTGATGCAGGCGGAATTTCGACATCTTTTTCAGTTATTACAAATCTTAATTTTATATAGCTGTCTTTACCGTTAATTACGGGCGTGATTTCTTCAACCTGCCCTATCCTTAAACCCATCATCTGAACACCTGAGCCTGCGCGCATGCCGTTGATGTCTTTAAAAATTACATCAATCCTCTCACCTGAGGATAGGCTCCTGCCTTTTATCCATAAAACCGTAAATATTAGGATAAAAATTGCACTTAGTGTTAATATTCCTACTTTTAATGATGATGTTTTATGTTCCATAATACTTTCCTATTATACATTAAAAATTTTATAATGACTTAATTTTCATTGGCCCGTTTATTGAAGCTGTTACAAATTGATGAGTGTAAGGGTTTGTTCCTTTTAAAAGCTCGCTTGTTGGGCCCTTGAATACAATTTGCCCTTCATATAGCATAATTGCCTTGTCTGTAGCGCGTTTTATAGTTGATAGTTGGTGTGTTACAACAAGACAGCTTGCATTGAGTTCTTTTTTTAGTTCAACTATATAGTTTTCAATTAATGTTGATGATACAGGATCTAAGCCTGCGGTTGGCTCATCATAGAGAATAATTTTGGGATTTGTAACAATTGCACGTGCAAAACCAACGCGCTTTTGCATACCACCTGAAAGTTCAGAGGGGTATTTGTTCTCTATTCCTTGCAAGCCTACGATTTTTAGTTTCTGCGCAACGATTTCTTTTAATTCATTTTTTGTGTATTTGTTTCTAAATTCCTTGCGCTCAGTTAGAGGGAATGCAATATTTTCAAAAACTGTTAAAAAGTCAAAAAGCGCACTGTATTGAAAAGTCATAGCTATATCTGCGTCGCTTGGTGTTGTTATAATTTCGCCTGAATTTGGGTATAAAAGTCCGCAAATAATTTTTAAAAGAGTACTCTTGCCGCTTCCTGAAAACCCTACAACGCCAAGCGTTTCGCCATCTTCAACTTTAAAGTTTATGTTATCTAAAACTTTTTTGCCGTTAAATTCTTTTGTTAAATTTTTAACCTCTATACCCATTTTATACCTTACAGATAAAATATTGACGCAAAAATGTAGTCCCATACTGCAATTGCAACAAACGACCAAACAACCGCTTTTGTGGTTGAAGTTCCTACTTCAAGCGCACCCCCGCGTGTTGAATAACCGCATGAGCAACTTATCAATGCTATTGTACCTCCAAAAAAGGAAGATTTTAATAATGCTACAAAAATATCTTTTACAAAAAGCCCATGCCACATTGAGCTTATAAAATTTAAATAAGTTATTTCAGCTGTGACATTTGATATAAAAGCAGCGCAAGCCAGCCCACAAAACGTTGCCACAATAACCACAAAAGGCATCATAATAACGCCTGATAAAAACCTTGGAACTATCAAATACTCAACAGGGTCAACTTTTAGCACTTTCATAGCGCTGATTTGTTCCGTTACCGCCATAGAGGCAATTTCAGATGCGTATGATGAACCAATCATTGAAATAATTGCAAAGCCTGACATAATAGCAGAAAGCTCACGAACCATAACAAGTGCTGAAAGTGAGCCAACATAGTTGCCTGCACCTTGTTTTGCAAGCTCTGGTGCTATTTGCATAGCGATTATTATTGATGTCATAGCAACAATTGTAAGCGTAATAGGCAGAGAATCGACTGAAAACCTTGAGCACTGTTCAATTAGCGCTCCTTTGTCAAGTTTTAAGCGAGTCATGGTGTTTAAAACTCTAACAAAATCCTTGCCAATATTGCCAAGGGTTATTAAAAAATCTTTTAATTCGTATTCAAGCAAATTTAAAAATTGCCAAAATAGCGTTTTTTTAATGTTAATCATTCTTTAATTTTATATTAACAACATTTTTTTTGCAAAACTTTACAATAAAAATCCTACCAAATTTGGTAGGATTTTTATAAATTAAGCTTTTTAGCTAACTATTGAGCTGCTTGTGTGTCTTCAACTATTGTTTCAACACCTTCAGCTACTGCTTTTTCGCCTTCAGGAACAGCTTTTGCACCTTTTTTAGCCAATTTTTCAGTAGCTTTATTGATTTGTTCATCAAGTTTATTGATTTTATTTTGAGCTTTTTCTGCAGCTTCTTTTGATAATTCTGTAACTGTGCCGTCTTTACCTTTTTTGCCGTTGTTAATCATGTCTTGAAGGTTTGCTTTAAGTTTTTCTAGGTAGTTTTTGCGACCTTCACCTGCAAATGATTTGAAGCCTTCTTTTAATTTTGCGAAGAATTTAGCCTCTTTACCTTCAGTAACAACTTTACCGCGGTGTAGAGCATAAGCTGTTGTACCAACTGCTGCTACTGCTGCAGCTGCAGTTGCGCCTGCTGCAATAACTGCTTTTTTGTTAATTTGTTTTTTTTCTGCAGCTTCACCTTCATTGCCAAATGCTACACGTGGTGCGCTGTAAGATCTGATGCTGTTCACTTGCATATTATTTTCCCTTTCCTAGTATTATCAACTTTCCTTCTGCCTTAATAAGCCATGTAAATTTTTTTATTTGCCATAATTTGTTCATTTTTTTTATTATTGTTACATAACTTAATAAAAAATGCTACCTAACTCGCAAATATTTTATCACAAAAAAAACTCCGAGGGAAGTGCTCGGAGTTTTTTAATTTGACTTTATTTAAAATGATTAATTTTTATAAGTGTAATTTAGTGTCTGCGGTATTTCAATTCTCCCGTAGCGGTCGGTTGCTTCTTGTAGTATTTCATTTCCTTTGTTTATAACTATATTCTTATAGTTATTAATGGCATTATCTAAAGCCTCTGTTGCGCAAGGTACTCTATTGACGTTTTCTATTTTTTCTGCTGCTTGCTTGAGTTCATTTTCTACACCAGCTCCTTTATTCTTTTTAAATATTTTGCCAATGTTTTTACTTATTGTGTTGCCAATTTCTTTAAAGCCGGTCTTTAGATTTTTCCAAATAGAGCTATTTCCGCCGTTTATTTTTTTACCTTTTTTAATTGAATAAATAGCTGTTCCTACTGCTGCAATACCTGTGCCGATTAGTGCAAGCGTACCTAAAGAGCTGCCTTCTTTTTCACTTGTGCTTGTTGCACTTGTTGTGTTGTATCCTTGAAAGCTTGTAGCATTTGTTGAGTATGCATTGTTATAAGCATAAGGATTGTAAGAGTAAGATGAAACACCATTTAAAGACATAATTTTAACCTTCCGTAATTCTAACTAACCTATCTATGTATTAATAAAAAAAATCCTGCCTAAAAAATTGACAGGATTTTTTAATTTATTAAGATTTGTTAACTAAACGTTTAATCTTATATAGTTAGATTCGTAAATACCATTGATTTTAGCTATTTTATCCAAAGTATTTTGTTCTACTTTGTCATCGGTATTTATAATCATTATGCTTATTTCGTCTTGTTTTGCCTGACCTTTTGCAAAGGACTTTTGAGCAACTTGCATGCGCGAAATATTAACGCCGTCATCACCCAAAACCGTTGCAACAGCTGCAATCATACCCGGCTTGTTTTCATGCGGTACAAGAAGCATATGTTTTTCAGGTTTAATTGATGTATTGTAGTCATTAATCTTAACAATTCGTTTTATATGTTTTGCAATTAGCGCGCCTGAAACACTAGTGCAGCCTTTATCTGTATTTAGATTAACAGAAATTGAGCCGATATAATCTGTTGATTGTTGAGATTTTTTAGTTGAAATATCTATTCCACGTTTTTTAGCTAAAAGCGGCGCATTTACATAGTTTACACCTGTTATGTTGCTTGAAAGTACTCCTTTTAAAATTGCTGTTTCAAGTGGTGATGTGTCAAGCTCTGCAAGCGTTCCTTTAACTTCAATTTCAATAGATTTTAAGCTGCCTTTAGCAATTTGTGATGCCAGTTGTGCAATGTTTTCAGCTATTGGCATGTAATCTTTTACAGGTTCGAGTTTTTGCGGTTTTAAAGACGGAATATTAACCGCGCTTGTTGCATCCCCTCCTGTTAAGACTGATACAACTTGATTTGCAACATCAAGTGCCACATTAATTTGTGCCTCATCTGTGCTTGCGCCCAAGTGTGGAGTCAGAATAACATTTTTGCCAAAACCTAAAAGCACATTGTTTTGAATATTTTTTTCATCTTCATAAACGTCAAGCGCGCAAGACGCCACCTGCCCTGTTTCAAGAGCTTCTTTCAGTGCAATTTCATCAATTATACCGCCACGAGCGCAGTTTACTATTCTAACGCCTTTTTTCATTCTGTTAAGAGTGTTTTTGTTAATCAGCGATGTTGTTTCTTTAGTTTTTGGTGTGTGAATAGTTATAAAATCGCATTGACCCCAGAAATCATCAAGGTGTTCAACGTATTTTGCGCCCATGCTCTCAACGGCTTCGCGAGATGTATAAGGGTCAAAGACAACTATTTTCATGCCTAGTGCAAGTGCAACTTCAGCCACGTGATGACCAATTTTGCCTAATCCTATAATTCCAAGTGTTTTACCAAAGACTTCTACACCTGTGAATTTTGAACGTTCCCATTTGCCTTCTTTTACTGATTTTACTGCTTCAGGGATGTTACGCGCCATAGCAAGCATCATAGCGACTGTATGTTCTGCAGCGGCGTTTGTATTGCCGTCAGGTGAATTTACAACAATAATGCCGTTTGCAGTTGCAGCATCAAGGTCGATATTGTCCACACCAACCCCTGCTCTGCCTATGATTTTGAGATTTTTACCGGCTTCAATGATTTTTGCAGTAACTTTTGTTTGGCTTCTAACCAAAAGTGCGTCATATTCGCCAATTATTTTGCATAGTTCATCTTCATCCATTGTAGGCAAATTGTCTACATGTGCTGCTTTTTCAACAATTTTAACTGCAGCTTCATTTATTTTATCTGTAATTAAAACTTTTGCCATATTTTTTACTTCCTTATTTTTTAAGTTTGTCTATAGTAGCTTTTAAGCTTGCAAGAGCTGTGAGCACGTCACGTTCGGTTACAAAGCCCAAAGTACCCATTCTGAAAATTTTATCTTTTAAGTCGTTTTGACCGTTTGCCACGACAATGTTGTAGTCTTCTTTTAAGGTTTTTCTTATGTCAGGCACGCTAACGCCATCCGGCGGCAGAACTGATGTTATAGCATAACTTGCTATAGATTCATCTTCTACAAAAAGTTTAAGCCCCATATCTTTAAGACCTTGTCTTAAAAGCATTGCGTTGTGTTTATGGCGTGCAAAAATATTTTCAAGACCTTCTTCCTTCATCATTTCAAGCGCTGCATCCAATGCTACAAAAAGGTTGACTGCAGGTGTCCAAGGAGTGGTATCTTTATCTAAATTCTTTTTGTAATCATCCCAATTGAAATAGAAACTTGGATATTTGCATTGTTTGTGAAGTTCCCAAGCTCTGTCATTTGCAACTAAAAATGCAAGTCCCGGAGGAATCATAAAACCTTTTTGAGAACCCGAAATAAGAACATCAATACCCCATTCATCCATTTTGCAATCTATTGCACCAATTGATGTGATACCGTCTACAACAGATATTGCACCATGTTCACGGATAATTTTTGCAAGCTCTTTTACAGGGTTTGTAACACCTGTTGAAGTTTCATTATGTGTTAAAGTGACTACTTTTATTTCTTTATTTACATCAGCAGCAAGAACTTTTTTAAGTTCATTTGGGTCAATTGCTTTGCCGTATGGAACTTCAAGCTTTTGAACATTAGCACCTCGCATAGCAGCTATTTTTGCCCAACGTGCGCCAAAGTTACCAATAATAAGGGATAAAACTTTATCGCCTGCGTTTACAAGGTTAGACATAGCTGATTCCATAGCGCCGGTGCCTGATGCGGTATAAATTTGTACATCATATTTTGTTTGAAAAACCCATTTTAGACCTTCTTCAACTCGTCTTACAACTTTTGAAAACTCGCCGCTTCTGTGTCCTATGGGGTGTTTTGCCATTGCTAAAAGCACGCTTTCAGGTACCGGAGTAGGTCCCGGAATCATCAAAAAATCTTTGTCTTTCATTTTTTCTTCCTTTATAAAGCTAAACTACTGTCCATACTTTTTGGTAAAAATGCCTGAGGGTAGCTGTACGATCGAACAAAGCCCGCGTCTTCGTACATTTTAACGGCATTAGAGTTGTCAAGGTCAACACTTGCATTTAGCTCTGTAAGGCTAACAAGCCCTGACTGGTTCAGTTTAATAACGTCGCCTACAACCGATTTTAAAAGCAGTTTAGACAGCCCCATGCCGCGGTGTTCTCTTAAAATTCCCACAAGCGGAATGTTGCCTATGCGCTCTCCTGTTACATTTGAGAGGCAAAAACCTATTAATTTATTTTCGTGTAATAAAACTTTTGATGAATGGGTTAAAAATCTTCCATAGACTGATTTTGTGATTTTTTCAACAATGTCTTTACAACCTTCAATTGTTCCAAATCTAATATCAAAATTTATATCTGATGAGCCGCTAAAACTTTTTAGGATAACCCCAGCCAGCTCGTCTGCATAAATGTCACTGTAGGGAACTATTTTGTAGCCAATTGGAATAGAGTATAAATTAAGTTGTTCAATTTCTTTTATAAGTCTTTTGTTGTTTACATCAAAAACCATTACCCCAAGTTCAACAAACTTAAATCCAAAGCTTGCTGCTTTTTCTTTGTAATCTGTCTGAACACCTAACATTGGATAACTTACAAGCGCTTGTTTTCTTTTTTCGCAAGTTTCAAGCATGAATTTTTCCATAAGGGCATCACGCTTTTCATCAACGTTTTCATTACCTAAAATGTGAATTAAAAACAATTCTATAACGTCAGTACTTGCGTTTGAGTAAGCAAGAAAACCTGTCGGGATGTCATCTTCAAGGAGAATAATGCAGCTTATAAGTTTTTTGTTAAAGTATTCAATAAATTCATCGTATTCAAGCGGATCTATTTCAAATTTGTAATCATCTGTGCATTTTGTTCTAAAGTCGTTATAAACGCCTGCAAAAATTTTAAAATATTTTTCGCTCAAAACCTGAGTTTGGTACATCCCTAAGCTTCCTTAATTAAACTTGTTGCAATTATATCACAGTGATGTTCTGATATCAAATGATGCATTTTTTCTTTTTTTGTCATTATGTATCGTTCGTTGAATTTATTGATATCAGGCTCTATTGCAACCCTTTCCTGTATCTCAATTCCATATCCCTTAAGGGCAATTATTTTTGTTGGGTTATTGGTAATTAACTTAATTTTTTTATATCCTAAATTGTATAAAATTTGAGCGCCAACACCATAATTTCGCATATCACTTTTAAAGCCCAGTGAAATATTTGCCTCAATTGTGTCTTGCCCTTTGTCTTGCAGTGCGTATGCTTTTAGTTTGTTTACAAGACCAATTCCACGACCTTCATGGTCTAAAATATAGACCAGCGCACCTTTTCCGTATTCATTAATCATGGTAAGTGATGAGTGCAGTTGTTGGTTGCAGTCGCATTTTAAACTGTGGAAAACATCCCCTGTAAGGCAGCAAGAATGCATTCTAACAAGCGGAATTTTGTCTGTGCCGTCATCTTTTACAAGTGCGACATGTTCTTTTTGGGTTAATTCATCGATATAGCCGTATATTTCAAATTCTCCAAAAAGTGTAGGTAGCGATGTTTTTATCTCTCTTTTTACAAATCTTTCTTCTTTTAGTCTGTATTCAATAAGCTGTGCCACTGTTATAAATTTTAAATTGTGTTTTTTGGCAAATTCTACAAGGTCGTCGCGGCGAGCCATTGTGCCGTCTTCTTTCATAATTTCGCACATGACTGCAGCTGGTTCTAAATTTGCAAGACGGGCTAAATCAACCCCCGCTTCGGTGTGTCCTGTTCTTTTTAGTACACCGCCTTTCCTTGCAATAATTGGAAAGATGTGTCCGGGGCGTCTTAAATCTTCAGGTTTTGAATTTTCATCAAGTATAACTTTTATTGTTTTTGCTCTGTCATAAGCACTTATGCCTGTCGTAACGCCATATTTAGGGTCGGCATCAACACTTTGGGTAAAATTTGTTCCTTTGACATCTGTGTTATGCTCTACCATTGGGTTTATGCCGATTTTATTTGCGCGTTCTTCATTTATTGCAAGGCAAACAAGTCCACGACATTCTCTTGCCATAAAATTTATAACTTCAGGTGTTACAAAAGTTGCTGGAAAAAGCAAATCACCTTCATTTTCTCTGTCTTCATCGTCTGCAACGATGACACCTTTACCGTTTTTAAAGTCTGAAATAGCTTCTTCAATTGTATTGAAAATTATTTTATTCATAAAATATCCCTTTAATTAAAAGCCATTTTCCATAAGGAATTCTAAGCTTATTTTTTCTTTTTTATTATCTTTTGCTGACAAAAATTTTTCAATATATTTTGCAAATATATCAACTTCAATGTTTACAAAGTCACCTGTTTTTAAAAATTTTAAATTTGTTCTCTCAAGTGTTTGCGGAATTGTGCTGACACAAAAATAACCATCCCCAACTTCGCTTACGGTAAGGCTTATGCCGTTTATTGCAATCGAGCCTTTTTCAACAATATATTTCGTATCATATTCAAATTTAAAAATTGTCGCCTCACCTTGATTTTTTGTGCTTACAAATTTTGCCATAGAGTCAATGTGCCCTTGAACTATGTGTCCATCAAGCCTGTTGCCTAAAATCATTGCTCTTTCAAGGTTAACACTGTCGTTAATTTTTAAAAAATCCAAATTTGTTCTTTTCAAACTTTCCAACATTGAAAAAACGCTGAAAGTATCTTGTGTTTTGCTTATAACCGACTGGCATGCGCCATTTATTGCAACAGATTCCCCAATTTTAAGTTCAGGCGAAAAGGTGGCTAAAATTTCAAAAACTTTTCCGCCGTTTTTTTGCTCTATTTTTTTAACTGTTCCTATTTCTTCAATTAATCCTGTAAACATAACAACAGATTACCATAAATAATAAAAAACACAGAGAGGGTTGCTTACTCTGTGTTGTTAATGCGTTGTTAGTGCTTCAACTAAGCCAATACATCGAGTTTTTGCCCGTTGACGTTAAGTTCACGTCCACCGCAGCAGTTGATGTTTAATTTTTCGCCTTTCTCAAAACGGTTCATTGCGCTTTGGTATTTTTGGTTTGCGCCAAATGTTACCGGTTTTGTGCATTGAGTTTTTGCGGCAATCGCCTGAATGGGTCTGATTAACATTTTGTTTTACCCTTCCCTAGTCTGTGTATCGACTATCGTTCTTCAACGGATTTTTATTTTATAACTCTAAAAAACATGTGTCAACCCTGTTTTACAAATTTTAATATCATCTTTATATTTTTGTTTTATAATTTAGTTATGAAAGATAAAATTGTAGCAATAGTCGGTCGTCCAAATGTAGGTAAATCAACACTTGTCAATCGTATCGTGGGCTCAAGAAAATCTATTGTAGATGATATGCCCGGTGTTACCCGTGATAGGATTTATTTTGATGCAAATTGGCAAGGTAAAGACTTTGTAATTATTGACACAGGCGGGATTATAACAGGTGACGATGACGAGTTTGTGAATAATATTTTATCTCAGGCAAAATTAGCGGTTGAAGAAGCTGATACAATTATTTTTCTAGTTGATGCAAAAAGCGGTTTAAGCCCTTATGATTATGACATTGCAAACATTTTAAGAAAGTCAAAAAAAGAAGTTTTGCTTGTTGCAAATAAAGTTGATTCAAATTCGCAAAAAGATGATTTAACAGAGTTTTATGCACTGGGCTTTGGTGAAGCACATCCTTTAAGCGCTCTGCATGGTTGCGGTGGCGTTGGGGACTTACTTGATATTATTGTAAAAGATATTGAGCCTAAAAAAACACTTGAAGATGAACAAGATGTCATAAAAATAGCAATTGTCGGAAAACCAAACGCAGGTAAAAGTTCTATTTTAAATAATCTTTTAAATGAACAGCGTGCAATTGTAAGTGATGTTTCAGGTACCACTAGGGATAGTATAAATTCAAAAATTACTTATCAAAATCAGGAGTATATTTTAGTTGATACTGCAGGAATAAGGAAGAAATCAAAAGTCGACTATGGAGTTGAAGCGTTTGCAGTTGATAGAGCTATTCGGGCGATTCGAGAGGCTGATGTTGCGCTCTTGGTTGTTGATTGTGTAGAAGGCCTTACCGATCAGGATAAAAAAATTGCACAAATAGCTGAAGAAGCTGGCTGTGGCTTGATTTTGGCTTTTAACAAATGGGATTTAAAAAAAGGTGTACAGACTCATCTTTATGAAAAAGAAGTTGAGAAAGATGCACCGTTTTTAAATTATGCAAAAAAACTTTTTGTAAGCGCAAAAACAGGTCAAAGACTAAATCAAATTTTTGATACTGCTCGTGAAGTTGCATTTGAGCGAGCAAAAAGAATTTCAACCGGTCTTTTAAATAAGGTTGTAAATGAAGCTTTTGCGCTTAATCCTCCCGTATCAATTAAGGGTAAAATGCTTAGGGTTTATTATACTACACAACCAAAAACTAAACCGCCGACTTTTGTTTTATTTATTAATAATAAAGATTTGGTTAAAGATTCTTACAAAAGATATTTACTCAAGAAATTACGTGATGCTTTCGGTTTTTTTGGAGTGCCGATAAGAATTTCTTTCAGACAGAAGGGAGATAAATAGATGGAGTTTTTACTTAATGCTTTTTTGTCATTTTATTCAATGGAATCTCTTAAATTTTTAGCAGGATTTTGTATCCTTGCATATTTAATAGGCTCAATTCCAACGGGGTATATTATAGTAAAACTCAAGACAGGTAAAGATATAAGAGGGGTTGGCTCAGGTTCAACCGGTGCAACAAATGTAAAAAGAGTTTTGGGTAAAAAATGGTTTTTTATTGTAATGCTTTTAGATGCATTTAAGGGTGCGCTGCCCGTAATTTTAGCAAAAGCTTCATTGCAAGCAGGATTATTACTTGATCCTTATGGAATTTATGCGGTTGCCTGTGCGATTTTTGTTATTGTCGGGCACTCAAAACCCTTGTTTCTTAACTTTAAGGGTGGAAAGTCTGTTGCTTCAGGTGTTGGCACTATTCTTGCGCTTTCTCCGCTTGCAGGTTTATTAATTGCCGTTATTTGGGGTGTTGTAACTTATATTAGTAAATACGTTTCATTGGGTTCAATTGTTGCGCTTATTTTATCACCTTTTATAATGTATTTTTTAGACGCTCCGATTGCATATGTTATTTATTGCGCAATTGCTGCAATATATATTGTTTATTTGCATAGGGAAAATATTAAAAGATTGCTCGCGGGAAATGAAAACAAAGTAAGATAAGCCCTTGCAAAAAAAATATGAGCATGTATTATTAGAGATGTCAGAAAAATTCCCGACATCTCTAATAGTTTAAATAAGCCTCAAAAAGGTTTGTTTTGCTGTTTTTATTTTTTAAAGGGAAAATAACAAGGTATATTATATATAATTTGAAAGGTATAAAACGTGGAAGAAAAAGAAACAATTCAAAACGAAACAGTTGAAGAAGTTGTTGAAACTACTGAAGTAGAAGTGACAACCGATGAAGCTGTTGTTGATGAAAAAGAAACTGAAGTTGAAGTTCAACAATTAAAACCTCAAAGAAGAGGACAAAGAAGAAGAAAAATCGAAACAGTTGAACCTGTTGAATCTGAATGGAAAGAACAAGTTGTTCAAATTCGTCGTGTAACAAAAGTTGTTAAAGGCGGTAAAAAACTCAGCTTTAGGGCAATTGTTATCGTTGGTAACAAAAAAGGTCAAGTAGGTATGGGTGTTGCAAAAGCTGCTGAAGTTATTATTGCAATCCAAAAAGCAGTTGCCGATGCAAGAAAAAATCTTGTTAGCGTACCTATTTTCAAAACTACAATTCCTCATATGGTAACAGGTCGCTCAGGTGCAGGTTCTGTAGTATTAAAACCTGCTTCACAAGGTACAGGTGTTATCGCAGGTGGTGCAGTTCGTGCGGTGCTTGAATTATCAGGTATTGAAAACATTTTATCAAAATCTCTAGGTTCAAAATCTCCGTTAAATGCTGCAAATGCTACATTAGATGCTCTTAAAAGTTTAAGGTCATTCTCTGATGTTGCTCGTGCACGAGGCATTGATATGAAGAAAATGTTAGGTTAGGAAGCAGGTAAGAAATGGCTAAAAAAGAAGAAAAAATAAAAATACAATTAGTAAAAAGTACTATTGGCGCACCTGAAAAACATGTTAAAATTGTACGTGCGCTTGGTTTAACAAAAACAAACCAAACAGTTGAACACTTACCCTCAGCTACAATTATGGGTATGGTAAATAAAATCCCTCACTTGGTACAGGTAGTAGAATAGAAAGTAAAGGTATATAAATGATAACATTAGAAGATTTAAAACCGGCAGAAGGTTCGGTATCCAAATCTAAAAGAGTAGGCAGAGGCCGTTCATCAGGTCATGGTAAAACATCTTGCCGCGGTCATAATGGTGAAGGTCAAAGATCAGGCAGAAGTTCAAAAAGAGGTTTTGAAGGCGGACAAATGCCATCTTACCGTCAAATGCCTAAATTAAAAGGTTTTAAAAACAGATTTGCTCTTAAGGCAGCTGAAATCAACGTAAATGATTTAAATGAAATGAGCGTAGATACTGTTGATTTGACATATTTAATCGAAAACAAAAAAGCTCATCCATCATGCGTAACATTGCGTGTGTTGGGAAATGGTGAACTTAAAAAAGCTGTTACTGTTAAAGCTACATATGTTACACCATCAGCAAAAGAAAAAATTGAAAAAGCAGGCGGAAAGGTTGAATTAGTTTAATGCAACAACAAGTAAACAGCCAGCAAATGCTGGAGAGTTTAATGTCAAATTTAAAAGCAAGCGGTTTAAAGCAAAAGTTAATTTTTACTTTTGCTATAATCGCTCTTTTCAGGTTTGGCGCGCAGTTACCAATTTACGGTATTAATAATGAAGTTTTTCAGGCAATGGCTGCGGGGAATAATATGATAGGTTTCCTTGATTTGTTCTCAGGTGGTGCTTTGGGCAAAGTTTCAATCTTTGCTTTAGGTATAGGACCTTACATTACTGCATCAATCATTATGCAGCTGTTGGCGGTAATTATACCTTACCTTGAAAAATTGCAAAAAGAGGAAGGTGAAGCAGGAAGGCGAAAAATCCAACAACTTACAAGACAATTTACTGTTGTGCTTGCGCTATTTCAGTCTTTTGTCTTTGTGACAATACTTTCTAAGCTTCCAAATTCTATTATTCATACTGTAAATCCTCCATTGTTCTTTATAGGTTCTATGGCGGCACTTACGGCAGGTTCTGTTTTTGTAATGTGGCTTGCCGAACTTATTACGGAAAAAGGTGTTGGTAACGGCGGTTCACTTATAATCTTTATCGGTATTATATCGGGTATTCCTTTGTATGCCTCAAGAACTGCGACTCTTGTATCTCAGGATACTGCTTTGCAGCTTGGTTTGGTTGGTTTACTTGCGATATTTGTTGCAACTATAATCTTTATTATCGTATTTCAAGATGCGGTAAGAAAAGTGCCGATTGTGAGCGCAAGACGTCAAGTTGGCAATAAGGTTTATGGCGGCGCCAATACTAATATTCCCTTTAAACTTAACCCGGGCGGCGTTATGCCTATTATCTTTGCGGTTGCGATACTTTTGTTCCCTGCAACAATATTGAGTTTTGTGCAGCAAATGAACTTAAAAGAAGGGGTTGTAAGAACTGTTTTAGAACAAATGAGCTTGTTCTTAAGTCCTTCATCAATTAGTTACTATGTAATTTATTTTCTTTTGATTGTTGCTCTAACTTTCTTTTACGCATCAATTATTCCAAGCATGCAACCCAAGGAAATTGCAAATAACCTTAAAAAATACGGCTCGGCTATCCCAGGGGTAAAACCGGGAAAACCAACTGCAGATAAACTTGATGAAATATTAAGCAGAACGATATTCATAGGCGCGATTTCTCTAGGTATAATTGCACTTATTCCAACAATTGCAAGTAAAATAACGAATATTACTACAATGCAAGGTCTTGGTGCTACTTCTTTAATAATCATGGTTGGTGTTGCGCTTGATTTTATTAATCAAATTAAAACACACATGTTGGCAAAGAATTACGAAAGTTTTCTGCAACAGTAAGGATGGATAATATGAAAAAAGTATTTATATTTTTAGGCCCTCCGGGGTGCGGTAAGGGAACACAGACAACAAGGTTGTCTCAGAAATTAGATATTCCGCATGTGGATACAGGTTCGCTTTTGAGGAAAAACATACAAGATAATACTCCTTTTGGTATTGAAGCTAAAAAATATATTGATAAAGGTCAGCTTGTGCCGATTGAAGTTGTTCAAAATGTTATAAAAGACAGAATTAAAAAAGACGATTGTAAAGACGGCTTTATTTTAGACGGTTTCCCGCGCTCAGTTGAGCAGGCAGACGCATTAAAAGACATTTTAAAAGAGGTAACAAGTTTTAATCTACAAGATGATGCGCTTGCAATTTATTTTGATATTGAAAACGAGGTTTTGGTTCAAAGATTAATCAACAGACGTTCTTGTCCTAAATGTGGCATGATTTATAACCTTATAAGTTCGCCGCCAAAGATTATGAACTATTGTGACATTTGCGATACTCAATTGGTTCAAAGGAAAGACGATAACGAAGAAACTGCAAGATTGCGCTTTGAAACATATGAAAACGAAACAAAACCGCTTTTAGAATATTTTGAAAACGAAGGTATTTTAAAAGAAATTAATGCAGATGCTCCCATAACTGATGTTTGGGAAAGTATTAAAGAAATTGTTTTTGATGAAGAGTAGGAAAATAAATTGATTTCAAGAAAATCTCGTGAAGAATTAAAACTTATGCGTCATGCAGGCTCTATTGTGGCGCTTGTTCATCAGGAAATGAAAAAGGTAATTTGTGAAGGTATTTCAACCCTTGAACTTGATGAAATAGCACACAGAATAATTAGAGAAAACAAGGCCATACCAACGTTTTTAGGCTACCATGGTTTTCCTGGGTCAATTTGTGCTTCAATAAATGAGCAAGTTGTACATGGAATTCCTTCTAAAGATATAATCTTGCACTCAGGCGATATTGTTTCAATAGATGTTGGTGCAACTTTTCGCGGTCTTGTAGGGGATGGGGCTTGGACTTATCCTGTTGGCGAGATAAGTGATGATAAAAAAATGCTCCTTGAAACTACCGAAAAAGCTCTAATGGCAGGCGTTGCAAGGATGATGAACGGGAATTTATTGGAAGAAGTTTCTGCTGCTATTGAAGATGTTGCGCTTTCAAAAAATCTTGGTATTGTTCGCCAGTACGGGGGTCATGGGGTTGGACACAGTATGCATGAAGACCCTTTTGTCTTTAACTATCGCACAGGTAACAAAACAATCCTTAAAACAGGCATGACAATTGCTATTGAGCCTATGTTAAACTTAGGCAAGGATGATGTTTATGTTTTGGATGATGATTGGACGGTTGTAACTGCGGATGATAAAGCTTCTGCGCACTTTGAACATACGGTTTTAGTGGGTGAAGACGGCCCTGAGATTTTAACTAAATTAAACTAAATATTTGTTTGGTAGTTTTTTAATTATATTAAATATGCTCTCTAAATAAATATTTTCGTCTTTAAAATCAACTTGTGCCGTTTGATTGGTTTGGAGCGATATGTATTTTATCGCAATATTTTTCGTATTAAAAATTTTGGACGCACAGTAAAGATAAACTATGCTTTGCAAGTCGTCTTTAGGGTTTTGCGGGATATTTTTTAGTTTCCAGTCGTATATTGTGTATTTTTCCTCATCTTTAAAAATGGCGTCAAATCTGCCTGAAAGGTAGAAAATTAAGTCATCTTTGCAACATTTTATTAAAAATGTTTCTTCTGATTTTATAAATTTTTCTTTCTCTTTAAAAATATCAAGCGATAGGGATTTTTCTAAAATTTCTTTTTCATCTTTATTGAGTGAGTTTGCCAATTTTGTTATGTCAAAACCCTTTAGATAGTATGAAATCATAGCATGCAGGCGCTCTCCGCTTTTTGCATTTTGATTGTATGATATAAAATCAAGATGCAAAATGTATTTATTTATAAATTCTTCTGTGCTTTTATCAAGCAACTTGAGTGAATTTACGCTAAATGTGTTCATTTTGCAACTCTCCTTTTGTAAAAATTTCGCAAGGTTCTTGAGTTTTTTCTTTGTTATACATTTTAAAACTCCTTGCACAAGTCAAAAAAAGTTTTAATTTTGCCCTTGTGACGCCAACGTAAAATAACCTGTAATTTTCTTCAAGAATTTCTTGTTTTAAGGTTTCGCTTGTTTTTGGATTTTGTTTAATTGTCTGTATAAATTCACTGTTGCTTTTGAGTTTAATGTCTTCGATTTTAAGTCCTAAGTTATCTGCGCTCAACTCAGGTATAAATACAAAATCAAATTCATCTCCTTTTGACTTGTGCAATGTCATAATGTTCACCAGATTTTCTTCTTGAGTTTTTTCTTCGCTAAAAAATTTTGCGCTTTTGTTAATCCTGTTTGAAATTTCATTCAACCTTAAAAGTGTTTGCTCAAAGCTTTTGTGGGTTTGATAAATTTTATCAACAATTGAATAAACCATTGATACATTTGCAAATTCAAGGGTGTTTTTGTAGTAAAAATCACCTATTTCAAGCACAAGTTCCATGGGGGTCAGTGTGCTTTTTAATAAAAAATATTTTAAATCCCACCACAGAGAATATTTTGACCCTTCTTGCGATAAAAAGTCTTTATCTTGTATGTAATTTAAAATCTCTCTTTCATCCTTGTAGCGGGGCATTTCAAGCATTGCTTCGATACTTTTTACAAGATTTTTTTTATTTTTTGTATCATTTATAAAGTTGAAAACAGCAAGAACTGTTCTAAAAACAGGGTTGTTGTATAAAATATCGATATTTTTTTGTGTTTTTATGTTTTTGCTCTCAAGAAATTCACTAAATGCGCCAATTTGCCAATTGCTCCTTGTAAGAATTGCTATAGATTTTTCAGGATATTCCTTTTTAATTTTTCTTATTTGTTCAATAATAAAATCTTTTTCATCTTGAGATTTTTCAAAAAGTTTCAGGGTTATTGCATCTGTATTATTTGCATTTTTTCCTTCTACAGGTTGCATTTTGATATTCAAAAATGCCTCAGGAGCAAGGTTTGAGGCTCTATCAATTACTTTATTGGCGTAATCAATAATTTTTATTGCGCAGCGTTGGGATTTATTCATTTCAACGTTGTAGTTTTCTTTTATAAATTTCTTAAACCCTTTGACATCAGAATTTGAAAAAGTTGCAGTAATTGCCTGGTTAACATCTCCACATCTTATAATATTTCCCCATTTGCCGCCAATTAAGTTCAAAAGCTCTTGTTGAACAGGTGAGGAGTCTTGTGCTTCATCCTCAATTATTACTCTTGCAAGGTTTTGATAGTAGTTTAGTACGTCAGAATTTGTTTTTAAAAGTTTTAGGGCAAAAATTAAAAGGTCATCATAATCAAGGAAATTGTTTTCTTTCATTTCGCTGTTATACGTGCTAAAAATTCTTTTAAAGCTTGGACTTTTGATATTTTTTAAATTTTCGCCATCGTTTTTAAAATCGCTTATAGCGCGCTCGTATAAGTCTGTTTTGCTGTAATCAAGCCCCGCATTAACTGTAGCGTTTGCAATGATTTCGCGTCTTTTATTTTCGTCTATTATTTCAAAGTCGTTATCAAGGCCTAAAAAAGTATAGTTGTTGTTTTCTTTTAAAATTCTAAGCGCAAGCCCGTGAATCGTTGATATTTGAGGCATTTCAACCATATCAGGATAATTTTGCTTAATTCTTTCTTTAAAATTTCTTGCCGCAGAATCCATAAAAGTCAGCACAAAGATGTTTTCGCTTTTAAGATTTTTTATAATTTCGCCCTCAAGTAATTTAAAAATAAGCGCAAGCATAATTGTAGTTTTGCCTGAGCCTGCAACAGCACTTACTGCCATTTTGCCCGATTTATATTCTAATACAGGTTTTTGGTCATCGCGCGGAGTTATTTTAGTTGCTTTCTTTGGATTATTTGTTTGGGCTATTGTGAAAAATTTGTCTATTGCGCCGAAATTTTCCATTCCCAAGGAGTCGTAAATGCTTGAATACACGTACATTTTTTCATTCTGGCACAGGTAGAGTTTGTATAAAATTCTTGCAGTCCTGTCAAGAGTCAGCTCTATGTTGTCATTTGAGTTAAATTCATTTTTATTCCAATTTTTTTGAAATACCCATGAGTTGTAAAGCATTCCTATGTCTTGTTTTATCCAGTCTGAGTTTGAGCAGTCCAACAAAAATAAGTGCTTCACGCAAATTTCGCTGTCAATTAATTTTTGAGCGCTTGCAACAATTATTGAATTGTCAGGTATTTCATCCTCACTTAGCGGGTTTTCAGAAATAATCGTGTTTTCAAGTTGTTCAATGAGGGTGGTTTTTTGAAAATCAGAGCCGAAAATGTCTTCGAAATCGGCAATTTGTTTTGCAAGTTTATTTAACTTTAAAATGGCATTTTGATTTTCAATGTCTTTTTGTGTGTATTTTGTACAAATTTTGTAGAGTTGCTCGCTCAAGGAGGCATTTTTTATTTCTTCAAGAAAGTTTAAAAAATCTTCTATATCAGGGTTTTTAATGGTTTTTAGGTATTCTTTAACAAAAGTTTTGTACTCTTGATTTTTATATGCGTAATTTTGAGAAATTTCAATAGCTTCATCGCCATTAATTTTAAGGATTTCAAGGAGTATTCCTTTTAATATAAATGCGCTAAGGTAGCAATCATCTGTATTTGCAAGTTTTAAAATTTCTATAATCGCTCCTACATGTGGGTTTTGGTTTAATTTTTCACTACCGGATAAGAAAAAGACATCTTGTTTGATTTTATTGAAACAAAAGCGAAGGTATCTGTCGCAAAGGGGTGTTACAACTGCTATTTCATTTGGTTTGACCCCGTTTTTTATAAGGGTTTCTATTTGCTTAATTGTTTGAAAAATCATTTCATCTCGACGCACAAACCCTTTTATATCAATATTTTCCACTGAAACAGGGGTTTTGTTTTTGACATTTTCAAATATGTTTTTTGCGTTTTGCGTTTTGATACCGTTCTCTCTTAAATCAATCGCCTTTTCGTTTAAAAATTTTTCAAAATCTATGTGTGTTGCGCTCAAATAGCCTAAACGCGAAGAACCGCAAGGGTCTTGAGCAACAAAAAATTCCTTAACATCTTTTTTAATGTGTTTTAAATATTCAAAGACAGCAGGTGTTATTTCATCCCCATCGTCTAAAATAACGTATTTATAAGGGTTTTTGACTTGTTTATACAAATATTCAAAAATACTCACCTGTCTTAAATAGTCAAAAGCCCTATACTCAAGAGTTTTGAGCTTATATAATTTTATAGCCTCTCTTACCTCGCTGCAGTAAGATTCATGTAAGATATTTTCACGAATTTTTATCTCATTATCACTAAGCGCATTTTGAACAATTAGCGAGTAACGCCTTAAAAGCTGGTGTAAAAGGTTTACTTTAGAATTGTAGCCCTTGAATTCTATTTCTTTAATACAGTTTTTAAAAATGTATTGCGACGCCTCCAGTCCGCAAAGATGCCCAAAAACACAAGGATTTGGATACCTTATGCTATTTTCGACAAGCACCCAGTTTTTTTCAATAAAATTTCTTGCAAGCCCGAAAAAGCTAAATACGTTTAAATTTCCAATATTTCCAAGGGGTGAATTTTTCTTTATTTTTTCGACAAAATTTTTCTTTTTTCTTCCGTTTTGAACAAGGATAAGAATTTCATCAGTATTGGCACCGCTTTTAACAAGTTGCAAAAATTTTTCAACAAGAATATCTGTTTTATTTGAGTTTATAGTTGAGTAAAATATCATAAAATATCACTGGGATCGACGTCTACTATCATTTTTATTTCATTGTGCAGGCTTATTCTTCTTAAAAAGCCAAGTACAATATCATGCCCTTTTTGTTCTAATTTGTTTTTTATAAGTATGTTGTAGCGGTATTCGCCACGAATTTTACCTATGACGCAAGGAACAGGGCCAAGGGTTATTATTCTTTCATCAAGAGAAAGTTTTTTTATGTAATTTTCAAGATGCAGGGCAATTTCACAGCAGGCATGTTCTGCCATAAAGTCCTCGCAAGAGCTTATAATTATCCTTATTATTTTTGAATATGGCGGATAGTCGTATTGCTCTCTTAATTCCAGTTCTTTTTCAAAAAAACTTAAATAATCCTGCTCTTTTGCTTTTTGTAAGAATAAATTACCCTCATTATAAGTTTGAAAAATAACCTTACCCTTGTTTTTGCCTCTGCCTGAGCGTCCTGCAACTTGAGTAAGCAGTGAAAAACCACGCTCAGAGCTTCTATAATCAGGCAAATTAAAGCTTAAATCTGCATTAATAACCCCAACAAGCGTAACATTAGGGTTATCCAGACCTTTTGCTATCATTTGTGTGCCAATTAAAATATCAATTTCGCCTTTTTGAAATTTTTGCAGAATTTCAATGTGTTCATTTTTTTTGCTTAAACTGTCGCTGTCAAGGCGTGCAATTCTCATACCTTCAAAAATTTTATTTGCTATTTCTTCAACTCTTTGCGAACCTGTACCAAAGTTTTCAAGTTCAACGCTAGAGCAGTTCTCGCACTTTGCAACTTTTGTTTCATATCCGCAATAATGACATTTGTATGAATTTGTTTGGGAGTGATAAATTAAGGGTATTGCGCATTTTTTACACTCTAAAACCTCTCCGCACTCCATGCATTGCGTGTAGCTTGAAAATCCACGCCTGTTTATTAAAAAAATTACCTGCTCACCGCGCTCAATTGTTTCCTTTGTTTTATTAATAAGCGTACGTGAGAATATGCCTAAGTTGCCATCCATCCTTTCGCTTTTCATATCAATTATGCTGACATCAGGCAACTGTGCGTTGTTGTACCTGTTTTTTAATTCAAAAAGTGAATTTGTATTTTGCGCCTCCCAAAAGCTTTCTACATCAGGTGTTGCGCTGCCAAGGATAATTTTTGCTCCGTAAAGTTGTGCAAGTTTTTTTGCAACATGTTTTGCGCAATACCTTGGATTTGGCATTGTTTGTTTGTAGCTTGTGTCGTGTTCTTCATCAATTATAATCAGCCCTAAGTTGTTAATAGGCGCAAATACAGCAGAACGTGCGCCAAAAAGTATTTTTATTTCATTGTTTCTGAGTTTTTCCCAAACACTGTATTTTTCAGCTTCAGAAATTGACGAGTGCCAGATGGCAACGCTTTTAGAGCCAAAACGTCTTATTGTGCGCATTGTAAGTTGTGATACAAGCGCAATTTCAGGTGCCATAAAAAGCACATTTTTACCTTTTTTTATTGTATCTTCAATAAGTTTAAAATATATTTCGGTTTTTCCTGAGCCTGTAATGCCATATAAAAGCGAACTTTGCGCATTTACATGTTTAATTTCTTCATAAACCTTTTGCTGTTCGGGGCTTAGTTTGTGTTCTGTTTGTTCAGTTTCTTCTTTTAATGCTGCATTTTCTTTTTTAGGTTTTCTATATTTTTTCACATTTTTTTCAAAAAACTTTTGAGGCAACGCTGTTTTTAAAACCGTAGGTAAATCGCAAAAATAGTAATTTGCAACCCATTCAAGCAGTTTTAAATACTCTAAATCAAACAGCGGTTCACTTTCTAAAATGTCGTCAATATATTTTGCTTTAATGCCTTCTTCAAGGTAATTTGAAAACCCTACAACATAGCCTTTTATTTTTCTTTTAGGCCCAAAAGGCACAACTACGGCTTGACCGATTTTAATTGTTTCTCTAAAATCATCGGGTATTAAATAGCTAAATGTTTTTGTGCCTAACTTTGCGACATCGACAAGGATAAGTGCGTATTTATACATTTAAAGCACCTTTTGAGGAATATTTTTGATATTCAAATCAATTATGTCAAAAACACCTTTTTGAATTATTGTCCCTTTTGAAAAATCGCTATTTGCAGGCAGGATTTTTATATTAGAACTTGCTGAACCTTCTTTTGAAATTGTCACTATGTATTGATTTTTATTTGATGTTTGAAACATTATGTAGCCGCTTTTTGACTGCATTTCAACAACTTCATATTGCCCTTGAGAATTAAGCGCGCTCAGGGTTAGCATATAGAGATTATCCGCACTTATAGGGTAATTTTTATTGCAATTTGTAAGCATTGATTCATTTGCAAATGTACTTGATGACAAAAATATTATTCCAAGAGTTAAAAGAATTTTTTTCATTTAATCCCCCTCTTTCCAAGTTCTACCATATTTTGTACTGATTTTAAGCGGTACTTTTAGTGGTTGGCCTAATTCCATTGCTTTTATAGTTAAAGTTTTTACGGTTTCGAGTTCTTCTTTTGGAACTTCAAGAACAAGTTCATCGTGCACCTGTAAAATTATTTTTGATTTAAAATTCTTTAAATCGTTGTGCAACTTAACCATTGCCATTTTAATTAAATCAGCACTTGTGCCTTGTAAGGGTGCGTTAATTGCAGCACGTTGAGCAAATTCTCTTATTTTTGCATTTCTTGAGTTTAACTCTGAACCTAAATAACGCTTTCTGCCATACAAGGTTTCAACATAACCGTTTTGATGTGCTTCAATTAAGGTGTTATTCATATAAGTGTTGATTTTAGGATAGGTGGCAAAATATTTATCAATAAATTCTTGTGCTTCAAATGGTGTTATATTAAGTACAGATGCTAGTCCATAGCGTGTTTGACCATATATAAGCCCAAAGTTAACAGCTTTTGCCTTTCTTCTCATTTCCTTTGTAACTTCATCTTTTTCAACTTCAAATATTTTTGATGCAGTTATAAGGTGTATATCTTCATCGCTCTTAAATGCATTAATCAGAACTTCATCTCCTGAAAAGTGCGCCAGCAACCTTAGTTCAATTTGTGAGTAATCAGCAGAAAATATAAAGGAGTTTTCCCTGTCAGTTGGCACAAAAGCTGCACGAATGCGATTGGAGAATTCTGTCCTTATTGGTATATTTTGCAAATTGGGGTCTGAGCTTGATAATCTGCCTGTAGTTGTCACTATTTGATTAAAATGTGTGTGGATTTTTCCGTCGTCTTTTGTAAGTTTTGGCAGGTTATCAATATATGTTGTTTTTAATTTCATTAATTGCCTGTGCTCTAAAATATCACGTGCAATTTGGTGTTCAAGTGCAAGCTCATCCAAAATTTTTGCCGATGTCGAGTACCCTGTTTTATTTTTTTTGGAAGGCTTTATTTGCAGTGTGTTAAAAAGTACATCTGCAACCTGTTTTGGAGAATTTATATTAAATGTAGTGCCTGCCTGTTTATATATTTTTTCTTCAAAATCAAGAATTTTTTTATCTATTTCAACGCTTAGAGTTTTTAAATAGTCAACATCAAGACTGACTCCTGTGTCTTCAATATCTTTTAAAACATACGCCAGAGGTAGTTCTGTTTCATCTAAAAGCTTTTTTTCTTTTTCATCAAGTGAGGTTTTATAAAATTCGTGCAGTTTTAAAATATTTCTTGTAAGCTTGTAGCCGTCATTTTCATCAGGCATAAAATTAAGGTAATTTTGAATTTGTGAAATTAAATCATGCTTTCTTGAGGAGTCTTTAATATAACTTGAGAGCATTACATCTTCAATTACACCTTTTGGGTTCATATAATTTAGCTCATTTTTAATATCGTAGACAACTTTTTTTATTTTTTCATTTTCAAGAATTTCTACAACTTTTTTGTCATCTTTTTTTAAAAGCGCGCAAGTATTATTGCAGGCAAGATAAAGCGAATTTGGCATTTGGGGCAAAATTGCAGAAATTGCTATTGTGTCATTTTCTTTTATGGTATCTAAAAAAGCACTTGCCTGCTCGCTTGTGTCTAATTTTGTAATTTCTTCATCCTCTTTTGTTTCTTGCGCAAAAAGCCCCAGTTGTATTTGCTCTTGTGGGCTTTCTTCTTTTATGGTTACAAAACTCTGCTGTTCTATATCTTCGCAGCTTGTTTCAAATGGTTTTAGCAGTTTATCTATATTTTTTACAAAGCTATAGAATTGTACACTTTGGAAAAAGTCAATAACAGCTTGTTTGTTTGGTATTTCAAGGCAAGTTCTTGAAAAATCAAAATCAATTTCAACATCTTTTTTTATGGTTGCAAGGAATTGCGAAAGATATGCCATTTCCTTTTGTTCAATAAGTTTTTCTTTAATTGCTTTTTTGGTTATGTTTTCTATGTTCTCATAAACTCCATCAAGTGTTTTGTATTCCCCTAAAAGCCATTGAGCTGTTTTTGCACCTATTCCTTTTACCCCGGGGATGTTATCTGAGCTATCTCCGCAAAGTGCCTTGTAGTCTATAACTTGCTGTGGTGTAACACCCATATTTTCAAAAACTTGCTCCCAGCCATAGCAGTTAAGCTCGCCTTTTTGGGGTATTAAAATGTTTATAAAATCTTCTTTATCAACAAGTTGAAAACTGTCTTTATCACCTGTTAAAACATAGGTTTTATGTCCCATTTGTTTTGCTTTTAGGGAGATTGTGCCTATAATATCGTCACCCTCAAAACCTTCTTTTGTATAAATTGGTATGTTTAGCGCTTTTAAGCCATCCATAATAAGTGAGAGCTGAGAGCGCAAAGTGTCAGGCATGGTTTGTCTGTTTGCCTTATAATCTTCATATTTTTCAAGACGAAAAGTGTGCCTTGAAACATCAAAAGCAACAGCAATAGAGTTTGGTTTAATATTTTTTCCGCCCTTAGAGGACGAGGACAAAAGGTCAAAAATTGCTTTAAAAAATCCGTAAATTGCCCAGGTGGGTTGATGTTCCGTTGTTTGCATGTTTGTGCGCTCAAGGGCAAAAAACATCCTAAAAGCAAGTGCATGACCGTCGATTAATATTAATGTTTTTTTCTCCTCGCTATTCATTTTCCTCACCCTTTTATTTTATTTTACATTAAAAATCGTTCTTTGTAATGAGCTTTACGTTATTTAAAATTCTAATTGTAAAAGAATAATCGTGTTCTTCTGCAAATTTTGCTCTGTATAATCTTAAATAAGAAACGACATTTGAATCAACATTTGGTTCGCAAGTTTTTGATAAATCAAAATATGTATTGTTTGCACTAATTAAATTGTATTGACTGCTCCCAATTTGTTCTAATGTTCTTGTACTGTCTGCCTTACAGCCAATATCTGACCACATTATTACCCCATCATTATTTTTTATTCCTGCAAAAATAAAATACCCTTCAGGTAAATTTGCTGTTTCTATTTTTATGTCATTTCCGTTTTTGTCTGTCAGTTGATTTTCCAGTTCTATTGTGTCGCCGCTTGTTTTGTTTTCAATAATTTCTTCATACGCTTGAGCATAAGAATTTGCCTCTATGTTAATTTTGCCGACTCCTGCAAATCTTAGGAAAAACGTCGGACTAACTAGCTTTGCGCTTATTTTAACTTTTTTTGAATTATCTTCACCGTCTTTGTACTCTACACTTTCGATTTGCGCGTTTTTTAGTACGTCTATTTTTGATTTAAAGAGTTTAAAAAAATCTTCGCTTTTGTCTTGCGCGCTGTTTTTGTATTCAGCTATGCTTGCAAGAGCTGTTGTTTCTACTGCGCGCTGTAATTTTGCGCGATTTAGCGTAACGTATGCCATATCAACGCCAAAAGCGCAAAAAACTAAAAATGCCATGCAAAAAACAGCAACCATAATTGAAATATTTGCACGTCTTTTTCTGCTAAGGAGTTTCATTTTGGTTGCCCTCCTGAGCGTAGTAATATTCAAAGTTTGCGCCTAAATCATTGTCATATATATTGTAATTATTTGGCAAAAATAGTGATTTATTTGAAACCACGATACTTTTAAAGTGAAATTTTTCAGGAATCGCATTGAAAAATAAGTTTACAAGTTTAAATGCGTAAGTGTAATCATACGATGCTATATTTACGTAAAAGCCTTGCGTTTCAAGTGTCTCCACTTTTAGGGTGTCAATGTATGGTATTTTTCTTGCCCTTAAAATTTTATATGTCGTATCATATATTTCATCTTCGACAGTCCCTGCGTCAGCATTATCAGCCCACCTTTGTTTTGTTGAAACAATGCTCACTGCGTTATTTAGGGCTGAGTTAAGCTCTATTGATGTACTTAAACCATAGCCAATTTCTGTTAAAATACCTATAATTCCAACTAAAAACGGGAAAAACAACACAAGTTCTACAAGATGTTGAGCCTTTGAGCGTTTAAACCCAAAGGCTTTACAATCTTGTTTTTTATTACTCGTCTTCTTGAACTCCATTACCTTTAACCATAAAGCTGTATGTTAAATCTTTATAGTCTACTTTTATAGGATATATCGCAGGATCTTTTATGAAAATATAAAAGAATTTGTTTTCTTTTGGTTTGATTACTGCAGCATTGTTGATTGTGTGCTGGCTGATTCCTTCAACAACTGCGCTTATTTGCTTGTAAGCTCCGTCGTTTGAACTTACATTTGCAGATTCTGCCACAGGGCTTGTTTGATTTAAGCGTTGATAAGTGTTTGCAATGTTTGCGATGTTACCAATAGTACTTGTTGCTTGCGACATTGAGGCAAGTGCGCCGGCTTGCGAGCTTTGGTAAGCTCCCAAGTAGTTTGATGAAGTAATAAGTTCAACAGGTGTATTGTTTGCGCTTATAACAAAATCTTTTGTGTAAAACACATAGTCATTTGTTGTTGAATTATTGTTTATTTGAACGTATGTTGCAAGGATATCCGGAACAGGAGTTTTTGAAATTCCTACCCTCATTGAAATATCCTCGTCAGTTGACGTTTTATTGTATGTTGAAAAGTAAAACATCTCATCAGTTTGGATAAATGCTGAATTTTTAGCATTGTAATCTTCGCCAACATATGACAATGTTGAACATCCGCCTAATGCAAGCGCGCCTATTATAATTGCGCCGAGCATAAAAAACCTATTGACAATTAGCTTTTTCATCTTCGCTTACTCCTTTGATTGTAAGGTTAACTCTGCCTTTATCATCTATTTTGATAACTTTGACAATTACCTCTTGACCAATTGATAAGTGAGGTTCTATTGTTTCAATTCTTTCGTTGCATACTTGCGAAATGTGCACCATACCGTCTTTTCCGGGGGCAAGTTCTACAAACGCGCCGATTGGGATGATTCTTACAACTTTGCCTTTTACCACCATGCCAACTTCAGGTTTAAAAGTAAGGTCTTTAATCATCTTGATTGCTATATCTGCGCCTTCTTTATCATTTGATGTAACAGTTACTGTACCGTCATCTTGAATATCAATTTCAGCGCCTGACGCATCAATTATGCTTCTTATCATTTTTCCACCGGGTCCGATTACCGTTCCAATGTCATCTTGAGGAATTGTCATTGTAAACAATCTTGGTGCAAATGGTGATAAATCAGCTCTTGGTGCGCTTATTGCTTCTTTCATGCATTCCATAATGTGTAATCTGCCATCTTTTGCTTGATACAATGCGCGTCTTAGAGTTTCATTAGATATGCCTTTAATTTTCATATCCATTTGAAGTGCTGTAATACCCTCAGAGTTGCCTGTGACTTTAAAGTCCATATCGCCTAAAAAGTCTTCAATACCTTGAATATCAGTTAATACAATGTCTGTGTCGCCTTCTTTAATAAGACCCATTGCAACGCCTGAAATCATGCATTTAACAGGAACACCTGCGTCCATTAATGCCATTGAGCTTGCGCAAGTTGAACCCATTGAGGTTGAACCGTTTGACTCAAGGACATCTGATGTTACACGAATTGCATAAGGGAATTCTTTTTCATCAGGAAGCGCAGGAACATTAGCACGTTCTGCCAAGTTGCCATGCCCTACTTCACGACGTCCCGGGCCTCTTAGGGGTTTTACTTCGCCAACAGAGAACCCTGGGAAAATGTATTTATGCATATAAGATTTTTTAAGCAAAGGATCAACGCCGTCAAGCTCTTGCGCCATATTTGGACCGGCTAGAGTTGCGCAGGATAGGATTTGTGTTTGACCTCTTGTAAATACTGCAGACCCGTGAGCGCGCGGGATAACACCAACTTCGCACCAGATTGGGCGAACTTCGGTAATTTTTCTGCCGTCAGCACGCACGCCTTCATCTTTAATCATTGCACGCATTATTTTCTTTTCTAATGCTTTAAATTCTTCTGCAACAAAGTCAATGCCTGTTTCTTCCATCATTGTTTTAATGGCGTGGTCTTCCGGCAATGCTTCAATTTTTTCTTTTACAATATTTTTAGCTTCTTCAAGCTTGTTTTGTCTGTATTCTCTGTCAAAATTGTGATAAGCATCAACAATCATATCGTAAGTGTTGTCTTTAATGATTTGTGCTAATTCTGATGTGTCATAAGGATTTACAAAGTTTTCTCTTTCAACACCGCAAGCTCTTGCAAATTCAAGCTGAGCGTCGCACTGTTTTCTAATTTCAACTTGTGCAAATTCAACAGCTGCCATAATATCATCTTCCGTTACAAACTTGCAGCCTGCCTCAACCATAATTACACTGTCATGAGTACCTGCTATAACAATGTCCATATCGGATTTTTCACACTCTTGGTGTGTCGGGTTTGCAATCATTTGTCCGTCAATTCTACCGACACGAATTGCGCCTACAGGGCCTTCAAAAGGTGCGCCTGTTAACATAAGAGCAGCTGACGCGCCTAAAATTGACAATACATCAGGCTGATTTTTTTGGTCATAGCTGAATAACTGTGAAACAATTTGAACATCGTTTCTATAACCTTTAGGCCACAATGGGCGAATTGGTCTGTCTATTAATCTTGAAACTAAAATCGCTTTTTCGCTTGAGCGACCTTCGGTTCTTGTATATCCGCCTGGGATTCTGCCAATTGCAGACATTCTTTCTTCGTAATCTATTAATAATGGGAAAAAGTCTATACCAACACGCGGTTCTTTGCTGACAATTGCGTGAATAAAAAGCATTGTATCTTCACATCTTACAGTAACAGAAGATGTTGCCTGTTTTGCGTATTTGCCTGTTTCAATAGTTACAAGTTTATCCCCTATTGTAACTTCCATTTTTTTAACTTCCGGTTTGTCTGTCATCATTGTCATTTTCTTTTTCTTTCTATGTTTTACACTTCTATATTTCAATAGAATTTTATAATAAAAAAAAGCGCTATGCAAATTTATACATAGCGCTGTTACTTTTTTTAATCTTGTTTGTATTTAATCCAGTAGATGTATACATATCCGTTCTGTCCTGAGGCACCGCCTCCGGGGCCTGAGTCAGATGAGGCTGTGGATTTCCAGCCTCCGCCTCCGCCACCTGCGCCTGCGGAGCCAAATTGTTTAGTTGTGTTTGGTGTGGTTGGTGCGCTAAATGCAGTGTTGTTGCCTTGTGAAGCAGTGTTTGTGCAATCTGTATCAGTGCTAAAGCCGCCGCAGCCGCCTTTTGTGTTTATTCCTGATTTACCGCCCAATCCGCCAATTGAAACAGTACCGCTTTGTTGGCCTGCATCTCCTGCTGTGCCTAGTTTTACAAGTTTTGATGAGATATTTGTTGTGCCTATTAAACCGCCTATGCCATGGATTGCGTTAGCGCTTTCATTTGCAGCAGTTCCGACTTTTCCTGCGCCACCGCCACCTAGGGTATAAGTTCCGCCTTCAAAGCTTATTGAACTTGCGCCGCCGTCTGCTCCGTTATTGTTTACAGAACCGCCAGTGCCACTGTTGCCAACTTTTACCGTATATGTTTTTTCAGCTACCACAGGCAAGTTTTCAAGCAGTGTGTATGAACCGCCTGCGCCACCGCCACCTGAGGCAGCCTGATAGGTTGAATCATATGTAATTTGAGCAACACCACTTGCACCATTACCGCCTGTACCTTGTTTAGCGTTGCCTGATGAGTCAAAACCAACCGTTGCGCCACCACCGCCTGCGCCGTTTCTTGAGCCGTTAGAGCCATTGACTGAGCTTGCACTACCGCCTGTACCGCCACCGTTTGCGCTTGTTGAATTATAGAAAGAGCCACCGCCACTGCCGCCTGTTGCTGCTGTTGTTTCATTGGCACCTTCGACTTTTGTACCGTTAGAGCCTGCAGTGCCTGCGCCTGTGCAGGTTGTGTTATTCCAAGCACCGTTTTGATAAATTTGGCAAGTGCTTGCAGCTTTTGCAGTTGCGCCTGCGCCAGATGATGTTGTTGTTGCGCCTTTTCCGCCGTTACCGCCTGGGGTTTTTAAGCCCCAGATAAGTGTGTTTGAGCTGTTGTAAACATAGATGTAGGAATCTGAGCCGTCACTACCGTTGCCTGATTTTTTGCCTGTTCCGCCTGCAGCTGCATAGAGGACGATTTTACCGCCAATGTTGGAATCGATTATATTTTGCGGAATGGTGTAGTTTTTAAAGTATGGTGCGCCACCACCGCCACCGCCTGAGAGGGAGATGTTGGAGGGGCCTGCTTTTTCAAGGACACAGCGAACGGAACCGGCGTAATCATAAGCACGCCTAATTTTGAATTTACCGCTACCCAAATCGCCAATTGTATAGCCATGACCAGTGTAATCGCTGTAGTGTGTGGATGATGTTATTATGCTTGTGCTGCAAACTTTGTTGTCTGCGCCATTACATTTAGTGGACGCGTTACAGAGTGGTGCACCATAACCCCTAACCCAGTCACAAAACCTCAAGCCATTATCGCCCTTGTTTGTGTTTATTGCACTAATATTATTTGCCCATTTAAGTAATTCGGCTTCTACAGGTAATCTCCAGTCTCCTGCGCTTGTGCCATTATATGCTAACTCTTTGCATGAGTTTTTTGCTGCTTTGATTTCACATACTGTTCTATTGCAACCACTATAACTTGTATCAGAACTATCGCATGAGCCTGCAGTTTCTCCTTGCCAACAGCAACCGTTTGGATTGTAGCTGTTGGATGTACTGCCTGGAACGAAATTGGTTCTACAGTAGTTGCCGCTAGAAACAGATACTCTTGTAACACTTGTTGCTATACCACCGTTAGGCGCATCAGGAATATCTCCTATATTGTATTTTGTAACACATACCGCCTTTCCGCCGTTTTGAGCAGCTGTGAGAAATTTTGCATCATACTTATCGCAATCTGCTTGACTTGTCGGTGCACCACCGCCTGATGTTTGTGAGCTTGCGCCGCCTCCACCGCCACCGCCGGAGCCAGATAGGTATGTTATAACTACATTTTTCATACCTGATACAATATTTACGGTTTTAGTTGCGCCTGCTGTATTTGAAACTGCGCTTGCCCCTGATACAATATATGGGTTAGTAGCACCTGCGCCGCCGCCACCGCCTGATACTAAAATTGCATTAATGTATTTTACACCAGCAGGTGCTTTAAAATTGCAGATTAGGGAATTGTCAGAAGAAGTTGTGCAATCTGCTGATGGGGAGGATGAAGTATACAAGACACTTTCATATTGCGCTGAAGCGCTTGATGTATCTGATATTGCGGTTTGTTTTTTTCTGACAACGGGAGCCAGAACAACCATAATAACAGATGAAATAAGCAAAATAACAAGTAATTCAGCCAAGGTAAAGCCGAAAATCTTTTGCGAAATTTGCGCATTTGAATTGCGCTTTTTCGCCAGACGCCCTCCGGAAAGCATATTTTTTCGTATCTCCTAAGTAAAATAATTCTATAGTAGATAATATACCATAGGAGGGGAAAAATTGTAAAATAATAAGCTATTTAGAGGATTATTTTATAATATTTACCCTAAAATCGCTCTCAAGTGATTCAAGCACATGAGGGCTTATAATTGAGGATGAGCAGTTAACAAGGTAAGTATTTTCAAGATTCATAAAAAGGGTGCATAAAAGTGTGTTAATCGAGCTTATAGAGCAGGATGTGAAGAATAAATCCGTTTTTATATTCAAATCTTTACATTTTTTAAGAGTCGAGAGTAAAAGATCTGTTTCAACGGGGCAATCTAGATTAATTATTTTTTTACCGTTGAAGTCTTGAATGTCCTCAGTAGATGAATTTTCGCCAACGATTATAACAACGGAGCTGTCTTTAAGCTCGTCTAGCGTGGTTTCGATTTTTGTAAAATCGTGTGGAAGTTCAAGGTATTTTTTGTTTTTAGTTTTTTCAAAGCCATCCAGTTTAAGCGCTGATTGGATTAGCGGCTCATAGTCGTTGTTTTTTATTTTAAACACGCGGTTTGGAGCGATTATTTTATTTGAATACATTGTGCCGCGTAAAAGATTGTCTATTTTTTGACTAAAATTTTGGGTAAGTAAAATTGCGCCGGGGAAATCTGAAAAGTCAATTTGTGGGTTTTGGGTGCCAAGGTGGCCTTTTAGGTTTTTATATTTTTTAAATTTCGGGTAAGTGTGGGCAATATACATAAGGGAATTTGTATAGACGTTTATTTCCCTGTTGCCAATGGTTTCAAGGAGCTTTTCAAGTTCAAAAATATCCGGCCCGCTTATAAGAATTGCCTTTCCCTCTATGGGGGTAGTTAAAATTTTAGCTGAAGTTCTTTTGCCGTAGCGGTTTTCGTAAAAGTCACTTGTTTGTTGTTGGATTTGATAGCCGATTTTTGAAAATTCAAGAATTCGCCTTTTTAGCTTTTCACAGCGGTTTGAGATTGAATTTGTAAGTGAGAAAAATCTTATAACTTCAAAATCAAAATCTGAGGTGTCGGGTTTAACTTTTTTTAAAAGTTGCAAAACTATTGAGCTTGTTTTTGCAAAAATTGTGATAAGTTCGAGCAGGCGTTGTTTTTCGTTGTTCATGCCGCGATATTTATTTTGCAGTTTTTCTTCGCCGATTTTTATCATTGCGCTGAGGTTTGATTTTTCACAAAAATCCTCATCGGTATTTATAAGCTCGCAAGGCTGGCGGTTTTGCTTGCAAATACTCATATATTTTTCTTTTGCAATATTTTTATCTTTGCAAAGTTGTGCCAGAAAGCACATAAAATCGTCTTTATCAAAGCTTGTGTTAAGCATTACTATTGAAAGACCTTTTATGATGTTGTTTTCTATTTCTTTGCTGAATTGTCCAAGTTCGCGCAGCTTTATTACATAAAAGCAGGTTTGGCGAATTTGAGAGAGTAAAAGCTCCTCAATGGCGCTGACTGTTGGGTCAATTGAGCAAATGCCCATACTTTGGCAGTTTGATTTTTCGGATAAGTTTTTTAAAAATTCGTACATAATGCTTTAAGTTTATATGTAATAAATTTTTTTGTTATCCGATAAAAG
>CALUYB010000013.1 GCA_944324905.1 Candidatus Gastranaerophilales bacterium
TAATATTTTTTATAAATTTCTTTTATGTCGTTTAATTCAAAATCTTTATTTGGTTTTAGGTAAACACTTGCTAAAATTCCCCTGTTCATAGGTATTAAGTGTGGTGTAAAGTTTACAAGTACATTCTGTTTTGAAATATCGCCAAGTATTTGCTCAATTTCTGGAGTATGTCTGTGAGAGGCAACTTTATAGGGTTTAATTGTTTCGTTACATTCACAAAAGAGTGTGTCAATGTTTAGTCCTCTGCCTGCACCTGTCACACCTGATTTTGCATCAATTATTATTTCATCAGAACTAACTACACCCTCTTTTAAAAGCGGCGCAACAGCAAGAATAGAGGCAGTTGCGTAGCAGCCCGGGTTTGCAACAAGTCTTGCGTTTTTAATTTTTTCAAAATTCCACTCCGGCAAACCATATACAGCTTCATTTAAAAGATTTTGCCCAAAATGTTCGGTTTTATACCATTTTTCGTAGGTTTCTTTATTGTTTAATCTAAAATCCGCCCCTAAGTCTATTACTTTTGTATTGTTTAATATTTCCTTATTGATTTTTGCACTTGCTATTCCATGAGGCAGTGCAAGGAAAATAACATCCGCTTTTTTGGAAATTTCTTCAATATTTTCTTTTTCAAGTTCAATGTCTAAAATCCCTTTAAAATTTTTGTAAATATCGCAAAATTGTTGCCCACTATAGCTTTTGCTCACCAAAGATACAATTTCAACACTTTTGTGATGCGCAAGTATTGCTGCAAGAACTGCGCCTGAATAACCTGTTGCTCCTATTATTGCTGCTTTTATCATTTTTTGCCTTTCTACTAAAAAAGCCTCCCTTTTTGGATAACCACATAAGGGAGGCTTAAAAAATTTATTTTACAACTTCATACAAAAATAAACCTAATAAGACTCCAGTCTTATTAAGCGTCGGCGGATAAATCTAACTTGTTGAAGTTTTTTCATTTTATTTCCTATTTTCTTTTGATTAATTACAACATTTTTTTTAAAAGTTGTCAAGAATAAATTGTTTAATTTACACGAATTATTTTCAAATTTTGTTATGATAAAATATTTACCATGGAATATATAATTGGCAATTGTTACAGCGATTTTATAAACCTGCGCGAAGGACAGACTTTTTCTTTTGACGGAGAAAAAGCACAAGTTGTAATACTCAGAAAAAATTTAGATGAAGATTTAATAAAAATTATCGAAAAAAATGAAATATTTTTCCAAATATTTTTAAGAGAAGAAATTATTTTCATATTGGTAAAAATTGATAATTTAAAATGGATTGATATGCCTTTTGTTTCAAAATCGCTAAATTATCCGTTAGTACCTGATAACACAGGTTACGAATGCGAAATTTTGCTTGCAAACTCAATGAGCGGAAAACTTCATGTAAAAAGAATGGAAAATTTTTCAATTGGCCTTTCAAAAGCTTTATTTTGGGCAACATATAAACAGATTAAAAATCCAATAAAAGATATCCAAAGAAAAATTAACAAAGTGCATGCCTGTTTTTCATCAGAGGAAATGGCAAGATTATCGTTAGGAAAACACTAGAATTACTTATTTTTTACATCAAGCAAAATAATTGATGTTGATTTTATTAGATTATAGGCCCAGATGCAAATTAAAATTCCGCCAATTATGCCTACAAGCGGGTCAAGAAAAACTAAACCGAAAAATTTACCTGCTAGCAGTGCAAAAATTGCAAAAAATGACGTCAGAGCATCAGCCAGAATATGCATATAAGCAGCCAAAAAATTGTAATCTTTATGCTCGTGATTATGGTGATGAGATTTTACGCCCATTATTAGAATACTTAAAAGATTAACAACAAGACCAATTACAGCAACAATTATTGCATCGTTAAAATGAATTTCATACGGATTAAAAAAGCGAGCAACTGATTCAAATAAAATCCAAATACCTGTAATGCCCAGTAAAATAGAGCTTGCAAACCCTGCAAGTGTTCCTATTTTATCGACATTTATTTCATATTTTTCACTTTTAGATAATTTTGCAGACAAAATATAAGCAAAAAATGTTATTGATAAAGCAAAAGCATGTGTTCCCATGTGCCACCCGTCAGCAGTAAGTGCCATTGAGCGGGTTACAATACCAAAAAATATCTCAAAAACCATAGTAACAAGTGTTAAGATTATCACAAGCAAAGTTTTGTTTTTTGCTTCATTATTTGACATTTTAAACCTCATTTTTAAAATACTTCATTTTATCTTCTTCGTTAATTTCTCTTATAACTCTGCAAGGCGAGCCATAAGCAAGGGTATTTGAAGGAATATCTTTGGTAATAACACTACCTGCGCCTATTACAACATTATCACCTATTGTAACATTGGGTAGAACAATTGTATTTGCACCGAACCAAACGTTGTTTCCGACATATATAGGATAGGCGTATTCAATCCATTTATTTCTTTTCTCAACATCTAAAGGATGTCCTGCAGTATAAAATCCACAATTTGGAGCAATTAAAACATTATCTCCAAATTTAATTTTTGTACAGTCAAGCATTACGCAGTTGTGGTTAATATAGAAATTATTCCCTGCTTCGATGTTATAACCGTAATCACACCAAAAATCGGATTCAATATTAAAAGTTTCACCAATTTTACCAAAGAGTTTTTTTATAATTTTTTGTCGCTTTTTTACATCAGAAGGCTTTGTATGGTTATATTTAAAGCACAAATCCTTTGCGCGCAAGCGTTCTTTATAAAGTGAAACATCGGTTGCGTCGTATAAATAGCCATTTATCATTTTATCTTTATTATTCATAAGCAAAGTATAACAAATTTTCCAAAAAACCACCATATTAAAGCTGGGCAATTGACAATTTAAATGACAAAAAATATACTTGAAAAAAACGAGGTGTATAATGAAAAAAATCATAATAGATAAAGAAAAATGTACTCATTGCGGGCTTTGCATTAGTGATTGCGTTTCAGGCTGTATAAGTTTTAACGATGAAAATATTCCAAAAATGGATGATGAGAAAAGATGTATTTCTTGTCAGCATTGCCTTGCCATTTGCCCGACAGGCGCACTTTCTTTTTGTGATAAAAATCCGCAAGATTCTCAAATTGTTGACTACAATGATATTTTAGGACTTATAAAATCAAGAAAAAGTGTAAGACAATATAAAGATGAAGAAATTTCCACTGAAATAATGGAAAAATTAAAACAAATGCTGCCTTACATTCCAACAGGTTGCAACTCTCACAGTTTGCACTTTTCAATTGTCGAGAAAAAATCGGCAATGGATGTTATAAGAAATAAAGTTAACGATTTAATTATAAAAACGATGTCATATAAGGCACTTTCGCCAATTATGAATAAATTTTCAAGATACAAAGACGCATTTTTAAACGGCGAAGATGTAATATTTAGAGGCGCACCGCATATGGTGGTTGTCTCATCCCCGCTTAGCGCACCATGTGCCAATGTTGACCCTATAATTGCCCTTAGCTATTTTGAACTCTACGCTCAGCACTTAGGGATAGGTACTTGCTGGTGCGGTTTTGCGCAAGCTTGTTTAAAATTTTTCCCTGAAATCTGTGAAATGCTTGAAATACCATCAGGCTATAAACCTGTCTATGTAATGCTTTTTGGTACACCGAAAGTTAAATACCAAAGGACAGCTCAACCTGAGGCGTATTCAATTTCTGAAATTAAAGAAATTCATAAAAAAGACTCTTGTATTTTTTGCAAAATAAAAAGGTTTATTACAAATTTTTTAAGATAGCATAACAACTTTAAAAACTTATAAATAATATTGACATTTTCCATGTCAATATTTTGGTATTCCATTTACACAAATATAAAAATATCTGCTAATTGCTTTAAATTATATACAAATAATTAAAGTTAAGGTCAATAGCATTAATATTCAATTTCATAGAAAATAGTCTTGAGGTTATTAATGTCAAACTTAAAAAAGCTTTTAGGGACAAGGATAAGAGAACTCAGAAGAAAAAGAGGTCTTACTCAAGAGAAATTGGCGGAGTTAGCAGAAATTAGCGCACCAAGTATTAGTAAAATTGAAAGCGGAATTTATCATCCGTCAGAAGAAAATATAGAAAGAATAGCAAAAATACTGGATGTAGAAATTTACGAACTATATAAGTTTGATAAAACAAGTAATGCTGAAATAACAAAAGACAAAATAAATTCATTAATAAATAAGGCAAATAATGAACAATTAAAACTCATACTAAAAATTGTTACGGATATAATAAATTGAAAACAACACAGGGAAAAATCAAAGAAAAAATATATGTTACGAGTCCACTTTTGCCGGAGTTAGAGGATGTCTGCGGTGAAATAAAGGATATTTTTGCTTCAAAATGGCTCACAAACATGGGGCAAAAGCACAAGGAGCTTGAAGAAAAATTAAAAGATGAGTTAAAAGTTAAAAACTTGTCTTTATTTAACAATGGTACTATAGCACTTTTAACAGCAATAAAAGCACTAAATTTACCGGAAGGCAGCGAAGTTATAACAACCCCTTTTACTTTTGCAGCTACTCCGCATTCAATTGTCTGGAATGGACTTAAGCCTGTTTTTTGCGACATAGAACCAAATACAATGACTCTTGATGCGCAAAAAATTGAAGAATTAATTACACCAAAAACAAGTGCGATTTTAGGCGTCCACGTATACGGTTTTCCTTGTGACGTTGAGACTATTCAAAAAATTGCAGATAAGTATAATTTAAAAGTTATATATGACGCTGCGCACGCTTTCTCAACAGAAATTAACGGCAGGGGCATAGGTACATTTGGCGATATTTCAGCGTTTTCTTTTCACGCTACAAAACTTTTTAACACAATAGAAGGCGGAGCTTTAAGCTATAATGACAGCTCGCTTGAAAGAAAAGTTTATAACCTTAGAAACTTTGGCATAAGAAATGAAGAAGTAGTTGAAGAAGTTGGCATTAATGGTAAAATGAATGAACTGCAAGCAGCTTTTGGTTTATTGAATTTAAAAATATACAGAAAAGAACAAGAAAAAAGAAAGAAATTAAAAGAATTTTATGATGGCGAGCTAAGCAAAATACAAGGCATAAGAATTCCAAAAATGCCTCAAAACGTTAAAAATTCTTATCAATATTACCCAATTATAATAGAGGATGATTACCCTATATCAAGAAATGAAATTTACGACAGTTTCAAAGAAGAAAATATTTTCACAAGAAAGTATTTTTATCCGGCTTGTTCTGATTATGATTGCTATAAAAACGACTTGGCTGTCAAACTTGCTCATTTACCTGTAACAAATGACTTAAAAAACAAAGTTTTATGCTTGCCGTATTACGGCAGCTTAAAAAAAGAAACAGCAGAGTATATTGTATCGAGACTGCAAAACAAAATGAATTAATCTTTTAATCTTTCTTTTAATTTTGAAAGGTACTTTTGAATTGTTAAATCTTCCTCTGTTTCTCCACAGAAATTCAGAAAACTTTGCAAAACTGGGCGCTTAACAGGCATATTGGCATAGTTTCTGTTACACCTTTTTAGATATTCTTCTTCAGATTTTGTATAGTAGTGGTTAAGACGGATTTTTGACATTACTTCCAAATAATTACAAACAATCCCATAAGTGTTTGCTGGCACTTCTAATAAATTTGGATAAACAGCAAGCTTGTTGCCTTTGTAATTAGCGTAATGAGCAGTGTGTATTTCAGATACTTCTTGAGGTTTAAAAATTGATTTAATTTGAGCTGATAAAATAACGCCATATTCTTTTGAAATTTTCGTATAAGCTTCAATGACGGGAACATTTGGTTTTGTTTTATAACCGTTCGAATCAAACACTTGTTGATTTATTACAACACCAGGATATTTTTCATAGTCTTTTAAAAATTCCTTTATATCATCTTTTTCAACAGGCAAAATAAATTCATCTAAATCAATAATTGCCATCCAATAGGTTTGCTTTTTGTATTTATAAATTGCATCTCTATAGGCAACATATTGCTTACCCTCGCCATCCAATTTATGATAAACAACAATTCCTTTATCAATATAAGGCTGCAAAATTTCAAGAGGATTATCTGTTGAATCATTATCATACAAATAAAATCTTTCTACACCCGCCAAAAGATGATACTCTAACCATTCTTTTAAATATGGTGCTTCATCTTTGAAAATCGAGCACACTGATAGATAAACAGGCTTGTTGGGATAATAGACATCATCACATAGAATAGGTGCTCCAAATTTAAATTTTCTTTTAAAAGATATTCTTATTTTTTCATTCAAAAACTTAACACAATACCTTATAAAAACGGGACTATACTCTTTTACTAATATCATATATCAATCCTTGCAAAAACAATCTCGTTATTGTAATATATAAAAAACTTGTTAACGAGTCAAGAATGTTGAGCAGAGTGACAAATTTTTACATAATGCAATTCCTGAAAGAGAAATTTAATGAATATTATTAAAAAAATACTGAACAAATTTAAAAAAGAATATTGCTCTTATGCAAAGAAAATGACATAAAATGCAATGTAAGCTCTTTTATACCAGAGGAGATTTTAAATTGAAAATAGCTATTATGCAACCTTATTTTTTTCCATATATCGGATACTGGCAATTAATTAATGCAGTAGATGAATTTGTTATATATGACAACATTCAGTACACTAAAAAGGGCTGGATAAATAGAAACCGATTTTTATTAAATGGCAAGGACAAAATTTTTTCCATTCCTTTAAAAAAGGATTCCGATTACAAAAATGTTATTGAAAGAAACATATCGCCAACTTTTGACAAAAAAGGCCTTATTTCAAAATTTCAAAATGCATATTTCAAGGCACCTTTTAAAAAAGAAATTACACCTCTTTTAGAGAAAATTATTTATTATGAAAACGATAATCTTTTTGAATATGTCTACAATTCTGTTTTAGAAATTTGTAATTACCTTGAAATAAAAACCAATATCATTGTTTCATCAAAAATTAATATTGACCATTCGCTAAAATCAAAAGATAAAGTCATTGCTATTGTAAAAGCTCTAAATGGTAGCAAATACATAAACCCAATTGGCGGAGTTGAATTATATGACAAAAAAGAATTTGAGAACAACAATATAAGTCTGGAATTTTTGAGAGCAAACGAAATTAAATATAATCAAAATACCTCAAACTTTATTCCAAATCTTTCCATTGTAGACTTGCTAATGTATAATGACTTAAAGAAAGTTCAAGATTATCTAAAGGATTACACTTTAATATGAATGTCTTGTATAAACAAAATTGCTCAACCTTAACAGAGATAAGTAAGCACTTTAATCTTTGTGATAATATATTTCTAGAAAACTTAAAAAAAAGGGTTATTCTAAAACAATATATTGAAAAAATATATTATAAATCACAAAGACTTGAAGCATGGCATAAGAATAATTTAGTAGGCTTATTAGCTGTTTATGTTGACAAAAATAAGGCGTATATTACCAATATTAGTGTTATACCAGAGCTAAACAATCAAGGCATAGGTTCTAGTCTTTTAACTTTTCTTATAAATAAATATCCAGAAATCCAAACAATATCACTAGAAGTAAATAAAAACAACAAAAAAGCTATTAATTTTTACAAAAAACATCACTTTAAGCAAATATCTGACAACGAGAATACTTTATTATGGAGGCTTGATAAGAAATAATGTTTTCTTGGAAAAAACTTGGCTTAATATTTAACCCTTTAGATTATAAAAACAACTCTTGGATACAGGAATTTTCGCAAACACCAAATACACTGGAGTTTGATAACTTTATAAGAATTTACTTTACAACCAGAATGAACAAGGATGAAAACGGTCGTTTAAAAAGCTTGATAGCATATGCAGATTATGACAAAAACAATCTTTTTCAACCAATAAATATTTCTTCAAAACCAGTATTAGAATTGGGCGACAGGGGTCATTTTGACGAATTCGGAACATATTTATTTGCACCGTTAAGAATAGACGAAAATAAAATATATTCATATTACGTTGGCATGACTGCTACTGAATCGGTTCCTATAAACTCATCAATAGGTCTAGCTATAAGCCATGACAACGGCAACAGCTTTAAAAAAATCGGTGTCGGCCCCGTTTTGTCACACTCTCTTTACGAACCTTTTCTGGTCAGTAGCCATAAGATAAGAAGGTATAACAACTTATTCTATTTGTTTTATATTGCCGGTTATAAATGGGCAACTAAAAATAATATTTCCGAACCAGTTTATAAAATTAGACTTGCAACATCAAAAGACGGGATAAATTGGAATAAACTTAACAGAAATATTATACCTGACAAAATAGGTGAATTAGAAGCACAAGCTTGCCCAGATATATTTTATAAAAATGGCAAATATCACATGTTTTTTTGCTATAGAGGTGCTTTTGATTACAGGCACAATAAAAAAAATTCATACAGAATAGGATATGCCTATTCACATAATTTACTCGATTGGGAACGTAATGACAAATTAGCAGGGATAGATATTTCCCCAGAAGATAATGCTTTTGATAACGAAATGGTTGCATATCCCCATGTATTTGAATTAAATAATAATATTTATATGTTGTATGTTGGAAACGAAGTCGGAAGATTTGGCATAGGTCTAGCTGTTTTGAATGGAGATTTGAATTAATGAAATGGGAAAAATTAGGACAAATTTTTAACTTTTATGAATCACCTTTTGCAAAAAGATTCGTAAGCCATGCTCAATCCCCTCAGGCTATAGAATTTAACGATTTTATCAGAGTGTTTTTTAGCACAAGAATTTTAGACATTAAGAACAAGTTCATAAGCATTCCTCAATATGTTGATTTTTCAAAAGATTTTAAATCCATTATAAACTATTCAACACAAGAAATTATAACAAAGGGAGAATTAGGATGTTTTGATGAACATGGAATATTTCCATTTAGTCCAACATTTATAGACGGTAAATTATATGCATATACAAGCGGGTGGACTAGAAGAGTGTCTGTAGATGTAGACTCGGGTATTGGATTGGCCCAAAGTCTTGATGGTGGCTATACATTCACAAGATTAGGACAAGGCCCAGTTTTGACAGCGAGTATTTATGAACCGTTTTTGGTAATAGACGCTTTTGTTAGAAAATTTGAAAACAAATATTATATGTTCTACATTTGCGGGGAAAGATGGATTAAAAATAACAATAATTTTCCTGAACGAGTTTATAAAATAACATATGCCGTTTCTGACAACGGTGTAGATTGGCAAAAATCTAACAAAAAAATTATATCCAATAAAATTGATGAGAACGAATGTCAGGCGCTACCAACTGTAATAAAAATAGACAATTGTTATCATATGTATTTTTGTTATAGAAATATGTTAGATTTTAGAAACAACAAATCTAGAGGTTACAGAATCGGATATGCGTATTCGTATGATTTAATTAATTGGGTCAGGGACGACGCAAAATGCGGAATTGATTTATCACAGGAAGGCTGGGATAGCGAAATGATGTGTTACCCTAATTTATTTAAAATGGGTGAAAATATATTTTTATTGTATAATGGAAATGAATTTGGCAAAAATGGTTTTGGCCTCGCCAAGCTGATATGTGATAAATAGAAAGGTGAAAAATGAGAAATTTTAATGAAGAGATAAAAGACATCGAAGAACGAAATTATGCCTATAATTTTGATTTAGATATAATGCATGCCTACTATATGAAATCAATGCTACCTTTCTTTAAAAAAGATGATGTATTGGAGCTTGGCTCATACAAGGGATTTTTTACTAAAAGATTAGAGCCTATTTTTAAAAATATTACGTGTATTGAAGCATCAAATATTGCAATTGCAGAGGCAAAAAAAATATTAAGAGATGATATAAAAATAATACATTCATCTTTTGAAGATGCCACATTAAATTCTAAATTTAACAATATTATAATGACTCACGTTTTAGAACACGTCAAAAATCCTGTTAACGTCTTAAAAAAAATAAATAACGAATGGCTAGCGGACGATGGACTATTTTTTATAATTTGTCCCAATGCGAATGCCCCATCCAGACAAATAGCTGTAAACATGGGTATAATATCACATAATTCTGCAGTGACAGAAGGTGAAAAGAAACATGGTCATCAAATCACGTACGCATTTGATACTCTTGAGCGAGATGTAAAACAGGCAGGACTAAATGTTATTTACAAATCGGGCATTTTTTTTAAAGCCCTTGCCAATTACCAGTGGGATAAATTACTGAAAACAGACATAATATCAAAAGAATATTTAGATGGATGTTATAGCTTAGGATTAAAATATCCCGATCTATGTTCTAGTATATTTTTAGTATGTAAAAAAGATTTTTAAGGCTTTAGGATAAAAAATGATAAAAGTAAGCATTAGCTGTGCGACATACAATCATAAAGATTTTATTAGAAAATGCCTTGAAGGGTTTGTCATGCAAAAGACAAATTTTGAATTTGAGGTTTTAATTCACGATGATGCATCGACAGATGGTACAACTGAAATAATTAAAGAATATGAAAAAAAATATCCGCATATTATAAAACCAATATACCAAACAGAAAATCAATTATCACAAAAAAAGACTGTTACAGAAAGATTTAATCTACCTAGGGCACAAGGCAAATACTTTGCTTTTTGTGAAGGTGACGATTATTGGACAGATGAAAACAAACTTCAAACCCAAGTTGATTTTTTAGATAATAACCCTGACTTTTCGGGTTGTTTTCATAAGAGTTTAAGAAAAAACATAATAACCGGAGAAGATATTTGCTTTAAGCCATCCGTTGAAGAATTAAATGGAAAAGATGTTTTTACAATACATGAAACACTTAGTGCCTATTTTATCGAAACATGCTCTGCTATGTATAGGTGGGATATCTATAAAGAAGAATTACTAAATTTATACCCGAAAGATATTACCAACATGGATTCTTATTATATTTATTTCTTCTCACTAAAAGGAAAAATTAAGTATATTGATAAATTAATGTCTGTTAAAACAATTAACAACTCAGGAATTTGGAACTCTCTAAAACAATCTCCAGATGAAAGAAATGTTAAATATTGGCTTGAGATAATAAATTTCCCAATAGAGGTAAGAAAACTTTTAGACAAGTTCAACTGTTCACTGCCTTATGAAACACCGCAGCAAGCAATGAAGCGAGTTCTAGACTCTGCCATAAATCTTAAAAGATACGACATAGTTGAAAAAGCAGTACAAAGATTTCCTGAAGTTTTCAAAACTTTAATAACGCCTATAGATAAAAGTGCCGAGGTAAACTATTATAGGTGCAAATTTAAAAAATACAAGAAAAGAAATATTGCATTGATAATAATATCTACACTTTTAGCACTTTTATCAATTGCGCTATTTTTAACCTAAGATATCCCTCAAGTCATTTTCAGGAGTTGTAATAGGTTTTATTTTAAACTTATCGACCAATATTTTAAGCACATGTGGAGATACAAAAGCCGGCAACGTCGGGCCTAATCTTATATTTTCAACCCCTAAATACAAAAGTGTTAATAAAATACAAACCGCTTTTTGCTCATACCAAGACAAAATAAAATGTAGTGGCAAATCATTAACGGAACAATCAAATGCGCGCGCAAGCTCAAGAGCAACTTTAATTGCCGAATAAGCATCGTTACACTGTCCCATATCCAAAAGTCGCTCTATTCCATTAATTTCACCAAGGTAAATATCATTAAATCTAAATTTGCCGCACGCCAAAGTCAAGACAAGCGAATCCTTTGGAGTTAGCTTTACAAAATCAGTGTAGTAGTTTCTGCCCACTTTTGCACCGTCGCAACCACCAACCAAGAAAATATTTTTTATGTCGCCACTTTTTACGGACTCTATAATCTTGTCAGCAACCGACAAAACAGTATTATGCCCATAACCTACAGTTAAAATATCTCCTCCGTTGATACCCGTCATCTTTTTATCTTCTCTATATCCGCCAAGCTCAAGTGCTTTATTTATAACGGGCAAAAAGTCTTTATTGTCATCAATATGCACTGTATCAGGATAGGCAACAACAGATGTTGTGAATATTCTATCTTTATAACTTTCTTTTGGGGGCATAATGCAATTTGTTGTAAATAAAATTGCCCCCGGAACATTATCAAATTCATTTTGCTGATTTTGCCAAGCAGTTCCAAAGTTTCCCTTTAAATGAGAATATTTATTTAGCTCAGGATACGCATGCGCGGGCAACATTTCCCCATGGGTATAAATATTTACTCCTTTATCCTTTGTTTGCTCTAAGAGTAATTTTAAATCCCTTAAATCATGTCCTGTAACAATTATAAAAGGCCCTTTTTCAATATTTGTTGTAACTTTTTTAGGCTGTGGATTACCATAAGTTTGAGTATTAGCCCTATCCAAAAGCTCCATGCAAATTAAATTTATCTCGCCTGTTTTCATCACAAGAGAAAGCAAATGCTCTGTTGAGATGTTTTTTGAAATAGTGCGCAAAGCCTCATAAAAGAAACTGTCAACATCTTTATCTTTATACCCTAAAACCCTTGCATGGTGAGCATAAGCAGCAATTCCTTTAAGACCAAATAATACCAAAGATTTTAAACTTCTTAAATCCTCATCACAGTCCCATATTGCTTTTATGTTGAATTTGAAATTGCAATCGATATGTTTTTCTACATTTTTTATAAACTCTTTTATTGATTTATTATCAAAATTCACATTTGTAATTGTAATAAAAAGCCCGTCTATTAAAATTTGTGTTATTTCATCATTTTCATTTGAACAGTTGGCTAACTCAATTAATTTGCTTGTTAGCTTATCCTGAAGATTAGAGGTATCAGAAGTTTTACCGCATACACCTTTAATTGTGCAACCCTTACCTTGAGAGGTTTGCTCACATTGAAAACAAAACATATTATCCATAAATTTCTCCTAATATTAGTTAAATCTATGCTAATTGAAGGCAATAATAAAAAACATATCGAAGCGGCTAATGTTTCAGGTTATACTTAAGAATTTTATTTGCAAATGCAAAAATAAATGGTTCGATTATTATGTACGAATTGGTGTAAAAGAACACATGGTTTGATTTCTTGTTACAGATGGTTTGATTATTTTGGGCAACATAAATTTAAAATATTAAATAAATGAACAAATTTTTCTCAATTCTTTTTGTCACTTTTTTAAAATTTGTTTGTAGTCTGTAGGTTGGGCATACTTGCCCGACAACACTAAATATTAGTCGTCGGAGACTGTTTGATATTGTATTCTTAAACTGGCTTAAACCGGACTTTATTAGGACATAAAATTACAAAATCAAAGAAAAGTCCACCTCCGATTAATAGCCCCTATTACCGTTGGGCAAGTATGCCCAACCTACAAGCTAATTGGTGCTATTCTCATAATAATTTCCTCGGTTACGTTATTTGCTTATATAAACCTCTTGAAAATTATTTTTTGCCTAAAAATGTTTTTTTAGGGTAATTTTCTCTACTTTCTCGCCGCCTTTGATAATAATTGTATTATCGGGCAATTTGTACATTATATAAATCCCATGTCTTGGCTTTTTTAGGTTTTTATTAGTCCTTTTAAAACTTTTATCTTTTGGGTTGTATATAAGTATATCATTGGCAGCACCCCTGTAGTTGCCCTTTACGGGTTGCACGTAATTACCGCCTGCAATCATAATTCTGTCATCATTGAGGACAATAAAATCAAAATTAGTCCTTTTGTAGCCTTTTCTATTTTTATAGTTGTATTCAATTTCTTCAAAAGTTTTATTTAGCGGGTCAAAAATTACTAAATACGGCGTTGGAAAAATTCCCCCATGTATTGCGCCAATGCCATCTTCTCTTTTGTAGTTGGATTTTTCGCATAAAATAACAACTCTGCCATCAGGCATTTTTGCTAATTTTGTGTTGTTAACATAGTTATGTATATCAAAATTAAGCGGAATTTTTTCAAATTTATTTGTTTTTATATTGTAAATTTCAGCTGTATTGTCAGGATGATTTGTGTCATACATTCCGCCAAAAACAAAGACATCTCCGCTATCGAGCAATATTGCGTCAGCAGTATTTCTTTTGTAATTTAAATCTGGCCCCCAACTAACTTTATTTTTTTCGGGGTTGTAAATTAGAGTTTTATCTTGATTGTCTAACATACCCCCGATAATCATAACTCTGCCATCATTTAATTCAATCATAGGGGAGTTGGTGCTATATACAAGTGGAATATTGAGAACCGATACAATCCTTTTTTCATCTTTTGAATATAGTTTTAAATAAGTTTTAGTTTCTGAATATTTTTGATTTTGCACTGGTCCCTCATTTTGCATTATTAAAACATTTCCATTTGTAAGGGAAAGTGCTTTTGTTTTGTATCTTTTGTCACTTTTTTCGTGAAATATTAGATAATTGTCAATCTGGTCACCATTTTTTATGTCATATATCAAAAGTTTATTATGATCTATAAAACAGGTTTTACCATTTTTCAAGTTTCTATCTATGTATCTATATGGCAGAGTCATTTCTTGTAGAGATATTTTAATTCTTACAGATTTTAATTCATTAAAGGTATTTAAAATTAAGAAAATAATTAGCACAAATATTGCTAAATACAATGGAAAATTTTTTGTTCTAAATATTTGCAGCTTTTCTGATAAAAATTTTAAATTAAACAGTTTGTAACTTAAAAGATTTATTAAATAGTAGGCAAAAAATGCACAGAGTGAAAGAATTGCAATATTAATTACAGATACTATCATTATCGGTATAAATTGCAAAATAAAATCCACAAGAACAAAATCTGATTTTGCAGTGCTTATAATGCAATTTATAACAAAATATAGCATGATAAAATTTGAGACATTAAGAGCAAAATTTAAAGATTTTTTAAAACCAAATTTTTCATTAAAATTGAGCGCTGCAAGTAAAGCAATTAGCGATGCTGCCGTGGCAATTAAAATGCACCTGTCGCTTAGTTCAATTAAGTTGATAAAAACCATTGGTAAAACGCAAATAAAAGCTGACCATGATGGTTTTTTAATAATGTATGAATAATACTTGTAAATATAATCTATATTTTTTGCCATTTTTAGATTATAGCAGTTTGTTAAATGCGTGGCAAATTGAAAAAGTTATTAATGAGTGTAAAGAAACACGCAGGCTTGATTATTATGTACGCTTAGTAGGTATGTTAAGTGAAATCCAACAAATAAATCACAAAAATAAAAAAGAGCCTAAAAGGCTCTTTAGAATGGAGGAGAAGGTGGGATTCGAACCCACGGTACGCTCGTCACGTACGACGGTTTTCAAGACCGCTCCGATAAACCGCTCCGGCACTTCTCCGATAAATCTATAATATCAAAAAATATTTCTTTGTAAAGTACTATTTGGCAGTTGTTCCTGACATGTTTAATTTTTTAACAACTTTGTCTGTAATATCCACGCCGCCAAAGTACATTACGCGATAATCAATAACTGTGTTGATTTTATTTTCTATAGCAACTGCCTTGATTGCATTTTCAATTGCTGTGTCAATTTCCATTTCTTTTTTCTCTTTGAATTTAGCGTAAGCTTCTTGTTTTGCAGCAAAAGTTTTAGCTGTTGCTTCTTCAAAATTTTTCTTTTGGATAGGAGATTCTATTTTTTTAAATTCTTTTTCTTTATCAAGCAAATATCTTTGTAATTCGCTTGCTTTGTCGTCTATTTCGCTATTTGCAGTTTTTGCTTTTGAATAATTTTCTAAAATTTTTCTGTAGTTTACCATGCCAATAGTATCACAGAATGCAGGTGTTGCAAGCCCTAAAACAAGTGCTGTTGCAAGGATTTTTTTAAATTTCATAAAATTCCTCCATATCTATGCTAGAATTATAACAAACCAATTTAAATTAGTAAAGTAAAGGGAAAATTCAAGTGTTAATAGGGGAAAATCTTCACATTATCTCTAAAAAAACAAAAGAGGCTATCTCTAATCGTGATTGCGATTATGTATTAAATAATGTAAAAATGCAATTAGCCAATAATATTAAAACGATCGATTTAAATATCGGGCCTGCAAAAGGTGCTCTGCAAGGTTCTCTAAAATGGCTCATTGAGCTTTTGAGCGGAAGTTTTGATATTAATTTTTCCCTTGATACTACTAATATAGAGGAGATGAAGGAGGGTTTTAGTTGCCTTAAAAACCCACAAAACGCTTTTTTAAACTCGTCATCTGCTGATGATGAAAAACTTGCATTAACTACTGAGATTGTTTCGCAATATGGCGCAAATTTAATTGCGCTTACAATGAATGCGCAATTGGGAATCCCAAAAACACCAGAAGAAAGACTGGAGCTTGCCTTTAACATTGTTGAAAAAACAACATCGGCAAATATTGATAATTCAAAAGTTTGGATTGACCCTTTAATTTTGCCTATTTGTGTTGCGCAAGAACAGGCTATAGTTTCGCTTGATACAATTAGGATGATTAAAGAAAGCTTTGACCCTGAGGTTAAGACACTTGTAGGGCTTTCAAACATTTCAAATGGTTGCCCCAACGAGCTAAGGGCTGATATTAATAGAGTATTTCTTGCTCTAGCTCTTGGCTGTGGTTTGGATGGTGCAATAATTGATGCTTTTGACACAAAAACAATTGAGGTTTACAATATTATAAAGGCGCAAAAGGCAAATGGTAAAGTTGATGCTTTGTATTTAAAATTATATGAAACAATGCAAAACTTTGGGGATGTTTCCGATATTGAATATGATAAGGACGATAAAGAACAGCATAAAATAATTAGATGCGCGCAAATCATCTTAAACAAAGAGATATATTCACATAGTTTTATATAAGGCAAATGGGAAATGGCAAAAAAATATACAAAACGAGAGCCAAAAGAATTTAATAAAATTAGTGGCATATTACAATGGATTACTTGCCGCCTGGTATACGGTACATATTATAGAATTGCTTGTGGGCTAAAAATTACAGGTAAGGAAAATGTGCCTAAAGATAAATTTTTTATTGTTGCATCTAATCATGTTAGCGCAATAGATCCCTTTCTTGTCATCGACGCTATTGGCAGACATACTGCTTATATGGCAAAACAAGAGCTTTTTGAAAAACCGCTTGCGAGATTTTTCCTTATTATGTTAGGTGCATTTGCTGTAAACAGAGAAAAACTTGGTGTTTCAACAATTAAAACGGCTCTTGGTATTAAGCAAACAAATTGGGTTCTAGGGTTATTTCCTCAAGGTACCAGAGAAATTAACGGGAATATGGATAATGTTTCAAGAGGTTTTGCTGGTTTGGCCAAAACTCTCAAGTGCGACATTTTACCAGTAGGCATTGTTGGTGCAATCAAGAAAGAGAGAAAACCCTTTGAAAGTCATATACAGATTAACATTGGCAAACCTATTCCATATATGGAAGACACCCACGAGATGATTAACATCTGGAAGGAAAAAATAGCGCAGTTAACCGCAGGAGAAACTAATGGAAAAGATTAACCACGCAAGAAAGTTTGCAAAAGATTTTAATATTTTAACAAGATTATACCAGTATTATGCGCTGTATATATTGTATATACCGCTTTTCAGCCTGTTTTACAAATTCAAATGCACGAGAAACAAAAATCTCGAAAAGAAACCTTATATTTTTGCGGCAAATCATATTTCATATTGTGATCCGTTTTTAATGAATATGGTTACAGCAAGACCGCTTGCCTACATGGCAAAAAAAGAACTTTATGAAGTAAAAGGTGGCTTTGGTAAATGGGTTGCAACTAACATTTCGCGCCTTGGAGCTTTTTCTGTTAATCGCGAAAAACTTGAAGTGTCGACCATTAAAACTTGCATTGATGTCTTTAAGGCTAATTTTAATTTATGTATATTCCCTCAAGGTGGAATAAGAAAAAACAAAAAAATAGATGAAGTTAACAAGGGTTTTGCTGTCATTGCTAAACTTGTTAAGGCAGATATTGTTCCTGTTGGGCTTACAGGCCTTGAAACATACAATTGGAATATTTTTAAACGCCCTCAGGTTAACTTAAAAATCGGTACTCCAATTTCTTATGAACTGCCAAACGAGGAAATAATCAGGCAATGGAAAATTCAAACTGCACAGTTAACAGGATATGAACTTGTTGAAGATTAGCTGGCAAAAAAAATTTTTCAGGGTTTTTAAATGTAATGTATAATATAGTTTATTAGCCGAATCATATATGACAAGTATTTTAGAAAAACCCCTTATAAACGGTTTATCACACATTAAAAACCCCACTAAGACGTTGCCGACGTTTATAATTGAAGCATGCTGCACTGCAGGCAGAACTCATCAAAGTTACAAAAGAGGTGGCGAAGACGAAGCTAAAGAAAGATTTAGGGAAGAAGTCACTTGTGGCGCTTTTTGGCTTTGGGGTGTAAAAGGTCTTAATAAGATTGGTGATTTCATTGGTAAAAAACTATTTAAACTTGAAAATCTTGACATTGATGTAGGCAAAGACGCACTGCGCGATCCTTTTGCAAATATTGACCCTAAAATAAAAAACAAAACAGCTATTTTTAAATTTGGAAAAATAATTTCAAGTGTTATTTTAGCTACAGGGCTTTTAGGTTTTGTTGTACCCAAAATTAACCATGCCATTACTGATAGGACTTTAAAAAATAAAAAGCAAAAACCGCAAAATGCCATGAGTATGGATAATTTTATACAAAGTACAAAAAAACCTGATAATTCAAAATATGAACCGAGTTTTAAAGGTAGCGAGGCTTTTATTAATAAATTAATGACAGCATCTCATAAGCTTGAAAACGATAATACTTGGCGTCTAATTTCGACAGATACAGGTATGGTGGCGGGCAGAGTGTATAATTCGCGCCATCCTGCAGAAAAATTTGAATATTTATTTAGAGATGTAAGCTCAATTTTATTTTACAACTTTACCACAGGGGCAACTGTTGTCGCGCTAAATAAAGCTTTTAGAACCACTAATGTACATCCTAAAGCAATTGATGAAATTTGTGAGTTTTTAAAAGCTAATAAATTTACAAAAGAGCAACTCTCAACAGTAGTTAATCCTCAAATTAGCGAGCATTTTAAAAACGTTAATTTTAGCGAAAATGGCACAATAACATTAAAATCTTTGGTAAATCACCTTGAAAATTTGGGCCTTGGTCGGGAAATTATTGATAAGGCTACAAAAATGAGCGAACTGCAGCCAGAGCTTAGAGGAGAGAGGATACTCTCAAAAGCTCAAGTTCAAGATGTCTTTTCAAATAGTGTAACTTCCAATCCTGAATTCCTAAAAAATGTTATAAATAAAGCAACCTATGGTAGAGCAACAGATAGCAAAAAATTTGTTGAAGCTCAAACTTGTCAAGCAATTAGAGAAAGCATTGACAGCTTTGTTAAAGAAATCATAAAAAAAGCAGGCAATGGTGATGTAACACAAGACTTACTTAAAAAAGTTAAAAGAAATGCAATTTTAAGAACTGCATTATTTCAGGTGGCAGGACTTGCATTTAGTGCATTTGGTCTTGCAATTTTAATACCTAAAACACAAATTTTCTTAAGTCAAAAAATCTTTGGTAAAAAATCATTTGAAGATATTGCAAACGGAAACAAAAAAGACGGCAATGCGCCGTCTTAATTGGGTTAAACTACATTCTTGATTTTTTAACGTAGTGAGCAATAACCATAAATACTGAAGCTATTGCAGACAAGCCTACAAGCATGTAAACTATTCTTGCAATTAGTGTGCCTTCGCCAAATAAAAAGCTCACAAGGTTAAAATCAAAAGCTCCTACAAGCCCCCAGTTTAGACCGCCTACTACAAGTAATACATAAGCAATTGTTCCAAGAACGGAAATACATCCACATTCAAACATAATCTTATTATCCTTATTTTATCTACGTTTTAATTATTGCCTTTTAAAAAAAATCCTAAATACCATTAAGGACAATTTTTTAGGTTAATAAAAATTTAGCCTGCAAGGGAATAATAAATTTTTTAAAAACTAAATAAAATTTTCCATAATTACGGGGGATTTATGGTTAAAAAATCAAAAATCTTTATAACGATTTTTAGTCTAATATTTTTCTGCAATCAAATTGCATTTTGTGACGTCATTACAGGTCAAGTCAACCAAAATGAAACTTTAAAAAGGAAAAATAAAGTTGTTGACAGTTATACACAAAAACCTGTGACAGGCGCTGCTATAAGTATTCCAAGTATAGGCTACAGGACAACAAGCGGTTCTGACGGGACTTTTGAACTAAATACACAAATTAATCAAACTGCAATATTGTCTGTTCAAAAAGACGGCTACAGACCCTTTTCACTTACTATTGACGATAATATTGCCTCTAAACCTTTGAAATTAGGCATTGAAAAAAGCAAAATGGGCGATGTAACAATAGAGAGCGATGTTTGCCATTTAGGTGATGATGTTTACTCGGAAACCTCTGCTAATTCAAGCGAGTTCAAGGGCAAGTCTGTCGGGTCTTATTATTCTAAAAAATTTAGCACAAAAATTTTGCGTCCAAACGAGGAGGCTGTAATTGTCATAGGTTCGGTAATCGGTCTTGATACTAAAATGGCAAAAGAATTGGGGCAAAATCAAATTGCTTATGTTTACTCCAGTCCTGCGGAGGTATTTTTTAACGGCAATAAAGTGGGTGAGTTGAATATTAACGGTGATAATCAGGAAATTCTCATACCAAGACAGTTGGTAAGGGAAAATAACGAACTGACAATAAAAACAGGCAGAAATCTTTTTCAACATGCTTATATTGATTACGATGACATTGAAATCGCTGGTGTAAGGTTTGAAATTAAGGATAAAAATTCTTTTGCGTATAAATAATTTTGTTTTTTTGGAATTAATAGTATAATTTTTGTATGATTAAACCAAAAAAAGCCGTTGAAAATATTCAACCATATGACACTCCAAAGTATGCACACCTTTGCAATTTAAAACTAGATTCTAATGAAAACCCTTACGGTGCGTCAAAAGAGGTTTTATATGCTCTAAAGGAGCTTAATAACGCACAAATTTCAAGATACCCGCACTATGGTGAACTTATTGACAAGCTTGCACAGAAATTTACTTTAAATGATAGGCAAATTTTGGCTACAAATGGAGCAGATGAGGCACTAAGCGTTATTATTGGGACTTATTTAGATAATGATGACGAGCTTTTATGTTTTAAACCTACATTTTCAATGCCAAAAATATATACAATGTGTTCAAATGGTAATTTTAAATCTGTTGATTACTATACAAAATGGGTTTTTGATGCTGATAAATTAATTGATGGTGTTAGTGAAAAAACAAAAATAATATACGTTACAAGCCCAAATAATCCAACAGGAGAATGTGCAGCGCTTAGTGACATTGAAAAAATACTGCAAAAATTTCCCTCTGTCGCTTTAATTCTTGATGTTACATACATTAATTTTGCGCACAATGCCCCTGATTATTACTCCCTTGTTAAAAAATACGATAATTTATTTATTGTAAAATCTTTTTCTAAGGACTTTGGGCTTGCAGGGTTAAGGTTAGGAGTAATTTTAAGTCAAGAACAAAATATTATGCAGTGCAAAAAAGTAATTTCCCCCTACTCTGTAAATGCTGCTGCGATTTGTGCGGGTATGGCAGCACTGAATGATATTGAATATGAAAAATTTATAAAAGAACAAATAAAAATTTCTCGTGAAACATTAATGCAAGGGCTTATAGAGCTTGGCTTTAAGCCCTACAAGAGTGAGGCAAATTTTGTGCTTTGCGATTTTGGCAATTATTGCGATTTTGTGTATTGGAAACTGAAATCCTCAGGGATTCTTGTAAGGAATTTTAAAAACTCGGAAATTTTAAAGAATTGTTTAAGAATAACAACGCCGCGTGTAGAGGATTTGAGTAAGATTTTTGACGCTTTACAAAAAAAAGATATGCTTGTTTTTGACCTTGACGGTGTTGTCTTTGATGTTTCAAATTCATACAGGCTGGCTATTAAGGAGACTTTTAAACATTTTTCCTCAAAAGAAATTTCTGATAAGGAGATTCAAGAAGCAAAAGAGTTGGGCGGACTTAATTGTGACTGGGATTTGACAAAATATTTGTTAAGTAAACATGGATTTGAAATTGAACTTAATGAAGTAATTAAAGTTTTTCAAGATATGTTTTTTAACCCTGATAAAGAAGGTTCAAAGGGTATTATAGATAACGAAGAACTTGTCATTCAACCACAAATTTTTGAAAAATTGTCAAAATATTATGATTTTTCTGTCTTTACAGGAAGACCAAAGGATGAAGCTGTTTATTCACTTGAAAAATTTGGTATTTTAAAATATTTCTGTAAAATAATTTCTCAGGATGATTTAGAAAAAGACAAGAGAAAACCGCATCCTGAAGGCTTAAACAGGATTAAAAGAGAGACAATTTACAATAATATATACTATTTTGGCGATACTATTGATGATATTTATTCCGGTGTTGCAAGCACAACTTGTGTTTATGGAGTGACAAATAAAAACTCTAAAAATGCTCAAATATTTTTAGATGCAGGCGCCGCTGATGTTATAGAAGACATTTCAAAGTTAGATGAATTTTTAAAGGGAAAAATTTTATGCAAATAATTGAAAAATCAAGAAATACTAATGAAACACAAGTGTCTGTAACCATTAACCCGCGTGGTTGCGGTTCTTATGAAATTTCTACGCCTGTTAAATTTTTTAATCATATGTTGGAACTTTTTTCGGCACATTCTATGTTTGATTTAAAAATAAATGCAAATTCTCTGGATAATGACCCGCATCACCTTGTTGAAGATGTTGCAATTACACTTGGACAGGCATTTTGTGAAGCACTTGGTGATAAGCGTGGTATAAAAAGGTACGCAAGCATAATATTGCCTATGGATGAAGCACTTATAATGTGTGCTGTTGATATTTCAGGCAGGCCTTATTGCAAATGTGATATACAAATAAAAGAAGAAAAAACTTCTGATTTTGAAACAGTTTTGCTTGCTCATTTTTTCAACAGTTTTGCTCAAAACGCAGGTATGACCTTGCATATTAAAATGCTGGATGGCGTTGACCCTCATCATATAATTGAATGCGCCTTTAAATCGGTTGCAAGAGCATTAAAAACAGCCGTTTCAATTGATGTAACTAATCCTGATATTATACCCTCTACGAAAGGTGTAATTTAACTGAGCGCAGCATATAAAACTTTAATTCTTTTATTTGTTTACATAAATGACAAAAATGTTATTTGTGCTATACTTTTTTATAATTGGTGCTTTATTTGGAATAGCTAATGCTGCATGGTGAATTGAATGAATTACAAATTAATAGACTTAAAAGTATTTGGAGATGAAAGAGGAAAACTCGTATCTCTTGAAGGTAATAAAAATATCCCTTTTGATATTAAGCGCGTTTATTACATTTTTGATACAGTGCCTGATCAAGAGCGCGGAAAGCATGCACACAAGGAGCTTGAGCAAATAATTGTCGCTATGGATGGTGCATGCCAGTTTGTTTTAGATGATGGCAAAAACAGGGAAGAAGTTTGGTTAAATCGTCCTGATGTCGGTTTGTATATTGGTAAAAATATGTGGCGCGAGATGAGGCATTTTTCTTACGGTTGCAAATTAATGGTTTTGGCAAGTAAACATTACGATGAGAAAGAATATATAAGGGATTACAACGAGTTTTTAGAAAGTTTACAAAGTAAATAATGATACATGAATTATCTGACGTCAAAAGCAAAAATGTAGGCGAGGGAACAAATATTTGGCAGTATTGCGTTGTTTTGCCCAATGCTGTCATTGGCAAAAATTGTAATATATGCTCACATTGTTTTATTGAAAATGATGTAAAAATCGGGAACGACGTTACAATAAAAAATGGCGTGTATTTGTATGATGGCATAACAATTGAGGATGGTGTATTTGTTGGACCTAATGCCACATTTTGCAATGATAGATATCCAAAATCAAAAAATAAAAATTTTAAACTTGAACCGATTTTAATCAAAAAAGGTGCAAGTATTGGCGCAAATGTTACGTTACTTCCCGGGGTTACAATTGGCGAAAACGCCCTTGTTGCTGCAGGGGCTGTTGTAGCAAAAGATGTTGCTGATAATTGTATTTACAAGGGTGGCAAATGATTTTTTATAAGGATGCTTTAAAATGAAAATAACCGTTATAGGAACAGGATATGTTGGTTTAGTCGCCGGTGCGTGCCTTGCTGATATGGGTAATGAAGTTATTTGTATTGATAATGACATCAATAAAATTAACCAGTTAAAAAATGGCGTGATACCAATATACGAGCCGGGGCTTGAGGAGCTTGTAAAAGCAAATTCAAAGGAAGGGCGTTTATCTTTTTCTTCTGATTTAGATAATGCCGTTAAAATCTCGCAAGTATGTTTCATTGCCGTTGGCACTCCTCAGGGTGAGGATGGTTCTGCTGATTTAAAATATGTATTTGATGTTGCAAAATCAATAGCAAGGGCAATGAATGGGTATAAAGTAATAGTAAATAAATCAACCGTTCCTGTAGGTACGGCTCAAAAAGTTGAACAAATAGTTAAAGAAAATACAAATCATCCTTTTGATGTTGTTTCAAATCCCGAGTTTTTAAAACAAGGTAACGCGGTAGATGATTTTTTACATCCTGATAGAGTTATAATCGGTTCAAATTCTGATAAAGCAACGCAAATTATGCAGGATATTTACGCGCCGTTTTTTAGAACGGGAAATAGAGTAATTGTTATGGATGTAAAATCATCTGAGATGACAAAATATGCCTCTAACTCCTTTCTTGCAACAAAAATATCCTTTATGAACGAAATTGCAAATCTATGCGAAAAAGTTGGTGCTGACGCTCAAATGGTGCGCATTGGTATGTCGACTGATTCCAGAATCGGGAATAAATTTTTATTCCCCGGGCTTGGTTATGGCGGCAGTTGTTTCCCAAAAGATGTAAAAGCGCTGGTTAAGACAGGTATGGAAAATAATTGCGAGATGAAAATTGTAGCGGCTGCTGATGAAGTCAATAAAAAGCAAAGAGAAATTTTTGTTAATAAAATTCTTAAAAGATTTAACGCTAATTTACAAGGGAAAACAATTGGTATATGGGGGCTTGCATTTAAACCTAAAACAAATGATATGCGCGAAGCTCCGGCTATTACCATTATAAATAAACTACTGGAATACGGTGCTAAAATCCAAGCTTTTGACCCAAAGGCAATTGAAAGTGCAAAATTTCATTTTGGGGATAAAATCACATATTGCGATACAGCATATGATGCCTTAAAAAATGCTGATTGCATGGTGCTTTTAACAGAGTGGAACGAATTTCGTCGTCCTGATTTTGAAAGAATTAAAGAACTTTTAAAATCACCAATTATTTTTGACGGTAGAAACCAGTATGATGAAAACAGGCTTAAACAAAAAGGCTTTGAGTATTATCAGATAGGAAAGTAATTTATGACTTATGATTTAACTATTATTATGCCCAGTTACAATATGGGTGAATATATATCTGAAGCGCTAGATTCTATTTTTATGCAAAAAACAAGCTATAGTTATCAAATTATTGTTGCTGACGATTGTTCAAATGATAATACCATTGAAATTGTTAAAAATTACCAATCAAAATATCCCAATAAAATTACGCTTTTAACATCTGAAACAAATCAAAAACTCTACAGAAATGTTCTAAGGGCTTATGCGATTACAAAAACCCCTTATTTTTGCGTACTTGACCCAGATGATTACTATCTAAGCGATAATTTTTTGCAAAAAGCACTGGATTTTTTAAATCATAATGAAGATTATACAATTTATATGTCCAATGTTTATAAAAAAATGCTCGATGGTGCAACGGAGCCTTATTTGGAACAAAAAGATATAAATTTTGATTTTGAAGATTACATTAATGGGCGTACCATTTTTTCTCAAACGTCAGGCTGCGTGTATAGAAATGTTGTTTTTAAAGACGGTGTGCCTGATAAGTTGCTTAATCCGCCCGAAAAAAGTTGGGAGACATCTTTTAGGGGTGATACTTTTAGAAATGTATTACACATTTTTTATGGCAAAGCTCATGTTTCAAAAGATTGTGATACGGTATATAGAATCACTGATAAGGGAATTTGGCAAAATATGCGTCAGATTAAACGAGATGTCTTAAACACATTTATTTTTAGAGATTTATTTACATACTTTGATGAGAAGTATTTAAAATTATTTACATATTCTCTTGGGTTTTTTAATAAAGCGTGTGGCGAGTTTTTCGATGAAATAGATAAAATTGAAGATGATAATCAGCGTTTAAAAATTTTAAAAGATATGTCTATTTTAAAAAAATATTTTAATTCAAAAAGTGATTTATTAAAAAATAACGTTGAGCCTATTAAGAAGAAAAAGCCTTTATTGTTATTATTTAAAAGGTTTTTAAATAAAATTTTTAAACTTAATAAGTCGTAGATTTTATTATTTTATAGTATAATCAACTTATTTTAGAACGGATTTTTTGATGGCAAAGATTTTAATTTTATATCATTTTGAATCAATAACAAAAAGCAAGAGGAATTTGTTAATAAATTACTATGAATCTTTATCTTCTGAGTTAGTCAAGTGTGGTAACGAGGTTTTACTTTTGAACACTTTAAGTGTAAAACATTTGTCTTATGGTACATGTTTTAGTAAGCATATTGAGGAGTATCTCACAGACGAAGTTAAAAAATTTTCACCGGATTTGATTTTAACTTTTAATAATCAAATTACAGATAATATTATTAAAATAACTAACTGCCCGATTTGCTGTGTGGAAGCTGATACTGCTGCGTATTTTCAAAATAAAGAATTTATTTTACAAAACTCACAGCGATATTTTTTAATTAATTTCTACGATAATCTTTATCTTGATGAATATGTAAAATTAGGTTTTGATAAAAATAAAATCTTTACCCTAAATCAAGCTACAAGCATAAAAATGGAAGATTTAGAAAAACTAAATAATATTTCATTTATAGGAACAAATTTCTGTTCGCTTCCTCCCGGGTATAATTTTTCGAACCTTGATAAGAATGAGTTTATAAAGTGTTTGCAAGAGTTTAATAAAAATAATTATGAAAATTACAGCAACTTTGAAAGCTGTTGTAACAATGTTACAGGTAATTTATTGCAGTCTTATAGCATGATTGATAATCGTGTACATGTGCTAAATGCAATTTGGGATTTGGGTTTAAAACTTTATGGAGCAAGATGGGATAAATTATCAAATGAAAATCTGATTTTAAAGTTTTTATTTGATGAAACGCCCAAATATACTCTTAAAGATAATCAAGATGTATATAATTCCTCTGTTGTTAATTTGTCCATTTCTCACCCTCAGTGCAAGGGTTTCGCTTTCCCCTGGAGATGTTACGACATAATGGCATCAAGCGGTATATTAATTTCAAGTTATTCTGAAAACCTTAAAAATAAAACAAAAGATTACGTAAAAATTCCTATGTTTAATTCACCGCAAGAGGCAAGAGAATTGTGTAAATATGCTTTAGCTAATCCAAATTATGTTAAAGATATTACAAGTGCGTCAAACGAGTTTATTGAAAAAGAAGGTCGCTGGATTAATAATTTCAAAATAATGGAAGAAAAATTAAACATAAAACTGCTAAATAATAGACCCAATGATAAAGGTTATGATATATTAGTAGTACCTTATGAAGTAAGAAATAAAACACGCAAGAAAAGCCATATAGACATGGCGCTTAAATTCTTATTAAGTGAATTGCCTGTAATTAATGCTTTATATCCTAAGCAAAAAAGAAAAAAGATTTACGAGAGAATTGGGACATTACAAGATGATTAATTTTTTGGACTTAAAAAAAATAAACAATCGATTTCGCGATGAAATAGACTCACGAATAGCAAAAATCCTTGATAAAGGCTGGTATTTGCAAGGAGAAGAAAACGAAATATTCTCTAAAAACTTTGCAGACTTTTGCGGTACTAAATACGCTCTAGGTGTTGCAAACGGACTTGACGCCCTTAATTTAATAATAAAAGCAAGCGGTTTTGGTGTTGGTGATGAAATAATAGTTCCAGCTAATACGTACATTGCAACAATTCTTGCAATATCTCAAAACGGCTGTACCCCTGTCCTTGTTGAGCCTGATATTAATACATATAATATTAATCCTGATTTAATTGAAGAAAAAATTACCAAAAAAACAAAAGCCATTATGGTTGTACACCTATACGGTCAAGCAGTACAAATGCAAAAAATATGGGATTTAGCTAAAAAATATAATCTAAAGGTTTTTGAAGATTCGGCTCAAGCCCATGGCGCAATTTATCAAAATAAAAGAGTGGGAAACCTTTCTGACGCAAGCGCATTTTCATTCTACCCTGGTAAAAACTTGGGCTGCATGGGCGATGGCGGCGCAATAACAACAAATGATGAAGAACTCTTTCAAAAGGTAAAAGCTATTGCAAACTATGGGTCAGATAGAAAATATCACCATATTTACAAAGGTGTAAACTCCCGTCTTGATGAGATTCAAGCCGCTATTTTGGATGTTAAGTTAAAACATCTTGATAGTGATAACCAAAAACGTAGAGAAATAGCAAAATATTATATTGAAAACATTAAAAACGAAAAAATCATTTTGCCGTTAAGTCATTCTGAACTAGTTTCAGAATCTCTAAAATATGCCCATGTTTGGCATGTTTTTACGGTTAGAACTAAAAATAGAGATGAGTTTCAAGAGTATTTAAAAAACAATGGCATTCAAACAATTATTCACTACCCCACTCCACCGCATAAACAAGGGGCATATAAAGAGTGGAATAATTTAAGTTATCCAATAACAGAGGAAATCCACAATACCATAATCAGTCTGCCTATTTCGCCTGTTATGGAGCAGGATGAGGTAAATAAAGTGGTAGAGGTTGTAAATGCCTACTGATAAACCACTTATTTCGGTTTTAATGCCGGCTTATAACCACCAAAACTATGTGCAAGACGCTATTAAATCGATTATTAATCAGACTTATCAAAATATTGAATTAATTGTAGTTGATGACGGTTCAAAAGATGACACTTTAAATAAAATTATTGAGTTAAAGGGTGAGTGTGAAAAAAGATTTACAAATTTCTCTTTTGAAACTCAACAAAACAAAGGTACTTGCGAAACGCTTAACAAACTAATCTCAAAAGCAAAAGGCGATTATGTTTACATTGTTGCCTCTGATGATTTAGTAAAACCCTATGCAATTGAGTGTCAAGCTGAATTTTTAAACAGTAATCCTCAATATGGTTTAGTCGTTGGTGACAATGAAATAATTGACTCAAACGGAAAAAAATGTTATTGGGATGAAAAAAGAAACAATGTGTATAGCAAAAATGAGGCAAAATTCCTAACTTTTGCAGATTATTTAAAAAATGGCTGTAGTTTCTTTAATGATAAGAACTTTGGTAGTTATGAATCTTTGCAAATTGGAAATTACATACCAAACGGTTATTTAATAAGAAAATCAATTCTTGATAAAGTTGAGCCTTTTAGCAAAGAAGCCCCGCTTGAAGATTATTTTTTAATGTTGCAATTATCAAAATATGCAAAATTCAAATTTCTAAATAAAGTTTTATTTTCTTACCGCTGGCATGGTGCAAATACAATTACCAATATTGAAAAGATTGAAAAATATACAAATATGGTAAAGCAATATGAAAAAGAAATATTGTCTAAATTGGATTTTAAAAATACTTTGCCTGATGTCGAGAGGGTTGTAAAATACGGTTTTTGCTATAAAAGTTTTGGTGTACCGCATTTGTTTGAAATTAAAAAGTATTTAAAAGACGGTAAGAAAACAAGAATTGTAAATATCTTTAATTATCGGGTTCACACTTATACTTTGTAGTTGAAATATGTTTTATTCGTTTTTTGTATCAAAAATTGGCGTGTTATTTATTGCTTCAAACGATGAATTTGTTACAAATATATGTTTTGTCAACCAAATTAGCTTGTTTTTAGGGGAGAATTTATCGCATTATAAAAACTTTGAAAGCTTACCTATCTTGCAAGCAAAAAAATGGCTCAATGACTATTTTTTAGGTAAAAAACCGCAAATTTCAAATTTGCCCATACAGCCAAAAGGAACTGAGTTTCAAAAAACGATATGGTTGCAAGCAACTAAAATCCCCTACGGAGCAACCTTGACGTATGGCGAAATGGCAAAAAATGTTGCAAAATCAATGAATAGAAAAGTTATTTCGGCTCAAGCAGTAGGTACGGCATTATCTAAAAACCCTATATTGATTGTTATTCCTTGTCATAGAGTAATTGGCGCAAAAAATAATTTATCAGGCTATAGCGCAGGTTTGAATATAAAATATCAGCTCTTAAACCTTGAACAGTGTGACAAAATTTCTATGTAAATAATTGTTAATAAATAGCAATTATATACGATTTATTTACTTTATTAATACATCAAGAGAGAGTTATCCCCAAAATGGAAAAAGTAGGCGCAAATTTTGATGTATTAAATAACAACAGCTTAAATACTCAAGCTGCTCAAAATTCTGATACTACAGATGAGCAGTTAATATTTGAGCAAGATGATTCCAATTCTAAAAATTTGGACGATTTGGAATTGCAATTTGAGGCTGCTCAAGACGAGCAAGGCTTTTTGGGGAAACTTTGGAATGGTTTTAAAAATCTTACCGGGCTAGGATTAAGCTCTAATGATGTTCAAGATAAGCTTGAACAATACGAAAACGGCGAAATTACCTATGATGAAGCTGCAAGTGTAATTGAAGAATATAAAACAAAGCAAGATGGCGCAGTGGATTTGATTGCAAATACTGCAACAGGTCTTGCTGTCGCAGGCGTTAGCGTTGCGACAGGTGGTACGGGCGCTATTTTAATAGGTCTTGGAGTCGGCGCAGGAGCTAAAGCAGGCTTAAAAACCGTAGACAGGGCAACAAATGACATCGAAGGCGATGCTCTTGATTCTAAAGAAATTCTAAAAGATGGTATAACAGGTGCTGTTGACGGTGTTACAAGTGCCCTAACTGCCGGTATGGTATCAGTTCCAACTGCAGGCGCAACAGTTATGAATACTGCAAAACAAGGACTAGTGCAAGGGGCAAAAGCAGGAGCAATAACAGGTGCTGCTACCGGAGCAACTCAATACACTACAGATTGCGCATTTGATGATGACAAGGAATTTGCATTGAGCGGTCTTTTGGCATCGACTGCTCAAAATACTGTTACTGGCGGTATTTTTGGTGGTGTTACAGGCGGTATTGGCGGTGCAATTTCGCAAAATAATTTTAATAACACTGTAACCATCACTCATAACAATGAACTTCAAAAAGAAATTGATAACGCTTTTCAAGCAAAAAGATATCTTGATAACTTTAATGAAAAAAATAAAGAAATTGCAATAACTTCTGCTCAAGAGTATTCAAGCATATTAAATAAGCTGGAAGGGCACAGTGCAAGTGCGCAAGATTTAACGGCAAAATTTGATTCACAAATAGATGAAGCCAGTGAGCATATTTATAGTGCGTTTAAGGGTAATAAAACAATTGATTCCATAAGTGCAAGACCAAAGGGGCAAAATTCAGTTTTTTCAAAACTTGCAAAAAAAGAAATTAATGGCAGTGCAAATTTAACTACAATGGATAATTGCTATGATGCTATTGGCGATGCATTGGGGCTAAGAATTCAGATGAATAGCCTTGATAGTGACACTTCATCAAAAATTGTAGAAAAAATGTTAAAGAAAAATAATATCAACGCGACTTTTGATGATTTTGTAAAATATGTGAGCGGCGAAGAATTACAAAATAAAGAAATCGAAAATGCTCTTTCAAATGTTAGTAAGGATATTATCGACTCTCTGAAACAAAAACAATCTCAAGGGGTTGTAGACCAACTGGTAAAGGGAATTAAAAAAGGTAAGGTTAATATAACTGAAATTAATAACTATGGCTCAGAATTGACATCTTATTTTACTGATGCACAGGTTCAACAAATTGCTGATGCTTACAACTATGCCATTTCAAAGGGTATATTTGAAAACGACAGTGCTTTTAAAATTCTAAACGATAATCCTGTTTTAGATATAAATGATACTGATGTTACAGATGGAATAGGCAATATTACTTCAAAGTCCAATAGTGATACAAAAATAAAGGTAAAACAAAAAACAAAAGGTGCTCAAAAAGAATCAGGCTATGCAAGTACGCAAGCAAATACAAAGCACAAGCTAAAAGATGGCACGATAGCAAACGGTGAATTGCAAATCAGAGGTACAAAAGTAAATGAATTTGCTGAAGTTGAGCATATTCCATATGATATAAGATCTGGAAAAATATACAAGGATGACCCTAAATATGCAGATATATATGATTTGATTACAAAAATGGAAGATGTTGACTATGATAGTTACAATAAATATCTCAGCGATGTTTATAAAACTTTGAGATTGCAAGAATTGGGGCTTTTGCCTGATAGTGCGATAATGCCTAATATTAAAAATTATATGAGCAATTCAAATTTAAATGATGAAGCATTGAAAATGATTGATATGAACGGATTAATCGAGATTGCAAAAAAAGGTCATTAATATTTATATGATATAATGAGGGGACTATGAAACTTACAAATGATTTTAACAATTACAATACAAATTTTAACGGCGCAAATAATGACAGTAACAATACTGCCGAAAATCAAGATAAAATGGAAAATCTTATGAATAGACTTTGCGAAGTCTTATCTGAAAGAACTGAAAACGAAGTCCCTGAAAATGGAAAATTTGCTCCAATTTCTGTATCTTTTAGCATTCCTCAAACAAATAATAAAGCTAAAGCTATTGTTGAATATGACGCACTTGCGCCAAAAAATTTGAGAAGACTCTCTATTGCTTCTCATCATGTAAACAGTGACAGACTTATTTCAACTTATGTTTTAAGGGGAACAAAACAGGAAATAATTGATTATCTTAATAATCCTCAAAATCAAAAAAAGCTGGTTAAGCTTGCAAATGAACTTTCAGATAGTGTTGATGAATATTATGACAATTTGTAAAAAATAAACTGGGCCTGGTGGGACTCGAACCCACGACCAAAAGATTAAGAGTCTCCTGCGCTACCAACTGCGCTACAAGCCCATAAGTTAAGTATAGCACTAAAACATTTTTTTTGAAACATTTATTTTACTTGTGATTTGCCTTTCTGTGTATTACAATTGCCATATTACACAGGGAGTTAATAAATGGCTACAATTTCAGTTGTTATAAATACGCTAAATGCTCAAAGGCTTTTAGACGATGTTTTAGAGAGTGTAAAAGAGGCTGATGAGATTATAATTTGCGACATGCACTCAGAAGATGACACTATAGAAATTGCAAAAAGGCACAAGTGCAAGATTTTTTATCATGAAAGAACAGGGATTGTTGAGCTTGCGCGCAATTGGGCAATGGAGCAGGCAACAGGCGATTGGATTTTAGTCCTTGATGCGGATGAAATTGTAACACCTGAGCTTTGGCAATATTTAAAAAATTATGCCGAGCATCCTAAGAAAAATCGCTACGCGTGCTATCTTCCCCGCGAAACTTACCTTTTGGGTAAACATGTCCACTCCTGGCGACAATCGGGCATAAAAAGATTTTGGAAAAGAGGAAATTGCTACTATACAAATGAAATCCATAAAATGCCTATAACGCGCGAGGGTAAAGACTTTTGGATAAACAAAAACGGCAAATTAAAAGATGTTGCACTTATCCATTATCATATACCATCTCTTAATCATTTTGGTGTAAGACTCAATAATTACACTGATTTTGAGTTAAAAAGATTTCAAATGAAAAACAAAAAATTCAAGCTTTCTAAGCTTATTTTGCGTCCGCCTTATGAATTTTTTAAGCTCTATGTTATGAAGGGTGGCTTTAAAGATGGTATCCACGGGTTTATTTTCGCCGTAATTATGGCGTATTATAAGTTTTTGCAGTGGGCAAAATTGTACGAGTATGAATTTGTGCAAAAGAATAGAGATTTAAAATATTAAGAGGTTAAAATGATTTTTGATAATATGGAAAACGCGCATTTGTATTACAATTTGGGCGATAAAATTAAAAAAGGTTTTGAATTTATTTTAAATAATGACCTAAAATCCATGCCCTGTGGCAGGCATGATATTGCAGATGGCATATATGCAAATGTTCAAGAGCTCGAAACAAAATTACCTCATATGGCTAAATTTGAGGCGCACAGGGATTATATTGATATTCAATATGTAATTTCAGGTAATGAAAGAATGGATTTTTCTTTAATTGACAATTTTTTAGAGGATATTCCATACGACAGCGAAAAAGATGTTGAGTTTTTAAAATTAAAAGAAGATGCACTTTGTCCTAATGTCATAAACGTTCGCGAGGGCGATTTTGCTATATTTTTCCCGCAAGACGTGCATGCGCCAATGTTAAGCTGTAACGATGGTTGCGAAAAAATTAAAAAAGTTATTGTAAAAATTAAAGCAAATTAAGCTCGCACATATCTTTAAAATTGCAATATTCACAAGCCTTTTTATTAAAAGTTGGCTCAAAGTTTTGCTTTTCAATATTCGAATAAACTTCTTTAATTTTATTTTCAATGATACTATTATCTTCTTCGCTCATTTCGCAAGTATAATTGCTGTCGCACTGTTCAACAAATACAAGTTGTGTGGCACTTACCTTTTTGTCAAATTTTTTCTCAACAAGATATTTATAAAACCTTAATTGATTTAAATATCTTTCATAAGCTCCACCTTCTTTGATATTGTATTTGTTTTTTGCGCTTCCTGTTTTAAAGTCTTTTATTAAAAATGTGCCGTCCTCAAGAAGTTCTATGCGGTCTATTTTTCCGTTAATCGGGATTTGTGTACCTACTTTTGTTTCGATGTTAAATTCTGTGCTAAATATTTTATCAATTTGAGTTAAGATAAGCTGATTGTAAAAAATTCTCAGGTTTTCTTCCCCTTTTTGCAAGTAATTTTTCCTTGCGCTTCTGTCTGAAAAAGGCACTTTTGTCAGCAGGTTTTTAAAATTAGAAATAAATTTTTCAACGTCTTCGTATTTTCCCTCAATCTTTGCATTTTTTGAAAAATTTTCTATAGTTTTATGCACAACATTTCCATAGTTTAAAATGTCATTAACACCATTTAATGACCCTAATCTTAAAACGTAAGAGTACAAAAATTGCCTTGGGCAATCAAGATATGTATTCATCATACTTGCACTTAAGCTTAATGTTTCAAAAGATGAACGTATGAAATTTTGAAAATCATCCCTAAAATTGTGCTCATATCTTACTGTCTTGATAAGCTCAGCTACATAGTTTTCTTTGGTGTAGGGTATTTCTGTTTTTTCAAGGTATTCGGGCTTAATTTCGGATATGAATTTTGTCATTCGCCTTTCTTTAGCACCTATTGTTTTTGGGAAACTCAAGTATAGTTTATGTTTTGCTCTTGTTATTCCAACAAAAAGCACTTTTACATTTTCAGAAATTTTGAGAGCTTTTTTTGTTTCGTCATCTATTACCTTTTTAATAGGCACTTTTGGTGTAATGTTATCCTGAGAAAACCTTTCCCATTTATACTCATCAAGTGTTGGTATAAAAACGTAAGAAAATTCGCGACCTTTGGATGAATGGATTGTAACCAGTTGAACTGCGTTTTTGTCTATTGGTGATTTTTCGGTCAAAATCGCCGTTCCGTTTTCAAGTGCGTCATCAAGATAATTTGTAAAATCTTCCAAAGTTGCCCTTTTTTGTGAGTTATAAAAGTCATGTGCTTCTTGCGTCAGCTTTTTAAGTGCGGCAATATTTTCTTCGATATTCAGCGGACAATTTATAAAATAGTTTAAAATGCCAGTTTTATTAATGGTTTCAAGTACAAGCTGGTAGATATTTAACGAGCTTTTTGCTCCTGATAAGTATTCAAAATCATCAATAAACTTTTTAATTTTAGCCTCGTCTTGCCAGTTTTTATCTTTCATATCGTAGATATCTGAAATAAAATCGCGATTTTTGTGCAAATATGATTCAGCTAAAATATCGTTGTAATCATTTATGTTTATGCAAAAAGGCTCAGACAAAAGCAATGGGAAGATTTTATCCGCATTTAAAGCTGGATTTACAAGCATTTTCAAGTAAAAAAATGTAATAATTGACGACTTTATTGAAAAAATACTTTTACCTTCTTTTAGCTCGTATGGTATATTTCGACCTTTCAAAATCTCGCAAAACTCGTCCAATTCACCGTTTGACTTGGTTAAAATTGCAATTTCGTTTAATTTGGGGCAATCATTTTTTATAATGTTTTCGATTTCATCTGCTATTGCATTGTATTCTTGGTTTATATCCTGATAAATTTTTAATGTTGGTTTTGTATTTTTTTCAAATAAACTTGCATTTTTTGCGCTTAAATGTTTGTTAACATTATATTCTTTAAATTCGGGATTATTTTCAAGTCTGTTTGGGTCTTGTATTGCAACCTGTTCACTTAAATCCAGAATTGATTGAGTGGAGCGCATGTTCTCATCAAGACAAATTACTTTTGTATCAGGGTATTTTTTTAAAAATTGCTCAATGTTATCAATTTGCGCGCCCTGAAAACCGTATATAATTTGATCATCATCCCCTACAACAAAAATGTTTTTTTTGTTGTTTGCATCAACCAAATTAAACACAATTGCGTTTTGCGCTTTGTTTGTGTCCTGATACTCATCGACCAAAAAGTAGTCATAACTGTTTGCAATTTTATCCAAAAAGTTTGCAGATTCTTTGAATTTATTTAAAACAAGAATAATCATATCGTTAAAATCGATAAGGTTATTCTCTCTCATTTTTTTATTGTAAAGCTCGTAAAAATCATATGTTTCGCGCGCTTGGTTTATTCTTTTTTCAAGTTCACTTTTGTAATTTTCGTCTTTTTTTAAAACTTTTTTGCCCTGTGTTATGCACTCTTTTATTTTTTCATTTATATCATCCAGCCCTTTACCCCACTGTGGGTGGTTTTCAAGGTTATAGAAATATTCTTCTTTTGTAAGTAAATTTTTCTTTATTTCATTAATTCTGTTTAAAATTGTGCCTGCATGGAAAAATTTATCACCTGAGGAGGTTTTAAAGTGTTTTGTATCAAGCTCGTCAATGCACAAGCGCATTAGATTTCTTTTTGCCGTATCGTTTATTATTTGTGCGCTTGAATATTCTTCAAAGTATTCTTCGTTGTTTTGAATTATTTCCCAACAAAAACTGTGATAGGTGTAAACATTTACAAGAGAGCCCTTTTGACCAACTTTAGAAATCAACCTGTTTTTCATTTCATTTGCTGCAGCATCTGAGAATGTTAAGCAAAGAATTTTTGAAGGTTCAACACCTTTTTCCAGCATGCCTTTAATGCGCTCAATCACTGTAAAGGTTTTGCCTGTGCCCGGGCCTGCTAAAACCATAATTGAACCATCAATTGTATCTATGCACTCTTGCTGTTTTTTGTTTGGCAATATTTTTGCGCTGTTAAGTGACATATTACACCCTCTTTTCATGTTAAAAAGACCTGCCATTTAGCAGGTCTTTTTAATTAGCGGGAGACGAGGCTCGAACTCGCGACATCTTCCTTGGCAAGGAAGCATTCTACCACTGAATTACTCCCGCAAACAACGATAGAATTATAATACATGTTCAAAAAAATATTTCAAGTATTTTTTTGTATTTTAGAACTACTTTGCTTCAACCTGTTCTGCCACAGGGGTTTGAGTCGGTTGCTCAATTTCTTCTTTTTTTGTTTCTTCTGTAACAGGTTGAGTAACTTGAGTATCTGCTGTTGTTTGAGTTTGTTCAGCTTGTGCCTCTTGAGCTGCAGGTTCCGCAACTGTTGTTGCAGTCATGCCTTCTTGAGAATCTTTTGATTTAAAGTTAAGAGCAATAATTCCTGCGGATGACGCTATTGCAATAAGCGCTCCAAGCCATTTTAGGGGTGTATTTTGTTTTTTAATAACATTTTTTGCACCCTCTGCTGCTTTTTTTGCACCTTCTTCTGCGCCTTTTTTAGCTGTATCTATTGTTTTTTTACTTACTCTTGCACCGAGCATGGTCATTAGTGTGCCCGCAATACTACCTCCTGCAAGTGCTGTATTTACTTTTGCTTTTGTATTATTGTCAGACTTTTCAAAAGAATCTTTAAATTCTATCGCTTTGGTTTTTGCTTTTTGAAAAATATTTTGTTGATTTGCTACTGGTGTTGCCGTACTTACTGATTGTAAATTAATACCTTGTGTCATTTATCAACTCCTATTGTTATTTATATATAATCTTAAGTGCTGTAAATATTTTTTTTACATAGTTTGGAATATTTTTTTACATTTCTTAATTTTTGCTTGTTTAATATATTTGTAATAAAATATTATTCAGCATTGGAGCTTAATAAGGAGAAAATATATGCGCGAATGTTCACCATTGCACAAAGAAAGACTTAACTATAAACCAAAATTAGCAGGAATTCTTGCTGATGGTATAAAAAACGTAAAAATTTCTTTTGGACAAAATACAACTGCAGTAAAAGACGCAGAGGAAATTCAAAAACTTTTTAAAGATGTTTATGGTCAACCGCTTGTAAGCTTTGATAAAACTGGCGATGCACTAAACTTTGAACAAAAAAATGTCGGAGTTATTTTATCAGGCGGACAAGCCCCCGGCGGACACAATGTTATAGCAGGTCTTTATGATGCACTTAAAGCTGCTAACCCCAATAACGTTTTATACGGATTTTTAGGCGGTCCTTCAGGTATTATTGATAATAAATATGTAAAATTTGATGACGAATTTATTAATAAATACAGAAATACCGGCGGTTTTGACATAATTGGTTCAGGTAGAACAAAACTTGAAACAGAAGAACAATTTGAAAAAACTCTGCAAAATTGCAAGGCACTTGATATTAACGCAATTGTTATAATCGGCGGTGATGACTCAAATACAAATGCTTGCATGCTAGCTCAATGGTTAAAGGCAAAAGGTGCAAATATACAGGTAATAGGCTGCCCCAAAACAATTGACGGCGACTTGAAAAACGACCAAATTGAAATTTCTTTCGGTTTTGATACTGCTACAAAAACATACGCAGAACTTATCGGAAACATTCAAAGAGATGCTAACTCTGCTAAAAAATACTGGCACTTTATAAAGTTAATGGGTCGTAGTGCAACTCATGTTGGCTTAGAAGTAGCATTACAGGTTCAACCAAATATCACTCTTATTTCTGAAGAAGTTGAAGCTAAAAAACAATCTCTTGAAAGCATTGTTGATTACATTACAGACATCGTAGTTAAACGTTCTGAAATGGGTAAAAATTTTGGTGTTGCTTTAATTCCTGAAGGTCTTATTGAGTTTATCCCTGAAATGAAGACTATGATTTCAAACCTTAACGACCTTCTTGCAGTTCTTGAAAAAGATGAAAATTTTGTAAATGCACAAAATAGTGAAAAATACAAAGTTATAGAATCTAGATTAGACGCTCAAAACGCTAAAGTGTTTAATTCTCTACCAGATATGATTAAAGCTCAATTGTTGATGGACAGAGACCCTCATGGTAATGTTCAAGTTTCAAAAATTGAAACCGAAAAACTCTTAATTGAAATGGTTCGTGCAAGGTTAAAAGCGCTTAAGGCTCAAGGAAAATATGACGGAAAATTCTCCGACCAGGCACATTTCTTTGGTTATGAAGGAAGATGCGCAATGCCTTCAAACTTTGATGCTGACTATTGCTATTCATTGGGCTATAACGCTTTTGCACTTATTCAAGCAGGTTTAACAGGTTATTTATCATCTGTTAAAAACCTAACCGCTCCTGCAACAGAATGGAAAGCAGGCGGTGTGCCATTAACTATGATGATGAATATGGAAAAACGTCATGGGGTTATGAAACCTGTTATTCAAAAAGCCCTTGTTGACTTAAATGGTCCAGTATTTAAGGCATTTGAGCAAAGAAGAGAAAAATGGGCGCTTAATGATTGTTATGTATTCCCCGGCGCTATTCAATACTTTGGACCTTGTGAAGTATGCGATGTAACAACACTTACTTTACAGTTAGAACAACAAAAAGTGCCTGTGGCACAAAATTAAAATACTACCGGCGCATGTCTAACTCACATGCGCCTTTTTACACATAGAAAAGGAATTAAAATGTTAAAAGCAGGAATTGTAGGACTCCCAAACGTTGGTAAATCAACCTTATTTAACGCACTTACACTGTCAAAAAATGCACAAAGTGCTAATTACCCGTTTTGCACAATTGAACCCAATGTGGGAGTGGTAACTGTTCCTGATGAAAGACTCTATAAGCTGCAACCGCTGGTAAAAACAGATACAGTAATACCAACGGCAATAGAATTTGTAGATATTGCAGGGCTTGTAAAAGGCGCAAGTAAAGGCGAAGGACTGGGAAACCAATTTTTGCATAATATTAGAGAAGTTGATGCAATTATTCAAGTTGTAAGATGTTTTGATGATGAAAACACAATCCACGTGAACGGTAAGATTGACCCTATTGATGACATTGAAACAATTAATACCGAGCTTGCGCTTGCCGATATTACAACTCTTGAAAATCGTCTAAAACGTATAGCAAAGCAAGTAAAAGGCGGCGATAAAGAAGCGGTCCTCGAAAATTCAATTATAGAAAGGCTTATGCCCTATCTTGAACAGGGTAAATTTATTAATACAAAAGAGCTGTTTAACGAAGAAGAACAAAAAGCACTGCATCATTTTCATCTGCTTATGACAAAACCAATGATATACTGTGCAAATGTTGCCGAAAGCGACTTGGCAAGCGGCAACGAGTATGTTGAGCGTGTCAAAAAATACGCAAAAGAAAACGGTGCTGATGTTGTAATGATTTGCGCAGGAATTGAATCAGAACTTGTTGAGTTAGGTGAAGAAGAATCTAAAAATTACTTAAAAGAATTAGGTGCAGACTCCTCCGGTATTGAAAAAATGATTAAGTGCGTGTATGACCTTTTGGGGCTTAGAACATACATCACAGCAGGAGAAAAAGAAGTCCGTGCATGGACGATTACAAAAGGCATGAAAGCTCCGCAGGCAGCAGGCGTTATTCATACTGATTTTGAAAAAGGTTTTATTAAGGCAGAAGTTGTTTCTTATGATGATTTTATTGCAGCAGGCTCGTGGGCTGCAGCAAGGGAAAAGGGTGTTGCGCGTCTAGAGGGTAAAGACTACGTTGTGCAAGATGGCGACATAATGCTCTTTAGGTTTGCAAATTAATTTTTGACAAAATAAATTTTAAGTGGTAAAACTTCTTGTGTAAGCTTAGGAAGGTTGGTCTATATGAAAGTAGAAAAAATCGCCACAATGGCTTTGAATTTTTCGCATGCAGAATTTGAAAATGATATTGAAACCAGCAATACTAGGGATGTTATTAAAGATGACACCAGAATTGATGAAAAAATGGATGAAACAATGAGGTATTTAAACAACCTTTCTGATGAGAAAAAATGTGATATTGAGGTAAAACTGGATTATAATTCAAGCACTAATAAAGGTGATATTATTGGGGAAATTCATGATAATGAAGGCAAAAAAAATGACAAAGAAGTTAGAGTTCAAATTGACGCCAGCAATGATAATAGCGTTGTAAATAGAATTGATATGTTTAAAAATCACTGCAGCTCAATTATAAGACACTAGCCTGCAATGTATTCAATATATCTTTCTAACGCCTTGTAGCCATCGTAAAATTCACCGACAGCCGTTGAATAATTGCTTGCGCGAAGGTATTTCAGCTCTTTTATTCTTATTTCAAAAATTTCGTCAGCGTAAGCCTTTGCGTATGCATCACCTGAATTTGACCATATTTTTAGCTGTTCAAGTTGATGATTAATTTGAGAAATAGTTGAGTTTTCAAGGACATCAAAGCCGTATTTTTTCAAAATAGAAAGCTCGTAGTTGCTAATCCTTGAATGAACCGCGCTAAAACCAAATATTCTTTTAATTACCATATAATTACCGGCTAATTGCCTGTGTTTTTGGGGTATTTGACCGCGTGCAATTAGGGATGACATGCTTAAGTTGTCATACCTGCTGTATGAATTTCTCTCTAAATCCCCTTTATTTACTTTTTTTGAAAATTTTTGAAACACTTTTTCTATTCCATCTCTCCCTTTTAAGATTATAAAATAAAAATAGAGCATGGCAAAATTGTTACGTATGATTTTACAAAAAGCTTTAAATATGCTTTAATTATTGTGTAACAGTAGTTATTTAGAGGATGAACCATGGAAAGAACATTTATCGCAATTAAACCCGATGGAGTAAAAAGAGGTTTTATTGGTAAGATTTTACAAAGATTTGAGGATAAATCGTATAAAATTGTTGCACTGAAAATGCTAAATGTCACCATGGAACAAGCAAAAAAACACTACGCTGAGCATGAAGGCAAGCCTTTTTACCCTTCATTAATTGAATATATTACATCAGGCCCCGTTGTTGCAATGGTTTTAGAGGGAGAAAATGTAGTTGCCGGTACTCGTCACATTATGGGTAAAACAAATCCTGATGAGGCTGATGTGGGTACTATAAGGGGCGATTTTGCACAGGTTAAAGAATATAATATTGTACATGGTTCAGATTCTGCTGAATCGGCAAAGCGCGAAATTGCTATTTATTTCAACGAGAATGAACTCTGCGAAAACTATAAAACAATGCTTGAAATAGTTATGGGTCAGTAAATGAAGACCCATAAAGATTATTTTAATTTCAAGCTAATTGCAAAGTCAGACAGTTCAAATGCGCGCGCAGGTTTGTTTATAACACCGCATGGGCCAATTGAAACACCTGTTTTTATGCCAGTGGGTACAAATTCTGCTGTTAAAATGCTTACCATGGAACAAGTGTTAAGCACGCGTGCACAAATTATTCTGAATAATTCTTATCATATGTACTTGCGTGCAGGTTGCGATTTGATTAAAAAAGCTGGCGGTCTGCACCAGTGGCAAAACTGGCATAAGCCAATTTTAACTGATTCTGGCGGATTTCAAATATTTTCACTTTCAAAGTTGAGAAAAATAACCGAAGATGGTGTGCATTTTTCTGACCCTAAAAACGGTTCAAAACACTTTATTTCACCTGAGATTTCTATGCAAATTCAAGAGGATTTAGGGGCAGATATTATTATGGCATTTGACGAGTGCGCACCTTATCCTTGCGATTATAAGCACGCAAAAGAAGCAATGGATAGAACTCACAGGTGGTTAAAAAGGTGTTTTGAAGCACATAAAAACCCGCGCCAAGCTCTTTTTCCAATTGTACAGGGGGCATTTTTTGAAGATTTAAGAAAAGAAGCGGCTCAAACAGTTTCAACATTTGACGCTGCAGGTTATGCTATAGGCGGTGTTAGTGTGGGAGAGCCAACAGATGTTAAAAATAAAATTGTAGAATTTACCGCACCGTTTTTGCCTGAGGATAAACCGCGTTATTTAATGGGTGTAGGAACACCTATCGATTTAATTAATGGTGTTAAAGCCGGTATTGATATGTTTGATTGCGTTCTTGCAACTAGAAACGCTCGACATGGAACATTTTTTACATATGAAGGCAATAAAATAATTAAAAATAAAGAATTTGAGGAAGATTTTTCACCACTTGACTTAAATTGCGACTGTTATGCTTGCAAAAATCACACTAGAGCTTATATTAGACACTTATATAAGACAGGCGAAGCGACCGCTGCTGTGCTTTTGAGTGTACATAATATACATTTTTTGGTAAATCTAATGAGAGATATAAGAAAATCAATAATTGAAGGAAATTTTGAAGAATATTCGAGCGAATTGCTGGAAAAGTTTTAGTCGTTGTCAAATGGGCGAAGCTCAATATATTTTTCGTTGTAATTACGCCTTTTTGATAGATTTTTTAAGATATCTCTGTTATTTTTCATTGAAATCCAAGATTCAATAAGTCTTGTGTCTTCAATGGGCATACCGCCTTCTACTTTTTTGCCTTCATTTACATCAAAAACAGCGTTGTATGCTGCTATTTGAACAAGTATATATAAAGTTTCGCTTTCATCATTAAATGCTATGGTGAGCCTTCTGTATTTTGTTGTATCAACAATGTCATTGAGCTTTCCAAGCATTTTGGCTCGTTCGTTCTCAATTCTGTATTCGTTTAATAAGAAGTCCTTTAATGACTCCTCAGCTTTAATTATATCGGCACGTCCCATATTATTAGGATAAATTATTTTTATACAAATGTAAATATTTATTCATTCTAATACCCGTAAAATACTAAGATTTCTTAATATATTTGTTGACTTTAGGTTTTGTTTGTTGTGAAATATATGTTACATATACATAATAACAAGGGGAAACTATGCCAACCATTAATCAATTAGTTAAAAATGAAAGAAAGAAAATTATAGACAAAACTAAGTCTCCGGCGCTTACAAACTGCCCTCAAAGACGTGGTGTTTGCACAAGGGTTTATACTACAACCCCTAAAAAACCAAACTCTGCTCTAAGAAAAGTTGCTCGTGTAAGACTTACTAACGGTTTTGAAGTTACTACTTATATTCCGGGAATCGGACATAACCTACAAGAACACTCTGTTGTGCTGATCAGAGGCGGTAGGGTTAAAGATCTTCCCGGTGTTAGATACCACATTATCCGAGGAACGTTGGATACTGCGGGAGTTGCAAACAGAACACAAAGCAGATCTAAATACGGCGCAAAAAGAGCTAAAAAATAAGAAAGGTTAAACAAATAAATGTCAAGACGTTCTAAACCGGCAAGAAGAATACCATCGCCGGATCCAGTATATAATAGTGTAGATATTGCAAAATTCATTAATCGTTTAATGAAGAAAGGTAAAAAATCAATCGCACAAAAGATTTTTTACTCTACAATGAGTAAAGTTGAAGAAAAAACCAAAACAGAACCAATGGAAGTATTTAAAAAGGCACTTACAAACGTTACTCCATTGATTGAAGTTAAAGCAAGACGTATTGGTGGTTCAACTTATCAAGTTCCTATTGAAGTTAAGACAGATAGAGGTCAGGCTTTAGGTTCTTGCTGGATTATTGAAGCAGCAAGAAAAAGAGGTGGTAAATCAATGGTCGAAAAATTAACAAACGAGATTGTTGATGCTTCAAATGGAACTGGAGCTGCTTGTAAAAAACGTGAAGATACTCACAAAATGGCTGAAGCTAACAAGGCATTTGCACATTATAGATACTAATTTTTTTAAAAAGCGCACCTTTTGGTGCGCTTTTTTAGTTAGAAAATTAAATAATAATTTCGGGCTGTAGCGCACCCGAGCAAAGCGAATTTTAGTGCGACAGCACTTAATGAGCAAAGCGAGGGCATAGGTGTGTGAAGTCCGAAGACAGCGAAGCGGTGAGCTTCGGTGGCAAGGACGTAAACCGTACCACCCGAGCAAAGCGAATTTTAGTGCGACAGCACTTAATGAGCAAAGCGAGGGCATAGGTGTGTGAAGTCCGAAGACAGCGAAGCGGTGAGCTTCGGTGGCAAGGACGTAAACCGTACCACAATTGAAAATTAAATAATAATTTCGGGCTGTAGCGCACGTTTTGTGCTTTGCACAAAACAAAAAGGTTCAAAAAACCAAGCTGCGCCCTGAATGATTGAAAACCAAATACTATGTCGGGCTGTAGCGCAGCTTGGTAGCGCACCACCTTGGGGTGGTGGGGGTCGCAGGTTCAAATCCTGTCAGTCCGACCATTTATTTCCTCCACACAAGGAGGATTTTTTATTGACAGGATTTGAACAAATGCAAAGCCTTGCTTTACTC
>CALUYB010000014.1 GCA_944324905.1 Candidatus Gastranaerophilales bacterium
TTGCTTTCGATAAATATAGCAACTGTTGCTCTATCCAGCGGTAAAATTGAAAATTAAATAACCTGTGCCCTGGTAGCTCAGCTGGATAGAGCAACTGCCTTCTAAGCAGTAGGTCATGCGTTCGAATCGCATCCAGGGTAGATAATTAGAGAGCGTAAGCTCTCTAATTCAATAGGATTTTATTTGCAATAAACTTATAAATGAAATTGACAAGGTTAAGCTTATATAGTAAGGTAAATTAATGGTTAATTTTGCAAAAAAAATTTCATTATTAATATTTTTTATGCTTACATTCTCATATGCAGCTCAAGCGGTAACTTGGCAACAATATGATGAAAAGAAATATATAGATTTAGATAGCATTGAAAAGTATAGTGGCGTACATAGTTTAAACAACAATTCCATATATTCATTTTGGACTAAAATTTTAAACAACAAAAATCAAGTCTTTTTGGATGATGAAAAATTTTACAATAAAAAGATTTGGTACAAAATGGCACGAACACTAATTGATTGTAAAAATAAAACACTGGCAATTAAGTCTTATGCAATTTATGATTTAAAAGGGCAAATTATAGATGCTCATGAAGTACCGGAATACCAGATACAATGGTCAAGTATAATACCTGAAACATTGGGGGAACTATATTACAATGGCATTTGTTTGCCATAGTTTTGTATATATTAATACTTAATTAAATTTGTTTTTATCTAATTTACAAAATAGAAGTTAAAAGCAAAATAAAAAATCGGGACGACAGGATTTGAACCTGCGACCCCCTCGTCCCAAGCGAGGTGCGCTACCAAGCTGCGCTACGTCCCGAAATTTTTATTTAATTTTCAACTACTTAAGGCGCAGCTTGTTTTTTTGAACCTTTTTGTTTTGTGCTTTGCACAAAACGTGCGCTACGTCCCGAAATTTTTATTTAATTTTCAATTGTGGTACGGTTTACGTCCTTGCCACCGAAGCTCACCGCTTCGCTGTCTTCGGACTTCACACACCTATGCCCTCGCTTTGCTCATTAAGTGCTGTCGCACTAAAATTCGCTTTGCTCGGGTGCGCTACATCCCGAAATTATAGTATTAAGTTATCAAAGAAACTCAACAAAATAATTATACAACAAACATTTTTTTACGCAAAAAATATTTTTAAATAACCAAAACAAACACATTGCACTCAATCAACAAATACATTCTCAAAAGCATATGCAGGCTTACTATTAACCTTTTTACACATTGCCCTTAATGGATTTTTTAACGCATTTGAAAAATCGTACAACTCATTTTTACATTGGACAAGTTCTTTAAAAATATCAAGATTTGATTCATTCAAGTAATTAATATTTGCACTTACCCTAAAGATAAAATCGCTAAATGTCTGACCCAGTGCGCAAAATTCCTTTTCATCATACATTGAGCAGGCATGCTTAATTATTTGAATTTTATAATTATCAAGCTCGACATTTGACATAAGAAAACTTACATCAAATGCGCTCAGCTCCTTAATTTTAGACAACTGTTCAAAATACTTTAAATTCGCCTTTTTAGACGTAGAGATAATTTCATTAATTTCTCTTTGACTAAATCTAAATTTAGAATTAATGCTGTAATCAGCAGAAAAAACAGCAGACAAAATACTTTGGATGAAATTTTTTAAACCCATGAAACTAACCTATTAAACTAACCTATGCAATAATAAAGTATTTTTTAGCCAAAAAATTGACATATTATAAACTTTTGTTACAAAAATAAACTACCCGAATGTCTACTATACACCTTGTGTTAATGAGCTAACATATTGATATATTAACAAAGGATTGTCACATGAAGGATAAGACTATTAAGCAAAATGAAAATTTAATGGAAAACCTTGCGCATGATTTAAAATCACCGATTTTTTCGCAAATCAATGCACTAAATATGCTTTTGAAGGACAAAAGTATTGAGTTCAGTGACGCTCAGAGAGAGCTTTTAGGGAATATTCTGACATCAAATATTTATATGAGAGATATGGTTTTAAACATGCTTACTAATTTTAGAATGAAAAATACATCATTAAAACTAAAAATAAGCACGAACAGCATAGAAAATACTATTGACTTTTGCATAAAAAGCATAGAACCCGCACTTTTTGAAAACAATCAGACACTTATTGTAAAAAATAAATGCAAAAGCCCATACGCTGAATTTGACGAAATTGAAATAAAAAGGGTTGTAACAAATTTACTCTCAAATGCCATAAAATATGGAAAAATGGGAACAAAAATCCTGCTTGAAATAGAAAATAAAAATGGCAATTTAAAAATCAGTGTTACAAACAAAGGTAAAATTGGTTTTAAAAATACAGATGATGTATTTAAATTGTACAAAACCAGAAGCAAAGAAAATTCAAAATGCGGAAGCGGACTTGGGCTTTATATTTCAAAACAAATAATTAACGCTCATTTAGGAAAAATTAAAGCACAAAACCTTTCTAACGAACAGGTGAAGTTTAGTTTTGAAATCCCCATTATTAGTACAATTCAATAATTTTACTTATTGATTTTTTGGCAAGGTAAAAAATCTCATCCATCTGTTCTTTTGTAAAAGGATCACCCTCAGCGGTAGTCTGAAACTCAATTATTTTGCCGCTTTTTGTTAATACAATATTTGAATCAACTTGTGCTTGTGAATCTTCTACATAGCACAAATCAACCATTGTTTCACCATCGCAAATACCGGCTGAAATTGCGCCTATCGGCTCAATTATAGGATTTTCCATTAACAGCCCATCTGAAATAAGGTTTTTAATTAAATCACTAAGAGCAACAAAACCGCCGCAAATTGAAGCAACACGCGTACCGCCATCAGCCTGCAATACATCTGCATCAATTGTAATTGTTCTCTCGCCCAACTTTTCTAAATCAATACAAGCACGTAGGCTTCTACCTATAAGTCTTTGTATCTCTTGCGTTCTGCCTGATAATTTTGTACGTTCTCTCTGACATCTGGTATTGGTAGAGGCAGGTAAAAGGGAATATTCTGCAGTCAACCAGCCGCTTTTTTCATCCTTTGGCATCCATTTTGGTTTACCTTCTTCAACGCTTGCGCACACAAGGACTTTTGTATCACCAAATTCAACAAGCACAGAACCTTTGGCATGCTTTATATAATTCCTTGTAAACTTAACATTTCTTATTTGCGCGTTATCTCTGCCATCAACTCTCATAACAAAACCTCGTTTTTAAAAATTATAACACAAAAGGCTAACAAAATTTAAAAAACTATCCTTAAAAAATTAGAGTTTATATTAATTAAAAAGAGCTTAAAAAGCTTTATATTAAAAATGTAAATCCTCAACTCTTCTGATTGCTTTTTGCCCCCTAATTTTCAGGGGGTTTATTTTTATCTTGAGGATTTTTAAATTGTATTTTTATGTTATTTAACTCAAGCAAATATTTCTTTAGCTCGGCAATATTTTGATTTTCCTGAATTAAATCTTTATCTTGCATAGGTTTGACACTCTCAAGTTGAGTTTGAAAATCGCTTTTTTGATTCATCAAAATTTCAAGCAAAGTATCTACATCAGGAGCATTTATGTTCGGATACTTATTTAAAACATCTTTTGCACTCATGCCCACATTAAAACGATACAACCATAAAAGCGTCAGAGCGTCGCCTCGCGTAATATTTGTCACGCCATATTGGTGAGGCACATACATAATATCCCCCTTGTTTGGCGAATGCCCAAGACCCAATGAGTGTCCTATTTCATGGACAATCGTATGATACACTTCTGCCTCATCCATATATTTGTGATGAATAATTCCGTCGGAAAGCCCTATTTGCACTTCAGCACTATAATAATTGCCATTTTTATCATAGTTAAAATAGCACATGCCAAGGGATTTTCTATCAACCCTTTTCCATTCAAGATTAATATTTGAATCATACAAACTCTGAACAACATTAAACGAAACTATTCCGCCACTGGCTGTTGTCCATGCGTCCAGCGCATTTTTAACCATCTGTTTATATTTATAAGCTTCTTCCATGCCTTTTGAGCGGTACCAGCGATAATCCGCAATATGAATGTTTAACGGCATAACGCCATCAGGCCAACGAGAGATTTTGCCGCCATGTAAACAATGTTGCAGATAAGTTATTCTTTTCATACAATAATAATAACATATTAATTTTTAAGGGGAGATAATAACATGAATATGATACAAATGATGCAACAAGCTCAAAAAATGCAAAAAAAGTTCAAAGAAACTCAAGACGAGCTTGCAAACATTGAAGTAAACGGGCAAAGCGCAGGCGGTGCTGTTGAAGTTACATTTAACGGACAAGGAAAATTTAAATCAATAAAATTAAAACCTGAGGCAATTAACCCTGAAAATCCTAACTCAGTTGACAGTGAAACACTTGAAATGCTTGAGGATTTAATTATAGAAGCCATGACAAATGCAACTGACAAGGCAAACTCGCAAATGGAAGCTAAAATGAAAGCTATCACAGGTGGTATAAGTATTCCGGGATTATTCTAATGGAATACACAAAACCGCTTGCAAAATTAATAGAGTGCTTTCAAAAACTGCCTTCAATTGGTCCAAAAACAGCACAAAGGCTGGCATTACATTTAATTAAAATGCCAGAAAATGAAGTTGAAAAATTTGCACAAACCATGCTCGAGGCAAAAAATACAATTTCATATTGCGAAATTTGTTTTAACATGACAAGCCAAAGTCCTTGTGAAATTTGCTCAAATCAATTGCGCGACAAAAGTACAATTTGTGTGGTGTCTGAAACAAAAGACCTGATTGCAATAGAAAAAACTAATGAATACAAAGGGGTGTATCACGTCCTGCAAGGGCTAATTTCACCAATAGATGGCATAGGCCCTGATGACATAAGAGTGCGCGAGCTTTTAAACAGAGTGCATGAAAATAACATAAAAGAGGTAATTTTAGCACTTAACCCCTCTGTTGAAGGTGAGGCTACAAGTCTTTATTTGTGCAAACTTTTAAAACCTTTTGATATAAAAGTATCTCGGATTGCTTTTGGCTTACCTCTAGGCTCAGAGCTTGAATACGCAGATGAAATGACACTTGTAAAGGCACTTGAAGGAAGGCAAGAACTCTAGTATTAAGCAAATGTTAAATTATATTTTTTTTCATGTTATTTTTTTATGAAGTGTTAAGATATAGATATGCCTGAAATAAAAATAGACAAAGAAAAATGTAAAAATTGTATGATATGTGTCAGTGTTTGCCCAAAAAAATTAATCAAACCGAACACACAACATACAAACCATGCAGGGAATAATTACGTAGAGTTTGAAGATAAAGAAAATCAATGTCTGGGCTGCGCAATGTGCGCAATAAGTTGTCCGGATATGGCAATATATGAAGTATTAAAATAAAAGCGGAAAGAAAATGACAAAAACTTTGATGAAGGGGAATGAAGCAATCGCACAAGCTGCAATTAATGCAGGCTGCATGTGCTATTTTGGCTACCCGATTACTCCGCAAAATGAAATTGGTGAATTTATGAGTTCTAAAATGCCGGAAATAGGTAGAACTTATATAAGTGCCGAAAGTGAACTCGCCGCAGTTAATATGCTTATAGGTGCAGGTTCAGCAGGAACGCTTGCTATGACATCATCATCAAGCTGCGCTATTGCGCTCATGCAAGAGGCAATTTCATCAATGGCAACAGCGCAAATCCCGGGGGTTATAATAAGCGTTATGCGTGCAGGCCCGGGGCTTGGGGATATTACACCATCTCAAGCAGATTACTTTCAATCTGTAAAAGGTGGCGGCAACGGTGACTACAGAACAATAGTGCTTGCGCCATCGACTATAAATGAAGCCGTAATGCTTACACAAAAAGCATTTTATCTTTCAATGAAATACAGAAACCCTGCTATGCTCTTGGCTGACGGAATTTTAGGTCAGATGATGGAACCTGTTGAAATGCCCGAGGGTAATGCTTTTGAAACAATTGACACACAAGACTGGGCGCTTGATGGCATAGGGGAAGGTGAAAAACAAAGAGAGGCAAGAAGCCTTATGTCATTGCATATGGGCGATGATATCTTAGAAAGACTAAACCATGAAATTTTTAGAAAATACGCCCAAATAGAACGAAATGAGGTAATGTTTGAAAATTATATGTGCGATGATGCTGATATTATTATTACAGCTTTTGGAACAGTCGCTCGTGTAGCAAAATCAGCCGTTAATGCAGCAAGACAAAATGGCATAAAAGTTGGATTATTTAGACCGATAACCCTTTGGCCATTCCCTGAAAAAGAATTGCACAAAGCAGCTGCCGGCAAAAAATGCGTTTTAGACATCGAACTAAATATGGGACAAATGTTGCAGGATGTCAAAATTGCGCTAAACGGAGCAGCCCCTGTTGAATTTTTTGGCAAAACAGGCGGCGCAATAATTAATTCTGTTGAAATACTAAACAAAATAACCGAAATATCAAAAGAGAAAGAATATGGAACAAGCCCTACAAAAAGTTTTTAAACGCCCAAAGGCATATAAAGAAAATTACAATTACCCGTTCTGTGCAGGTTGCGGACATGGTGTAGTTTTAAGATTAATTGCAGAAGTTCTTGAAGAACTTAATGTCATAGGAAAAACAATAGCGACAGCCTCTGTTGGCTGTTCAATAAACTTGGACAAATTTTATAATTTAGATATTGTAGGCGCAGACCATGGCAGAGCTCCTTGTGTTGCAACAGGAGTCAAAAGAGCAAAACCGGACAAAGTTGTTTTTACATATCAAGGAGATGGAGACGCTGCAACTATTGGCTTTAACGAGCTTATTCACACAGCATTACGCGGTGAGAACATAACAACAATTTGCGTTAACAATACAAACTTTGGTATGACAGGCGGTCAAGCAAGTGCCACAACAATTTTAGGACAAGTTACCGCAACTACAAAATACGGTCGCGACCCGAAAATTTCAGGCTATCCTGCAAAAATAGCAGAAATGATTGCAAACTGTGAAGGTGCAGTTTACGTTGCACGCGTTGCAATTTTTTCGCCTCAAAGTATCATTAAGGCAAAAGCGGCAATAAAAAAAGCATTTGAATATCAAATAAAAGGGCTGGGGTTCAGTTTTATTGAAGTTATTGCAGCATGTCCAACAGGCTGGAAATTAAAACCTGTTCAGGCTCTTGAATACATTAAAAACGAAGTCACAAAAGTGCATAAACTTGGTGTTTTTAAAGATTTGGCAGAAAGTATGGCTTAAATATGGAAAAAAGTATAATAATAGCAGGATACGGCGGACAAGGGGTTTTATTTTTTGGCACAATTCTAGCACAAGCCGCGATGATGGAGGGTAAATACACAACTTGGATACCATCCTATGGCGCTGAAATGCGAGGCGGACATGCCAATTGCTCTGTAAAAATTTCAGACAATGAAATAGCCTCGCCGATTATAGACTATGCTGATTATGGGATATTTTTAAATGAAAAAGCCATGGAAAAATTTGAAAAATCAATGGCACCAAATGCTCTTGTAATAGGCAACTCATCAATCATTGAAAAAACACCCTCAAGGGCTGATGTAAACTATTGCATGAAAAAACTTACAGACGCAACTCAAGAAGTTGAAGGCGGACTTTTAAATATCGTAACCCTTGGCTACTTTATTAAAAAAACAAATATATTAAAAAAAGAAAGCGCACTAAGTGCATTAGAATTTGTTTCAAAAAAGAAGAACCCCGCTTTTCTAAAAAGGAACTTGGATTCATTTGAAAAAGGGTACAATTTATAAGCAATCTTTAATTTTCACAAGTTTTATACTTGTATGAAAGTTAATTTGGTGCATTTTGCACAAAGATACTACAGCCAAAGCAACAACAAAACAAGAAACAATAAGGAAGTTAATCAAAATAACGATTTTTCCATGTTTCACAATTATGCTGCGCTTTTAAATAAAGGCTTAATTAATTTTTGCGGCAAAGAAAAATCATTTAGCGAGCAATTAGAAAAACGTCTTGAAAAATCAAATAATGATGAATTGTTTGAGTTTCTTGATGAAAAATTAAGACAAAGGGCAGAAGATAGAAAAATAGCAAAAAGTGTAATTGATGACGTCGTACAAAATGCAATGGTTGAAATGCTTATTACACTAAATGATTTTAATGATTCTGAAATTAATAAACAAGAATTAATAGAAAAAATTAATAATATTTATGAAAATTTAAAGGCAACAAGAGAAGATTATGCAACAGATTTAAGAACAAAAAGCTTGCAAGAAAAACTCGCAAATACTGATAATGCAATTGAATATTTTATACCAGATGACGAAGATCACAGGATAAAATACTTAAAAAAAGCTGATAATAAAACAAAAGAAAAATACAAAAAAGAATTAGAAAAAGTACTGGAAAATGTTGATTTAAAGGATAGGGAAAGGCAGTTTTTATCAGAAAGATATAGTAATACGGGAAAAACTACATACAGAGAGCTTGGGGAAAAATATGGTATTAAACTAAACACCGCAAGAAAAATAATACAAGGAACTTTGCGAAAAATACAAATTGCAAATAATAAACTGCCAAAAGAAATACAGGAAAATATTGAAGAACTTGTAAAAAGATTCAATAGTGAAGGGCTAACGTATAAAAAATATCTGCAAGCATGTGTTGGTCAGCCTCAATTGTTTGAAGAACCTGCTGAAAAAATTGAAAAATATGTTAGAGATTTAGTTAAGAAGTTTAAAAAAGAAGGATTGACGGTTAACGATTATCTACATGATGCTTGCTTAAAACAAGTTCAATTATTCTACCTGTCACCAGACACAATTAAAAACAATGTTAGAGATTTAGTTAAGAAATTTGAAAATGAAGGATTGACTGTTGAAGATTATCTGCATAAAGCTTGCTTAAAACGACCATCATTATTCTGTCAAAAACCAGACACAATTGAAAACAATGTTAGAGATTTAGTTAAGAAATTTGAAAATGAAGGATTAACTGTTGAAGATTATCTACATAAAGCTTGCTTAAAACAAGTTCAATTATTCCATCAATCACCGGACACAATTGAAAGTAATGTTAGAGATTTAGTTAAGAAATTTGAAAATGAAGGATTGACTGTTGAAGATTATCTGCATAAAGCTTGCTTAAAACGACCATCATTATTCTGTCAAAAACCAGACACAATTGAAAACAATGTTAGAGATTTAGTTAAGAAATTTGAAAATGAAGGATTGACTGTTGAAGATTATCTGCATAAAGCTTGTTTAAAAAAAGTTCAATTATTCTACCTGTCACCAGACACAATTGAAAACAATGTTAGAGATTTAGTTAAGAAATTTGAAAACGAAGGATTAACTGTTGAAGATTATCTACATAAAGCTTGCTTAAAACAACCATCGTTATTCTATCTTTCACCAGACACAATTGAAAACAATGTTAGAGATTTAGTTAAGAAATTTGAAAATGAAGGATTAACCGTTAAGGATTATATACAAGCTTGTTTAAAACAACCTCCATTATTCCATCAATCCCCTAAAACTATAGCAAATCATATAAAAGCAATGCTGTTTATCAACAAAAACAACAATAAAAATTTAAATCAAGACGAAATATGGGAAATGTTGCTAGCTAAACCACTTTTTATGTGTTGTACAAACAAAACAAATTACTCATATCTGCTGAGAAAGCAAATGTTCCCGCATAAAAATCCAAAAGGATTAAGTGGTAATGGAAAAGTAAATCAAAAGATAATCGACTATCTAAAAGCAAATCCTGATTTATCATTCAGCTTTTCAATAATAAAGGATGAAATGAGTAATGAATTTATAGAATACACTAAAAAGCTTGGGTTTGAGGCAACTGGCAGAGATGATGTATTTAATATTGCAATAGAAAATTAAAAAACGGCGGATTATTAAATCCGCCGTCACAAACTTTAAATCCAGATTAGAATATAATCAACAATTCTTCACCAGGATTTAAGCTAGATGCATTTGATAAGCTTGGAACGATTAAGTAAACAATTTCGTCACCAATTTCATAAATTACACCAAAAACACCGCCAATGATGTTTTTGCAAGTATCATAGATACCTTTACCAAGTGTAATAAATGAGCTGCCAAATCTCTTAACACCAGCAACTGGTTGCAAGCAAAGAGTATCAACAAAACCATCAGATACTTCATCGCCGATTTCTTCAACGCCATTTGCAGCAATGTTTACGCCGGTACCAACTGTTCTACCAGAAACACCAACGATTCTAGCTGCAGCAGAGAAAGGTGCGCCAAACAATCTTGCAATGAAGTTAGGATTTTTAATTTCATTTGCTTGAGCTTCTGTGATGTTTTTAGGGAATTCTACAACACAGTCGCCATTTTTAATTTCTAAGAATTTAACCTTAATGAAACCTGGGTTTTTAAGTCCGGGACGTTTAACAGCAACAACTTCACCTTTAACTTTTGAACCAGCTGGGAAAACATTGTTATTGATTTCAACTTCCTTAGTTGTAACAGCTGCAAATTTTTGTCCGATATTTGAAGTTTTAGCACTGATTCTGTCGCAAAGTTTTACGTTCAAATAAACAGGTTTATATGATTTTACACAATCAGGTGCAAATTTGTCTTTCGCAATTTTGCCATTTGCAATTGCAAAGTTAGTTCTAAGAGTACCAATTAAGTATGCAACTTGCTCTTTTGATAAGTACATATCATCATTAACTCTTTTTGGATCAGGAACTTGATCTAATAATTCAGAGTTTACAACTTCTTTTGCAGCGCCAACTGCCCAAGAAGGAATGTACTCAATTGTTTTTCCGTTAAATTCAGGAACTAAAAGACTTTTGTCTGTAGGAACATCGATTAGTTGAGCAACAACTGCAAAAACTTCAGCTTTTGTTATAGGTTGATCTGGTTTAAATGTTTTATCGGGATAGCCAATCATAACACCAGCGTTGGTTGCTCTTGCAATCCACTCGTTTGCCCAGTAATTTTGAGCAACGTCAGAGTATTTTTTTGTTTTGCCAACAGGTTTAATATCAAAACCTTCTGACAATACAACTGCCATTTCTGAACGCAAGATAGGCATTTTTGGGTTAAATAATTCTCCGCCGCTTCTTTCTTTAATTAGAGAAAGCACATCTCTTGCCCAAGAGTCAACGTAAACTGAATCTTTATTTTTAATACCGATTCTGTTTTTTGTTTTGTAGATTTTACCACCGGTTTGATAAACCTTGTTGCCATCTACATAAGTTTGCGCTTCAGCATTAAATAATGTTGGGTGTGCATAACCTTCAATTTGACCTTCCTTACATGGGCCTGCAAATACAGCAGTTGCACTTAGGGCAAGTACCATAACGGAAGCTGCAAAAAGTTTTTTAATCTTTTCCATCAGTTCTCCTATTCTTTTAATCAACCCGTATTTATTACATACTTACAACGCAAGTATTATGAGGCAAAAATGCAAGAATGTCAAGCAAATTAACCTTTTTTGTAAAGTTTTTAAAATGTGAAAATTGTTAAGTTTATTGAAATTATGAGCAATTTATGGGATAATTTTCTAGCAAAAAATACAACGTTTAACGGAGAAAAATATGACTATTAAAATTGCAGTTACAGGGGCGCTTGGAAAAATGGGTCAAGAGGTTGTAAAAGCGGTTATTGCAGATAGTGATTGCGAACTTGTTTGTGCAATTGATAAGTTTAATTTAGGTTTTAATGTACATGGTGATGTTGCAATAGAGGGTGATATTAAAAAAGCTTTTGAACTTAAAAAACCTGATGTTGTAATTGACTTTACACAACCGGATGTAATTTTTGAAAATATAAAAATTTATTTAGACTTAGGTGTAAAATCCGTTATTGGCACGACTGGTCTAAGCTCAGAACAACTTTCTCAAATAGAAAAATTAACAAAAGAAAAAAATACAGGCTGTTTTATTGCGCCCAATTTTTCAACAGGTGCTGTGATTATGATGAAATTTGCGCAACTTGCTGCAAAATATTTTAATAATGCAGAAATCATTGAATTTCATCATAATCAAAAGAAAGACGCGCCTTCAGGAACCGCAATAAAAACAGCAGAGCTAATGTCGCAAGTTAATTCCAATTTTAAAGAAGGAAATGTTGAAGAAAAAGAACTGATAAAAGGTTCACGTGGCGGTAACTTTGAAAAAGCTCAAATTAACATTCATTCAGTTAGAATGCCTGGTTTTGTTGCCTCGCAAGAAGTAATATTTGGCTCCATGGGTCAAACTCTTAAAATTAGACATGACTCAATAAATCGAGAATGCTATATGGACGGTGTTTTAATGGCCGTAAAACACGTTGCTAAAAATAATAATTTCACATATGGATTGGAGAATATTTTATGACAAACAAAAAACCCAACATTGCAGTACTAGGTGCATCAGGCGTAGTAGGCAGAGAAATTTTAGGAATACTTGCTGAAAGCAATATTGAATTTAATGATATAAAATTTCTTGCTTCCAAGCGTTCTGCGGGTAATAAAATAGAATTTAAGGGCAAAGAATATACAATCATTGAGGCAACACCGGATGTTTTTGAAGGTGTAAATGTGGTCTTGGCATCAGCTGGCGGCTCAACAAGCCTTGCACTTGCTCCAGAAGCCGTTAAAAGAGGTGCTGTATACATTGACAACTCAAGCGCTTTTCGTATGGAAGAAGATGTGCCGCTTGTTATAGCAGGAGTCAATGACGAAGATCTAAGAAAACACAAAGGCATTATTGCAAACCCAAATTGCTCGACTTCACAATTAATGCTTGCACTAAAACCGCTTCATGATTATGCAAATATTAAAAGGCTTATTGTATCAACATATCAAGCAGTATCTGGTGCAGGTCTTGCAGCTATTGAAGAATTAACAGACAACACAAAAACAAACTTAATAGGTATGCCATATGACAATAAAGCGTTCAAACATGAAATTGGCTTTAACGTTATTCCACAAATTGATATGTTCTGTGAAAACGGCTATACAAAAGAAGAAATGAAAGTAACGAACGAAACAAGAAAAATTTTACATTTAGATAAATCTGTTCCAATTTCATGCACAGCGGTAAGAGTTCCCGTTTACATCGGCCACTCTGAAGCAGTAAGCATAGAATTTGAAAAACCAATTGATGCAAATAAAACAAGAGAAATATTAAAAAATGCATATGGTGTCAATGTTATAGATGACCCTGAACATTACGCTTACCCGACACCAAAAGATGCAGCAGGAAAAGACCCTGTGTTTGTAGGTAGAATCAGAAATTCAATTGCATTTGAAAATGGTATTGACTTTTTCTGTGTAGCAGACAACTTAAGAATAGGTGCAGCATTAAACACTGTAAGACTGGCTCAAAAAGTTATTGAAATGGGTCTTTATTAAGGAGAAGAAGTATGACAATCAGATATGACGCAGGCGAAGTTATAACGGCAATGGTAACTCCGTTTAATGAAAAACGTGAAATAGACTACCCTGCAGTTGAAAGACTTGCAAAACATCTTGTAAACACAGGCTCAGATGCAGTTTTGGTAGCGGGCACAACAGGAGAAAGTCCAACCCTAACTCATGAAGAAGAATACGAGCTTTTGTACACCGTTAAAGGCACAGTTAGCGGTAGCGCAAAAGTAATAATGGGTGCAGGTTCAAACTCTACAAGAACAGCAGTTGATGTTACAAAAAAAGTTGAAAGCCTGGGAGCAGACGCTATTTTATCAGTTGTGCCATACTACAACAAACCCAATCAACAAGGCATGATTGAACACTTTGGTGCAATTGCAAAAAGTACAAACTTGCCAATAATTTTATACAACATACCATCTCGCACAGGCGTGAATATGTTACCTCAGACAGTTGCCTTTCTTGCAAAAGAATATTCAAACATTGTCGCACTAAAACAATCCAATTCTGATTTAGACTTGATTTCAGAGCTTAAAGCGCAATGTCCAAAAGATTTTGCAATATATTGCGGTGATGACAGCCTTACACTCCCCATGCTATCTTTGGGCGCACATGGTGTAATTTCTGTAGCATCCCATGTTGTAGGCGAAGAAATTAAATCCATGATTCACAACTACAAATCAGGTCAGGTAAAGGCTGCAAGAAACATGCATCAAATGCTTTTTCCATTATTTAAAAAGTTATTTATGGCGCCCAACCCTGTGCCTGTTAAGGCAGTGCTTTCAAGGTTGAAGCTTATTGAAAATTATGTAAGGCGACCTTTGTTTGAACTAAATGAAATAGAACGATCAGAGCTTTTTGACTGTTTAAGCGAAGTCTTAGAAACTCTCAAAAATAACTAATTTTAAGCCTCCTTTTTTGGAGGCTTTAATTATACTAAATCCCTTAACTTTTTAATTTGATCGCGTATTTCTGCCGCACGCTCAAAATCAAGCAATTTTGCAGCCTTATGCATATCTTTTTCAAGCTTGTTTAATAGTTTTGGCAAGTCTTTTTTGTCAACATTAAATTCGCTCATTTGCTCGGCTACAATATCCTCTAAACTCCTATAGCTTGCAACAAGGCTTAGCAAATTATTCTCAATAGATTTCTTAATTGTCTTTGGCACAATATTATGCTCTTTATTAAAGGCAATTTGCAATTTTCTGCGCCTGTTTGTTTCATCAATCGCAAGACGCATAGAATCAGTTATTTTATCAGCGTACATAATAACATGCCCTGAAGCATTCCTTGCGCTTCTTCCTATTGTTTGAATTAAAGACGTTTCACACCTTAAAAAACCTTCCTTATCTGCATCCATAATTGCAACAAGAGACACCTCGGGTATATCAAGTCCCTCTCTTAAAAGGTTTACACCCACTAAAACATCAAACTCGCCCAGTCTTAAATCCCTTAAAATTTCAACACGCTCAAGAGATTGCACGCCACTGTGCAAATACCTTACTCTTACACCCTGTTGTAAAAGGTATTGGGTCAAATCTTCCGCCATTTTTTTTGTTAAAGTAGTTACAAGAATACGTTCCTTTTTATCGGCAACTTTTTTAATTTCTAGCATAAGATTTTGCACTTGACCCTCAGTCGGGCGAACATCAATTTCAGGGTCCAACAACCCTGTGGGGCGAATAATTTGCTCAACAATTTGTTCTGAATTATTTCGTTCAAAATCAGCAGGGGTAGCTGAAATAAAAATTTTCTGCCCAATTTTACTCCAAAACTCATCAAATGTTAAAGGGCGGTTGTCTTTTGCACAAGGAAGTCTGAAACCATAATCAACAAGCACTTCTTTTCTTGATTTATCACCAAAATACATACCTTTAAGTTGCGGCAGAGTTACGTGTGATTCATCAATAACCACAAGAAAATCTTTAGGAAAATAATCAAGCAATGTAGCAGGAGCAGTCCCCGGGGCGCGACGCTCAATTATTCTTGAGTAATTTTCAATGCCTGAACAGTAGCCCATTTCTTTAATCATTTCCATATCATAGTGAACCCTTTGTTCAAGGCGTTGCGCCTCAACCAGCTTATTTTGTGCGTGTAATTCATTTAATCTTTGCCTTAATTCCAAATTAATAAGACGAATTGTTTCATCTAAATCATCATCATATGCAAGATAGTGCACAGCAGGATATATAACGGTTTCAGAAACATTCTCTAGAACCTCACCTGTAACAGAGTCAATTCTTGAAATTTTTTCAATCTCGTCGCCAAAAAAATAAATTCTTGTGATTATTTTTTCATAACTTGGCATAATTTCGACAATATCGCCACGAGCTCTAAAAGTTGCACGTCTTAATTCAACATCATTTCTTTCATATCTTGTAGTTACAAGGTGAGTTAAAAGTTCTTGACGAGAAATTTCTTGTCCGACTTTTAAAGTAATAGAGCCTCTAAAGTAGTTTTCAGGTAAACCCAAACCATAAATACAACTAACAGACGCTACAACAATTACATCATTTCTTTCATACAAACTGCGTGTTGTATTGTGTCTAAGTCTATCAATTTCATCATTTATTGTCGCTGATTTTTCAATATATGTGTCAGTTCTTGGAATGTAGGCCTCTGGCTGGTAATAATCATAATAACTTATAAAATATTCAACAGCATTATTGGGGAAAAGTTCTCTAAATTCATTATATAATTGAGCTGCAAGAGTTTTATTGTGCGCAATTACAAGGGTAGGCTTTTGGACTTTTTCAATAACATTTGCAATCGTAAAAGTCTTACCGCTACCTGTAACACCAAGCAAGGTTTGATTTTCAAACCCATGGTTTAACCCATCCACCAGCGATTGTATTGCATATGGCTGATCGCCAGCAGGTTTATGATTAGACACAATTTCAAATTTCTTTTCAATCATACCAACATTTTACACCAATAATTATCACTTATACAAAAACTTTCACAGCAGGCAAATTTTTTAATTTGTAAACATTATATCATTACAGAGCATAATAAAAGCAAAAAAATGAAAATAATATAAGTTTTGGCGCAAGCCTGACTGATTTTTTACCAAAGTTCTGCACTACTTATTCAAGAATACAATACTTAAGAAGTGACAAACAAATACAACAACTTATAAAAAACAACATTTTATTTCCTCAGACCATAGATGTTTTAGCACAAAAAGAATGTTTTTATAAAACACTAGCATTACTAAACAACTCAAGCAACTGCAAGAGCAAGTACCCGAGATGAAAAACTTCACTCTATAAAATTTCTATCTATAATGCAAAGGATGTATGTCTAAAATTGTTTCGCAAGGGTAAACAAGATATCAATAACATATTTATGCCAAACATTGAAAACAAGCACGGACAATGCATTGAAATACAAAATTTACTTTTTGCAAATTCGCACTGCGATGATTTTGTAAAATTTTATTTCGGAAGGATTGGCACAAAAGGAAAAGACAATTTCAAAATAGCAAATGATAAAAGAATATGCATAGACGCAGGTGTAATGGTAATTATTGATAACAAAACAGATGAAGCTATAACACGCTTTAATTATTAACCTTAAATATTTACGCAAGTTATATTAAACACATTATCATGACCAGTTGCTTCTTTGCCGAATTTATTTGCAAACTCGATAAAATCGTCACTCATTTCATCTTTTATTATTTTAAAATCAAACCTTTTATCAGGATGTTTTGATAAATATGCTTTTAATTTCTGCAAAACCTTTGTATTTCCGTTTACGCCGTAAACGTAACCGTCAGGAAACATTTTTTCTCTTAAAAGATAAGAGTAATTAAGTTTATTTGTACAGCTAATTAAAAGAGGGGATTTAAGAGCTTTTTCAACAATATCATCAGCATTAATAACCTTTGGCTGTTCCTTAAAGTACATTCTATCTTTATTTACAAACATCAAAGCTTTTATGTGCGGGACAACAGTTGAGGGGAGTTGGCAAAAAAGCGGAGGGTGGCTTGTACAAACAGCAAGATATTTTTTAAGTGACAAAAGAGCCCTGCCATATTCATCTTTCAAGTCATCGCTATTAATAACCCCCGTAATTTTACCAACAACACTTTCTGGCTGTTGATAAAACAATGGTGGACAATTTAGGCATTTTAGCGCATATGTTTGAAGTGATAAAATTGGCAAATTATCAGCATCCCTCAAGCTTTTATGATTTACAACACCTGACATACAATCTATTAAAGTATCCGCTGAGCGAAGTGGTAACGTGGGTTGCTTTAAACATGCCTGTAAATACTTCTCAAGAGTAAAAAACGGCTCGCCATCTTTGGTTAGGGCAGGATGATTAATTATATCGGTTATATTTTTTACCAAAGTATCAGGGGATCTTCTAAATAACATATCCTCCTTAACACAAGCAGGCAAATAACTCTCAAGTGTTAAAAGCGGTTTACCATCTTTAGTTAATACAGGGTGATTAATCAAACCTAAAACATTATCTTGAGCTTTTTTGGTTAATTTATAAAAAAGCTCTAATAATTTATCAAAATCCTTTTCTTTTTTCATCATATTGATAATTTCAATATTGTTTCCAAAAGAAATATTATTACATAACATGGCTTTATTTATTCTTGAAAGATAGCTCGCACCTACAAAAGGTTGCACAGTAACACTTGTAGAATGTTTTACACTAGGTGCACTATTTGTTTTGTTATAATTTTTAATATTAAAACTAACTGGTGAAATTTTCATATACTTACTAAATTATTACAGACAGGAGATTTATTAGTTCATTAATCCAATCCAGACTGAATAGACAGAACCGGCAACACAAAGATACAAAACCAATGATCATTAATAATTGCTATTCAAATAAAGAATCTTTAAGAGGTTTTATATTATTTAAAACAATTTTAGCCTTTGGCAAAGAGCAAATTGTTCCAGTTGATTGTTTTGCAGCTTTCGACTTTTTACCAAGCGCCCATCTTAAACCACACTGCAGCCCGATACCGTTTCTACCGCCATTTGTAAAATATGCTTGCAAAAATCCTGTAAAAGTTTCACCTGAACGCTTTTGAACGCCGATACCATATCTTACATAAGGTTTTACGGATAATTCAGGCAAATAAACATCATTTGCTTTAAATCTTGTATCATCCAATATATTCCAAGCGACAGACACTGCGGCGTATGGCTGGAATAAATTTTTAAAATTTCCTACAAATTTTATCTGCGGTTCAATATGAATCACGTTTAAAGGTTTTGCATTAATATAAACACCTGACGCGTTTGTATAATCAAAAGTGTTTACAAAAGTATACGAGAGCATTACATTTGGTTGAATTATAAGCTTATTTTTAAACACAGGTAGGTTAAAACCTGACTTTTGAGCAACGCCTGCACTTAACATAGTAAAATTATCAGCCCCAAAGTTTGTATGCGCTTTTGCAGAGTTTGCGCCAACACTTGCGCTCCAAAGTGAGAAAAATTTACCTTTATAAAACGCGCCTGTTGCACCCAAAATCCCGCCGTTATTGTATATCCCAATACCATCATAAGCTTGATGAGAACCGTTATAAGAGGCGTAGCCTCCATATAAAAATCTCCAACCCCTCTTTAAACTCAGCAAAGGACTTTCGCCACCTATAATTGCACCATAACCAACGTTTGACACTTCAGGCCCGTTTTTTAATGGTACGTTTTCAAAAGTTGAGAACGGTCTAAACCAAATTCCTTTATTTGCCTCAGGTATTTGCGGATTAACAAAACCAAAAGTATCTTGCCCGGAATATGCAATTTTATCTTTAAAGTCGAGTGCAACTTTTTCTTTGTCACCTAAAACCATAACCATATCAAGGTTTGAGAAAACATTGTTGTAAGTGTCGATTTGAACAAGATAACCTGAAAGCTGCGCTGCAACTTCTGAGGAGAGTATACCGGCATTAAAACCATCTCTAATAAAGTTAAAATGCCCGTTTTGCGAATCATAAGAGGACATGTAATTATAAATCGGCGTTTTAATTAACCTTGGGATATATTCTACTGAATTTTTTAAAACAGAATCCGCAAAAGGCAGCGAAATATAGCTTGCCTGAGGTATGCCATAAAGAGCTAAATTAGGAACATATATACTACCGCTGCCGTTTAAACTTGTAGCACTTATTGTATCCATTTTATTTGTATAAAAATTTACATCAGGGTAAACATTTGACCTGCCTGAAAGAGTCATTGCACCAAAGTTTACATTGTCTATCCAACTATTTTGCATATTAAAATTCACACCATTTGAAAAACTTGTAGAGCTTGCACTAAAGTATTGGCTATCGGCAAGCAAATTTACCGTACCGTCTTGAAAGTTAAATGTACCGGTGTAATTAGAATTGTTGCCGCCTAAATTTAAAACACCGCTGTCGTATTTATTAATTACACCGCTACCCCTTATGCCACTTAGTATATTTGTTGTGCCGCTACCTGCAAAATTTATTGTATTGTTGCTAAAAATATCGTTTAACCCGTTTGTGTCATTATTGTTTTTAAATGTAGAATTAATAATTGTAATTACACCCTCGTTACCTATAGCACCGCCCCTGCTGTTTTGAGCATTAATGTAATTATTTTCAAAAGTAGAATTTTCTATTGTTACATTACCGTTTAAATAGTTATAAAGAGCGCCGCCTGATGTATCAACATCAGAATTAATGTAATTGTTATTAAAAATACTATTTGTTATAGTTAGATTTGAATTGTTGTGAATAGCCCCACCATAAGAAAATGAGCTTGTTCCGCCTATAATATGATTATTTGAAAAATAACTGTTATCAATAGTCATATTTCCTGTGTTATATATGCTGCCTCCATACAAATAAGCATTTCTGTCCGACGCTTCAGCATAGTTATTATTAAAAAGAGAATTTTTAATATTTGCATTTGTCCCTATTCCATTATAAAAAGCCCCGCCGTATGAAATAGCAGAACCCAGTGTATAATTACCGCTAAAAACAGAATCATTAATATTAACGTTACCTGTATCGTTACCAAGTGCACCACCTTGCGCGCTTGCGCCACGGGCATAATTATCATAAAATAAGGAGGAATTAATATTAATTGTACCACTGCCTGTATTATACACAGCACCTGCGACTGCATAATTAAAACCGGATGCATCTGCATAGTTATTATTGAAAGTAGAATTTTCTATTAAAGAAGTTCCACCAGTGTTAAAAATTGCACCAGCAAAATAAGAATTATTATACATCTGCCCTTTACAATTATTAATTTCAAGTAAATTAAAATTACTTCCCTGACTTAAAATAAAACCGCCAAAAGTATCCCCACCGTTAATGCTGTGGTTATTCCCTTGAAAAAAAACATCTTTTGTATAAAAACTGTTACTGATAGACTCATCTGATACCAAATCGTTAACTATAGTTATTGTGTCGCCGCTAACACTTTGTGAGCCTGATTGTATTAACTGGTCGAAATTTTCCACATAAATATTATTAGCCCAAACTTTTGGCGCACAAAAAATAAATATACAAATAAAAAGTAACCTCAACCTCATTTATTTATGATATTGAGCAAACTTATGATTTAAATTGGACAACAGAGCAGAATTTTATTTTAATTCCTTTATGTCTGAATTAAAATTTTCTCTGTATTTATCAATATTCTCATCAAAATTTTCCTGAGTTGAATTAAAATTTGAAATCTCATCAATCATATTTTCATAGACATCTTCATCAAGTTCTTCTTGCAAAATAGCATCTACGTCTTCCCATTTTTTAAGAGTATGCTCTCTTGCTAAATCTGCAGCTTTTGTAAATCCAGAAACACCGTATTTTTCTTCATAAAGCCTATCAGCAATGGTGTCCGGTTCATCTTTATTTAAACCGTAATGCGACATATCCGCATCACTCTCGTAGTATAAATCATAATTTGATGACAAATCGTATACGTAAAATGGATTTATTTCATCAATGTACTGCGAAAAGGCAGTATAATTACCGGTCTTTAGCTCCTGATTTTTTTCAAGATTAGGCTTTTTGACATCCTCATTCCAAAGTTCATCACTATTATAATTTATCCAATTGGTATGAGAATAAAAATCCTGAATATTATGTACAAGCCTTCCTAAATCATAAAATGCCTGTTCATAATACTCGTCATCTCCATTAGAATTTGCCGCCTGAATAAAATCATCAACAACAACTTCTTGAGCATCTTTCAAAAACTTTTCACAATTTTCCAGTGATGTTTTGTTGAAATGTTGAGCGCTCAAGTCATAGCCATCACTTATTCCTGCAATTTTATTTCGTAACTGGTCAGAGTCTGTATTACCCTTATCAACGTAATTTACCGCATAGCCATTAAGTTTGTCACCCAAAGCCTCATTGGTAATAGAAGTATGATATTTGCCTATCAAAATTCCCTCCTGTTCCTCTATAAAATAATAAAAACAAACAGGAGGGAAAAATTGACAAAATTAAAAATTATTTTTTAAAAAGGGTTTTAAATCTTTTCATAGCTTCAATAGTATTTTCTTTTGAGCCAAAAGAAGTTAACCTAAAATAGCCTTCGCCGTTTTTACCAAAACCTGAGCCCGGGGTGCCTACTACTTGAATATTTTCTAAAAGATAGTCAAAAAATTCCCAAGAAGTCATATTATTTGGGCATTTTAACCAAATATAAGGGGAGTGCTTACCGCCTGTGTACCATATGCCACACTCATCCAATGTTTGAGAAATTGTTTTCGCGTTTTCTTTATAGTATTCAATATTTTCTTTAATTTCTTTTTGCCCGTTGTCGCTAAATACAGCCTCAGCCCCTCTTTGTATGATATAAGGTACGCCGTTAAATTTTGTTGTCTGACGTCTTAACCAGAATTTATTTAACTTGCCAAGGTTTTCAGGAACAATTGTATAACCACACCTTGTACCCGTAAAGCCTGCAGTTTTTGATAAAGAACAAAATTCTATGGCGCAGTCTTTTGCTCCATCGATTTCATAAATACTCTTTGGCAGATTTTCATCAGATACAAAGCACTCGTAAGCTGCGTCAAATAGAATAATTGCATTTATTGATTTAGCGTAATCAACCCATTTTTTAAGCTGTTCTTTATTATAAACAGCGCCTGTTGGGTTGTTAGGAGAACAAATATAGATAATATCAACTTTTTGATTTAAATCAGGCATTGGCAAAAACCCGTTTTCACCGTTAGCATTGGCAAAAACAACTTTTCTACCTGCCATAATATTTGTATCAACATAAACAGGATAAACAGGATCAGGCACAAGCACAGTATTATCTTTTGAAAATAAATCTAAAATATTTCCTAAATCGCTTTTTGCGCCATCAGATATAAAAATCTCGCTGATTTCAAGTTCAACATTTCTTTTTTTGTAATAATTTTTTACCGCATTTTGCAAAAAGTCATACCCTTGTTCAGGTCCATAACCCCTAAAAGTTTCCCGATGTGCCATCTCATCAACTGCTTTGTGCATGGCATCAATTACAGCCTTACAAAGTGGCAATGTGACATCACCTATACCTAATCTTATAATTTTTTTATCAGGATTATTCTTTGCAAATTCATTTACCTTTCTTGCCACAGTTGAAAACAAATAGCTTTGTTCAAGATTTAAATAATTCTCGTTTATATTCATTTCACCCTCGTAAATTCTTATATCCTGCAAAATTATAATACAAAAATTTTTAATTTGATACATTAGCATAGCCCAAAGAGTAATATATTTTATTTTTCATATACGTAAAATTAAGCATTGATTTTATAGAGGATTAGAGGATAAATGAAATTTTATAAAAACCTTGCGCTATGCGCACTTACAACCGTTATTTTATGCACGAGGGTATATGCAAAAAAGACTGTTGCAACAACTCCTGTAACAAAATATCCTGATTATTCTTATGAATTTGTCGGAAATGACAAATTTGAGGGGTTTAACAGAAAAATGTTTAACTTTAACTTAAAATTCAATAAATATGCACTAAAGCCAATCCATACCGTCTGGGCTTCAATTATGCCAAAATATGGTATGGATAGGATACAAAGCGCATACACTAATATTGAATACCCCAAAAGACTGGTAAGTACGCTTTTGCAGAGGGATTTTAAAGCGTCAGGACATGAAACGCTAAGATTTATAACAAACACAACAATTGGGCTAGGTGGACTTTACGACCCTGCTTACAAGCTTTTTAAACTTGAACCATACAGAGAAGACGTTGCTCAAGGGCTTGCAAAATGTAAGGTAAAACAGGGCCCTTATTTAGTTTTACCTTTCATAAATTCAACATCACCACGCTCTGTATTGGGTTCATTAATTGAATGTCCGCTTGATCCATCTATGTATATAGGTTCTCCTGTAACTGCAGCAATAAAAGCAGGACTACTAATAAATAGAACAGCATACGCGCAGCCTGTAATTAAAATGGTTGAGTCAAATTTTGCTGACCCGTATGATATTGCAAAAAAACTCTGGGGCCTTGAAAGATATATTAAAGAAAACAATTATGATAGAAAGGAAATACTTGAGCTGGCACTAAAAGAATGCAAACAAATTTTAAAAGAAGATAAAACAGGTTTAGCCGTAAATGTCGGAGATGAAAAAAATACAAGCGAAAATTTAACAGTAGATGACGCTATAAAAGGCTATGCTTGGTTTGATAAGATTGAGGATAGTAACTTGGATTTGACAAATAAACACCTTATTCCCGATATTATTCTAAAAGACTACAACCCGCAATGCCCTGTTACAGATGCCATGAGAACAGCATTATTTACAACTGAGGGTATGACAAACAAATCCATCTGGAGCGAACTTTCTATTTGGAACAGGTCATTTGGCAAAAAACTAAAAACATCAACGGTAAGTATAGACACAAATAGTGAGGATTACGCTTTTAAATACATACTGCAAAAAGAGAAAAACTCGCCCTTAGTTATACTATTTCCATCGATTGGGGAAGGCATAACATCTCACCACAGCGTAGTTTTTGCAAAAATGTTTTACGATAGAGGATATTCTGTAATAATCGAGGGCAGCCATTTTCACTGGGAATTTTTAAAAAGCTTACCAAAAGGGCATATCCCTGGGATACCAACACAAGATATAGCTTACCTCAGAAAAATTACAGGGAAGATTATAGACAAACTAGAAAATAAATACAATTGCAAGTTTAGCGATAAAAGCGTTATTGGGACATCCTTTGGAGCAATGGCAACTTTATTTCTGGCAGATATGGAGTCAAAAGAAAATACTTTAAATATTTCAAACTACATTTCAATAAACCCACCTGTAGAACTACTTTATGCAGTAAGTGTAATAGATAAAAATAATGACAGTTGGAGCAAAAACCCTGTAGATATTAAAAAACGCGTTGCGCTGAGCGCATCTAAGATAATTCAGCTAACACAACAAAAAAACGAAAATGAGGAAGATTTTAAACTCGACATGCTCCCTTTTAGTGAGGATGAAGCAAGGCTTATTACTTGTTTTGTTTTAAGACAAAAATTATCAGATTTAATTTTTACCATAGAAAATACAAAAACCTCAAAGAAAACAGATATTTATGACACAATAAACAATATGGGCTATCAAGATTATGTAGAAAAATATGTAATTCCAAAAAACCAATATACAAAGGAAGAATTAAGTTACATAACAAGCCTGCACTCTATTAGCAGCTATTTACAAAACAATAACAATTATAAAATTTATCACTCCCTTGATGATTACCTTGTAAATCAAGACCAATTAAAAGATTTAAGACAATACGCAGGCAGAAATCTTGTGCTTTTTGATAGAGGTTCGCACCTTGGATACCTTTACAGACAAGAATTTAAAGAACAATTAATTAAAGATATAACAAAAGCAAAGGAACAAATAGCTTTAAAATAATTCTTTTATTTTCTTTAAAATTCCACGCTTAAATTTCGAATACAAGAAGAATTTACCATTTTTATCCCAGCCTTTGTTAATGTCTTTTCTTAAAATTTTTCCCTTGTTTTCAAAAATATTTTCAAAAAATGAAATAATTTTTTCATCATACATTTTTTCGTTTAAAACCTTTGGGGCATTTAGCATTTTTAAATAAAGCTCATCGTTGTTATCAATTTCAATAACCTTTTTAACAACATCATCTAAACTTTTAAAATCGTTCACAAAAATAAAAGCCTCAGGGTTAAATTCTTCTCTAACAAGTGGATCTCCCCAATATATGGGAATAGTGCCGGCACAAAATGCATCAGAAATTTTCTCTGTAACATAGCCCTCGTTTGATGAATTTTCAAAAGCTATAGTAAACTTAAAATTATTCAAATACTCAATTTTATCTTTTACAAAAACACCTGTATTATTTAAAAGCCTGCCTGAAGAATTGATTTTTTTATATTTTGAAAGTAATTTAAAAAACTCAACCCTGATATCATCGGCATAAGCACCATTTGAATACAAAAAACTGCAAAATTCTCTTTTTTGAGGATATTTTGGCAAATTGACTTTTTTTCTTAACTTATTTAAAAAATGATAAATGGGAACTCTTAAATACCTTTTGCCAAAATCAAGGTAGTCAAAACTTATAGCATAATCATAAACATTAAAATCTGGTGTAATATTTTCGCCACTGTAAAAAATCCTTGGACAATCGTATTTTTTATACTCATCCCCATAACAAGAACAAATGACAAAATCAGGATTTTTTTTATCTATTATAAAGTTATATTTATCTTTTAAAAGATTTAAAAAAAAGTCATTTTCTAAATTATGACCCATCCAAAAATCGCAAAAGTGAATTTTTATTTCTTTCATTTACACGCCAAAATAATTAACTTATTCTATTCTACAACAATTAAAATGTTTATGGTAAAATTATGAGTGCAAATTTTTAAAATACGGAGAAAAATATGAAAAAAAATTTCATAAAACGCACAAAAATAGTCGCAACTATCGGCCCTGCAGTGGATACAAAAGAGGCCATAAAGGAACTTTTGAAAGCAGGGGCTAATGTTTTTAGGCTAAACACATCCCATGGCACAATGGAGGATCATAGGGAAAAGTTTAATCTGATAAGGCAGGTTTCTAAAGAATTAGATGTCTATTGTGCAATTATGATAGACTTGCAAGGACCAAAAATCAGAGTAGGAAATTTAATTAAAGAAATTGAACTTAAAAATGGCGAGCAAGTAATATTTTCGCATATGCAAAATCAAGAGGATGAAAATATTATCCCTGTTGATTATCAAGGCATTACAAATGATGTTAAAAAAGACAGTAAAATTTTACTTGATGATGGCAAAATTGCAGCAACCGTTGATAAAGTTGAGGGGGATAAAGTCTATGCCACCATTACAAACGGCGGCATTTTAAAATCAAGAAAAGGTTTAAATATCCCCGGTTCAACCGCAAGTTTAGACGCTGTAACTAAAAAGGACGTTGAATACATTAAATTTGCAACTGAGATGGGTGCTGATTTTATAGCACTTTCTTTTGTAAGACAAAAAGAAGATGTCTTGCTTGCAAAAAAATATATAAATGATTTTAATTCTAATATTCCGGTCATCGCAAAGCTTGAAAAACCGCAAGCAATTGACAATTTAGAGGAAATAATCTCGGCTGCCGATTGCATTATGGTTGCACGCGGCGACTTAGGAATTGAGCTTTCCCCTGTTGAAGTCCCGATTTACCAAAAATTAATAATTAGTGAATGTAACAAACAGAAAAAGCCTGTTATTGTTGCAACACAAATGCTTGAATCAATGATAAACGAGCCTATACCAACGCGAGCAGAAGTGTCAGACGTTGCAAATGCAATAATAGACGGTGCTGACGCCGTTATGCTCTCTGGTGAAACATCTGTCGGCAATTTTGCAATAAAAGCAGTGCAAACAATGTCGCAAATAGCTCAACACACTGAAAACAGTGTATTTTATGAATTTGACAAAGATTTTCAAGTGTCTGAGGATATGGCACTTACAAGACAGGCAATTGTTTTCGGTGCAGATAAAATGCTTAAATATGTAAACGCTAAGGCAGTTTTAAGCTTTTCGCATTTTGGATATTCAACAAGGCTTATGTCAAAACTAAAACCATCTGTCCCGATTATTTTAGTTTCAGATTTAGAAGAAACTTGTCGCAAAATGTCACTAAATTGGGGCGTTTACCCTTTTCATAAAAAATGGGACGGCGTTTTAACATGTGATATACTTTTAAAAATTGACGAGTTTTTAATTAATGAGGCAGGGTTAGACAAGGGTGATTACGTTGTAATTACAGGCTCTGCGCCAAACCTTATTACCGGAAGAACAAATTTTGTCAGAGTTCATAAAATTGGTACATAAAATTAAGCCCCGCAATCGCGGGGCTTAATTTTTTAAATTTCTTCTTCCTCTTCGAGGATGTCTTTTTCAAAAAGATTTTCTTCGCCATTACTTGAATCAATTTTATCAGTTTCACGCGCATAGTCTTTAGATAAAGCGATAGCATCTTGAGCTGACAACTCGTAATCAACATTATATTCTGATTTAATTTTGTCAGCAGCCTTTTCAATTGCTTCAATACTTGGTCTGCCATTGCCACTGTAACCGGAAAGAGCTTCCTCAAATACGAGTTTTTCAAATTTTGCTTGGCTTATTGAATTTTCTTCTTCGTTTTCATCTTTTTTCTTAACCTTAGAACCATCTTCATTTGCACTGTCTATTAACTCTTGAGTCTTTTGTCTTGATTCTTCAAGTTTTTCTACAGCTTCTTCTTGATTAGCTCTACTTTTTTGTATTTGTTCCAATAACAAATTCTGTTGCATTTTTGCAACATCCAATGCGCTTGGACCGTCTTGTGTTGCCTGCGCACCATTGCCTGCAGAAGAAACTCCAATACTATTTGTAACATCACCCAATATTTCGTTCAGAAAAATTTCTTCGGCTTCCAAAGCGCCATTACCGTTAGCATCAGCAATTTTAATGGTTGAATTACCGTCAGAAAAAGTATAAATAGCAATAGAACCGTTTGTTACATCTTTGTCATAATGTCCGTCAAATTTATTATCAACAATATAAGATGTTGAACGATACTCAACACTGCATTGCAAACCTGCACTTCTCGCCGCGCTAATAATCTCATTACTTTGCATTACAGATTTACCGCCAAATAAAGAAGCAACCTTACTTTGTAACTGTGCATCGCCGGCTTCATCGCCCACACTTTGCAAAAGTTCTTCTTTAAGATCGCTACTTAGGGCATTTGCATAATCAGCAAAGTTTGCCTCACCATTACCAAGAGCGGTAGTTCCAAGTCCCCTTGCTTTTATGCTTTGCAGGAACTCATCGTATGATTTTCCAATTCCGTCTGTACTCATTTTGCTTGCTCCTTTAACCAAATATATTACACTTCACTACATTTATCGGCAAAACATAGAAAATATTTAGAAATCAAATACCCAAACTTTACATTTTGTAACAAAACTACCTTAAATGTATGGTTTTATTAACTATTTATAGCACTATACTAATAAAATGAAAGTATTAATGTTATTTCCTCCACAATGGACACCAATTAGCCCACACTTTGCAATACCTTCCCTAAGTGCACAGCTTAAAAAGGCAGGTTTTGAAACAAAGGTTTATGACTTAAATATAGAATTTTACGATAAAATTTTAACAAAAAATTATATCCTTGATAGTGCTGAAAAAGCAATAAGAGGACAAGATGAACTAATAAAAGAAATTTCAAAACACCATTCAAAAGGCAAAGACTTTAGCGAATATCCCTTTGATATTCAAAACAAAATGGTAAGGTATTCCAAGGTTAAAGAATATATTACACAAAAACCCTCTGAGCTTATAAAAATAGCAGAATTTGCAGATGAGGCAAAAGCTGCAATAAAAGATAAACAGGCATTTTACAAGCCTGAAATTTTAATTAAATCCATGAGCATTATTGACGAGGCACTGGACATTGTTTCACTGCCTTATTACCCGTCAAAAATCAGTCTGGATACATATAATAACCCATTTTTCAGATTTAACTACGAAACAATTAAATACTACGTTTTTGACAAAAGCACAAATATGTTCATAGACTTTTACAAGTCAAAAATTGAAGAATTTAAAAAATTTGACGCACAGTATATAGGTATTTCAATTAACTCATCAAGTCAAATTGTCCCTGGGCTAACCCTTGCAAACATGCTTAAAAACTCTCTAAATGCCCATATAAACATTGGAGGAAATTTCTTTGGTAGAGTAGTTGACGCCCTTAAAGATAAACCTGAATTTTTTAAACTATTCTGCCACAGTTTACTGGTTGAGGAAGGCGAGTTGCCTGTTGTAGAGCTTGCAAGACACATTAACGGCGAAATAAATATTGAAGATGTTTCAAATCTTGTTTATCCAAAAGACGGGAAAATCATCGTTAATCCAAAAAAAGAACCGCTAAAACTCAATGATATGGCAAATGTTTGCCTTGATGACTATGATTTTGAAAAATACTTTGCGCCTGAAATAATTCTGCCTTTTCAATCATCCAGGGGCTGCTACTGGGGCAAATGCAGTTTTTGCGATCAGGGTTTCGGACAAAATTACAATGTAAAAAATCCGCAAAAATTGGTGGATGAATTTAAAGAAATTAAAGAGAAATATAATATTGACAAGTTTGAATTTATAGATGAATCGGTAGGCCCAACCTATTTAAAAGAGCTTTCAGATACCATTGAGAGGGAAAATGTAAAAGTAAATTACTTTATGGATGCGCGTTTAGAGTCAGCTTTTAGTTATGAAATTTTAAATAAAGCGCACAGATACGGGCTAAAAATGATTTTATGGGGACTGGAATCTGGTTCTGATAAAATTATGAAGCTTATTAATAAAGGCATAGATTTAGATAAAAGACTTGAAATATTAAAAAATTCATCAGAGTGTGGAATATGGAATTTTGCATTTATATTTTTTGGATTTCCAGCTGAAACAAAAGAAGACGCCTACAAGACAATAGAATTACTGGTAAAAAACAAAGATATAATCCACTCCTACGGCAGAAGTGTTTTTACTATGGGAAAACATACAAAACTAAGAGAAAACCCTGAAGCCTACGGCATTACAAACGTATACCCAGCGGTAGATGAATTTATGCCAAGTTATGTTTTTGAATCTTCGGGAATGAATAAAAATGAACTGGATGAAATTTTAAAACTATGCACAAGTACTTGCCTTGCAGCATACAATAACCCTGCTTGGATGTATTTAAGATATAGAGAATATTTGTTTTTATATTTAACAAAATACACTATAAAAGAGTTACAAAATTATAAATTGAGATTGTGAGGTAAAAATGTTTGACGAAAATTTTAGCGAAAAAGATGACAAAACTTTGCAAATTGCAAAAGAACGTGAACAAATTAAACAAAAAATGGCTCAAAAACTAAAGGACATTAAGTTTACAGACGATGAAATTAAAAGCGTAATACAAATAATTGATTCAACTGAAGGAAAAATTGAAGCCCTAAAATCAAGCTTAATTGGCACAAATATAAATACTGATGACCCAACGCCTGCTATGGCACATGTTTTAGTTCAAATTAAGCAGCTTGAAATAGATATGGCAGAAAACATTAAAAAGCGCATAGCGCAAATACAAGCAACTAAAAAATAAAATGAGCCCAAAAGGCTCATTTTTTTATAAACTAATTACCAAAAATATAAATAGGCAAATTATATTCATGTGCAAAATTTAAAAAATCCTCCGGTATTTCATCTAAAGAATCAACTTTTGCAGCAAAATATTATCCAGATTTAAGTCTGTTTTTATTAAATTAGGAACAGTTTGTCTGTATTGTACAAATGTTTTATCTTCTCCGGTAATAATTTTGCTAAAAAGGCTAAAATTCTTTTTATGACCGGAATACTGATCAATATAAAAAGCACTTGCTATGTTAGACAATGCCTCAGCACCTGATACATTCATAATTTTATACATTATTTTTGCAAAAAACTGCACTACACGCTGCATTATGCCAAAATGGTAGAGAATATTTACAATAGCAAGCACAAAAATAATTGTTATAATAAGCTTTGTAGCAAATAAGAAATTTGCACCTATGTTATATCCCTGAACACTAAAACCACCCCCAACAACCCAAAACAACCAAAACCGTCACCCTGAACGACCACCCTGTCACCCTGAATTTATTTCAGGGTCTAACAAACCTACTGGGCAGGGTTTTATTAACTTATACATTAAAATTTTTAAGCACCAACTTTTCAGATGCTGAAACAAGTTCAGCATGACGGAGTAGTGTATTCAATATGACAAAGATGCTGAAAAAAGTTCAGCATGACAAAGGTTTGTGTGTTCAGCATGACAAAGGGGTACCACTCTGAACGACCCATAACGTCACCCTGAATTTATTTCAGGGTCTTACAATTTTGCGCATAAAAAAGCGAGCCGACAAACATTTTGAACCCGTCCAAAAATCTTTTATCGCAACCCCGAATATAGATGACAGGTAGTTTTATCGACTCACATATACATAATACACTATTTTTTATACGGTTTTATCGCCCGCAAGAATTAACCCGAAAGCATTAATTTTTAAAATTACCATAAAGATAATTTAAAATATAATTTGCGCACAAAAGTCCGCTAAATGCAGGCACTACAGGGGTAGAGGCAGGTGTGAATTTTGTAAGCTCTATTTGTGTGCCATCCTTTTTAACTATTTTTTCAATATTTTTAACTTTTTCTAGCGATTTTGGTTTCTCATCACTCCAAACTGCATTTAAACCATGCTCAATGCCCTCTTTTTTAAGACAGGCTAAAACATTTTTAGTAAAAGCGCATTTTGTATTAATTTGCGAAATATCGCTGACTTTTAGCCTTGACCCGTCAAGTCTGTTGCCTGCACCAAAAGAGGTTATAACATTTATTTTCCTGTCGTAGCAGTATTTTAAAAGAGTTATTTTTGCCCTCAAAGAATCAATTGCATCTACAACAAAGTCAAATTTTTGGGTAAAAATTTGCTCATTTTGAACTCCGTCGTAAAAATCATCAAAAATTGTTAAACTAACATCAGGATTAATATCCTTTAGCCTTTTTTCAAAAACTTCTGTCTTTTTAAGCCCCACTGTTGAATTTAGCGCAATAATTTGCCTGTTAATATTACTTTTTGAAACAACATCAAAATCAACAAGAGTAAAATTTTTAATGCCGGCTCGGCACAGCATTTCAAGTGCATATCCGCCAACACCGCCTAAACCAAAGATTGCAATATTTAAATGTGATAAAAATTCTTGAAAATCCTTACCCCAATACATTTCATTTCTTGAAAAAACACTGTCCATCAGCCTTTTACAGCCCCTTCGTTTTGACCTGAAATAAAATATTTTTGCAAAGAAATAAAGAAAATCATAATAGGTACAATTGAAACCATAGAACCTGCCGCAATTAGTCTGTAGTTTGCACTAAATGCGCCTTGCAGGTTATTAATGCCGACAGGCAAAGTAAAGAGAGTTTCCCTTGTCAAAACAATGCTTGGCCAGAGAAATTCGCCCCAGCTGCCTATAAAAGTAAATATTGCAAGGACAGCTAGAGATGGTTTAATCATAGGCAAAAGTATGTTAAAGAAAATTTGCCACGAGTTACAACCGTCAACTACGGCACTTTCTTCCAGCTCTTTTGGAATAGTTAAAAAAGCTTGTCTTAAAAGGAAAATTCCAAAAGCATTAACCGCAAAAGGCGCAATCATGCCTATATAGCCTGGGATAATGCCAAAAGAATCAACTAAATTAAGCTTTAGAGTAATTATATAAACAGGCAGCATTATTGCTTGGAAAGGCACCATAATAGTTGCAAGCACAGCAAAAAATGCGAGCTTTTTGCCGAAAAACTCCATTCTGGCAAGGGGGTATGCCGCCATTGCAGATAAAATTAAATTTAAAACAACAGTAAAAAATGCCACAATAAAGCTGTTTAAAACGTATTTTAAAATAGGTACAAGCCTTAAAACTTCTCTAAAATTATCAAGAGTAGGCTCTTTTGGTAAAAATACAGGCGGGTATTGAAAAATATTTTCGCTTGCACCTTTAAGAGCGGTTGAGAGCAGCCACAAAAAGGGTAACAGCGACAAAATACAAACCGTTATCAAAATTGCATGTGCAAAAAAACCTTTAAAAAAATTCTTAATCACAGTCCGTATTTTTTCCTTTCAAATACAAAAATATTAATCAATGAGAAAGCCATGACCACAACAAGCAAAATAACCGACGCTGCACTTGCAAGCCCCAAATCAAGATTTTCAAAAGCTTTTTCATATATATAATAAACAATTGTTTTTGTAGAATCCAACGGTCCGCCACGTGTCATTACATAAATTTCAACAAAAACCTTAAGGGCAGATATTGAACTTATAGTTGACACAAGAGCAATAACAGGCATAATATGCGGAACCGTTACCGTCATATGTTTTTGCCACTCATTTGCCCCATCCACATCGGCTGCTTCATACAATTCTTTTGGCACACTCATTGATGCCGATAAGTAAATCATCATATAGTAACCAATGCCCTTAAAAATAGTAACAAGGGCTACTGAAAACATTGCAAATCTTGGGTCAGAAAGCCAACCGATTGATGGTAAGTGCAAAATATTTAAGAAATAATTTAAAAGTCCCTCCGGCGCATAAAGCCATTTAAAAGCAATAGCAACAACAACAATTGAAACAACAACGGGAAGGTAAATTATTAATTTATATAGCGTTTTAAAGCGTATTTTGGAATTTAAAACTATTGCCAAAAATAGCGGAAAAATAACCAAAAATGGTACACATAAAACTAAAAAATAAAATGTATTTAAAATTGTTTTTAAAAACTGCGGATTTTTTACAAGATAAATGTAATTTGCCCAACTGGTGAATTGCGGGGAGTAAATATCTTTTGAATAATCAAAAAAGCTTAGGTGTAATGTTTGAAAAAACGGTACAAAAAAGAATACCGCAAGAACCGCAAAAGCGGGGATTAAAAAGAAATATGGTGTTAAACGAAAAATAAAACTCATCAGCTAAATAATAATTGAACTAAGGAAAAAATTCAATTTTATATTTAAAAAATGTAAAAAATATGTTAAAATACTTAATGAAGGCATTGATAATATGGCAAAAAATATTGTGTTTAGGTTTTGTATATGTGAAGGAGGCAAGGCATGATTCCACCTGTTGAAATGAAACCGCAAAAGTCAGTAAATTTTTCAGGCATGAAAAAATCTTTTAGCGACCCGCTTGATGCCAGAAATGCTTATGCAAAAGTCATTCAAGACAACAAAAACATATTAGAGAAAGAAAGTTTAAAATTTAAAAAAGGCGTACCCTCGCAAAATGGCAAAAAAGTTGATTTAATAGGGTAGTTAACAAATTTTAAAAATGAGCGCTTTAAGCGCTTTTTTTATTGTCAAAAAATTAAAAGAAAAAATGACACTAAAAATAAGCCTTTTTGTATTCATAGGATTTAAACGAGCGCAAAAATAAGAGTAATTAGACCTGATAAACCTTAATACATCAAGCCTTACAAGTTTATTCCATTCAATAATTCTTTTTATTTGGGATGATTTTAAATATCTGAAATTACCAATTAGAGGGTTTGATTCGCTTTGATTATTATTGTGGCGTCTGTAAGCGTATAGCGTTTGAGAAATCAAAGCAGAACCGCCTATTAAATGCAGAAAAGAAAAAACAAGTTTGTCTGCACCTGTTTTATAGTGCTCGGTTTCTTTAAATAAAAGTAAAAATTCAAGAGCTGATTTTCGCATCATTGCAGAACTTGAAGGCGACCATGCCCACGTGCCAAAGGGGATTTTTTTCTGATTTAAAATCTTTACTTCAAAATCATTATTGGAAATTTCAAAAATTTCTGACACATTTTCTTTTTTTAATATCATTTGTTTGTTTTCAAACATAGAAGAAGAAAGTGAGCAAAGTGAATGTAATGTCGAGTTTTCGTCAATTTCACAAGCGCTTGCGCTGGTGAATGCAACATTTGTTCTCATGTGAACTTGCAAGTGAGTTGCTAAATAATCCTCTAGCAAGACATCATCAGCGTCTATCATACAAACAAACTCACCACGGGCAATTTTTAAGCCCAAAAGAAAAGAGCCAAGTTGACCTTCGTTTTTTTTAGTTTCAATCACTCTTATTTCATTGGAATTAAAAAATTTTAAAACATTACTTTTGTTTTTAAAGTTTTTATCTATAATTTTTTTAGTTTTTTCATCAGAAAAATCGTCAACAATAATTATCTCAAAGTTTTTATATGTTTGATTTTCAATGCTTTTAATGCACTGCGGCAAGTATTTGCCTAAATTGTGGCAGGTGACGATTAGACTTACAAGTGGTTTTTTAAATTCGCTCATAAATGTATTTTAGCATTTTTTTTCAAGCTTGAAATAAACTATAAAGCGTATTTAGGTTCACTTTCGTACAATTTTGGATATTCTTTAATATAGTCTTTTAACTCGGTACAAAAGGCCTCTAAGTCAAAACTTATACCTTCCCTTGGGGCAGACAACTCAATTCCTAAGGCACAGTAAAGGCTTTTTATAAACACATTTATAATAGCATCAGAGCCTCTTAAATATGGTACAGAATGCACTAAAAGCCAGTGCATTGTGGCAATTTTTTTATTTATTTCATTTAAATCTTTTTTTGTAAGCTTTTTGCCAAGGTAATTTTCTACAATATCGTTGTAAATTTCTCTTGAATATTTTAGGGCAGATTTTACACCTTTTGACCTGTGCACAAGCTTGCCACCGCTTTTTCCAGAAACACAATATATTTTTGTAGGAACAAAATCAGGATATTGTTCAGGCACTTTCACGCTAAATTCTTTTGCAACGGTATTTTTTGAAGCCTTGATCGCTTTTTCTACATACCTTTTTCCATAAGCACCATATTTTTCACCACTTAAATCGAACGGCGTTGCAAGACAGTTGTTTATAGCTTCATCGGTCCTTAAAACTCCTGCATTAAGAGCTTTTTCAAAATCAGTATCACTATTAATATTTAAAAAAGAACAGTTTGAAACATCTTTTGAAATCAAATCCAAAACATCTTCAAATTTTGCATTACTTTTTATCATAAGTGCAGCATAGTTGCAACTTTCTGCCATATACCTTGCCCAGTCCATGTTTCTGCCATAACCGTAAATTTTAATAAAAAAGTTCTGAGGTTTTTGTTTTATGTTAGATGGGATATCAGGACAGTTATTTTCTTCCAAAAAATCTATTCTTCTTACTTTTAAATCGTAAAGGTCTGGAATGTCGTCTTTTTCAAATCCTAGCTTGAGACCTGAACCTTCATGTTTTTTGTTAACCAAATTAATTTTACTTGATGCAAGGTAATTAAGATAGTCAAAAAGAGGGTCGTTTGTAATTGTAGTATGTTGTTGGGCACAAAAATTTAAAGGGCTTTTTGCCGCTTGTTTCGGAATTGTATAGTATATATTTAGTGCATTTATTTTCATAAGACAACAAGTATAAGTTTGCTAAATAAAAAAAATTGCTAATTTTTAAAAAAAATAAAAAAATCTATTGATTATTTTTTTTGTGTTTGGTAGTATAAATTTTGTCGAAAGTTTTTAGACAATTGACAATTTAATATGGGGGTTTAGCTCAGTCCCCGTAAAGCATGAGGCTTTACGAAACTTGTATAGGCATCTGCAAGATGCTCTACCAAGAGAGCGATTGACAATTTAATATGGGGGTTTAGCTCAGTTGGTAGAGCATCTGCTTTGCACGCAGAGGGTCAGGAGTTCGAGTCTCCTAACCTCCATTTTTTCTAAAAGAGAGCCGAAAAGGCTCTTTTATGCATGTTTACAGTATTGGCGGCAAAAAAAGAATAAAAACCAAAATTTTTAAAAACAGGCTAAAGCCTTTAATCATCTG
>CALUYB010000015.1 GCA_944324905.1 Candidatus Gastranaerophilales bacterium
TCTGCGCTTGCAAAAAGCACTTTGAGTTTTTTTTCTGCCATAATTCTATCCTTATATTTCGTTTGATAATATTTGCAAGGTTTGTCTTAAAATTTCTTGCGGGTCATCCTTTTGAGTTTTCTTTGCGCTTATCTCAAGTGCGCTTTGGTATTCGTTTTGACTGTAGCCTAAAGACTGCAGTACTGTTTGAACTTCAAGAATTGTATCTTTTGAGATGTTATCTGTGTTTATTTTGCTTGCAGTAACTTCTGATGCTACATTGAGGTTTGTCAATTTGTCCTTAAGCTCTAAAATTATTTTTTGCGCCATTTTTGCACCCACGCCTTTTGTGCGAGAGATTAGTTTATAGTCTTCATCAATAACTGCGCCAATAAGCTCTGAGCCTGAAAATTCATCTAAAAGACAAAGTGCGACTTTTGTCCCAATGCCTGAAACAGATGTTAAAATATCAAAAATTGTTCTATCCTCCCTGTGGCAAAAACCGCAAAGAGTCATTGAATCTTCTTTGTGGATTAGTTTTGTATAGATTTTAATTTCAGTATTTAAGTCGCCCAAAATGCTCAAAGTCCTTGCATTGCAAAGTATTGAATATCCTATGCCGTTATTTTCAACAACCGCATAAGGGTGGTTTTTTGATATTAAAATTCCTTTAATGTAATCAAACACAAAGAGTTTTCCCCAGTTTTTTAAGAGTTTCCATGTCTTCTTGAGGTGTAATTCCTATTGTAGTTAAATAATTGCCTATTAATATGCCCTCAACGCAGTTTTCAACGGCAAGTTCCATGTTTTCTTTTGAAAGACGTGCTTTTCTGCCTCCTGCAAATCTTACAATCGAGTTTGGATTTGCAATTTTAAAAATTGCCGCTGTTCTTAAAATGTTTTCTTCGTCAATTTTATCCCCATAGTTTTCAAACGGTGTTCCTTTAATCGGCGTTAAAATGTTAAAAGGAATTGACTCCGGTTGAATTTGTGCCAGCTCCAGCGCCATTTCAACCCTTTGTTCAACGGTTTCGCCCATGCCTATAATTACTCCACAGCAAAGCTCAATGCCTGCTTCTTTAACTTTTTTAATGGTATCAAGCCTGTCTTCATAAGTGTGAGTGTGTGTAATTTTGCTATGGTAAGAGCGGCAGGTGTTTATATTGTGGTGAAATCTTACAAGACCTGCTTCCTTTAGCATTTGCGCTTGTCCGTCTTTTAAAATACCAATAGAGGCGCAGCTTTTAAGCCCAAGTTTGTTTATTTCTTTTATCATTTCGCAAAATCTTGGCATATCTTCATCTAGTGGGCCTCTGCCGGATGTAACAATTGCAAAACGAGTTGCGCCGTTGGCTTTTGCCTCTTTTGCAACTTCTATTACTTTTTGTGTTTCAACAAGCGGATGGGTGGGAATATTAGTCATATAATAAGAGCTTTGCGCGCAGTATTTGCAACCTTCCCCGCATTTACCCGTTCTTGCGCTGATTAAAGAGCAAAATTCAACTTCATTTTTTGTTTTTTCTTTAGCCATAGCAAGGAGCTTATCTAACTCCAAATGATATAATTCTAAAAGTGTTTGTTTATCCATAAAATTATTATACAATAAAAATATGTTTAAGATTAATTTTGTAAATAACTGGAAAAAGTATTATAACAGCGCGCTTGATTTCTACAAAAAGAAAGACTATAAGCGTGCATTGGAGCTTTTTGATGAGGCAAAAAAACTTGAACCGAGAAATTATAAAATACCTTATAATATGGCGCTTTGCTACCAAAATTTAGGTGAAGATATCACTGCGCTTAGCTTTTATAAAATTGCCCATAAGCTTTGCCCTGAAGATTTAGATACAATTTATAATATGGGTTGCATTTATTTTTCAAAAAATTCAATAGATGAAGCTGTTGATTTGTTTAAAAAAGTAATTGAAGCTGATAGTAAGAATTATGACGCATTTTATGCGCTTTCAATTTGCTATGCCAGTCTTGCACAGTGGGAAAATTCTCAAAAGTATTGTGAGAATGCGCTAATGTTGCAAGAGCGCTCTCATAGGGCAAATAACCAAATGGGGCTTATATTTTACTCTATTGAAGACTGGGGAAATGCTATTAAGTACTTTAAAAAAGCGGTAAAACTAAATCCTACTCAATTCCCAAAGTATTATTCAAATCTTGCATTGACTTATGATAAAGCAGGTCAAAAAGATGATGCCGTAAGGATTTATAATAAAATCAAGAAAAAATTCCCCGATTACAAGGGTTTGGATTTTATGAAAATGACTTTTGAAATTAAGTCAAAGATTTAACCTTGTTTAGCGAATCCACTATTTTTTGTGCAGCTTTGTCATTACCAAGCATTTTGTAGCAGTAGGCAAGATTTATATAAAAATCTTTTTCATCAGCTTTTAGTGAAAGAGCTTTCACAAGTTGCCTTTTTGCTTTTGAATACTGCTCTTTAGCTATATAACAGCTTGCAAGATTATAGTATGAATATGGAAAATCCTTGTTGCATTTTATGCTCATTTTAAAATTTTTCTCGGCTAAATCGTAGGATTTTTTCTTTAAAAGAATGCAGCCAATGTTATAGTATGCTTTGTATGGTTTTTTGCTTACACTAACCGCTTTATTAAAGTTTTCTATTGCAACTCCTCTTTGCCCTAAATCATCATAAATATTTCCAATTACAACAAAAATATCTTCATCTTTTCTGTTTTGAGGAATTTTACTAAGCATTTCAAGAGCTTCTTTTTTGTTGTTGGTTGAATAAAGAGCAAAAGCTTCATTTTTAATGTCTAAAATCTCTTTGTCGCTTAGCAATTCAGACGCTTGAACATTTTGAAATAAAAATAACAAAAATAATAGAATAATCCCACTAACGGATGATTTTAATGTTTTATTTTTTATTAAACTTGTCATGTAAACTTTCCCCTGTTGGAAATAATCTAATAAAATGTTAACATTTATTTAGTTTTGTTTGCAACAAAATTAATTTTTTATTTTTTTTAAAGTACAATTACAGACGAATTACCAAAGAATATAAGTTATGAACAAAATGCTCGAAAAACCGGTTAAAACAACGCAATACAGGCCAATGCCGAAGATGCAAAGACGAAGAAGACGCCCTAATAATGCAGGTAGTTTTTTTCGTTCATTCTTAATAACCCTTATTGTGCTAAGTTCGCTTGCAGCTTTTGCTTACAGGTCTGATTTTAAAAATGCATTTTCAGAGTTTTTGGCAACTGTTACAGGTTCAGGCGCAGGTAGGGCTGAGTTTAATTTGCCGTTTTCACCAAGAAGACAAAATATTTTGTTTATGGGCGTTGATGTTGCATCAAATGCTGATGACCCATTTAAAGGTAATCGCTCGGACTCTATGTTGCTTGTGAGCATTGCGCCTTATGGTAAAGATGTAAATATAATTTCCATCCCAAGGGATTCAAAAGTTTATATTGCAGATAGAAATAAACCGGATAAAATAAATCATGCTTTTGCATACGGTGGTGCTGATTTGGCTGTTAAAACAGTTGAAGAAACTTTTGGCGTAAAAATTGATCACTATATAGCATTGAGCAATACAGGTTTAATAAAGTTTATTGATACAATTGGCGGTTTGCCTATTTATATTGAAAAAGATATGCACTATCATGACTCAACTGCAGGTTTGCACATAGATTTAACTCAAGGGCAACACACTCTAAATGGTGAGCAAACAGAAGGTTATTTGAGATTTAGAAAAGACGCGCTGGGTGACATTGGTCGTATAAGACGTCAACAGTGGTTCTTTAATGCACTTATGGCAAGATTAAAAGAGCCTTCGGTATTGGTTAAAATTCCTGAAGTTTTAAAAGTTATGCCAAAGTATATTGAAACCGATCTTTCGGTTTATGAACTTTCTCAATATGCTGCAATGATTAAAGCAATTGATATTTCTTCAATTCAGGTTGCGACACTCCCCGGCACTCCATCTACAAAAGGTGTTATAAGCTACTGGATTTTAGACCCTGACAAGACTCAAGAAATTATAAATAAGCTTGTATATAGGGACAAATCCGCTCCATTAAATGAAGCTTTAAATGTTGGTATTTTATATACACCGTCCAAAGAAGCCATTGCAAGAGATTTAAAAATGCATCTTGAGCAAAACGGTGCAGTGGTAAAAATGCAAAACAGAAGCAAGCTGACCCATGACCATATTGCAGTTCACAATCTTGATGTTTCAAGTGATGTTATTGAATCGCTTAAAAAATCAATTCCTGAAATGCAAGAAAAACAAACAGTTTATGACCCTGTAGGTTTTAATAAAGCTGCAAAAGATTTTACAGTTATACTTGCAGGTTCCTAAAAACTTGAAAAATCCTATAATTGGTTGAATTTGAACCAATTAATATTATTCTTATGATTGATTTAATTTTCCCCACACTGTAAGAGAATTTTTGTATGTTGTCGAATTTAAACGAAAAGTATCTGCTAAAATTTATTTCAAGTGCAAATGCGCAATATGATTGTGAAAATTGCTCTTTAATTGAGCTTTTAAATTCTTTTGGGGTAAAAATTGTGTTGAGCGATGAAAATCCCGTATATGATATAATTAATAAAATGGAATATTGCGGGATTTGTTATGAATAAAAAGAAATATGATTTTATTATTTATGCTTTAGTTTTTATACTGGTTTTTGTTTCAATAATATATGCAGGTAAGTTCAATGCCTTTGGTAAACTTATTATGGGTATTGAATATAAAACCTTTGATATAAGGCAAAATATAATTTTGCCGCGCAAAGAAAGCAATAAAGATATTGTAATAATTGCGGTTGATGACCAAAGCTATGAATATATAACCGAAAAATTTGGTACTTGGCCTGTGCCAAGGGGATTTTGGGCGAAACTTATTAACGGTCTTGAACTTGCAAACCCTAAGTTTATTGCTTTTGATTTACTTTTTACAAAACGCTTAGGCGCGCTTGATGAGGGTGATTTAAAGCTGGTTAAGGCTGTTGAAAAAAATCAAAATGTGTATTTATCTATGAATTTTGACAATTACCCTTCGCAAGTGAGAATACCGCCAATTTTGCCCGAGGATTTAAAAATAAATTTAAAAAACGGGGATATTATTAAAAAAAGCCCATTGTTAAATTTTTACAACTGCAGAAATGCTATGAGCGAACTTCTTGATGTCACAAGTAATTTTGGCTTTATAAACGTTACTCGCGATGACGATGGAATTATAAGATATATAGCACCTCTTTTTTATTACAAAGACGCTTATTACCCAAATTTAACAACGCTTATAGCTCTTAAATATTTAAACATCGACCCTGATTCAATTTATATAAATAAAGATACACTGGTATTGAACGATAAGTATAAAATCCCTTTAAATCCTGATGGTAGGGCAATTATCAACTGGTATGGTAAAGAGGGAACTTTTGAGCATATCAGCCTGTGGCAAGTTGATGATGCTATAAATAATAATGACATAAAATTTTTAAAAGAAAAATTTGAAAACAAAGTTATTTACATTGGCACAACAGTTACTGCTCTGGCTGATATTAAAAGCACGCCTGTTTCTTTTATGTACCCCGGGGTAGAAACGCATGCTACATTTTTAAACAATATTTTAGATAACAATTTTATCACTCACTTTAGTTTTAAGGCTGATTTAATAATTTCTGCAATTTTGTGTTTCTTGATTGGTATTTGTGTTTTAAGAATTGAATCAGTTGCTTATTCTGTTATATTTTCTATTTTAATAATTTCTGTTTATTTGTTTATAACAGTTCTTTTGATGGACTTTTTCAATATTTGGCTTGGAATAGTTTTACCTGTTTTGTCGGCGGTTTTAATATTTATTGCAGCTTATATTGCAAAATATCTTTTAAAATCAAAAGACTATGAACATACCTATAAACTTGCAGTTACTGACGGCTTAACTGAAATGTATAATCACAGATATTTTCAAGAACAAATGATAATGAATGTGGGCAATGTTTCGCGCTATGGCGGTAATTTTTCACTAATTTTAATAGATATTGATTTCTTCAAGAAATTCAACGATAAACATGGGCACCAAAGCGGGGACGCAGTTTTAAGGCAAGTTGCACAAACTATTAAAAAGAATATTAGAACTTGTGATATTCCTTGCAGGTATGGTGGTGAGGAAATGTCTATAATCCTTGTAAATACTGCAAAAGAAGATGCTATAACTGTGGCAAAGAAGGTTTGGAGCGCTATTCGCGAGCGTAAGTTTGAACTTGCAGATGGCAACTGGGCAAACGTTACAATTAGCGTAGGGGTTGCAACCATGCCTGATAACGGGAAAAGCCCGCAAGAGTTAATTGAATATGCTGATAAGTGCCTATATAAGGCCAAACAAAATGGACGCGATCAAGTAGTAAGCGAAATTGATTAACCTTAATTTGCGCATATTTTTTATTCGTAATATAATTTTTTCAAAAGAATTTGAAAGGTAAATATATGGTTAATTCGGTTGTAATAGTGGGCAGAGTTGGTCAAGACCCTGAGATGAAATATTTTGAAAGCGGAAAAGTTCGCACAAGTTTTTCTGTTGCGGTTAATCGTTGGAACCCCAAGACAAAAGAAGAAACAACCGACTGGTTTAATGTTGAAGTGTGGGATAAACAAGCTGAAATAGTTGGTGAATGGGTAAAAAAAGGCCGACTTGTAGGAGTTGAGGGCAGGCTTGCTGTTAATAAGTGGCAAACACCTGATGGCGAGATGGCTGAAAGATATTTAATTCGCGGAACAAATATCCGCCTTATGGGATCTAAAAAAGACGAGAATTAAAAAATGATTTTATCAAGCACAATTGGTATTATTGCTGATGATTTAACGGGCGCAAACGATACAGCATTACAGTTTTTTCTAAAAGGTTCAAATACTGAAATTCTTTTAGGTTATAACGACGAGTTGCAAAATCATATTAATGTTGGTACTTGGGCAATTTCTACCGAAACAAGAAATATTGATAAAAACGATGCTGCAAAAATAGTCTATGAAACAGCAGGTGTGCTTAAGTCAAAGCTTAATGTGGAACATTTTTACAAAAAAATTGACTCTACATTACGTGGCAACATTACTTATGAAATTTTTGCAGCCCTTGAGGCAACAGGAAAAGACGCTGCAGTTGTTGCGCCTGCTTATGTGCAGGAGGGCAGGATTACAATTGGCGGTTATCAACTTTTAAAGGGTGTACCTATCGAGCGTACCGACGCTGCGCGCGACCCTGGGGCGCCAATATATGAGTCTTATGTACCAGATATTTTAAGAAAACCACTTGGTGACAATGCAAAAACAATGGTTGGTTCAATCGAACTTAATGTTGTTGCAAAAGGTGCAGGCCCGATTGCTCAAAAAATGAATGAGTTGATAGAATCCGGTAAAAAGATAATTGTGGCAGATTGTGTATCAACTGTAGATTTTGAGCAAATTGTTCTTGCAATGCAAAAGTCCTCATATGATATTTTGCCTTGTGGTTCAGCTGGTCTTGCTCAAGCCCTTGCGCCGTTGTGGTTGGGCGATATAAAGGTTAACAAAGCTACAAAAACCGTTCCTAAACTTCCAAAATTAATACTCTCGGGTTCTGCAACTGCTCTTAGTGCAATGCAGCTTCAAAAATTGGAAAATGAAGATGATTTTATAAATAAAACTTACTTTTTGTGTCTTACTTTAAAAGATATAATTGATGGTGTAAGTGAGTCAGTAATCAGAAGAATAGAAGAAAACCTTGTCGATGATAATATTGTAGCTGTTCATGTGTGCAATATTTTAGAAGAAGTTAAAACAGAAGAAGCTAAAAACTTTTTAATAGATGAAGGTATTACAAAAGAGGCTCTTTCTGATAAAATTACGGGATATTTGGCTGAACTTGCAAGTGTAATTAAAAAAGATAGAGAGTTTATTTTAATTACTATTGGTGGCGAAACTTCTCGCGCTTGTTGCGACGCTATTGGCGCAAAATATTTACAGGTAGTTGATGGTATTTTACCTGCTATTCCTTTGTGTATTGATTCAACTGCACAGCTTATAGTTACAAAATCAGGCAATTTGGGTACTACAACTACACTTGTTGAAATTGTTCAGTATTTGGAACATCACGAAAATGTATAAGATTGCAATAACTACTGGTGATACTAAGGGTATTGGGGCGGAGATTACAAAAAAGGCTCTTGATTTTTTGTGTTTGGATAAAAAAGATGTTTTAGTTATCGGGCAAAAAATTGATGACAAGTACGACACAATAGAGCTTGATGACAGCAATAACGGTGAATTTTGTTATCGTTCACTTGAAACTGCGGCAAATCTTGCAAAAGAGGGTAAAATTGGGGCGATTGTAACTGCACCTGTGTCAAAGTTTGCACTCCTTGAGGCTGGGTACAATTTTTCAGGTCAGACTGAAGTTTTGCAAAAGCTTTTTGATAAAAAGGCTGAAATGCTCTTTATTGCCGGTGATTTTAGGGTAATGCTTTTAACAAGACATTTGCCCCTTAGGGATGTTGAAATAAATCCTCAGATGATGAAGGATAAAATTTTGCGTCTTAATAAATTTTTGATTGATTATTGTAAAATTAAAACTCCAAAAATAGCACTGTGTGCATTAAATCCGCATGCAGGCGAAAACGGTATGCTAGGTAGAGAAGAAATTGAAATCATGTTGCCAACGGTTTGCGAGTTGAAAAATGAAGGGGTTGATATAGCAGAGCCAAAAAGCGCAGATGCGCTTTTTGCAAGCGTGGGCAAAAAATATCTAAATGGCGAAAAGCAACATTGCGACGCTATTGTAGCGTGTTACCATGATCAGGGTCTTTGTCCTGTTAAGGCTCTTGCTTTTGACAAAACCGTTAACACTTCAATAGGGCTTGATGTAATTAGAACATCTCCCTCTTGCGGTACGGCTTATGACATTGCAGGAAAAGGGTTTGCCGATGCCACAAGTATGATTGAGGCAATTAAATTAGCTTTTAGCTTAACAAAACTTAATTAACATGTACTACAATTGTAAAAAATGCGTTATAATTAAATTGCAAAGTTTAATTAAGTTAGGTTGATATGTCATTTAACATTACTGGCCCATCAAATATACCATCAATTCAAGAGACGCAGAACATGAAAAACAACGGCGGCGGTGGTAATTTGGGCTACTTTATGCGCGAAGAAAGCGATGACATTATAAGATTTACCGATGAGCAGGAAGAAGATTCTTTTGAAAAATCAGTTGATTTGCAAGATAATGAAGAATCTTTTGATTTATTTCAAAAAATCGTGCGTTTTTTGAAAAAAATTTGGTATTCATTTGTAAAACTTTTTATTCCAAAAGCAAAAAATACTCAAGATAAATTTATAAAAAATAATTGACTTTGGTTTTTAAAACCTTAAAAACAAGCTATGAAAAGTTTGTTGGATTTGTTTTTAAAAAAGTCAACTTGCGCTCACACCCACGCGCTAATTAGTACTAATGAAGGTTATTGCCCTGATTGTGGCGCGTATTTAAAAAAATATTTTTATATAGTTCGCTGTTCAAGGTGCGATGTTAAAAGAGAGGCAAAAGTCTATTTCGGCGACGTTTTGCCCAAGGAAAAATTTTGTACAAACTGTGGTTCAAAAGATTACTATATTGAAAAATTAGACACAATAAGTTTTATTGACATTCCATACGCAATTCACACAAAAGAAGTAATCGTGCCTGAGCAAATTGATATTGTAAGCGCGCAGATTTGGGTGGATGAGAATAAAACAAAGCCCGTTAAATTTTTAACGGGCAGTGTCTAAATTATAAATTTTCTTCAAACCCAGGGGAACGCTCCGGTAGGTTTTGATACCCTTTGTTTGAAACAACAAATTTCCTTATATAGGTACTTGTATAGTTTCCTTTTTCAAATAATTTCTTGATTACATTTTCTCTCTCTACAAGTGGATGAGAGATGTTTTGCAATTCCGGTTTATTGTCGCTTAACTGTGTCCACACTGCAGCTTCAAGTGTCCAAGCGTAAGTTTCTTCGTTTAGCGAGTTAAGCTCATCCTGATGTATTGCCTCATGCGCCAAAAGTGCCGCCAGAGCCTCTTTTGGGGCGTCTTGATGTTTTTTATTTATGTAGATGTATAATTTTTTATTTTTCTTCCATCCAAGAGCGTCAAAATTTGTGTAAGCAGGATTAATTTCGGCAAGATTTTTAAATTCAATTTTAATTGGTTTTGATGTTAAATTATCCCCTAAAATTGCCTTTCTTGAATACTCTCCACTTGTTTCTCTTAAAGTTTCAAGCGCTTCGATGACATTTGTATCTTGTGTGCTTTTTTTGTATGTTTTTAAAAGCTCCTCGCTAACAGGTGCGCTTGGGGCTTTTGGCGGTTCAACAATAGCAAGAGCAAAAGGCATTGTTGCTAAGGACAAAATAAGCGTACTAATTCCATAAAATGCTGTTTTTTTATACTTTTTCATAATACTCATCCTCAAAAAACTCAACTTAGTAAACATTATTACATATTTATTTTATAAGGAAAGTTTTTTGAAAATCTAAATTTCATTTTTTTGTTCTTGTTCACCTGTTGCAAGGTTTTTAACTGTATAAAAACCTTTTTCAATTTCTTCTTCGCCTAAAATTATTGCATAATTTGCAACTTTTGCAGCTTTTTCAAGTTGTTTTGCAAATTTTCGATTTTGCATGTCAAAGTCGCATCTAAAGCCTTTTTGCCTTAATTTTTGACAAAGTTTTATTGCTTCTTTTGGGTATTTGGAAACAACAAAGTAATCAAGCTTATTTTCTTCTACTTTTTCAACAAGTTCAAAAAGTCTTTCAACTCCCATTGCCCAACCTACAGCAGGTGTTGGGGTGCCGCCAAGCATTTCAACAAGCCCGTCATACCTGCCGCCACCACAAACTGCACTTTGCGAGCCTAAGGCGCTGCTTTTTATTTCAAAAACAGTTCTGTTGTAGTAGTCAAGCCCTCTTACAAGCATTTTATTGCGAGTGTATTTTATGTTTAGTGCATCTAAAAGCTCTTGAACCTTGCTGAAATGTTCAGCGCAATCTTCGCAAACGTAATCACTTAAAATTACTTTTTTAATTTCATCACTCTCAAAGATTTTTTGACAGTTTTCATCTTTGCAATCAAGCATTCTCAAGGGATTTTTTTCATATCTCACTTTGCAATCTTCACAAAGTTCGCCTAAGTGTGGCTTTAAAATTTCTTTAATAGAATTTCTATAGCTTTCGCGGCATTTTGGGCAACCAAGAGTATTTAGTTCAACCTCCAGATTATCTAAACCTACAGATTTTAAAAACTCTTGTGCCATAAGTATAGCTTCAGCGTCAGCAGTTGGGTTTTCTACTCCAAAAAGCTCTATTCCTACCTGATGAAACTGTCTTTGTCTACCTGCTTGCGGGCGTTCATAGCGAAACATTGGGCCAAAATACCAGAATTTTTGCGGTGGAGATTGTCTTGAAATATTGTGTTCAATGTATGCTCTTACTACTCCTGCAGTGTTTTCAGGACGAAGGGTGATTGAGCTTTCGTTTTTGTCTTTTCCACCAACACAAAAAGTGTACATCTCTTTGTTTACAATGTCAGTTGAATCGCCAACTCCTCTTTTAAACAGCTCTGTTGCTTCAAAAATTGGTGTTCTTATTTCGCTGTAGTTTGCATTTTGAAAAATTTTTTGTGCATTTTGCTGAATTTTCTGCCAAGTAAGTGTGTCTTGACCAATTGTGTCTTTTGTTCCACGCTGTGCTTTTATCATGCTTCTTTCCTTAAATCTTAAGATTATCTTACTATAAAATTATAATTTAATCAGTAAATTGATAATTTTATAGATTTTCTTTAATTTGCTTTTGGGGCAAGATGAGAGCATAAGAGTTATGTTTTTTATAATATTTTCTTTGTCTGAAATTTCGGGCAAAAGTAATTCATAGGGTGTTATTTCAAAAGCTTTGCATATTTTATCTATTGTTTCTGCTGTTGGTTGATAGCGATTTCTTTCAATATTTGAAAGCCCTTGTATGCTTATGTCAATTTTTTCGGCAAATTCTTCCTGAGTTAAGTTATTTCTTTTTCTAAGGTTTTTAATGTTTGTATTTATTAATTCCTGATAATTCATTTCAATAAATTATAATAAATCGTCATATGCTTTAATAAACTAATTGTTTATAAATATGGCTAAATAATTGTAAAGATATGTAAAAAAACATTGATTTTATGGCAAAATTTTTATAACTTATTTTTTTACAAATACATAGAAATAGGAAAGGAAAAAATATGAAAACAAATTCTGTAAAAGCTATTAGTGATGCTGTGTTATCAAGTGCGAAAAAAATTGACAGTGAAAAATTTACTAAAGAACTTGCTGAAAAAAATTGCAAACTCATTTTCAGGAGTTGAGGAAAAAATTGGTAAAAATGGTTCAAAAAAGATATTAGATGCTCTTGATGGTCTTGCTGCGCAAGGAAAGTCAGTAATTACCTCAGTCCCAACTCCAGATTTTTCAGGTATTGCTGCTAAAATACTAAAGAGTGCAAAATAGTTTATTGTTTTTTTAACTGTTAAAATTTTGTTTTTAAAAAGCGGGCTTTATGCCTGCTTTTTAATTCTTCTTTTCGCCAAATTTCAAATATTCTTCAATAAATCCATCTATTTCACCGTTCATAACGGCATCAACATTACCCATTTCAAACCCTGTCCTGTGGTCTTTTACAAGTTTATACGGGTGAAAAACGTACGAGCGAATTTGTGAACCAAAATTCACATCCATAACTTCTCCCTTTAGTCCTTGAAGTTTTTGCTCGTGTTCTTGTTGTTTTATTGCAAGTAATTTTGAGGCAAGCATTTGCATAGCCGTTTCTTTATTCTGCAGTTGTGAGCGTTCCTGTTGACACTTGACTACAATTCCTGTTGGTTTGTGATAAATTCTAACCGCTGTTTCTACTTTGTTTACGTTTTGCCCGCCGGCACCACCTGAGCGCATTGTTTCTACTTCTATTTCATCAGGCGGAATTGTTATTTTCTTTTCAAAGTCTTCTATAACAGGTGTAACTTCAAGAGAGGCAAAGCTTGTTTGTCTTTTGCCGTTTGCGTTAAAAGGTGAAATTCTAACCAGTCTGTGCACCCCTTTTTCAGCTTTAGAATACCCATAAGCCCACTTGCCCGAAATTTTAATTGTAGCAGATTTAATGCCCGCTTCTTCTCCGTCTGATTTGTCTAAAAGCTCGCAAGTGTAGTTGTGTAATTGTGCCCAGCGCATATACATCCTCAAAAGCATTTGCGCCCAGTCTTGTGCGTCAGTTCCTCCTGCGCCTGAGTTTACTGTTAAAATGGCGTCGTTTTTGTCATACTCGCCACTTAACATTTGTTCTAAATCAAACTTGTCAAGTTCGCGCTCAAGGTTTTTTATGTTTTCAAAACTTTCTTCTATAAGTCCTAAATCGTCAAGTTCAAGGCTTAGTTGAGCGTCTTCAAAAATGCTACTCCAGTTTTCAAATTTTTCAAGCGTTGCTTTTAAGTCTTTTTGTTCTTTTAAAAGTTTTGAGGCAACTTCTTGATTATTCCAAATATTTTCATCTTGCAATTTTTCATCAAGAGTTTTAAGGGAATTTTTAATACCATCAAGGTCAAAGACACCTTCTTGCCGCCTCAAGTCGCGGCTTTATGGGTGTGAGCAGTTGTTTTAATTCTTCTTTTACTTCTGACATAAAATTATTTTACTATAAACATGTTTTTGATAAAATTAAAAACGGTTCACAAAGGAGTTCAAGAAAATGGATGATATAAAAAAGATGATAAGAGATGTTCCTGATTTTCCAAAAAAAGGGATAATTTTTAGGGACATAACAACTGCCGTAAAAGACGCTAAGACAATGCAAAAAATCGTTGATTTAATGGCAGATGAATATAAAAATGAAAAAATTGACTATGTTGCAGGAATTGAATCTCGCGGCTTTATTTTTGGCATGCCAATTGCGTATAAGTTAGGCTGTGGTTTTATTCCGATTAGAAAACCCGGAAAATTGCCTGCTGAAACTATCTCTCAAGAATATTCTCTTGAATATGGCACTGATAAAATTGAAATGCACAAAGATGCCCTTAAAAAAGGTGATAGAGTACTGATAGTTGATGATTTACTTGCTACAGGCGGAACAGCGGCAGCAGCGGTTAAACTTGTGCAAAGTGTAGCAGAAGTAGTTGGTATTGCTTTTGTAATTGAGCTAAGTGATTTAGAAGGCAGAAAAAAGCTCCCAGAAAATACAAAAGTGACTTCTCTTGTAAAATATTAAATTCCTGTTAAAAAATAAATAGAGTATAATTAAACTATGGCTGATGAAGATAAGCAGTTTGAGGCTTCGCAGCAGAAGCTGAACAAAGCGCGTAAAGAAGGTCAGGTTGTAAAATCTAAAGATTTTTCAACCGCACTTGCGCTTATTGTTATGTTTAGCGGTATATATGCTCTTGCGCCTTTTATTTGGTCGCAAATTTCAGGACTTTTTACTTTGATTTACGAGCAAATACCAAATGCTCATGTTGAAAAAATAGGATATTCTTATTTGCTTTTTACAACTCTTGTCCCAACTATTTTAATTATAGGCCCAATTCTTTTGCTTGCTTGGTTTATGGGGATTATGGGGGACTTAATTCAAGTAGGGCCATTGTTTACAATGACTCCGCTTGCGCCAAAGTTTGATAAATTAAATCCTACAAAATATTTTAAAAACTTAATGAGTCCAAAAACATTATTTGAGCTTGTTAAAAACATTGTAAAAGTTGTAATACTTGGTATTGTCGGCTATATGGTTTATATGGAGCATTTTGAAAGTATCATTATGCTTGCTGCTATTGATAACCAATTTGCTGTTTTAATTCAGTTTGGTAAATTGATTGTAGATTTTGTCATAAAAGCAGGAATTGCGTTTTTGATTATTGCTGCTGCTGACTATGGCGTTACAAAGTGGAAATTTTTACAAGACCAAAAAATGTCTTTTAAAGAGGTAAAAGACGAGTATAAAAACACGGAAGGTGATCCGCATGTTAAGGCGGCTCTAAGGCAAAGACGTCAGCAACTTTTGCAAAAGAAGATGATGGATGCGGTTCCTGATGCGGATTTTGTTGTAACTAACCCAACTCATATTGCCTGCGCCCTTAAGTATGACCAAAAAACAATGCAATCTCCAAAACTTGTTGCAAAAGGTACTGAACTTTTTGCAAAGAAAATTAAAGAAATAGCACAGCACCATGGTGTTCCTGTTATAGAAAATCCTCCTGTTGCAAGGGCAATTTTTAGATTTGTTGAAATTGACCATGAGATACCGCCTGATTTATACAAGGCGGTTGCTGAAATTCTTATTTTTGTTTACAACCTTAAGAAGAAAAAAACGCAGCCTCCAATATCTGAGGGAGTTAATCCTACGGATAAAGTGTAATATTTGCATTTAAAGCTAAAAGATAGTAAAATTTTTATATAAAAATGTAATCAGGAAAAATGGCAGCAACATTGCAATCAGATCTTAATGACTACATAGATATAATTCAGAAAGTAGCACGGGTAGAATACAGGCGGATACCATCGCATATGGTGGAATGCGAGGAGCTTGTTTCTATCGGTATTATTGCAATACAGGCTCTTATAAAAAATAAAACGCCGGAACAGTTGCAAAGGTATAATACCTCATACATTGCAACTGCAGTAAGGTGGGCGATTAGAAACGAGTTAAGGAACCGCTATAAGTGGTATACCCTAAAACATAAAAAAGAAGAAGGTGACGAGGAGGATGGTGAAGAATATTCAAACGATAACTCAAGTCTTGATGTTTCTCCTTCAAAAGTTCGTGAAGCAATTTATGAAACAATTTTATCTATTGATTCCATAGCTGCAGCATCTTCTGATAATGATTCACCTTTTGATTTTATAAAAGATACATCAGCTACTCCTGATGAGAAGGCTGAAATCAGTGAACTTGGCAAAATTATAAGAGAAGCAATTGCGACACTACCTCAAAAAGATAGGACAATTGTAGAATACAGATTTTACAGAAATATGCAAGTTAAGCAAATTGCAGCTCAAGTTGGTCTATCCAGTTCAAGAATAACGCGTATAGTTCAGGCGTCGCTCAATACTGTGCGAGAATACCTGCAAAAGCGCGGTTTAACAAGTTATTAAAGTTAATGTTATTTGGGAAGAAAGGTTAATTAATGTTGTGTAAAGAAAATTTCGCGTTATCGCAAGAGTATAAAGAAACAGTCAGTGAAGCATTAAAGGTTTTGGATAAAAAGAACCTTGCGCTTATTTTGCAAGGGGTGAGTTTCCCATCTTCTGATGGTGAAAACACAGGTTTTGGTACATATAACTCTCAAGGTGCAAAAAGAGTATTTGACTTTATGAGTGGCGTGTTTAACGCTTTGCAACTTGGGCCTGCCGGTAAAACAAAAATTTCCGACCCTTCACCTTATTGCGGTACGGTTTTTTCTAAAAACCCTCTTTTTATTAATCTTCAAGCCCTTACTACAAGTGAGTGGGAGCATTTGTTAAGCGAAGCAACTTTGAAAAATATTGTTGAAAACAATCCTTCAAAAGGTACAAACAGAGCATCTTATGTATATGCAATTGAAAGATGCGATGCTGCTATGAAAGAAGTTTATGAAAACTTTAAAAAGAAAGCATCTTGGGGATTGAAAATAAAATTTGATAAATTTAAAAAAGATAATGCTTTTTGGTTGGATAACGATGCATTGTATGAAGCATTTTGTTTAGAGCACAACAGTGATTATTGGCCTCAGTGGCAGAGCGATTTGGATAAGACACTTTTTGCTTCTGCTGATAAAAAAGCTGCTAAAAAAAGAATTGAAGAAATTTCAAAAAAATATAAAGATGAAATTGAAAAATACAAGCTTGAGCAGTTTATAGTGGCGCAACAGGGCGAAGATACTCTTAAATATGCTAAAGATAAGGGTATTAAGCTTATTGCAGACAGACAAGTTGCTTTTTCTGACAGAGATAACTGGGCGTATCAAGCTTTATTTAAAGAAGGCTGGTCTTTAGGCTGCCCTCCTGATTATTTTTCAAAAGATGGTCAAGCTTGGGGATTTAGCGTAGTTGATCCTGAAAAGCTTTTCAATAAAGACGGTTCGCTAGGCCCTGCAGGTCAGTTATTGTATAAACTTTATTTAAAAATGTTTAAAGAAAACCCGGGCGGTGTTAGAATTGACCACACTGTAGGTTTGATTGACCCATGGGTATATAAACAAGGCGCGCTTCCAAAAGTAGAAGAAGGCGCTGGCAGATTGTATTCTTCTCCTCAACATGACGAGTTGAAAAAATATTCAATCGCAACTCTTGATGATATTGACGAAGAATATGATCCTGATGAAGAAAAGTGGATTAAGCAATTAAGTGATGAACAAATTAAACGCTATGGTGCGATGATTGAAAAAATCGTTATAGCGTCAGCAAAAGAGGCAGGGCTTGATAAGGACGCAATTGTTGCTGAGGACTTAGGAACACTTACATATCCTGTTGAACAAGTTATGGAAAAATACGGGCTGCAAGGCATGAAGCTTGTGCAGTTTGTAGTGGCTGAGGAAGAAGACCATCCTTATCGTTGTAAAAATATTGTGCCAAACTCTTGGGCAATGGTTGGTACACACGACAATGAACCAATCAGAATGTGGGCTTCAAAAATGGTTAATACCGATAAAATGCACCCGCATGTTCGCAATTTAATGGAAGATTTATATGCTGAATTTGACGGGCAAGATATGATTCGTCATAAATTATACACAGATGAAAAATTCCTTGCTTTTTCAAAGCTTGTTGAAATTTTTGCTTCAAAAGCTCAAAATCTTCAGATATTCTTTACTGATTTCTTTGGTATAAATGAAGTTTATAATGTTCCGGGAACTTCGGGTGATCCAAATTGGACACTAAGACTTCCTGATAACTTTGAAGAATTTTATTTTGAAAAAGTAAAATCAGGCGATGCGCTAAATCTTCCGCTAGCTCTTGTTTATGCAATAAAAGCTCGTGGCAGAGATTTTGCAGCGCAAAATGCAAGTTTAATTGAAAGATTGGAAAAATTAATATAGAAAATGAATTTTAAACAAACTGTCAGGAATTTAGTTTTAATAGTATTTTTAATATTTCTAAACGTAATGCCATCAAGTGCATTTTCGTTTAGAAATATGACACTTAACGTTGTTCAGATAAGTGACGCCCATTTGTCTGACAGGGAAGATACATCATATAAAATGCTCTCATCTTCAAAAGAGCTTTTAGAAGATGCCATAAAAACCGTTAACTCTATTGCAGGTGTAGATTTTGTAATGTTTACGGGTGATATGGTTGATATTCCCACACTTGACAGTTATAAAAGCTTTTTTACCATACTTTCTGATTTGAATTATCCTTCGCTAAATACCTTTGGAAATCATGACAGCGCGGTGTGCGTTTCAGGCAGTGAAGAATGCACAAAAGGGCTTCAAATACAGGAAGTTTTGGATTTTATAAAAAAGTGTAACAGAAATTATATGTTTGATAATACCTATTACGCTTTTACACCCAAAACAGACTATAGAATTGTTGTTTTAGATACTGTAATTAGGGATGAGGTCACAGCAAACGGTTACTTAAGTGATGAACAGCTTGCGTTTTTGGATAATGAGTTAAACAACAATCAAGATAAAGTGGTTGTTATTTTTCAACATCATCCGCCACTTGAGCCTTTTAAAAGTGATGACCACTGCATAAAAAATGCAGATAAATATTTAGAGATTTTAAGAAAATATAAAAACCCTATTTTTGTACTTTCAGGTCACTATCACACAACTAAAATCGTGAGAGAAAAAAATCTTGTTTTTATAAATACTCCATCACTTGTAACTTACCCCAATGCTTACAGATACATAAAAATCACAAATTACAGAGATAGAACGGAATTTAAGTCTATATTTTACGAAACAAATTTAAAAGATGTGCAGGAAAGGGCTAAATTAAGCACAATTGCGGCAACTACTTTTTATGGCACACAAAAAGACAGAGATGTTTCATTTATTATGAGAAAACCCTATGTAAAACCGCAAAAGCCGCCAAAAAAAGAGAAAGTTAAAAAAGAGAAAAAACGTAAAAATAAAGACGCTCAGGATGAAATTAATCAAGAGAGCGAAAATTTAGACATGCAGGAAAGCAGCAATGTTATTAATCAGCCAATACCGGATGAATTGCCATCAAATGATGCTGCGCAAGACCTGCTTGAGGATATGATGCAAAATGAACAACAAATTTAAAATAAAATTTAGAGGGGTCAGAGGCTCTTACCCTACCCCAAAGGCAAATTTTTTAAAGTTTGGCGGTAATACCTCTTGTGTTGAGGTAAATTTAGGTGATAAGCTTGTAATACTTGACGCCGGTACAGGTATTGTTGACTTGGGGTCAGAGCTTGTAAGAGAACATATACTAAGTTCTGCAAATCCAAATGAAAGAAAACCAATTGAAACAACTATAATTTTAAGCCATGTGCATCAAGACCATATTCAGGGGTTGCAATTTTTTAAACCTGTTTTTGTGTTGGGGTCAAAGATAAATGTCTTTGGCTTAAATATTAACAATGAAGATTTAAAAGACACTCTAAAAGATGTGCTTTTTGACAGGGTTTTCCCTTTAGGCATTGATGATGTTAAGTGTTCTTTTAATATTCAAAATTTAAACGATTCAAAAGTTGTTGTTATAAAAAATAACAATAACGCTCAAATTATTGATGTTAGCGAATTTAACCCTTGTGATTATACTAAAGATGACATTATTATTACTTTTTACAAGACTCAAGCGCACCCTAAAAATGGTTGTCTTTGCATAAAAATTTCTTATAATAATAAAGTGTTGGTCTATGCAACAGATAAAGAAAGTTACGTTGGTTCTGATAAAAGATTTATAGAGTTTGCCTATGGGTGTGATGTTTTAATTCATGACGCTCAATACACTCATCAAGACTACGTTTCACCTGTTGCACCAAAGCAGGGTTATGGCCATTCAACTTATCAGATGGCGCTAGAGAGTGCAAAGTTATCTAAAGCTAAAAAGGTTTTATTTTTCCACTATGATCCAAATTACGATGATACAACACTTGAAATGCTTGAGGAAGAATTTTCTAATCCCGAGGGTGGTGTAGATTTTGCAAAAGAAGGTATGGAAGTTATACTGTAAAATATTACTATTTTTCTTTGTTGTTGTTTTTACAACATGTACTGCAAATTGCGAACTAACTCCTGTTGATGCCGCAAGAAATGCAAAAGAACACAATAATCAAGGTGTAATTTTTATGCGTGAGGGTGATTACCTTGCTGCAATTAAGGAGTTTAAAATTGCAATAGGAATTAATCCTAATGTTCAGTCTACTAGCGTTTATTATAATAATTTAGGTCAGGCGTATATGAAAATATATGCGATTAATAAAAATCACCTTTTACCTATATGGGCGCAAAATTGTTTTGAACATGCACTAACCGGTGACTGTTTGAACTTGACCTATTACAAGAATTTAGTTAATGCTTATGAGGCGCGTGGTAATTTAAATTCGCGTGCTTCATATCATTTATCTAAAAAGTCTGAAAATCCTTATAATGCAATTGTTGTTGGTTTAATTTATTTAAAACAAAATAAAATCGGGGCTGCTATTACCATTTTAGATGACTTCTGTGCGCAAAACCCCGATTTGGTTATTACTTCTGACATTAAGCGTTTAATAGCTCAAAACGAATTTATTTAAAAATTGTCTGATCCCTGTTTGGTCCAACGCTTATTATCTTAATTGGTACTTCAAGTATTTCTTCAAGTTTATTTAAGTACACTTTTGCAGCTTCGGGCAGGTCTTCAAATCTTCTGATACCTGAAATATCTGTTTTCCAGCCCCTAAACCTTTCATAAACAGGTTCATAGTTGTAATGTGCCGCTACTTTTGTTGGGTATTGTTTAATTATTTCACAAGTTTTTTTGTTTTTGTAACCTGTGCAGAGTTTTATCTCATCAAATGAATCAAAAACATCCAGTTTTGTAATTGCTGCTGCACTTAAGCCGCCAACAAGCACACTGTATTTTGCAAACACTGCATCAAACCAACCGCAGCGTCTTGCTCTGCCTGTTGTTACACCATATTCAACTCCTATTTGCTGAATTGCCTTGCCTGTTTCATCAGTTAGCTCTGTTATAAAAGGCCCTTCGCCAACACGAGTTGTGTAAGCTTTAAACACGCCAATAACTTCTTCAATTGCTAATGGTCCCATGGATCCGCCAACTGCAGCGCCGCCTGCAATAGGGTTTGAGCTTGTAACGTAAGGATATGTACCATAATCTATATCAAGCATAACACCTTGTGCGCCTTCAAAAAGAACTGTTTTGTTCTTTTTGGCATCTAAAATTACTTCTTGCCAGTCAAAGCAAACATATGGCGTAAAAATCTCTTTGTATTCTTTGCAAATTTTTAAAATTTCTTCCTTAGTGTATGTTTTAAGGCCATACACATATTGAAGTTCTTGGTTTTTCTTGGGTAAAATCACATCAAGTTTATCCGATAAAAGTTTTTCATCAAATAAATCCTCTACCCTTATGCCGACTCTTGCGTATTTATCGGTGTATGTTGGGCCTATACCTTTTTTTGTAGTGCCTATTTTCTTATCACCCAAATCTGTTTCATTCCAGCCATCAATTGCTCTATGGTATGGCATGGTAACATGTGCTAGAGGGCTTATTCTTAAGCTTTTTCTTACCTGATCAAAGCTAACCCCTTGAGCTATTATTTCATCAACTTCTTTTTTAAAGTCTTCAGGGCAAATTACAACTCCTGCGCCCATAAAACAAATTTTATTCGGGTATAAAATGCCTGAAGGTATTAAGTGAAATTTGTATTTTTTGTCATCAACCACAACAGTGTGCCCAGCGTTTGAACCACCTTGATAGCGAATGATAAAATCAGCCTGATGGGCAAGTAAATCAGTAATTTTTGCCTTACCCTCATCGCCGAATTGTGCTCCTACAACTACCGTATTTTTCATATTTACTCCCAACTTAATATCTATTGCTATTTTAATATAAAATTGTTTATATTAAAATATGTATATGCTTAAATTTTATAATTCATTATCAAATAATCTCGAGGAATTTGTTCCTCTTGAGGAAAATAAAGTTAAAATGTATGTCTGCGGTCCTACTGTGTACGATAAAGCACACTTGGGGCATGCAAGATGTTATATTACATGGGATGTTTTATATCGTTACTTAAAGTTCTTAGGTTTTAATACCACGTATTGCAGAAATGTAACCGATGTCGACGATAAAATTCTTAAAAAGGCTGATACTCAGGGGGTTTTGCCCGAAGATATAACAAAAGAATTTTATGAGTCTTTTGCAAATTCTATGAAAGGCTTAAATTGCTTAAAGCCCGATGTAGAGCCACGTGCAACAAAGACAATCGGCGAGATGATTGCTATGGTTAAAAAACTTATAGATAAAGGTTTTGCATACGCAGTCGACGGCGATGTTTACTTTGAAGTTGAAAAATATAAAAAATATGGACAACTCTCCAAACAACCGCTTGATGATTTAATGGCAGGTGCAAGAGTTGAAGCGGGGGATAAAAAGAAATCGCCGCTTGATTTTGCTCTTTGGAAAAAAGATGAAAAGCATGGCTACAAAAGCCCATGGGGTCTTGGTCGTCCTGGGTGGCATATTGAATGCTCGGCGATGAGTAAAAAATTTCTTGGCGATAGCATTGATATTCACGCTGGCGGTGCTGATTTAACTTTCCCCCACCATGAAAATGAACTTGCACAAAGTGAGTGTGCTAATGGTTGTAAGTTTGTTAATTTTTGGTTGCACAACGGTTTTGTTACTATCAATAAAGAAAAAATGTCAAAGTCTTTGAATAACTTTTTGACAATTGATGATTTGTTGAAAAAGTATGACTCAAATGCAATTAGATTTTTTATTTTAACAAATCACTATAGAATGCCTGTTGAATTTAACGATGAGGCTTTAAATTCTGCGGCTGCAGGCGCAAAAAGGCTAATCAGTGCGGCTGTAGGATATGTAAAAACTCAAAATGTTGACACTGAAACGCTTGAAGCTTTCAGGGAAGCTATGAATGATGATTTAAATACGTCTAAGGCCCTTGCTGTGCTGTTTGGCGTTGCAGATAGAATTAAAAAGGCTCAAAACAAGCAGGAAGCTGAGCTTTATGCAAGTACGCTTATAACACTTGGTGAAGTTTTAGGTTTTGATTTTTCACTTGTTAAAAAAGAAGTGAGTGATAATGAACTTAAAGAAATGATTTTACCTCTTTATAAAACTTTTGAAATTGATGAAAATATTGCACCAAAAGAAGCAGTTGAAAAAATTATCTCAATAAGGAAAGCTGCTCGAGATAATAAAGATTGGGCAAAATCAGATTTAATTCGTGATGAGCTTGATAAATGCGGAATTTTACTAAAAGATTCTAAAGAAGGTACAACTTGGCAAGTCAAATAGAAACAGCACTTTACACAGTTGCAACCCCTATTGGAAATTTAGCCGATATTACTTTGCGTGCGCTTGAAGTCCTAAAAAGCGTTGATATTATTGCTTGCGAAGATACAAGAATTACATCAAGACTTTGTGAAAAATACGAAATAAAAACACGTTTAATAAGCTACCATAAATTTAGTGAAAATAAGCGTGTCGAGTTGTTTTTAGGTTATTTAAATGAAGGAAAAAGCATTGCTCTTGTATCTGACGCGGGAACTCCTTTAATTTCTGATCCGGGGGAAATACTTGTAAAAAATGTTGTTGAGGCGGGGTTTAAGGTTATTCCAATTTGTGGCGCAAGTGCTGTTATTACTCTTTTGCAGTCTGTTCAAAGGATGGGTGAAAGCTTTAAGTTTATTGGCTTTTTACCACGTACAGCCGGTCAAATTGAAGAAATCTTTTTGAAAAATAAAACAGAAAACCTTGTTTTTTATGAAAGCCCAAACAGGATAGAGGAAACTTTAAAAATTCTTGCACATGCTCGTCCGCAGGCGGTTTTGAGTTATGGACGAGAGCTGACTAAAAAATTTGAAGAAATAAAAACAGCCCCTGTTGCAGATATTTTAGAAAATTTAACACAAAAAGGTGAATTTGTTTGCATGGTTTGTGCACAACAGCGCGAAGACATTGAAAATCAAATAATTGAAAAAGCCTCAACTCTAAGGAGTTTAAGGCTTTGTGATAAAGATATAATCAATGTATTGTGTGCTTTTTTTGATTTCCCAAAAAATAAAGTTAAAGAAATTCTCTATAAATTATAGATTTGATTTTATTGATTTTTCAATCTCTAAAAGGATTTCATCAACTTTGCTTGCGTCTTTTCCGGCACCTTGGGCAAATTGGGGTCTGCCGCCTCCGCCTCCGCCCATTTTTTTGGTGATTTCGCCAACTATTTTGCCTGCTTGTATTCCTTTTTTAACAAAAGAATCACTAACTTGAGCTATGACAAATGCACTTCCGTCTTGTTTCATAGAGCAAAGAACTATAATGCTATCGCCTAGCTTTTTAGCAAATAATTCAATACCTGTTTTAATTGCATTTGGTGCAAAGTCTTCAATTTTTGATATGAAAAGTTTTCCGCCTTCAATGTCTTGAGCTTTTGAAATAAATGTGGCAAAACTAGATTGAGCAATTTTTGCTTCCAGTTCATCTATTTTTGTGCTTAGCTCGCGGTTTTGAGCTTCAATTTTTTCAATTTTGTCCCCAATTTGAGTGTAGGGAATTTTATTTTTGTGTGCAATTTCATCGATTACACTTGCTTTTTCATTTAAATGGTCAAAAGCTGAATTTGAGCACAATATCTCAATACGTCTAACACCTGCTGCAATTGCGCTTTCAGATACTATTTTTGCAAGTCGCAAATCTTTTGTATTTTTAACATGGCAACCTCCGCAAAGTTCTTTTGAGATGCAGTTTTCGCTGCCAAAACTTACAACACGTACAGTGTCGCCATATTTTTCGCCAAATAGAGCCATAGCACCAGTAAGTCTTGCTTCTTCAATTCCCATAACTTCGGTTTTGCGCTCAATGCCTTGATTTATCCAGTCGTTGATTGTTTTTTCAACGTTTTTAATTTCATCTTTCGTCATTGCGCGCGATAGCGAAAAGTCGTATCTGGTACGTGTTTCCTCTACTTGAGAGCCTGCCTGATGAACCTCATCACCAAGTTCTTTTATAAGGGCTGCTTGTAGCAAATGCGCCAAAGAGTGGTGTTTTTCGACTTCTTGTCTTCTTTTAAAGTCAATTATGGCTAAAACTTGCTCGCCAACTTTAATTGGTGCATCTTTTTTAACCCTGTGAACAAAAACATCTTGGACTTTAAAAGTTTCAAGTACTTCAATTTTTTGGTCGCAATCAGACTTTAAAATAAAGCCCGTATCGCCTACCTGACCGCCACTTTGAGCATAGAAAACAGTTTTATCAAGTATAATATCAAGCGTATCATCGTTTTCTATAATATTTATAACGCTTGCGCTGCAAGAGTTTTGCTCATATCCTAAGAACTCTGTTGCAGGATTGTCAACATATACAAGGTCATCAACAAGGCTTATTTTTTGTACAGACGCTCTTGCGCGGTCTTTTTGCTCTTGCATATTTTTTTGAAAATCTTTTTCATTGACTTTCAAATTGTTTTCATCTGCAATTTCTTTTGTCAATTCAAGCGGGAAACCATAAGTGTCATAAAGTTTAAATGCTTCTTCGCCTGAAATTTCATCTTTATTTTGAGATTTAATTTTTTTAATCAGTTCTTCAATGTGTGTCCAACCGCGTTTTAGTGTCAGGTTGAATCTTTCTTCTTCTTTTTTAATTGTGTCTTGAATTTTTGCCCTGTTTTGCTCTAGTTCGGGGTATGCACCTTTGTATATGTCAATTACTTTGTCAATAATTGGTTGCATAAACGGCAATTCAAGACCTAAAATGTAGCCATGGCGTAATGCGCGGCGTAGTATCATTCTTAAAACATAGCCCCTACCTTCATTTGAAGGTAAAATACCGTCTGCTATCATAAAGCTTACGCAGCGTGCGTGGTCGGTTATGATTCTAAGTGAAATGTCTGTTTTGTTGTTTTCTTTGTACTTTTTGTTTGTAATTTCACAAACTTTATTTAAAATTTGCTTTAGCAAATCAGTCTCAAAGGTTGAATCTACCCCTTGGCATACCATTGCAATGCGCTCAAGCCCCATGCCTGTATCAACATTTTTCTTTTCAAGCGGAGTTAAATTTCCTTCTTCGTCTTGGAAAAGCTCTGTAAATACAAGATTCCAAATTTCAACCCATCTGTCGCATTCGCAAGTTGCAATTGAACAATCATCCGAGCATTTTAAATGTTCGCCCAAATCGTAGTGAATTTCTGTACATGGGCCACATGAACCAGATATTCCAACAGGCCCCCAGAAGTTATCTTTTTTGCCTTTTTTGATAATTCTTTCTTTAGGTACACCTGCTTTTTGCCAAATTTCGCCTGCTTCATCGTCATCTTCGTAAATGGTTATCCAAAGGCGATTTTTATCTAATTTTAAGTAATTTGTTACAAAATCCCATGACCAAGGTATTACTTCTTCTTTGAAATAATCCCCAAAACTAAAGTTGCCGAGCATTTCAAAGAATGTGTGATGGCGTGGAGTTCTTCCGACATTTTCAATGTCAGAGTCCTTACCCCCTGCCCTTGCGCATTTTTGACAAGATGTTGCTCTTGGCGGGTCGTATGGGAATTTTTCTAATCCCAAAAAGTATGGTATAAATTGCACCATACCCGCTGTTGTAAGTAAAATTGTAGGGTTATCAGGAATAAGCGATGAGCTTTTCACCCTTTTTGAGTTATGCTTTTTTTCAAAAAAGCTTAAAAATTCTTCTCTAATTTCATCAACTGTTTTCATAATACGCTTAATGTATCACAAACATAAAAAAAATAAAAAAGTAAATTACTCTAATGATTTACGCGTTAAACAATTGTCAGTTAACGATAAAGCTTGTATAATTATGTTATGGAGGAAAATAAGTCACAAAAGTTTGACGCTATTATTGTTGGGGCGGGGCCTGCAGGAGTTGCAGCAGCTGTCACTATTGCTCGTGGCGGTGCAAGAGTTTTGCTTGTTGAGCGTTCAGAGTTTGCCGGCACTAAAAATATGATTGGCGGCGCTGTTTTTTTAACTGCGCTCAAGGATATTTTTCCAAATTCGTGGGAGCAAGCGCCTATTGAAAGGTATATAAATAAGCATACTTGGTCGCTTTTGACTGATAATTCAAGTGTTGATGTTGCTTGTGATTTTCCTTGCAGTCCAAAAAGCGCAAGCATTTACCGTTCAAAATTTGACTCTTGGCTGGTCGATGAAGCAAAAAAAGAAGGTGTTTATTTTGCGCCATCTACACTGGTTAAGCGTTTAATTAAAAAAAACGGGTATTTTTGCGGAGTTGAAACTGAACTTGAGGAAATTTTTGCAGATGTAATTATTCTTGCTGACGGTGTAAATTCGCTTTTAGCAAGGCAACATGGGCTAAGATATGACTACGAAACAAAAGACACAGTCCTTAGCGTGAAAGAAACTATTAAACTTTCAAAAGAAATTATTGAAGAAAGATTTAATATTGAAAAAGGCACAAAAAACGGTGCGGCAAGAAATTTTCTAGGTGGTTTAAAGCTTGAAAATGCACCTTTTGCACTTGGTTTTATGTACACATACACTGATTCTGTTTCTATTGGGCTTGGTGTTAACCTTGAAGATTTAAACAGGTATGGGCTTAATCCATCAGATTTGCTTGAAAGACTTAAAGAGCATCCTAATGTAAAACCTTTAATTCAAGATGGTGAAATGCTGGAGTATAGCGCTCATTTGATACCTGAAGGCGGTTTTAAAAAACTCCCTAAATTATGTGCTAATGGAGTGATTTTAGTAGGAGATGCGGCAGGTTTTATAAATGCAATACATTTTGAAGGTACAAATTTTGCCTTTGCAAGCGGTAAATACGCAGGTGAAACTGTTCTTGCAGCTTTAAAAATTAAAGACTATTCAAAGAAAACCTTAAAATTATACGAAAAAAAACTTAAGCAAAGTTTTGTGCTAAAGGATTTAAAATCATACAAAGATATAATGGAAAACTTGTATTCAAGAACAGAATCTCTTATGAATTACTACCCTAAAAAAGCGTCAGAGTTCTTCAAGATATTTACAGGGGCAAATTGCAAACCAAAGCGCGATGAATTTAGAAATTTTATAGTCCATTTCATAAAGGACAGGAGTTTGCGCGAATTATTAAAAGACGCTTGGGCGTTTATTTCAAGTGTCTTTGGAGTTTTAAAATGAGCGATGATAAAGCAAAAAAAACAATAGAGGACAAATTAACTACAATCAAGTATAATTGTGACAGTGAGTCACACCTTGTTATAGACAGGGAATTGTGCAAAAATTGCGAATCTCGTTGTTGCACATATATTTGCCCTGCAAAAGTCTATACGTATGACGAAAATCAAAATATCATTAATGTAGATTATGAAAATTGTCTAGAATGCGGCGCATGCCGAATAGCCTGCCCTTATGGCGCAATTAATTGGAATTATCCTAAGGCAGGATATGGAGTAGTATTTAAACAAAGCTAGTATAAAGGAGAGATAATGAACGAATACTTTAAACGCTGGTATGACAAGGATCCTGTGCTTTCTATGTCAATGCGTACACTTTCAACATCCGATGAACCGGATCAAATTGCCGTTGCGCTTAATTTAATTAAAGTGATAATTGAGCACAATATTCAAGATCACAAGTATGAAAACGTTGAAGACATTATGAATGCTGTTGAAGACGGCAGAATCCAAAGAGGTCAAAGACGTTGGTATGATATTGATTCAACGGTTAGAACAGCAATTCAAATGCTTGAGAAATGTTCACCTGAAACAAAGCAAAAAGTAGCACTTGATATGGCACAAATAGTAATTGAAAAAATTATTCAAGATGTAGATGATGATGAGTCAGAAGAAATTCAAGAGGTGAAAACCCCTGTTGTAACAACTGATGAAGATGGTGTCACTATTCTTGATTTAGACGCAGAAACAAACGGCAAAAATGAATGATATTCAAAGGTTTGAAAATTTAAAAAAAACCATTGAAAATGACCCATCCAACTTTCAGGCAAGGCGCGAACTTGCCGTTTTGTGCTTGGATTTGGGGTTTGATCAAGTTGCAATGAAGCACTTGAGCTATCTCATAAATGTTTTTCCAAATGATGCGAATTTGTACTTTAACGCAGGAATTTGCTGGGAAAAATTAAAGCATTACAAATACGCGCTAAACGCTTATAAAAAAGCGGTCGAGCTTAAGGGTGATGATCCTGACTTTTTGTATAATTTAGCGCTTGCTTACGAGGCAAACGGCATGGATGACGAGGCCATGCTTAATTTTAAAAAGGTAATTTGTATTAATAACGATGACTCAAATGCCTTTTTTTCAATCGGTGTACTTTATGCAAAAAAAGGGGATTCTCAAAATGCCATAAAGTGCTTTAAGCAGGCAATAGTAAATAATTACAGTGATTATTTTGCACATTTTTATCTTGCTCAAGAGTATAAAAAAATAAATGATGTTGAGCGTGCGCTTGAAGAATATTCAAAAGTGATTGAACTTTCTCCAGATTATTCTTGGGCTTATTATAATATTGCGCAAATTTACTGGGAAAAAAATGACATTCAAAATGCTATTTTAATGCTTAGAAAAACAATCGAGAAAAATAAAAAAGATATTGACGCTTGTAAATTGCTCGCAAATATCTACATTGCAACGGATGATATTCCCCACGCAATAAAATTTATAGCTGCAGTTTTGAAGCAGTTTGGTAATAATGGCGACTTTTATTACCTCGCTGCAAAAGCTTATGAAAAAATGCAGAATTATGAATTGTATGAAAAAAATCTGGAAATGGCGCTTAATAACCATCAGACACTTACATATAATCATATTTCCGTTCAAAAAGAGCTAATGCAATTTAGAAAGAATCCAAAATATGCAGCAGAAAATATTTAAGGGGAATAATTTAAAATACTATGCTGCAAGCACTGCATTGTCTGGCATTTCGCTTTATTTTAAATCAAGGCTTTTTGAATTTTTCGACAATGATATTCAAGCTTTTTGGGAATGTAAAAAGCTTGAACTTGAGGAATTTGCCCATTGTAATCCTGACGTGAGTATTCCAAAAAGTTTTTTATCCAAAAAAGAAAAAATAAACCCTGATTTTGAATATGAAAATGCAATTAAAAAGGGGTATAAAATTTTAACGTATGATGATGAAAATTACCCTGAGCTTTTAAAACAAATTCCCGATTATCCCCTTGCAATGTATTATAAAGGGAGTTTTGAGGGTATAAATTTAAATCGCACCCTTGCAATTGTTGGTTCAAGAAAAGCAAGTGAAAACGCCAAAGAGTCTTTGGCAAAAATTATTTCGCAAATGCAAAACACTGATATTACTATTGTTTCAGGTCTTGCATACGGGATAGATGCTGCAGCGCATGCTTGTGCAATTAAAAATAATCTTAAAACAATTGGTGTAATAGGCTCAGGTCTTGATTTTGAATATCCTTCGTCAAATAAAAATTTATACAAACAAATTGAAGAAGGCTTTGGCGTTATCTTGAGTGAATTTTCGCCTTCCATGCCTCCTATGGCACAAAATTTTCCGCAAAGAAACAGGATAGTTACAGGCATGTCTTTTGGCACACTGGTGGCTGAGGCTGCTCTTAAAAGCGGTGCTATGATTAGTGCTAATTTAACTCTTGAACAAGGCAGAGAACTTATGTGCATGCCGGGGCTTATTTCAAATCCAAATTGTGAAGGGATTTATCATTTAATAAAAAATGGCGCAACAATCGTTACTTGTGCAAATGATGTTTACGACTGTCTTAATTGGACGCTTGAACAAAATGATAAAAAAATTAAATTAGAAGGTGTTGAAAAAAATGTTTTTGATACAATACAAATTGAACCTTTAAGTTTTGATTCTTTATGTTCAAAACTAAATATTCCCTCCTCTGAGCTTATGGTGTGCTTGACAGGAATGGAATTAAAGGGTTTAATTAAACAAATTAACGCTAAGTACTACGTTTCAAA
>CALUYB010000016.1 GCA_944324905.1 Candidatus Gastranaerophilales bacterium
CTCGTTCGACTTGCATGTATGAGGCACACCGCCAGCGTTCGTCCTGAGCCAGGATCAAACTCTCCGTTGTCAGAAATTTATGTCTGACACTCATTAAGAGTGATTTGACTCAATTTGAAGTTGTCAATATTTTTTAGAAATCAACAGGTATTTGTCGTTTGTAAACCTGCAATTAGTTAGGTTACTAATTGCATTTGCGTTATTCTATTTTCAATGTTCAGACTTAAAATCTTTACATAAACTTTCCAGTTTTATAATCAAAGCTTTTTACTTCCGAAGAAAAATAAACTTTGATGAACCATTCCAGTTTATTTAAGCGTTGTTAACGCCGTATTTATTATGTTATCACCTGAATTTTTATTGTCAAGTGTTTTTTTAAATATTTTTTTAACTTGATTTAAGTTAAACCAAAAGATTTCAGGAACTCTAATTAACTGGTTCCGAAGGGTCTTTAGTTATTCCTGAAATTTTCAATGTGCGTTGCGTTCACTCTATTAAATGTACAACTTCAAAATTTTTTTGCAAGTGTTTTTCTTTAGTTGTATTTACAAAAATTAATAATCCCGAAAATGAGCCAGCACAGCTATTCTAAAACTATGACGCAAAGTAGAAATTTTTGTTCCAAAAAAATTATAAAACTTCTTTAACACCATGATTTATAGCATGCAAATTTTCAATCACAAGGTAATCATGACCCAAATCAAAACCCAAAGAAGGCTTTAACAAAAAGTAAGTAGGTCCGCTGCCAGACATTTGAAACCCTAGAGCGTGCATTTTTTTTAGTTCGTCATACTCATCAAGCAATGCAAATTCTAAATCATTTGGCATGTTTGATGGTGTTTGCAAATTATCAAATTTTTCATAGGCTAATTTAGTTGAAATTTTAAGGTTTTTAGGCTTTACGAGAGTAAGTTGAAATTCTTCAAATTCAAGTGGTGTAATATCATCGCCCTTACCGCAGCACAGGCATTTTGAGCCTTTCATGCAAAAATTTAAATCAGACCCTAAGGACGCGCAAATGTCATGGATTTGATTATCGCTCAATATATAATTATTCATTTTATTTAGAGCATAAAGCACGCCTGCAGCATTTGTAGAGCCTCCTGCAAGACCTGCGCACACCGGGATATTTTTTTCAATATAAATATTTACATCAAATTTAAGATTAGAAACTTGCAGGAATTTTTGCGCAGCTTTATAAGCTATATTTTGCTCATTATAAGGTATTTCCAAGCTTGTGCCGTCAAGTTTGATTATACCTGTGCCTTTTGACATTTCTACATCAAGATAATCATACAAGCTAATTGCCTGCATAACACTTTCAATGGGGTGAAAACCGTCAAGGCGTTTTTTGCCAACTTGAAGAGTTAAGTTTATTTTTGCAGGTGTTTGAACTCTCATTTTCATTTGTTAAATTCCTCAAGGGCGCATGCCAATTTATTAAAATCATGTATTGATAATTTTTCACCTCTGACATTTGAATCCATGCCAATTTTTTCAAGTGCCTCCTGAACATTTAGCATGCCTGCAGACAAAAGTGAGTTTTTAATATTTTTTCTTCTGGTATTAAAAGCTGCTTTTATTGTTCTTTTTAAAAGTGGGGAGGGATTTTCAATTTTTGGCATGCCATTATTTTTTATTCTTACAATAGCGGAATCCACTTTTGGCGAAGGATAAAAAGAGCGTTTTGAAACATGCCTTATAATTTCAGTATCACAGAAGAACTGTGACAAAATTGAGAGCATGCCATATTCTTTGTTTTGCGAATTTTCATTTGCACAAATTCTTTTTGCGACTTCCAGTTGAACCATAAGGATAATTTCATCAATATGGTTTCGATTTTTGTTATTAAAGTCATCTATTTCGCCCAAAAGATGCACTAAAATTGGGCTTGTAATGTAATATGGAATATTTGCAACAATTTTTATTTTTTTATCTTTTGGATAAATTTCATCCAAATTAACTTTTAAAATATCATTTTCTATAAGTTTAAAATTTTGCTTATCACCAAGATTTTTATTTAAAATTTCAATTGCGTCTTTATCAATTTCAACAGCAACAACGTCATGCGCTAAATCAACCAACCTTTCTGTCACAAAACCAAGCCCCGGGCCTATTTCAAAAACAGAGTCATTATTATTTACACAGGATAAAATATCGTCTATAACTTTTTCATCAACTAAAAAATTCTGTCCAAGACGCTTTTTTGCTCTAAATTTTTTTGCGCGGAAAAAATAATCCATAAAATGATTATACATAAACAATTGGCTAGATGGCAATTAATTTTGAGTTTGGTAAAATTAAGACATGCTAAATTACAAAAACACAAAAACTCAAACAAAACCTCTTGATTTTGAGCAAATACGAGAATATTACCAAAACTCTTGCAAAAGTGATTTAAAATATGGGCTTGAATACGAAAGAGTTTCCATAAATTCTGCAACACTAAAAAATGCAGACTATGAAAGTATTGAAAAAATCATAAAAAACTTTGCAGACATTAAAGGTTGGGGGCTTTTGTATGACGAGGACACACTAATTGGTGCTATTTGTGGAAAATCCTCGATTTCACTGGAGCCCGGGTGTCAAATGGAGTTAAGTCTTGAGCCTAAAAAGAATATAGCAGAAATTGAAAAAGATACAAAAGAGATTTGCACACTTTTAAATAGAATTGCAAAATTTTACAACATAGATTTTTTGCCAATAGGCATAACACCAAAATCAACTTATCAAAACATTGATATAATAGAAAAGAAAAGATACAAAATCATGGCAAAACACTTGCCAAATTACGGAAAGTTTGCACCTGTAATGATGAGAGAAACAGCAGGTGTGCAGCTAAATATTGACTATAAAAGCGAAAATGATGCAATTAATAAATTAAAACTTTTGTCTTTTATTTCACCATTTATGACGGGGCTTTTTGCAAATTCACCAATTAGAAACAATAAACTTACAAATTACAAAAGTTTTCGCGCGCTTGCTTGGAAATACACAGGCAAAGAACGCTGCTCCCTTTTTTATGACAAACTTTTAGAAAACAAAGGGGCAACTTTTGACGATTATATTAACGCGATTTTAGATGTACCATTGCTTTTTATAGAACGCGATGGGGAAAAAATAGTTACAGGTTGCAAAATTACTTGTAGAGATTTTATGCAAAATGGTTTTATGGGAAATTATGCAACACTAAATGATTACATTTTGCACTCAAGCCTTTGTTTTCCGGATGTAAGGCTTAAAAATTGTATTGAAATAAGAAACCATGACAGTCAAAACCTTGAAATGGCACTTGCACTTTGCGCCTTTTACAAGGGGATTTTAGAGGGAGATTTTTATAATATTCTTGAGTATTTTAATGAAACAACAACTCAAGACTTAGAAAAAATGGGATTTTTAGCTGCAAAATACGGCGTTAATTTTGAATACAAAAATTTTCATGCAAGGGAATTCTTGTTTAAACTTTTTGAATTTGCGCAAAATAATTTAAAAGAAAACGAAAAACATTATTTAAATAAAGCATTTGAGCTGTTAAAAAACGGCAAATGCCCTGCGGATGAGATTATTAAAAACAAAGTTAAAAACGCAAACGACTTAGAAAAATACCTAAAAAGGGTAAATAATTGTTAAAAAGTAGCGCAAAATGTGGTAATTTGCTAGAATTTTAATATGTCTAAAGTATTAATAATATCTGAATTATCACATTTTGAAGAAGAAATTGCTCAGGAAATTGAAAAAAACGGCATAGAACAAATGCTTTGCGAAAAAAATCCTGATAACATTTTACGTCAGGTTGAACTGTATGAGCCTGACATTATCTTGATTGACACAAATTTTGAAAACTGCGAAATACTCACAAAACAACTAAAAACAAAAACCCAAGTGCAAAATGTTCAAATACTTTTATTGTTAGAAAAAGATAAAAACATAGATTTTCTAAATTTTGCAGATGGCTTTATCTCTACACCGATTTGCAAAAACATTTTAATACACACAATCAACTCGCATATTAAAATTAAAAAATCACTTGAGCAATTAGGCGAAAATAACAGAGAGCTTGCGCGCAGTCTGTATCAACTAAATGTTTTATACAATACAAGTTCGCAATTTGCAGGCACACTGGACAAAGATAAACTTTATAAAATTATGCTTGAAGCGCTTGAAAAAACTTTAAGCTTCGACATCTCTTGTGCGCTTGTTTTTGGCATGCAAGGTGACAATAAATTATATATAAACTCACTTTGTGAACCGACAGAAAGTTTAAAAGAGGCCCTTGCACTAAGAGTAGTTTTAGAATATAAAAATCTTTTTGAAAATCAACCCTTGCCACACAAAACAGATTTAGAAGGCATTGAAATAATTAAAAACGTAAAACCATCGCACATACAAAATATTTACGATTTGCGCGCGCTAAATTATGATTCACTTTTTGCACCAATAAAAGTAGGCGAGCATTTCTTTGGCGTGATTGAACTTTTTAGAAAAACACCATTTACAAAAGAAGATGTAACATGCTTTCAAACAATCGTACATCAGGTGGCGCTGCCTCTTAGAAGTGCAACACTTTATGAAGAAATTAAAAATACAAATATTAAGTTAGAAAAACTTGAAAGATTGAAGTCTGATTTTGTTTCAATTGTATCTCATGAGTTAAGAACACCCCTGACGCCTATAAACAATTCTTTAGAGATTGTTTTGAGTGAGCAAGCAGGCCCAATTTCAGATGATGCAAAAAACTTTATTAACATGGCAAAAAGAAATGTTGTCAGATTATCCGGAATAATAGAAGATTTACTAGACTTATCAAGAGTTCAAACAGGCAAGTTGGACTTTAAATATAAAACGACAAGTCTTGTACCATCACTGGAGTTGATACAAAAAACTTTTGAACAAACTGCGCAAGAAAAAAATATAAAAGTTGAATTAGAAATTGAAAATAATTTGTGCGATGTTTACGCTGATTCACACAGGATAGAACAAATTATTTCAAATCTTGTGACAAATGCACTTAAATTTACCCCAAAAGGTGGCAATATAAAAATTTGCGCAAAAAAAGTAAACGAAAATGAAATTGATAAAACCTTGCTTATATCACCAATTTGCAAAATTAAGGGAGAATACATAAAAATCTCTGTAAAAGATACAGGCATAGGAATTAAAAGAGAAGATATTCCAAAGATTTTTGAAAAATTTTCACAAATTGAAAACTCACTTACAAGAAATATTGGAGGGGTAGGGCTCGGACTTTCTATTACAAAACAACTTTTAGACGCTCATTTAGGTGCAATAACAGTTGATAGCAAGGAAAATGAAGGCTCGGATTTTTCTTTTTATATTCCAATCCCTGATGATAAAAAGATTTTTATAATGGATATTAACCACTCGCTAAGCTCATCTGAAGAAATTGGACTAATTCATATTAAAGAAAACTCTAACTGTAATTTTATTGATGAAACAATAAAAGAAAACGTTATTAAACTTACAAAAAAATCAAAAGAATACAAAGAAGATAATAACTATTTTGTTCTTTTGCCTGACACCTCGCAAAGCGCTTTAGAGTTTATGGAAAAATCAATTTTAGCTTTAGCGCAAAAGCAAGATAATAAAAATTGTGATATAGTATTAAAAAAGGCTCACACAAGCAAGGATGGCAAAGAGCTTTTAAAAATTTTAGATAAAATTAATATATAGCCTCACTTTAGAAAGAAAATTATGAAAAAGATTTTAATAGTTGACGATGAAAAAGACATAGTTGAAACACTGGCTTTTATGCTTAAAACAAAAGGGTATGAGTGCATTTGTGCTTACGATGGCGAAGAAGGCTTGAAGCTTGCAAAAGAAGCTTCACCGGATTTAATAATCCTTGATGTAATGATGCCAAAAATCAATGGATATAAAATTTGTCGCTTACTCAAATATGACAGCAAATACAAAAACATACCAATTATTATGGTAACTGCAAGAAGTCAAGAGGAGGACAAATTGATTGGCGAAGAAACAGGAGCTGATGAATACATCACAAAACCTTTTGAATTTAATGACATAATTGAAGCAATTAACAGGTATTTAAAATAATGTATACTGATACAAAAGTAGATAATAAAACTATTGATAAATTAAAGTATGACCTTGTGCGTGACAACCTTGTAACTTTTGAGGATTTAGAACGCGCTCAAGAAATGGCAAACGCCCAAAATACAAACATCGGGCAAGTTTTAATATCTTCATCTATGATTAGTGAGGAAAAGCTTTTAAAATTTTTACAAGATAAATTGCATATACCTTATGTCAACTTAGATGACTATGAAATAGATAAAAAATGCCTTAATTTAATTAATTATCAAGAAGCAATTAACTACAAAATTTTACCTCTATTTTTAATAGAAGACACCCTATCTGTTGCAATGGCAGATCCGCTTGACTTATTTGCAATTGATAAAATTATTGAAAGAACAGGGAAAAATATCGACCCTATAATTTCAAGCGAAAAAAGTATTCTGAAAAAAATTAACGAGTACTACGAAACAAAAGGCAAGGTAAAAGACATAAATCTTGAGAGCAATTCAAACTACCACTGGCAAGATGAACTGCACAAAGAAGATTTGAGCGAAGAACACATAAGGACACTTTTTAGTGCAATTTTAAAGCATGCAATTATTGAAGATGTCCATGAATTATACTTTGAATCAACGCATGAAGGATTGAGTGTATTTTTCAAAAAACCTCAGGAATCATACCTTACAGGCTCAATACCCGAACTTTTAATAAATCCTTTTATTCAAACCCTAAAAACCCTATGCGGACTAGATCCAAATGTATATGAAATCCCGCAGCTTGGAAAATTAAATTTTAACGTCGATAATTGCGAACTAACCGCAAGTATTTCAGCATTCCCGACAATCAACGGTGAGAGAATTTCACTAAAAATATACCATCCGCCAAAAAATTTAACAGAACTTGGCATTTCTCCCGATAAAATAAATTTATTAAGCACAAACTTAAATAAATCAGGAATTGTTTTAATTTGCGGCTCATCTCTAAGTGGCAAAACACATCTTATTTATTCAATCTTATCATCAGGAATAATTCCAAAAAATAAAACCGTTATGACACTTGAATCTATTGCAAAATACAAATTAAACAATGTTTCACAGTGTGAATTAAATGAAAACATAGGTTTTAACCTTGATAAAGCTATGAGGTTTATAGAGTTCCAAAGCCCAGATATTATTTACTTTGAAGGCATAACCACAAAAGAAGGTTTGGACTTTTTTACATCACTTACGCTAAAAAACAAAACTCTTATAACAGAATTTTTAGCAGATAACATGGGTGATTTAAGACGCAAGTTTGAATTCAGCGAGTTTTCAATGTTTAAATCGGTTATTTCATGTCTTATTTTTATTCACAACAAAGACAGCATTGAATTTTTTGACAAAGAAGAACTTGAAAGGTATTTTGTATGAATTTCTTTGTAACAGGAACAGATACAGATGTAGGCAAAAGCTACATCTGCAAACATTTAGCAAAAGAATTTATAAAACTGGGTAAAAAAACCGGTTATTTAAAACCCTTTCAAAGCGGGCTTGAAGAAGGCATTGACCCAGATGCAAAACAAATTGAAATCATTGCAAAAGGCGTAATTGCAAAAAGCTCCTACGTAACAAAAACCCCCTGCACTCCATACATTAGCTCGCAAATAGACAATATTGATTATAACCTTGAAAAAGTTAAACAAGACTACGCTAAGCTTGCAAATGCTTGCGATGTAACAATTGTAGAAGGCTCAGGCGGTTTATATGTACCTGTTAAAGAAAATATTTTAATGAGTGATGTTATAAAATTTTTGAATTTGCCAACTTTAATTGTCGCACGTCCAAACTTAGGAACAATTAATCACACACTTATGACCATAAAATGCGCCCAAAGTGAAGGTGTAGAAATATTAGGTGTTGTAATTTCAAACTATCCGCAAACAACAAATGACCCTGTAATTTTAAGAGCTCAAGAAATGATTGAAAAATATTGCAACACAAAAGTTATAGATACAATAAAACAAGGTCAGACTGATTTATCTAAACTTGCACAAAAATTATCTTAAGCCCCCGGCAAAGGTGCGGCATCCTGAGTGGTTGAAGGAAGCGGAACTTGCGGTTTTTGCGGTTCTTCAACACTAAAAGGTCTTTGAGGCATTTGCACTTCAACATTATTTTCAGCAGGAACTTGAATATTTGCATTTGTATTTACATTTTGATTTAGTGGTACTTGAGTTGTCTGAGTATCGCTAAAACCTTCTTCCAAATCATCAAAATCAGAGTCACCCTGATTTTGATTTTCGTCAATGTCTTTTATTTCTTTTGGCGCTTCATCTGTGCCATTTAACTTTGGATAATCAAAAACAGAATCAGCAAAATTTGTTGTAGCAACTTTCATATAATCAGCCCAAACTTTTGCAGGCAAACCACCCCCAGTAATCCCTGGAAGCTTTGTATTGTCATCATTTCCAAGCCAAACACCTGCAACAATGTCTGGAGTGTAACCAACAAACCAAGCGTCATGGTAATCATCGGTTGTGCCTGTTTTTCCTGCCGTTGCTTTTGAAATATTTGCAGCGCGACCTGTACCTACTTCAACAACTTTTCTTAGCATATAGGTCATACCGGCTGCAGTGTCAAAACTTATTACTTTTACAATTTTAGGCCCTGAATTTTCATAAATTACAACACCGCGAGAGTTTTCAACTCTTTCTACCGCATAAGGTTTTACCCTAAAACCACCATTTGCAAAAGCTCCGTATGCTACAACCATATCATATAATTTTACACCGTTAGAACCTAATGCAATTGTTAAGTCATTTTGCAATGGTGTAGTTATGCCCATCTCACGAGCAGTAGCTATAACAGCGTCAGCCCCTGTTTTTTTTATAAGCCTAACCGCCGCAACGTTAGATGAAATTGCTAAAGCCTTCCAAATAGGCATTTTGCCTCTATATTTACTTCCGTAATTACGAGGCGACCAGTTTTTAAAAGTAATAGGTGAATCTTCAATAATATCATCCACACCGACACCTTGCTGCAGTGCTGCAGTGTAGACAAAAGGTTTAAAAGCAGATCCCGGAGGTCTTATAGCATTTACAATTCTGTCATATTGACTTTGTTCATAATTCTTGCCGCCAACATAGGAATAAATTCTGCCCGTTGTTGGCGAAAAAGAAAAAAGTGCCATTTGAGTTTTATTTGCTTTTAACCCATAAGCATTAAGGTCATTTACAATAGCGTTTTGCGCAGCCTCTTGAGATTTCAAATCAAGAGTTGTATATATTTTTAAACCGCCCTGAGAAATTTCCTGTTCTTCAAAGCCAAGACGCTCAAGCTCGTTTAAAACAAAATCTATAAAATAAGGTGCCTTATTAAAAGAATACAGGCGCGGTTTTTTACTTAAATGCAATTCTTCGCTTTTTGCCTGCTCATACTGATCTTTTGTAATGCAGCCCGTTTTATACATTCTTTTTAAAACTTGATTTCTTCTGCTAACTGCTGCATCAGGATTTTGAAAAGGTGAATACACACTCGGTGCCTGTGGTAAGCCTGCAATTAGCGCCGTTTCTGCAAGTGTAAGTTCATCAAGCTCTTTATCAAAATAAGTTTTTGACGCACTTAAAACACCGTAAGTACCTGAGCCCAGATAGACAGAATTTAAATAAAGTTCTAAAATTTCATCCTTTGAAATAGTTTTTTCAATCCTGTGAGCTATTATAAGCTCTTTAATTTTTCTGTCGAAAGTTCTTTCATTTGACAAGAACAAAATTCTTGCAAGCTGTTGCGTAATTGTACTTGCGCCTTGTTTTAGCGAGCCCGCTCTAATGTTTGCAAAAACAGAGCGCACAAGGCCAAAAGTATCAAAACCTCTGTGCTTATAGAAATTTTTATCTTCAGTAGATATTACTGCATTTTTTAAGTCAGCAGGAATATCCTCTATTGAGACTTTTTCAAATCTAAAAACAGTAAATGTTTTTATTACTTCGCCATCAAGTGAATAAATACTTGTTACTGGGTTTGGTTTTATGTCATCAAAATTTGAAATAGGCGGCAGTGACGCCAAGTATAAATTAAAAGCGGCAATTGCAGCTAAAAATGCCGATAAAACCATCATGGAGAAATAAAGAAATATATTTCTCTTTTTAACTCCCCTTTTTGTTTGTTTCTTCCTAATTTTTCCAGCCATGACAATATTTTATAAGAAATATACAATAATGCAAATTATTAATATATTTACAAAAAAATTCCCACAAGCAAGACTTGCGGGAATTAATTCTTTTATTTTTAGACTAAAACTCAAGGCCGGCTTCGCGAGCAGCGTCAGCTAATGCTGCAACTCTACCATGGAATAAGAAACCGCCTCTGTCAAATACTACACCTTTAATGCCTTTATCTAGGGCTTTTTTTGCAAGGTCAGCACCGACAACTTTAGCTGCTTCTATGTTACCGCCATGTTTTAAACCCAAATCTTTAACTTTAGATGAAGATGAAACAAGGGTAACGCCTTTTGTATCATCAATAATTTGAGCATAAATATGTTTAATTGAACGATAAACAGCTAATCTTGGATATTCAGACGTACCTTCAATTTTAAGTCTAACGCGTCTGTGTCTTTTTTGAGTTTGCTCTTTTCTGTTAATTTGTTTAATCATTTTATTTTCCTTTCACCAAAACCGATGTCTTATCTAAGCTCGGTTTATATTGGCTTTAATCTACTTCTTACCTGCTTTACCGGCTTTTCTTCTTACATATTCACCTTCGTAGCGAACACCTTTTCCTTTGTAAACTTCAGGAGGACGTTTTGAGCGAATTTGCGCTGCAACATCGCCAACCATTTGTTTGTTTGAACCGGTCACTGTGATTTTTGTGTTTGCTTCAACTGCAATTTTAATACCTGCCGGAGGCTCAATAATTACAGGGTGCGAATAACCTAACTGCAAATTAATTGCAGTCCCTTGCATTTGTGCTCTGTAACCAACACCTTGAATTTCAAGTTTTTTGGTAAAGCCTTCTTTTACACCCGTTACAATGTTTTGCACAAGTGTTCTTGAAAGCCCATGTAGCGAACGAGATTTTCTATCGTCTTCTTTTCTTGTCAAGATGATTTCTTTACCTTCAAGCTTAACTTCAATTTCATCTCTAATTTGTACTGATTCAGTACCCATAGGACCTTTTGCAGTAACTAAATTATTTTCTACTTTAACTTCTACACCGTCTGGAATTTGAACGGGTAATTTTCCTATTCTGGACATTATTTTTCTCCTTTTGCATTCATGCGGGAACGCTTCACCCAATTATGGGCAAATCAACCCATAAGTATAACTTTTATTAACTACCAAACGTAGCAAAGAATTTCGCCACCTAAGTTTTGAGAGCGAGCAGCTTTATCTGTCATCAAGCCCTTGCTTGTAGAGATAACAGCAATGCCCATACCATCAAAAACTCTTGGCAAATTTTTTGCTTTTGAGTAAGTTCTAAGACCTGGTGTTGAAACTCTTTTTAAGTTTGTAATAACCGGTTTTTTATTGAAGTATTTTAAAGTAACATCAATAACTTTAAAACCATTTTCTTCTTTGAGTTCAAAATTTTCAACATAACCTTCTTCTTTAAGAAGCTTGATTAACTCAACTTTTAGCTTTGATGCGGGAATACTAACATTTGAATGTCTTACTTGATTTGCGTTTCTAATACGAGTCAGCGCATCAGCTATTGGATCTGTAACTGCCATTTTATTTCCTTCCTACTTGCAAGCGTACCTTGCAGTTTAGTGTGACACATTGCACATTAAAAGTGCTAAATTATTTTATTATGAAGGCGCAGCAAATGCAAGCTGCGCCAAATAAATTCTTACCAAGAAGATTTTGTAACGCCCGGCAATAAACCACGGTGTGCGAATTCTCTTAAGTGAATTCTGCAAAGACCAAAATCTCTGTGGAAACCATGAGGTCTGCCGCAAATAGAACAACGGTTGTGAAGTCTTACTTTAGGATATTTTCCTTTAGCAGCAAGCATTTCTCTTGTTAGTTCTTTGTTTATCATTGCTTTTTTAGCCATTTTTTTAAATTCTCCTGTTGTTTACTTATTTTTTAAACGGCATACCTAAAGCAGCAAGCAAGCTTCTTGCTTCTTCATCGGTAGTTGCTGTTGTGATTATTGAAATATTCATACCCTTAACAATATCAACTTCTTCGTAGTGAATTTCAGGGAATAAAGCTTGTTCTTTTAAGCCAAAAGTGTAGTTACCGCGGCCATCGAAAGAATTTTTAGAAATACCCCTAAAGTCACGAATCCTTGGAAGTACAACGCAGATTAATTTTTGAAGAAAGTCGTACATTCTATCGCCACGAAGAGTTACCATAGAACCAACAGGCATGCCTTCTCTTAATTTAAAAGCAGAAATTGATTTTTTAGCTTTTGTTACAACTGCTTTTTGACCTGCAATTTTAGTTAATTGATTTACAATTGTTTCAGCTAATTTTGAGTTGTGGCAAGCTTCGCCAACACCCATGTTAATAACAATTTTGCTTAATTTAGGAATTTGAAGATCATTTGCATATTTAAATTCTTCTTTTAATTTTGCGCGAACTTCTTCGTTGTATTTATCTTTTAAGTTTCTTGTAAGAGTTTTTGACATTTCTTTTTCCTTTACTTAGCCTTTGAGGTTCTGCTTAAAAATAGCCTGTCAAACCTCAATGCCCCACTTATTGTGGTCTATACATCAATTGTTTCGTTACATTTTTTGCAAACACGAACTTTTTTACCGTCTTTTACTTCGTGTTTTACTCTTGTTGCTTTTTCGCAAGATGGGCAAACTACCATTACTTTAGAAGCATTCAAAGGTGCTTCGATTTTATTTAGACCGCCTTGAACACCAGCCATTGGGTTAGCCTTTTGAGCTTTAGTTACAATGTTAACACCTTCAACAAGCACTGTGCCGTCTTTTGTGATAACTTCTTTAACATTGCCCATTTTGCCTTTGTCTTTTCCTGATGTAACAACAACTCGATCACCAACTTTTGTGTGAATTGAAGTTTTTTTATCTGAATTGGTTTTTGACATTTTTATATTTCCTATTTTGTTAATTACCGTTAAATTACTTCCGGAGCAAGAGAAACTATTTTCATATAGTTTTTATCTCTTAATTCTCTGGCAACAGGCCCGAAAACACGAGTTCCTTTTGGGTTGCCATCTTTGTTAATAATAACTGCAGCATTGTCATCAAAACGGATAACTGAACCATCATTACGTTTGATATCAGCTTTTGTCCTAACAATTACCGCACTTACAACATCAGACTTTTTAACCGCCATATTTGGAGTTGCTACTTTAACTGTTGCAACAACAACATCGCCAACTGATGCATATTTTTTATTTGAACTGCCCATAACACGAATTACTAAAAGTTCTTTAGCGCCTGTGTTATCTGCAACCTGTAATCTGGTTTCTTGTTGTATCATCTTTTTATTACCTTATATATTAATACTGCCCTTTAGTTTACTTAGCTTCTTCGACCACTTTATCAAGAGTAAATCTTACAGAAGAAGAAATTGGTCTTGATTCAACGATTGTAACAACATCGCCAACTTTTGAAGTGTTGTTTTCATCATGTACTTTATAGTTTTTTGTGAAAACCATAGCTTTTTTATATTTTTTATGAGTTTTATGTTCAGCCACTTGAACAACAACGGTTTTATCCATTTTGTCACTTACGACTGTACCTTGTTTAACTTTCTTGGGCATTTCATTATTTCCTTTGTTATTTTATAACCTATACATTTGATTCTTTTTGTCTTAAAACAGTTTTTAATCTTGCAATTAAACGTTTTGTTTGTTTAATTTGAGCAGGATTTTCAAGTTGATTCATTTTATTATGTTTCATTCTTAAAGAAAATAGTTCTTTTTTTGAGCTAAGAATTAACTCTTTAAGTTCAGAAACAGTTTTTTCTCTTATTTCTTGAAGTTTCATTTCATTCACCTATTTTTCTACCACTCTTACTTTGATTGGCAACTTTTGAGCTGCTAATTCAAGAGCTTTAATTGCATCTTCTCTAACTGAATATTCAATTTCGAAAAGCATTCTGCCGGGTTTTACAACTGCTACCCAATATTCAGGGTTACCTTTACCTTTACCCATACGAGTTTCAGCAGGTTTTGCAGTAATAGGTTTGTCAGGGAAAATCTTAATCCAAACATTACCACCACGTTTGATTTGTCTTGTCATTGCACGACGTGCTGCTTCTATTTGTCTGCTTGTAATCCAAGCCGGCTCAAGCGACTGCAAACCATAGCTACCAAACTCAAGAGTTGTACCTCTTGTTTCAGTCCCTTTCATATTGCCTTTCATTTTTTTTCTGAATTTAGTTTTTTTAGGCATTAACATTTTGATTTTGCTCCTATTTATTTAAACTAGGCTTCTGCCTTGTCTTGTTGTGTTTCTTCATTGCGTTTTCTTCTATTAGTAAAACGCGCGTTATCTTTATTTGTTGCTTTTTTTGTTTTTATATTTTGATCAGCTTTTTCACCGGGCATTAAATCGCCTTTGAATACCCAAACTTTAACGCCGATTTTTCCCATTACAGTATCAGCTTCAGCAAAACCGTATTGAACATCAGCTCTTAGTGTTTGTAGAGGGATTCTGCCTTCTTTTGCCCATTCGGAACGAGCAATTTCAGCGCCGCCCAAACGACCAGATACCATAACTTTGATACCTTGAACGCCTGCACGCATTGTTCTTTGCATTGCTTGTTTCATAGCACGTCTGAACGCAATACGCTTTTCCAATTGAAGTGCAATGTTTTCAGCAACTAATTGAGCATCAACATCAATTCTTGCAACTTCAACAACGTCAATTGACACATTTTTGTTGTTAATAAGGTTTTGAACGGCAACTCTCAAGTCGTCAATACCTTGGCCGCCTCTACCCACAACAATACCGGGTTTAGCAGTAACAACAGTAATGTTAACATTTTGTGCTTTTCTTGCAATGTTAATTCTTGATACACCTGCTGTGTACAATTTCTTTTTAACAAACTTTCTGATTTTAGCGTCTTCAGCTATAAATTCAGCATATTTCTTTTTATTAGCAAACCAAGTACTTACCCAAGGTTCGATTATTCCGATTCTAAATCCGGTTGGATGTGTCTTTTGTCCCAAAGTTCTTCTCCTAGTTTCTTGTTAACTTAACTGTTAAATGTGATGTTCTTTTAAATCTCTTGTACATTCTGCCTTGCGCACGAGGTCTTACTCTTTTATAAGTAACACTTTCGTCTGCAAAAATTTCAGAGATTTTTAACACGTCAGCTGTTGCACCAAATTTTTCAGATGCATTTGCAATTGCTGCCCTGAGGTTTTTTTCAACAACTCTTGCTGCAAAATAAGGCATAAATTTAAGCATTTTTTGAGCTTCTTGAGCGTTTTTACCTCTTACAAGATTAATTACTCTGCGTAACTTTCTTGCAGTCATTTTTATATTTGTTTGTTTAGCTATCGCTTGTTGCATAATTTGTATTCCTTATGGCTTATTTAAAACTTATTTCCTTTTAGCTGTTTTATCTTGACCGGCGTGGCCTCTGAATGAACGAGTTGCAGCAAATTCACCCAGTTTGTGGCCTACCATTTGTTCTGTAACATATACGGGAACGTGAGTTTTACCGTTATGAACAGCAATTGTATGACCTAACATAGCAGGTACAATCATAGATGCTCTGGACCAAGTTTTAATTACTTTCTTTTCCTGAGTTTCATTTAATTTATCTATTTTCTTTTCTAAAGATTCATGTACAAATGGACCTTTTTTTAACGAACGAGCCATCTAGTCGTGTTCTCCTTACTTATTTTATTTTTTTCTTCTTCTTACAATTAATTTAGATGATGCTTTATTTGGGTTTCTGGTCTTTTGACCAAGTGCCGGACGACCCCAAGGAGTTTTAGGATTACCACCGGGACCGGTTTTACCTTCACCACCACCATGAGGGTGATCTACAGGGTTCATAGTAACACCACGAACAGTAGGCCTTACGCCCAAGTAACGGGTTCTGCCTGCTTTACCGGTTGATAGGTTTTTGAATTCCGAATTACCAAGCGTGCCGACTGTCGCATAGCATTCTTTTCTCACCATTCTCATTTCTGAAGAGGGAAGTTTGAGGGTAACATAGTCACCTTCTTTTGCCATAAGCTGCGCGCTCATACCTGCCGAGCGAACCATTTTGCCGCCACGACCCGGGAACAATTCAATATTATGAACCATAGTACCAAGAGGTATAGCTTCTAGAGGAAGTGCGTTACCTGCTTTGATATCAACATCAGGTCCCGATATAACACTGTCACCTACATTTAAATTCTCAGGTGTCAAAATATATCTTTTATCACCGTCTGCGTATACAACAAGCGAAATGCGAACGTTTCTGTTTGGATCGTATTCAATAGTCTTAACAAATCCTACAACACCTACCTTATTTCTCTTAAAATCAATAACACGGTAAGCTTGTTTGTGTCCGCCGCCTTGGTGTCTTGTTGTTATTCTGCCTGTATTATTTCTTCCGCCTTTTTTTCTTAAAGGTCTCAAAAGCGATTTTTCAGGTGTACTTGTTGTAATTTCAGAAAAATCAGCTCTTGTCATGCCTCTTTGACCGGGGGAAGTTGGATTAATCTTACGAGTTGCCATTGTTATCTACACTCCTGTCAATTCTTCAATAGGATCGCCAACGATTGTAACGATGGCTTTCTTACCTGATTGTGTTCTACCGAACTTTAAGCCCATTCTTTTTTGGTGAGAGGGCATATATACAGTCCTTACTTTCTTAACTTTGCGATTCGGATAAGCAAGTTCAATTGCTTGTGCGATCTCAACTTTAGAAGCAGTTTTATTTACTTCAAAAGTGTATACGTTATTTGCCACATTAGCCATTGATTTTTCAGTGATTATGGGCTTTTTAATAATATCGTATAATTTTTCTTTGTTGGTTCTAGTATTTGCCATTATTTCGCCAACCTTTCAGTAATTTCATTGATTGCAGCTTCTGTAACGATTAAGCTGTTTGCTTCAATTAAATCTTTTACATTTAAGTTTGAAGGCAATAATAACTTAACGTTAGCTAAGTTTCTTGCACTCAATTCAAGATTTTTATTTTCTTCAGCTTTTAAGTCTGCTATAACTAATATTTTGCCTGTTGCATTTAAGTCTTTAAGAATTTTAGCCATAGCTTTTGTTTTTGCTTCTTTAAGTTCACTGAAATCCTTAACAACGGTCATAGCTTCCAACTTAGCACTTAATGCCGATTTAAGAGCTAGTTTTCTAGCTTTTTGCGGTAAGTTTGTTTCATAGCTTCTTGGTTTAGGCCCAAAGATAACACCGCCACCTGCGAACAATGGTGAACGGATTGAACCTGCACGAGCTCTACCTGTACCTTTTTGTTTCCAAGGTTTTTTACCGCCGCCTGATACTTCTGCTCTTGTTTTTGCACAAGCTGTACCTCTGCGAGCATTATTCAACTGTCTTTTAAGTGCCAAGTGCATAACGTGAATATTTGGTTCAACGCCAAACACTTTGCCGTCAAGACTCAATTCGCCAAGTTGGCTTCCTGAAGTGCTTAATAATTTTACTGTTTGAGTTTTTGTATTTTCAGTCATTTTATACCTCTAATTCCATTTTGTTCTTGAAGGTTTAACTGTGACCAATTTACCTTCAGGACCCGGAACTGAGCCCTTGATTAATAACAGATTTTTATCAGCATCAACTTTTACAACCGTAAGTTTTGAAACAGTAACTCTTTGATTGCCCATGTTGCCTGCCATTTTCTTACCCTTAATTACACGACCGGGAGTAGTACCTGCACCGATAGAACCGGGTTCTCTGTGGTTTTTAGAACCATGAGCCATAGGTCCTCTGCCGAAGTTGTGTCTTTTAACGGTACCTTGAAAACCTTTACCTATTGATTTACCTGTAATATCAACTTTTGCTACTTCAGATAAGACCGTTAAATCAATTTTTTGACCAACAGTATAATCTTGAGGATTATCTACTCTGAATTCTTGCAAATGTCTGAAGTTTTCAAGATTATTCTTTTTGAAATGACCAATTTGAGCCTTTGTTAAATGTTTTTCCTTAGCAGGAACCACGCCTACCTGAATAGCATTGTAACCGTCTGTTTCAACAGTTTTAACTTGAGTTACAACGGCAGGGTCAACTTTTATCACCGTAACTGGGATGCAAAGTCCTTGCTCGTTATAAATTTGTGTCATTCCAAGTTTTTGTCCAATAACACCTAATGTCATTTTCTACCTTTCTGTTGTGAGAGCTTGCGTTCTCGGTTGTTTCACTTTTGGCTTTGTTTAAATTATAAACTCTGCCTAATTGCCAGATCACATTCAATATTCAATTTTGATTGTGCTAAAGCTTCTAACTAAAGTTTAATTTCGATGTCCACGCCTGATGGCAAGTCCATTCTAGTCAATTCTTCAGTTGTTTGTTGTGTGGGATCATAGATATCTATGATTCTCTTGTGTGTTCTCATCTCAAAGTGTTCACGAGATTTTTTATCTACGTGAGGTGAGCGAAGAACACAGTATACTCTGCGCTTTGTAGGCAGAGGAATCGGACCTGATACGCTTGCTTCAGTTCTTTTTGCAGTGTCAACAATTTTTTGAGCACTTAAATCAATAAGCTGATGGTCGTAAGCTTTCAGGCATACTCTTATTCTTTGTCTTTTTGCTGTTGTAGTCATATTTGCCTTACTTCTTCTAGTTTCTTTCAGTATTCATAAACTTATTACAAACAAAATTTCTCGTCAACACTTAATTTTTAATGTTTTAAATTTGTTACAATACTTCAAATTTCATTTATTGTGTTAATATTTATATATGTTTAAATTTATTGCAATATTTTTAGGCGGAGGACTCGGCGCAACAGCTCGTTATTTAACCGGTTTAGGCTGCTCCAAATTATGTAGCAACTTTCCGTTAGGCACACTTAGTGTAAATATAATTGGCAGTTTTATTATGGGTTTCGGGTTTTTGCTTTTTATGGAAAAAATCAGTGTGCCTAATGAATTTAAACTGTTTTTAACGGTAGGTTTTTGCGGTGGTTTAACAACATTTTCCACTTTTTCGCTCGATGTTTGGAACATGTTTTTTGCGGGCGAATTTTTAAAAGCCACTTTATATATATTATTGAGTATGGTTTTGTCCTTAGGAGCACTTTTTGCGGGGGTAATGGTTGCAAAACAATTCTAAAAAAATAAAAATAATTTTTTGCGGTATGCCTGATATGGCGACTCTTTGCCTTGATTCTATTGTAAAAAACGGTTTTGAGGTAGTAGCTGTTATACCGCCGCCAAACTTTAATCCAACTGCAAAAAATTTTATAAGTTTTGCAAAAAGCTTAAATCTTGAAGTTTTTGATTATGACAAAAGCCCAAACACACAGGATATAATTGAAAAAATAGCGGCAAAAAATGCTGACATTGGGGTTATTTGCTCATTTAATTACAAATTAAATAAAGACTTTTTAAATACAACAAAAATGGGCTACATCAACTGTCATCCCTCACTTTTGCCTATGTATCGAGGTGCAAACCCTTATTTTCATATTATAAACAATGGCGAAAAAACAAGCGGCGTAACGCTGCATTTTGCTGATGAAAATTTTGACACAGGTGAAATCATTGCCCAAAAAGGCTTTTTAGTAAGTGAAAAAGAAACAATCGGCACGCTTTTTAATCGAACAAATTTTATGATAAGTGATATGCTTTTAAATGTTTTAAATATATATAACGACACAGGTAAAATCAACTCAAAACCACAGCCTGAAGGCGAATACAAAAAAGCACCGAAAATTCAAAATGACATAAAAATAGACTTAAACAATGGCGTTGTAGCGGCAGAAAAACTAATAAGAGCGGCAAACCCTTTTTATAATGCATTTTTGAACTTTAGGGGCGCACCCGTAAGAATTCTATATGCAGATTACAAACTTCAAAATCACAATATCGAACAGGGGATTGCAACAAAAGTCCAAGGGGATTGTCTTGAAATATCCGCAAAAGACGGTTTTATATATCCAAAATGCTTGCAATGCGGCAGCTGGGGAATTTTTGACGTGGAAAATTTCATAAAAGTATTTAGAGTAAATGCAGGAGAAACTTTTAACTAATGGACAAACTTAATTTTTTGACAGCGGGCATACCAACGGTTGCAAAAGACTACTCTGACGCTTTTTTAAAGCTTAGAGAAATGGAGCTGGACGGTCTTGAAATTGAATTTGTCCATGGGGTTAGGATGAGCGAAAAAACTCAAGATATAGTGCTTAAAAACAAGCAGGATTTAATTTTAACCTCTCATGGACCTTATTACATTAATTTAAATTCAAAAGAAGAAGAAAAGAAAGAAGCTAGTGTAGTAAGGATTTTAGACACTGCAAGAATGGCAAACAAGCTTGGAGCTTACTCAATAGTCTACCATGCCGGTTTTTATATGGGTGATAGCAAGGAAAAAACTTTTAAAACAATCCTTGAGGGGCACAACAAAATAGTTGAAATTCTTGAAAAAGAAAACAATAACATCTGGATAAGACCCGAAACAACGGGCAAAGGTACACAATGGGGCGACATTGATGAAATCATAGAGCTTTGCAAAAACTATAATAATGTACTGCCCTGTGTAGATTTTGCACATATCCATGCCCGCACAAACGGTCTTTTCAATACTTACGATGAATTTTGTTCTATTTTTGAAAAAATTGCAAAAGGGTTGGGAGATAAGGCACTTAAAAACTTTCATGCCCACATGGCAGGAATTGCATATTCTCAAAAAGGTGAAAAACATCACTTGATTTTTGAAGAAAGTGATTTTAATTATAAAGACTTACTAAAAGCTTTTAAAACCTTTGATGTTAAAGGGGTTATAATCTGCGAAAGCCCGAACATTGAAATTGATTGTAAAATTTTAAAAGACTACTGGCAATCAATTAATTAGACAAAAAAAATTGTTTATGGTATAAATTCTCATTATAAAATAAGGATTTGACAATGGTAACATTTTTCTATGTAATTCAAATAATTTCAGCACTTTTACTTATTATGCTTGTGCTTTTGCACTCCCCAAAAGGAGATGGAATAGCATCAATAGGTTCAGCAAGTCAACTTTTTTCATCTCAAAAAAGTGCTGAAAAAGGCTTGAACAAAGTAACATACATTGTTGGCGGGATTTTTATTCTAACAACTCTACTTTTAGGTTTTGGCATAATAAGATAGATTATTGCAAAATAAAAAAATGAAAGGCTTCTTTAGCCTTTCATTTTTTTACGCTCAAACGTTCTAAAAACCTTACAAATCTTACTATTTTTTTCTCGCTGTCAGCTGAAATTGAATCAACTAAAACAGAGAACATGCCTGCACGCTTAGCACATAAAATATCAGTCAAAGGTCTATCACCGACAAAAGCACAGTGGCAAGGGTTTATATTCATCTCCTTACAAGTATTTAAAAGCACTTTTATATCAGGCTTTTTTGCAAGCCCTACAACAGGAAAACTTACCTGAGATTGTGCTTTTTTAATGTATTGGGCATTTTTATTATTAGAAATAATTGCTATTTTAAAATGATTTCTAAGCATATTTAAAAAATCAAGAGTTTCTTTTTCAAAAACTCCACTTTTAGAGCGCATTACCGTTGAATCCAAATCAAAAAATACAGCCTCAATCTCGCAAGCTTTTAAATTAAAAATATTTATATCATAAATCGATTTTATATTTATATCAGGCTTCAATCTCATTTTTTATACCCAATGTCCTTCCAAGTGCCCACTGCCACTGACTTTGCCAATCGCCATGAACCTCTAATTCCATCCAAACTTCATCATTTGTATTTGCAACATCTGTTTTTTCGCCGTCTTTATTTGTTATCGATACAACTTTTGCGCACGCGCAATAATCAGGTGTAATTATTTCAAATTCATCGCCCAGAAGCATTTTATTTTTAATTATAACTTTATATAAATTATCTTTTTTCTCCAAGAAAATACAGAGAAAATCTGCCCCTGCAAGCCCTTTTGAAATTTCATAACTGTAGCTTGAGGAATTGTTATCTCCCATAAAAAAGCCTTCCGTAAAACCACGATTGCCAACTTTTTTAAGCTCGCAAAATGCTTCTTTACTATCAAGTTTACCATCCATAACAGCCCGATATGCCTTTGTAACAGCACTTACATAATACAGGCTTTTTGTTCTGCCCTCTACTTTAAAAGAATCCACCCCTATATTTTGCAAATCTTTTATGTATCTTACAAGACATAAATCCTTTGGAGATAATATGTGCGACCCTCTTTCATCTTGCACAATTTCATAATATTCCCCGGGGCGTGTTTCTTCTAAAAGTTTATAACTCCACCTGCAAGGCTGTGCGCAGCCTCCATGGTTTGCTTTTCTTTCGCCTTTTGTCATGTAATCACTCAAAAGGCAACGACCCGAATATGACATGCATTGCGACCCATGGACAAAAATTTCAACTTCAATATCAGGAACAGCTTTTTTGATTGCTTCAATTTGTTTTAAAGATAATTCTCGAGCAAGAATAACTCTTGTCGCCCCCATATCGCGCCAAAATTTAACAGCTTCAATATTTAAAATGTTCGTTTGGGTTGAAATATGTAAATCAATATCAGGTAAATATTTTTTAACAGTTCGATAAATGCCAAAATCACTTAAAATAATTGCATGCGGATTTGCATTTTTTATAACATCAATGCTATTTTCCAAGCTTTCAATGTCATTGTCATAAGCAAAAATATTTAATGTTAAATATGCTTTTTTGTTTAAAGCTCGAGCGGTATCTATTGCCGATTTTAAATTCTGCCTTGTAATAAGTTCACCTTTTCGCATGGTTCTAAGGGAATAATCTACAAGACCCAAATAGCAAGCATCTGCGCCATAAGCGTATGCGTATTTCATTTTTTCTATATTGCCTGCAGGCATTAAAAGTTCACTCATAAAAATATACTATCATAAAAAATGGGCTTTGAATAAACAAAGCCCATAAAAATTTATCTTACACAGCATTTTAGAGTAAAGGCAACAATTTGTTTGGATGGTATATTAAGCCATTTATATTCCCTAAACTGGCAACCGTCCGCATGTCCACAGTCCTCTACAACCACATCTTGAAGCGTAACTATATCATCTAAACATTTTCCATCATCACAAGTATAAAGTCTGCCCGATATCTTTTTTAGTCCAACCCAAACTACAATTGAATCAGAATCCATATTTTTGGCAAGCTTTTGTATTGCATCAAAAGTTTTGCACATTTATTAACTCCTTTCTTTTATAGTCATTTTGACCAGTTTTGCCATTTTTTATATCAGTCATAAAACTAAACATGTTAACAATTATTAATAATTTTAAAATATGATGCACAAAAAATTTATTTATGGTATTATATACACCTAATCTTAAAATAAGAGGATAAAAAAATTGGAAAAAAGCTTTATGCGAGTTAATTTGAACTCGAGTAAACCACCAATCACATTTCGAAGTAAAAACCATTCGGTCTATGTTACAAACAGTGGGCCGATAAGTTCGGAAGAATCGCAAAGTATAATGCGAAGTATGTTCCGAGAGATTGCGCCAAAGCAAAATGACAACAAAATTGCGCTCGACACATCAAAAGGTGATGTCTTTATACTTAGAGGCGAAAATGCCCATAGCGCAAAAGTAAGCAAAGAATCGTGCGACAATTTGTACCATAGCGACAAAAAAGAACATAATTTAACACAAATATTATTGCAGCCTAAAAAAGCAAAAAGACAGGCTGCAATTTATTTTGATGCAACTTCAATGCAAGGTAAAAAATTGTCAGTCGTTGGCATAGACAAATCTCAAAAGGGTAGAGTAAAAATTAAAGTTAAAGCCCTTGATGTGATGGCATAAAATTTAAAGCGCGCCTAAAGTGGCGCGCTTTTTAGTCCAAAAGTCTTTTTAAATATTTACCAGTGTATGACTTTTCGCATTTTGCCACTTGCTCGGGCGTGCCTTTGGCAACAACTGTACCACCACCTTCGCCACCTTCAGGCCCAAGGTCAATAATATAGTCTGCGCATTTTATAATATCTAAATTGTGCTCGATAATTAAAACTGTATTGCCACTGTCTGCAAGCTGATGAAGAATTTTAACAAGTTTATCTATATCCCACCAATGCAGCCCGACCGATGGCTCATCCATTAAATAAAGAGTTTTACCCGTTGCACGTTTATTTAGTTCAAGCGCAAGTTTTACTCTTTGAGCCTCGCCACCAGAGAGAGTTGTAGCACTTTGCCCAAGCTTTATGTAGTCTAAACCTACATCATACAAGGTTTGTAGCCTGCTTGCTATTCTTGGTACGTTTTTAAAAAATTCTAAAGCCTCTCCTACCGTCATATCAAGGACATCAGCTATACTTTTACCTTTATATTTAACCTCAAGGGTTTCTTGATTGTATCTTTTACCCTTGCAAACATCACATTTTACATAGACATCAGACAAAAAATTCATCTCGATTTTTAAAACACCGTCGCCCTTGCACTTTTCACATCTTCCACCCTTAACGTTAAAAGAAAATCTGCCTTGCTTGTATCCTCTGACTTTTGCCTCGTTTGTCTGAGCAAAAAGATCTCGAATATGAGTAAAAACGTCGGTATATGTAGCAGGATTTGAGCGTGGAGTTCTGCCAATCGGACTTTGATCAACACAAACTATTTTGTCGATATTTTCAAAACCCTTTATTTCATCCACCCCTTGAGGCTTTGGACGATTTGCACGCAAAGAATGCATTGCATATTCATTAATCAAATCCTGCACAAGGGTAGACTTGCCACTACCTGAAACACCTGTTACAGCAACAATTTTACCTAAAGGAATGTTAACATCAATATTTTTCAAGTTATTTAAATGAGCATTTTTAACTTCCAAAAAATTACCGTTACCAAGGCGTCTTTCTTTTGGAACAGGTATTTTCAGCTCCCCGCTTAAATATTTACCCGTAATTGATTCTTTAGAGTTTTCAATATCTTTTTGAGTGCCAAAAGCTACAACATGCCCGCCTTCAACACCGGCCTTAGGTCCAATATCAACAATATAATCAGCAGCTTTAATAGTATCCTCATCATGCTCAACAACAATTAAAGTGTTACCGAGATTTCTGAGTTTTACAAGGGTGCTAATCAGCATGTCGTTATCTCTTTGATGAAGTCCTATTGAAGGTTCGTCCAAAACATAGAGCACACCTGACAAGCCTGAACCTATTTGTGTCGCAAGTCTTATTCGCTGAGCCTCACCACCCGAGAGCGTTCCTGCGTTTCTTGCAAGATTTAAATAGCCTAAACCAACGTCTATCAAGAATTTTAAACGAACTCTAATTTCATCTAAAATTTGTTTTGCTATAGTCAACTTAAAATCGTCTAAATTTAAATAAACTTCCTGAATAAAATCGTAAGCCTTTGTTACAGGCAAAAGACAAAACTCATGTATGTTTTTATCCATTATCGTAACAGCCAGCGCAAAAGGGTTTAAGCGCGCACCATTACAAGATTTGCAAGGAATTGAAGTCATATATTTTTGAATTTCACCACGAATTAAATCAGAATCCGAGCTTTCATAACGCTTTGTCAAAAAAGGTATTACACCTAAATAGGGCATATAGTGCGTATGGTAATTTTTAGTACCAAAATCCGCATAGCGCATTTTAATTCGCTCATCGTCATTACCGTATAAAATTATGCCCTTTTGAGAGGGACTCAAACTTTTAAAAGGCATGTCAGGATTTATGCCATAGTGTTCACAAACACAGTTCAAGATATCATAATAATACTGATTGCCCGTCTTTGCCCAAGGATAAATTGCACCTTCATTAATAGATTTAGTTGGATCGGGCACAACAAGCTCGGGAGTTATTTCAAAGTGTGCGCCTAAACCGTTACAAACTTTGCAAGCACCGTATGGGTTGTTGAAACTCAACATTCTTGGAGTTAATTCTTCAAAACTCAAGTTGCACTTTGGGCAAGCTAACTTTTCGGAAAAAATTTGTTCCCCTTGTCCTACTACATCAAGCACCATAAGCCCGTCAGAGCGTTGCAGTGCAATTTGCGAGCTGTCAAAAATGCGTGATTTTGCAGACTCTTTAACGACAATCCTATCTATTACGACATCAATTGTGTGTTTTTTTGTCTTATCAAGTTCAATTTCATCCTCATCAAGATTATATATTTGCCCGTCTACTCTTAAACGCACAAAACCTTCGGACTTTAGCCCTTGAATTGTCTGAACAAATTCACCCTTTTTGCCACGAATAATTGGGGCAATTATTTGAATTTTAGTACCTTCGCCAAGCGCCATAATTTTTGCAACAATTTCATCAATTGTCTGCGGAACAATAAGTTCGCCGCACTGAGGGCAATGGGGGGTGCCTACTCGAGCATACAAAAGTCTTAAATAGTCATAAATCTCTGTAATTGTACCAACTGTTGAGCGTGGATTATTTGTTGTCGATTTTTGGTCAATTGAAATAGCAGGTGAAAGCCCGTCAATATGCTCAACATCAGGCTTATCCATCTGCCCCAAAAACTGGCGTGCGTAAGTTGAAAGGCTCTCTACATAACGTCTTTGCCCTTCCGCAAAGATTGTATCAAAAGCAAGCGAACTTTTACCCGACCCTGATACGCCCGTAAAAACAATAAGTTCGTTTTTAGGTAACTCTAGTGAAACATTTTTTAAATTATGCTCTTTTGCACCATTTATAACTATTTTGTCATTCATGACTATATTATTGCACAAAAAAATTTAGTAAAATTTAGTATATACATGTTATATATTTTTAATATATGGAATTATAATAGTAGATTAGTTCTTCTCTTTCCACTCCTTCCTCCATATACAGATTTTTTATTCTCGTCGCCCTAAAAAGGCGGCTTTTTTTTTGCACTATTTCAGTAAAACCGCAAAAGTAAAAACATATTTAAAATAGTAAAAACGCAACAAAAATAAAGCGCAAGTAAACAAAGACAGGTTATAAAAATTACTACGCCAAGCTCTCAAGTGCCGCTATTTTCATAGCTGCAACATCCGGCACTTGTCCTGTCCAAATCTCAAAAGCCTTTTGCGCCTGATAAACAAGCATATCCAATCCGCCAACATAGCGTTTATTACAATCTTGCGCATACTTTATAAGCCTTGTTTTAACAGGATTATAAACAATATCATAAACAAAAGCGTCATCATCCAAAGTTTTTATCGCTTCAAAATCTACCGGCGACACTCCTTCAAGAAAATTTTTCATCCCTACAGGAGTGGTATTTACAAGAATTTTCTGCCCTTTAAGCGTGTCTAAAAGCGTATAGGGCTTAAGTTCAATTTTAACTTTTGGAAATTTTTGGCGTAAAATCTCAACGTGCGCATGAGAATCAATTACATTTCTTGAATAAAAAGTAATTGTCGAAACACCAAGACTAACAAGTCCTGCGCAAATTGCACGCGCCGCACCCCCTGTGCCCAAAACAACCGCATTTCTGTCTCTTATATTTTCCTTGACATCATCAGGAATAGGTTTTACAAAACCGTAAATATCAGTATTTGACCCTTCAAGATTTTTGTCTTCGGTAATTTTTACAGTATTAACAGAACCGATTAAATCTGCATTTGTGTCAAACTTTGACAAAAAAAGCGTTATAGGAACTTTGTGCGGAATTGTAACATTAAAGCCATTATAACCTTCGACCTTTAGTCTTTTTATTCTATGCACAAGATTTTCAGGTTCAGTTGGCAAAATGTCATAACTGCCTTCAAGGTTGCAGCTTTTAAGCGCAGCCTCATGAATTACCTTACTTAATGAATGTGAAAGCGGATACCCAATCACCGCAAATTTATACACTTGGCTCATTGTTCATCCTCTTTCATATCGCGCGAATATTTACACTCTTTGTTTGAACAAGCAATTTTATTACCTTTTTTAAGGAATTTTTTAACCAATAAACTGCCGCAATCAGGGCATTTTTCACCTGTCGGTTCAGACCACACCACAAAAGTGCAGTCAGGATATTTTGAGCACCCCCAGAAAAGCTTGCCGTAGCGGGATTTTCTTTGAATTAATTCACCATCACGCCCTTCTTTTTCACAAACTGGACACTTAACGCCTGATGAAATAACAATACCTTTTCTTGCTTTGCAATTTTCATTCAAACATTGGTAATACTTGCCATACGGGCCTGTTTTAATAACCGTTTCGCCACCACATTTTTCACATTTATAATCTGTCGGTTCATCTTTAGGAGGTTCTTTTGCCTGCCCATCAAGAGGTAGAGCTGTTTTACATTCGGGGTATCCTGAGCATGCTAAAAACTGTTTACCAAATCTGCTTGTTTTAACGACCATTTTGCGACCGCAATTAGGACAGTTAACCTCTGATTCTATGACAACATTTTCCATATTTTCTTTGGCACTGTCCACAGTTTTTGAAAACGGTTTCCAAAAATCTTTCAAAACTTTTACTGATTCAGCCTTATCCTCTGCAATTTCATCAAGTTTTAACTCCATACCTGCAGTAAATTTATAATCCATAATATCGCTAAAATGTTTTACAAGCTGGGTGCAAACTGTTCTGCCTAAAATTGTAGGCTTTAGAGCTTTTTCAAGCTTTTCTACATAACCACGCTGCTGAATTTTAGTAATAATTGGCGCGTAAGTTGATGGTCTGCCGATACCGTACTCCTCAAGCGCTTTTACAAGGCTGGCTTCTGAGTACCTTGGCGGCGGTTGAGTAAAGTGCTGCTCAGGATTTAATTTAACAAGCTCAAGCTCATCTCCAACTGTAAGCTCAGGGAATTTTTGAATAACTTCTTCCTCATCGTCCTGATAAACCTTTAAAAAGCCATCAAAAACAACTTTTGATGAGCCTATTTTGAAAATATAATCACCTGCGGCAATATCAACCGTTAAGTTTTTAACTTGCGCATTTGACATTTGAGATGCCATAAACCTTGACCAGATAAGCTTATAAAGCTTATATTGTTCTGATGTTAAATATTTTTTTATGCTCTCCGGTGTTTTTTCAACATAAGAGGGACGAATTGCCTCGTGCGCGTCTTGAACATTTTTCTTTTTAGTTTTTGCATAATCATTTGGCGTATTGGGGTAATATTTTTCGCCAAAATTATAAGTAATAAACTCTTTAGCCGCTGCTTGCGCGTCGTCTGAAATTCTTGTCGAGTCTGTTCTCATATAAGTAATTAAACCAACTGCGCCATCTTCGCCAAGTTCAATACCCTCATACAATTTTTGTGCTATTTGCATGGTTTTTGAAACACCATAACCAAGTTTTGAACTTGCTTCTCTTTGCAAAGTTGAGGTTATAAAAGGTGCTTGAGGTTTTCTTTGAGAATCTCTCGGGGTAATTTTTGCGACCTTGTACTTTGCCCCCTCAAGCTCTTTTAAAATTTTATCAATTTCTTCTTTATTTTTTATTTCAAGCTTTTCATCTTTATCCTTATCATTCACCTTGCGAGCAAGCATGGCTTCAAATTCAAAGTTATTTTTTGATAAAATTGCACCCAAGCTCCAGTATTCAACGGGTACAAAAGCTTCAATTTCGTCCTCTCTCTCGCAAATCATCCTAAGTGCGACAGA
>CALUYB010000017.1 GCA_944324905.1 Candidatus Gastranaerophilales bacterium
ACGGTCGTAAAGACTACTCGCGCTGACAATACTCGGAGGGTAGCCTCCCGGGAAGATAAGTTGCTGCCAGATCTTAAATTTAATAAATGAGCTCTCAATGATTTTGTTGAGAGCTCATTTAGTTTTCTAGTTTTATTCGCAATTATTTTGCCTTTTAGTTTTCACATCCGCAACCTGACAGTATAGTTGGAGTTCCCACCCTGCCTTGGGAAGATAAGTTGCTGCCAGATCTTAATTTTAAAAAAAAGCTCTCAAGAAATTGGGAGCTTTTAGTTTTGCAATTTAAATACTAGAGCAACCTGACAGTATAGTTGGAGTTCCCACCCTGCCCCGGGAAGAAATTGTTGTGAGATTTTATTTATTTATGCTATATTTACTTGTGATATATAAGCTTATGGGGTTTTTTATGAAAGATTGGGTTAAAGCAATTGTAATTTTGCCTTTTAATGTTACAGTAATTATTCCCTGTCTGATTTTATATTTTTCTAAATACAAAATTTCTATGCCCTACCCTTGGCAGTTAATTTCAGGTTTAACTCTTTTATTTATTGGATTGTATTTAGCTGTTTGGGCAATGTCATTGTTTCATAAGATTGGCAAAGGTACACTTGCGCCTTGGGCTGCGACAAAGCATCTAGTTGTCGAAGGTCCGTATAAAATTGTGCGCAATCCAATGATTTTAGGTGTTTTAGCTATATTAACAGCTGAATCTTTAATTTTAAATGCTATAAATATTTTTTATTGGGCAATTTTATTTTTTCTTATAAATTGCATATATTTTAAAGTATTTGAAGAAAGGCAACTTGAGAGAAAATTTGGTAAGGAATATCTTGAGTACAAAAATAAAGTTCCCATGTGGTTTCCAAAAATCAAATTTTAAATTTCATCCTTATTAAAATTGACTTTTGCTAAAAGTTTTCGTACTATTTTTTTATGAAATTTAACTATAATTATAAATCAAGCACTTTTTTATCTTTACTTCTCATTCTTTTCTTTTGTGCAATTATTTACTTGTTCGTGTTTGATTCAATTCGTTCAAATCAAAAAATTAAATTAGATTGTAATAAAATTGATAACTTATGCAAAATAACAAAGTCTAAATCGCCCTATGCAACAATATTTACTCTCTCTGAGGCAAAAGGTGCAAAACTACACTGCATAGGTTGTCATCGTTCTTCTTGCAGGTATGACGTTATCTTTTATGGAAATGGAATAAATTCAAGATTATTAGGCCCCATGCAGGGTGAATTAACCAAAAAAAATGCACAACATGTTATAGACTTGTTTAATAATTTCCTTGTAAGTGACAACGACGTTTTATTGATATCTATTGATAACGTAAATCCATATATTAACCTCTATGTTTTTTCTATTGTATTTTTTTTAATTGTTATTATATTTTTAATTAAGAGAAGACAGACTATACAAATAAATGAAGATAATATATTGTATTTTGAAGTTTACAATTGGTTTGGTGTAAAAATAATAAAGCGCAATATCGATTTAGCAGATATAGTTGGGCTTTTTGTAGATTCATACGGTATGGAGAAGATGTTGTTTTGCAAAACAAAAAACAATAAGCGTTTTTGTGTCTTTTCTTCCAGAAAAAAAGAGATTATCGATTTTCTTTATGAAAAGTTAAATAATTTTATTAAAATAGAATAAAAAGCGCCTTATAGTAGGCGCTTTAAATTATTTTTTTGAAAAGAAACTAATAATTTTCTCAAGCAATCCTTCGTCTTGATATTGCGCTTCTTTTAATTCTTTCTTCTCGATTGTTTTGCCATAATATTCAGCCAATCTTAAATCACCCTGTTGATAATAAAATTCGCCAAGGATTTCGCCTGCACGTTTATCTTTATCTATCTCATATACCTTTTTCCAATATTCCATAGAGGCAAATTTTTCGCCATTATTTGCATATAAATTTGCTAATTCTATAAGTGTATTTTTGTCTTTAGGATTAGCATTGTGTGCGTGAGTAAATTCAACAATAGCTTCATCAAATCGTTTTTGGAGTTTGTAACAGTATCCCCAGTTGTAGTAGGATTTAAATTCATCCTCCATACCTTCATAAATCAGTGCTTTCATTTGGAAAGAAAGCGGGTTTGGCAAGCTGATATCTGTATAATTTTCAACTGATTTAAGCGCCTGTTCAAATTCTTTTTTGTTGTAAAAATACTGTGCTTCAAGCAGGTAGTATGCTGCAAGTTGCTCCTTGTTTTGCTCTTTATAAAGGTTTTTGTCTTCTTTTAGTTTATCAAGAATTTCTTTTGCCTTGTCGTTTTGTTCGTCCTGTAAAAGGATTTTTGTCTTTAAATACTCGTCTTGTACTATTTCAAGAGCGTTTTTATAATCGTTTAATTTAAAATATAGGTTTGCAAGAATATTTTTCAAATTATCATCATCTTTAAAAGCTGTAATTGCTTTTTTTGCAACACTTATGGCACTTTCTACACTATTTTCTTTTGTGTATAAGTCAATAAGTTCAATATATGCATCTTTTTGGTTTGTGTCTATGTCTAAAAGCTTTAAAAATTCATCAATTGCACGCAGATTTTTGCCACTGACTTTGTATAATCTTGCAAGTTTTCTTCTGGCTTCAACTGAATTTGAATCAAGATTTAGTGCTTTTTTAACATCGTTTATGGCATGTTCGTATTTGTGCTGAATTATATTAACATTTGAGCGCATAATGTAATACATAAATTTGTCGCGCTCTAAATATAAATCCATAAGTTGAGAAAGCGCAATTTCATCCGAGGGATCAAGTTCTACTATTTTTGTATAAATCTCTATTGCTTTATCTTCATTGCCTTTTATAAGTTCATCGTTTGCAGCTTGGTGTAGGTTGTGAACGTCAACTGTCATTTAATTGCTCCTTATATACATTTTTGCAAGGTCGTCCGAGTGTCTAAAATTACGATTTTTAATTAATTCGCTTACTTTTGCATTGTCATATTTTACGCTTTTGTGTTCAATTTGAAATGTACCATTGTCATTTATTTCAAGCATTGCCCAGTATGGCATTTTATCTTCTGTCATCGAACGTCCTACTGAACCTACATTTACAACAGTTTTGCCTGAGTTTAGTGAATATCCGCAAGGGATATGAGTGTGGCCACATAAGATTAAATCAGCATTTGAATTTTCAACCATTTTTTCAACATCATCAAGTGCTAAATTAGGGTAAATATTTTCATCTTGTTGACGGGGTGAACCATGAACAAGCTGAATTTTTAAACCGTTGATTTTAATATATTTATTTTCAGGTAAATTTCTGACAAAATCTTTATATTTTTCATCAATTATTTTTAAATCATCCTCAAGAGCGTAGCCCATGCAAGGAAATTTGTTCTTCGCTTTCTCAAGTAATTCTTGACTAAAGCAAGCAACCATTTTATCGGTGTTGCCTTGTATTATTTCAAGATTATCAAGCCCTAAAATCATTTTTGCAGTCCCGTTTGGGTCGTAGCCTGCCATTAAAATATCGCCTAAGCAAAAGATTTTATCAACCTTAAAAGAATTAATTTGATTTAAAACAGCTTCAAGAGCTAAAGTATTTGCGTGAATATCTGATATAACTGCTATTTTCATGTTATGATTTTAGCATAAAAAAGGAATTTGTGTTATGAAAAAAATTCAAATTAAAATAGGGGATGTAAAAATTGGTGCCGGTGCGCCTGTAAGTGTTCAGTCGATGACAAATACAAAAACTGATGATGTCGTTGGTACGCTTGAACAAATAAGACAAATGGCAGAAAATGGCTGTGAAATAGTACGTCTTGCAGTGCTGAATAAGGATTGCGCACAAAAAATTAAAGAAATTAAAAATAAATCACCACTACCTATTGTGGCTGATATTCATTTTGATTACAGACTTGCGCTTGAGTGTATGAACTCTGGCGTTGACGCTCTAAGGCTTAACCCCGGTAATATTGGGGGTATGGAGCATGTAAAAATTGTTGCCGATATGGCAAAAAAGACTAACACTCCAATAAGAATAGGGGTTAATGCCGGTTCTTTAGAAAAAGAATTGCAAGCTGATAAAACTCTAAAACTTGAAGAAAAAATGGTTAAAAGTGCGCTTTCGCATATAAAAATGCTTGAGGATTGCGACTTTAATCTTATAAAGGTATCACTAAAATCAAGTGATGTTATGACTACAATTAAGGCTTATAGACTCATAAATGATATTATACCCTACCCATTACATGTTGGAGTAACTGAAGCAGGAACACTCAGGGGTGGAATAGTAAAATCTTCAATAGGCATAGGCACACTTTTAGCTGAAGGTATAGGAGATACTATAAGAGTTTCTCTGACAGAAAATCCGATTGAAGAAGTAATTGCAGGTTGGGATATTTTAAAAGCTTTAAAATTAAGGCAAAGAGGGGTTAATTTTGTTTCTTGTCCAACTTGCGGAAGAACGAAAATTGATTTAATCGGACTTGCAAAAAAAGTAGAGGAAAGATTTAAAAATCTTGATATGCCGCTTACAATTGCAACTATGGGATGCCCTGTAAATGGACCAAATGAAGCGAAAGATGCTGATTATGGTATAGCAGGCGCTATTGGTGAAGGGTATATTTTTAAAAAAGGAGAGATGATTAAAAAGGTTCCTCAAGAAAATCTTTTAGATGAATTTGAAAAAATTATAAGAGAAGATTTAGGGGAATTAAAATTTTTCAAGTAAAATTTACATTAAATAGTTGGTCAAAAATGAAATATAATATATAATAATTATTAGTGTAGTATGAGGTATATTATGAAGAAAACTATATTTGCTTTAAGTTTATTGTTTGTTACACAGTCTTGCTTTGCTTATCTTGAAGAAGGTAAAACAGCGGATGTTGAAATGCTTCAAAATAAGGGTTATTCACAAGCAACCCTTAAAATGATTGATAGACAAACATCTCAAGTTCAAGGTGCGCAAGGTGCTGAACACTATGTGCGATATTATCAGGATTACAAACCGCAAAACGGCATTGCAGCGTTTTACAACAAGGCAAAAATATACTTTGACCCTGTGACAGAGGATGATTACTTTGGCAGACATGAAGCAGATTTTTCAAATGCATGGTTTTTTGACTTACATGACAGCTCAGTAAAAACAAATCCCAACAGAACCACTATAGAAAACTTGTAATTGCATTTGCAATGTAACCGTTCAAAATAAATAAACTAAGAGATATAACAATTGAGATAAAGAGGATTGAATAATTTAAATTCGTCCTCTTTTTAAATATGTTTAAGTCATTAATAGTTTTGGGTTTTTTGTAAAAACTTATGATAAAATTTGCTGCTGCAGCTATTGCAAGAGTGTAGATAACTGCAAATAAACCCATCACAATGCTGCTCCAAAGGCCAGTTTGTGCAAGCGCGATATTTGTTAAAAATTTTGCCGTAAAAATACCTGATGGAACAGCTGCAACTGCTATAAAAATAATTATACTTAAAAGTTTGCAGTAAGTAGGATTTGAATAAGAAATGCCGCTAAAATCTTCAAAATTAAGATTTGAGTTTTTGTTAATATTTAAAATTGCGCCTGAGCTTAATAGTCCAAAATTTACAATTAGGATGTTAATTAACAAAACTAAAGCAACAGTGTGGATTTGTGTGTTTTGTATAAAAAATAAAAAGCCTAATATGCAGTAGTTTAAAGTATTTAGAGTGCAAACAAAGTCTTTAAAATTTTGAGCTCTTGTAATTTTAAAAGCGCTAATTGCGCAAGATGTCAAGAAAAATAATGTGAAGAATATTTGAGCCAAACTGCCTGTTTCAAAAATTGTATGTACCATTTTGTGCAGTGCTATGACGTATGTATAAAGTACAACCGTATTTACAAAAGTAAAAGACGGATAATTTTTTTCGTTTTTGTTTTGCAAATTCCAAGCAAAAACTTGTGCAAATCCGCCTTTTATTAAAAGTGCCATTGTAAATAATATTTTAGCGCTTACCGGCAAAACTCCTGCATTAATGCTAAAGTTATTTGAAATTGCGTAGGCAAAAATCATAAGTATTGTAGCTAAAAAAGACATTGTTAAATATTTGTATGCATTGTAAAAAATGTTTCTGTTTTTAAAACCAAGTAGTATAAAAAGAGTACAAATGCTTATTGTTTCAAGGGATAAAATAAAAGGGATGAAACCTTTTGAAACTATTAGCATATTTAATGAAAGTGCGCTACACAGATAAAGTGAGTTAAAATAGTGCTGTTTAAAACGCAAATTTGATAAATGTTTTTTTGAGATTAAAAACGCAAAAAGAACCGTTAATTGAGCAATAAAGCACAAAAGTGCCTCAAGTCCGCCAAAAGCTATATTTTGATTGAAAAAATAAAAGGCTTTTGAGCTGTATGGGTTTAAAAAACCGCATAAAAACGGCAAAAATGAAACAGATGAAATTAAAAGCGTTGCAATTGTTATAAAATTTGAGAACTTTTGAGAATTTTTATTTAACAAGCCTGAGATGGCAAAATTTATGATTGTTCCAAGGAATAAAATTATAAATCCTGAAATCATATAAAATGTTCTTTGTGTGATTATAAAATTGTCAAAGAAAAACATATTCTCTCCTTACATTAAAAATAATGAAACAATCATATCTGCGTATTTAGTAATTGAATTTGTTAAAATGTACGGCGCTACCCCAAGGGCAATTATACAGATACTTAAGACAAAAAGTGCAAGTGTGCGATGCCTTAGCAGGTCGGAAATTTTACAATTGTTGCACTCGTCAGTTCCAAAAAATATTTTTTGGAATGTTGTTATCAGGTGTATTGCTCCTAAAGTTAAGCCGATTAATATGAACAAATTGCAAATCCAAATTACATTTTGCGAGTATATTTGTGTTGAAAAACCGCCCAAAAGACATAAGAACTTCGCGCTAAAACCTGATGTAAACGGTATGCCTATTCCGGCGAGAGTTAAAATAAAACAAAATGCTGCAAGTTTTGGCGCATATGGTGCAAGCGCACCCATAAAAGGGAGTTTTGTTGTTTTAAATATTTGTGATACGAAACAGTAGCATAAAAATAAGCCCAAAAGAATAAGGCTTTGAGAAACACATTGTAAAACAGCTCCACAGATACCCTCTATGCTGATTGAGCATAGAGCGCAAAGTGCAATTGAACTTTGTGAAAAACAAAAATAGCCAAAGGATTTTTTCAAATCTTTTTCACCAAGTGCAAGAATAGCAAAGTAGCACAAGTTAAAAATTGATAATATTGCAATTATTGGCGCAAAAATTTCAAAAATATCTTTTAAAATGTACATATTAAATTTTATAAAAATAAAAAATCCTAAAATAAAATCGCTTAAAAATATGCAAGCAATTGCAGGATTTGAATTTTTAATAATGTTTAGAATTGGCAAATGAAAGCCAAAAAACGGTATTTTTATTGCGCTTATGAGCGCAAAGGCAAAAAATAGCAATAGTAAAATCACGCCTGATAAATCAGTAGAATTGTATGCGAAATTTAAAATATTGGCTTCAATATTGTTATATTTTAATATTGCATATACAAGAGCAAAAGCACCGGATAAAATAAAGACGGTAAAAGAGTTTAAAGTTAAATATGAATTTGCAGCTTTTTTTGCACGCAGGGGCGAAAAGTTAAAAATTAAAACATATGAGCAAAGCGCTAAAAATAGCAATGCTGCGGAGAATACGCAAAAGTCTTGAGTTGAAAGAACTGTTAAAAATGCAGATTCAAAAAATAAAACAAAAGAGTAGAAAAGCTTTTGCCCACTGTTTACAGTACTTTTTGCTATTACAAAACAAATTAAAATTAAAAAACTTACAAGCAGTGCAAAAATGCCGCCTAAGGTATCAAAGCCAATGCTTGTACCACCTGTGGCATTAGAAATTATGTAAAATGGGCTATTTAATACATTGCCAAATTCAGAGTCGGTATTTCTGTTGAAAAATTCAAATGCTGCAAAAATAAAGTAAAATGCGCTAAAATATTTTGCAAAACGTCTTATTACAACAGTGTTATTTTTAAATGTCCCTATAAAAATTAACAACCCTGCAACAAGAGGCAAAAGAGTAAAAACAATTGTGCTTGAAAAATTTTCCATTATCTTATTACCCCCGTTTTAAAGTAAAACACAGACGCTAAAATTAAAACCAAAGCAATCCATAATGCACTAACAAAAAATTGTGAATTTATATTTTTTGCCTCAAATTTAACAGTTAAATATGAAATAATTCTTGTTATTAAGTTTGGCAGTGAGCAGAAAAAGCCCAATATATATTTTTCAAAAAACGCAAATATTTTTGCAATAAATAGAATAAAATCCTTAAAAATAAAATCAATAAAAATATCCATATAAAAATGTTCTGAAGAAAGTCTTCTTAGAAATCTGTTTCTGATTGAGCTTATTCTTTTTGTAAAGTAAATATTGTATGCCAAATAGTAACCAAGCGCGCTTATTACAAAAGCAAAGACATTGACAAAAGGATTTGATACGCCAAGTTTGCTGTATTCTAGTGGACTAAAAATCGAGTTTGCATAGTTGTTAAAAAGAAATCCGAAAAACACAGTAGGTAATATTAAAACAATAATTGCAAAAATCATAGCCCTGCTCACTCTTTTTGGCTCTATTGTGCCTCTGTAATCCCCTTCAAAAATTCTAAAATACAACCTAAATAAATAAAACGCCGTTAGAAACGAACATATTAAAAGCAGTGTTAAATAAATAAGATTTTTTGCCGCAAATAAGTTTCCAAGAATTGTTGCACGCGGGTAAAAGCCGCTAAATACAAAACCTGAAACAGATACTGCACCAACAAGAAAAGCCATTGCCTCAAGTGGCAATTTTTCTCTTAAACCGCCCAAGAATTTTATATTTTCTTGCGAGCCTGTTGAGTAGCAAACAGTGTTGAGTGTAAAAGAAATTAGTATAATGCCAAAACCTGCACAAAGCATGTAAAAAAGGCTTATGTCATACATTTTAAAACCAAGCGCAAAAATTGCAATGCCGGTTTGTGAAACTGCCATCCAAGAGCATATGTTTTTTATGCTGTTTTCTTTTAGCGCTACTAATGAGCCGAAAATAGCTGTCATTATGCCTGCAATTTTCAAGATTTCAAAAATCGCTGGGGTTAAATTTAAAAGAGGGTATAACCTAAAAAGTAAAAATACACCCAAACCAAGCATTAAAGGGCTTATTATAATTGAAAAAACAGGGTTTGGTGCGTTTGATGCAAGGTAAGTTTTTGGTGAAAAAGGAAACTGAGCGCTTTTTATAATTGCGCCAATTATAAATAAGGCGCAAATTAATGCAAAAATTAAAGGATTTAAGCTTGCAAAGGAGTACAAGCCTAAAGAGTTTATGTTATTATAACCTAAAGTCGGAATGCTTGTGGTATCAGGGGTCAGAGTTGAAAAGTATAAAAAAGCAATTGAAGCTATTAACAAAATAAAATCCGCCAATATATTTATTTCAAATACTTTTTTGGAATTTGTCTGCGAAATAGGTTTTTGAAAGTAAAAATTTGCAAAAAGATATTCAACAAGGCTTAAAATCATTAAAAATACAACGCTTTGAATTAAATTTGAACTTATAAAAAAGCAAAAAAGTGCAAATTGTGTAAAATTAAGGTAAATATAAAATCTTTCAAACCCTTGCCTGTTTTGCAAAAGATATCTGTATGAAAATATATTTGTAATTAAAAATAAAAATGTAATTAACAGTGTAAAAATTGAACTTAAATTATCAGCGTAAACGCCAAAGTACAAAGGAATATTTTGTATAATGCAAATCGGATAATTGTTTTCAAGGGTGTAACCGTTATATGTTATACAGTAGTCAAAAAGCAATAAGGAAATTGCAAAGGTAAAAATTGATGTAATTAAACTTATTGCAAAATTGCCATATTGTGGTGGTTTAACAGGAACTAGTTTAAAAAACATTAAAATTGCCGCACATACAAGAGGGCTAAAAATCATAATATAAACAAGATTTAAAATATCTATCATTTTTCTTCCTTTATGATTTTTTCTATTTTATCTGTTTCAAAAGTATTAAACTTTTTATAAATTTTTGAAATTACAAAAACTCCAACAAAAGCTATAATTGGTGCAAGCATAAGCAAAACCATAGCGCAGTTTGTATTAAAGGGGTTACTCGACACATATACAAGCATGGTTGTGGCACAGTATGAAATTAAAACCCCGAGAAATATTTTCAATATATTTCTTGTTGCAACAGCTAAAAACAAGCCCAGACAAAAAATTATAAATACTGCATAAACTACCTGATAAGTCATTTCTTTCTCCAAAATGCTATTGTGTAAAAACCGCTAAGTAGAGTGATTATTAATATTGGAAACATTACAAACATAAGATTTGCAAAAGGAGTTGCGGATGCAAATGTTTGCTCTGTGCAAAATGTACTTATGGCTTGATTTTTTATTTGCTGAATAAAAAATGGCGCCGCTAAAAGAGCAGTAACACTTAAAAATATAAGTGAAAATAAAGTTTTTAAATTAAAATTAAAAGTTAACTTGTCCTCCGTCTTAAAATCTTTTGCCCCAAGCAACAAAATTGCACCTGAACCAAGTGCAAATAAAATAATTTGTGCCACAAACATTACAGGGGATTTTAGTAGTATGTATAATCCTGCAACGCTGCTAAAGGTAACAACTGCGCATGGTAGATAAACTTTTGTATTTTTTGAAAAAATAATTGTAACTATTGAAACAACTGTAATAATTACTAACAGATAAAATACAATATTTGCTAAAATTCCCATATACACAAAACTCCTTGAATAATAATAAAATAAAACCTTGCTTTGTGGCAATAAGTAGTCATTTTTTGTTAAAAAACTTTATTTTTATATAGCTTTTTCTACTTTGTTGCTATAATGCTTATATCAAATAATTTTATTTGCGAAAATACTACCATTGACCACTTTGGAGGCTACTAAATATTATGAGAATGTCAAAACTTTTTGTTCAAACACTGAGAGAATTTCCAAATGACGCCGAGGCAATAAGCCATAAATTGTTGGTAAGAGCAGGTTACATTAAAAAACTTACATCAGGAATTTACAGCTATTTACCCTTAATGCAAAGAGTTATTTCTAAAGTTTCTCAAATAATTAGAGAAGAAATGAATGCTGCAGGAGCGCAAGAGCTTCTGATGCCTTTTGTTCAGCCTTCTGAAGTATGGGAAAAATCAGGCAGATGGGAAGTTTACGGAAAAGAGCTTGCAAGATTTAACGACAGGCATGGTAATAAAATGTGTCTTGCACCAACACATGAAGAGGTTATAACTTCTGTTGTAAGCGGCACTTTTACCTCATACAAACAATTGCCCGTTAACTTGTATCAAATTCAGACAAAATTTAGAGATGAAATTCGTCCACGCTTTGGTTTGTTGCGTGGTCGCGAGTTTATTATGAAAGATGCGTACAGTTTTCATACTTCTCAAGAGTCATTAGATGAAGAATATGAGAATATGGCGCGCGCTTATAAGAGAATTTTTGAACGTTGCGGACTTGAGACAAAAATGGTTCAGTCTGATTCAGGCGCAATTGGTGGTAGTGTCAGCCATGAGTTTATGGTTTTAACATCAACTCAAACCGGCGAAAATGATGTATTTTATTGTGAAAGTTGTGATTACAGCGCAAACTCAAATCATGCAATTTCAATTTTAAATATTAATGAAACAGATGGCGCAAAATACGGCTATAGTGAGAAAAAACTCACAGATACCCCAAATGTAAAAACTATAGAGGATTTAGCCAAGTTCTTAAAAATTGACTCTAACTGTATTTTAAAATCAGTATTTTATATTGCAGACTCAAAACCTGTCCTTGTTATGATAAGAGGCGATAAGGATGTTGAAGAAACAAAACTTTTAAATGCACTTAACGCGCTTGAAATCCGTCCTGCAACAAATGATGAAGCCCTTGAGTACCTTGGTTGCGAGGTTGGTTATTTGAGTTATTTAAATGTTGACACAAATAAAGTTAAAATAATTTTTGATAAGTCGGCACAAGGTATGAAAAACTTTGTAATCGGTGCAAACGAGCCTCACAAGCACTATGTGGGTTGTAACTTTGATAAAACGCCAGAGTTCGTTGATGTATCTTTGGTAAAAGAAGGGGAACTTTGTCCGATTTGCAAAAAGCCTCTAAAAGTTACACGCGGTATTGAAGTAGGTAATATTTTTCAACTTGGTACAAAATATTCAAAACCAATGGGTGCAACATACACAGATGAAAACGGTGAAGAAAGGCCTTTTATAATGGGCTGTTATGGCATTGGCGTAACGCGCACCGCTTCTGCTGCAATAGAAAGATATCATGATGATTTTGGAATTGTTTGGCCTAAAGAAATCGCACCATACCATGTTGACATTGTGCCTGTAAATGCAGATGACGCTGAACAAATGGATGTTGCTCTAAAAATTTATAATGAACTTTTGAATGTTGGCGTTGAAGTTGTGCTTGATGACAGGGCAGATAGGGCAGGGGTTAAGTTTAAAGATTCCGAGCTGATTGGTTTTCCATATAGAATTACTGTAGGCAAGACAGTTAAAGAAGGCCTTGTTGAGTTTAAGGAAAGAAAAACCGGAGAAGTTGAAAAATTAAGCCCTGAGGATGTTATTGAAAAATGCAAAAAAATTCTCTTAAGCTAAGAATAGCACACTTGTATCCTGATTTGCTTAATATCTACGGCGATATGGGCAATATTGTCGCGCTTGAAAAGCGTTTAAAGTGGCGCGGTATTGAAGTTGAAACAACAAAAATTACATCAGGTATGACAATAAAAGCTGATGAGTACGACTTGTTTTTTGCAGGTGGCGGACAAGACAACCAGCAGATTCTCGCTGCAAATGAGTTAATAAAAAATGGTGTAGAACTAATACGCGCTGCGCGCGCAGGTAAACCCATGCTAGTCATATGTGGATCTTATCAGCTTTTTGGAAAACATTATATTACTTTGGATGGTAAAAAACTAAGAGGTATTTCTATTTTAGATGTTACAACAAAAGCAGGTGATACAAGGTTTATAGGCAACGTTACGGCAACTTGTGATTTTTTGCCAATAAGGACAATAGTTGGTTTTGAAAACCACAGCGGTCTTACTTATCTGGGTGAAAAAGCTGAACCTTTGTTTAAAATAAAAGTTGGCAATGGTAATAATGGTGTGGATAAAACAGAGGGTGCAAGATTTAAAAATGTTTTTGGAACATATTTACATGGGCCAATATTGCCTAAAAATCCTCATTTTTGTGATTATTTAATTGAGTTAGCCTTGAATAACAAGTATGATTGCAAAATTCCACTAATGCCATTAAATGATGAAATAGAGTTTTATGCCCATGAATCAAGGATTTGCGCTAAATATTAACTTTTGTTAACAACTTTCTTTTAATTGAGCAATTTTTTAAGACAAAAATACTTTATTTAAGAGTAAGGTTAGTTTTAGATATTACAAAAAAGGTTAAAGGTTAAAGTTTAAGGTTAGGAGGCAGCGCATGTCTTGGGTGTTTTTGTCACTAAGAAAAATGCAGCTAAAACAAAGGCTTAGTGTCTATCAAAATAGATTGACTCAAATAAGCCAAAAGTTAATGGATATGCAAGAGTTATCAGCAGCAGTTGCTGATGGTAAAATTACTTATCAGGAGGCAACATCGGGTGCTTCATCGATATTTGGTACCCAGCTAAATTTTCTTGGTCAATCATCAAGTATTGCATATCAATCTGCGCAAATTAAAACTAACGCCTACCTTCAACAAATGCAAGCAATTAATCAAAATACGGGTGGTCAGTATCAGTGTGCACTTGATCCGACATCAATGACAAGCTATATGCAAAACGGGCAAATACAACCATACTTGATATTCAATGAAATTTATCAGGAGGAGTTAAAGGCTTATGCGGATCAATATGCGCAAACATTGAACCGAGAAGAACAAGATTTAGAACAAGAAAAGCTTACACTAGATACACAAATTAAAGCAATTCAAGCTGAATATGAAACCGTAGAAGAACAAGAAGGTCAAAATATTCAAAATGATGCAATAAAATTATCTTAAACTTCCTAAACTTTAATCTAACAACCTAAAAATCAGCCTCCTAAAAAGGGGCTGATTTTTTATTGTATAAAAAACAATTTTTTGTTTTCAAAAAAAATAATGTATGTTAATATATGTTTAAGAAAATAAATATTTTGTAATATAATAAAATAAGTTTTAGCTATTAAGGAAGAAAAGGATAAGACAAAATGACCGAAGAAATCCAAAATGAAAGCAGTGATTCAAAGCAAAGAATTCTTGTTGTAGATGATGAAGCAAGTATCAGAAGAATTCTTGAAACCCGTCTTAAAATGGTTGGATATGATGTTGTAACTGCTGAAGATGGTGAAGAAGCTATTGAAGTTTATAATAAAACAGCACCTGATTTAGTTATTTTGGATGTTATGATGCCAAAAATGGATGGATATGGTGTTACTCGTGAAATCAGACGCACATCTGATGTGCCAATTATCATATTAACCGCACTTGGTGATGTTTCTGAAAGAATCACAGGTCTTGAGCTGGGTGCAGACGATTATGTTATTAAACCTTTTAGCCCAAAAGAACTTGAAGCACGTGTTAAAGCAGTTCTTAGAAGAACAACTACAAAAGAAGTTAGTGTTCCAACAGGTAAAACAGCTAAAAACGTTATTACAACAGGTCAAATAAAAATTGATACTGCGCGCCGTCAAGTCTATCGCAAGAATGAGAGAATAAGACTCACCGGCATGGAATTTTCACTGCTTGAATTATTAGTAAATAATTCAGGTCAAGCATACTCAAGAAATGAAATTTTGCAACATGTTTGGGCATATCCGCCGGATCATAGAATTGATACACGCGTTGTAGATGTTCACATTTCTCGTTTGCGCTCAAAATTAGAAGCAGACCCAGCTAATCCAGAGCTTATTCTTACTGCTCGCGGAATAGGTTATATGTTTCAGCGTATAAACTAAGGTATAAATTTTGAGTATAGAATTAAAAATTTTAAATAACTCCGGCTTAAAGAAAATTCTTGTAGTCGGAGTTTTTCATGGTGACGAGCCTCAGGGTGAATATTTTATAAATGAATACTTGAAATTGCAAAAAGAAAATTTAAAAAATTCACTGTATTTTGTGCCAAGGCTAAACAAAAATAATGCCCGTACAAATAAAAACGGGGTTGATTTAAACAGAAATTTTCCGACAAAAAACTGGGTAAAATCAATAAGGGATGACTATTTTGGCGGAGATTATCCGGCAAGTGAAGAAGAAACAAAGTTTTTAGTAAAGTTAATTGAAGAAAATAAATTTGATGCAATAATTACAATCCATGCCCCGTATAAAATAATAAATTATGACGGGCCAGCACAAGGGCTTGCAGATGAAATATCAAATATTCTAGGCTACCCTGTTGAATCTGACATTGGCTATCCCACCCCAGGGAGTTTTGGCACGTATTGCGGTGTTGAGAGAAATATCCCGACAATAACAATTGAAATAGATGAAAATAAAGCGCCTAAAGAGCTTTTAGGACGCTTTATTGAACTTTTTGATTTTCTTGCTAATAAATATTAAGCATTTGCAACTATTTCATAGGCTACATCTGCTGTTATATTACCCCTTTCACCTAAAACAGTTCCTCTTTGATTAAAGCGTTTTTTAATTTCAACTGCTGCTTCTTTTGGGTTTATATTGTATTCTTTAAGTTTTGTTTTTCTGCCGATTTTATGGAAAAATTTCTCAGTTTTTTTAATTGTAATATCTGCAAGCAGGCTTTTTGGTAAAAATTCATTTGCACCAAAAACCTCAATTGCCATTTTTGCAAGTTTATCCATTTTATCTTTTTTCATTACACGCCACAGGCTTGGAAGAATTATAGCTAAAGTTTCTCCATGGTCAAGCCCATACAATGCTGTTAGCTCATGCCCTATCATATGTGTAGACCAGTCTTGAACTGCACCTAAACTTATCCAGTAGTTAAGACCGCAAGTTGCGCACCAGAAAATATTTGCTCTGGCGTTATAGTTTTCAGGCTCTTTTAAAACCTTTGGACCTTCTTCGAGAAGCGTTTTAATAATTCCTAATGCCCACTGGTCCTGAAGTGGTGTATTTACGTCATAAGTTGCATATTGCTCCATAACGTGAGTGTATGTATCAACAATGCCATTTACAGTTTGCTTTTCAGGAAGTGAAAAAGTTGTTTTCGGGTCAATTATTGAAAATTTTGGGTAAACTTTTTCAGACATAAAGGCAAATTTTTCTTTTGTGGAAATTCTTGAAATAACCGCGCCGCAGTTCATTTCAGACCCCGTAGCAGGAAGTGTTATTACATCTGCCAATTCAAGTGCATCATTAACTTGCGCGCCTTTTGCAAGTATATCCCAAGGGTCACCCTCAAACTTAGATGCTGCCGCGATGAATTTTGTCCCGTCAAGCACTGAGCCGCCACCGACTGCCAAAAGAAAGTTGTATCCGCCATCTTTTACCATTTTTACCGCATCCATAAGGGTTTCAAACTTAGGGTTTGGTTCAATTCCGCCAAACTCACTGTAATTAAAGCCTTCAAGCGCCTCTTTAACTTGTTTTAAAACCCCGTTTTTTCTTATTGAGCCGCCGCCATAAGTTATTAAAATTTTTCTATCATGTGGTATTTCATTTTTAATTTTACAAATTGTGTCTGCTCCAAAAATAATTTTTGTCGGGCATTTAAATTCAAAATTGTCCATTTTCACCTCATCTTTGTAATACATTTGTTATCTTATCATACTTTTGGGGCAATGTTTTATTAAGTAGTAGACTTAATTTAAAAAATGTAATACAATAATGGAAAATCATGAAAAACTAGGATAGAAAAGTATAAATAGAAAGGTTTAGCAAACATGAAAAGAAGTTCGGCATTTACCCTTGCAGAAGTTTTGATTACACTGGCTATTATCGGTGTAGTTGCTGCAATGACTATTCCAAGTGTTATCGTTAGGACTAACCAACAGGAGTTTAAAACAGGTTTTAGAAAAGCTGTTTCAGTTTTAAATCAGGCAGTTACAATGAATATGGCAATTGACAATGAATCACCTGCAGATATTAGCAACCAAACAGAAATGTTGGAGTATCTTACAAGAAGAATGAATGTTATAAGAACAAATGTTACTGTTGGTGACAACAAGGCTTTTTATACAGCTGACGGTTTCAGGTATGAAGTTCCAAAAAACAAAGTTTCAAATTGTACAGTTGCAAATCCTTGTGTTATTGGGGTTGATGTGAATGGTGACAGGCAACCAACTTCTACAACAGAAAGAAATGATCTAACAAACAATTATCCTAAAGGTAATGAAACAAGGGTTATTGACTTCTTCCCAATCATGATTACTGATGTTAGTGTACAGCCATACGGTCCTGTTGCACAAAGAACAATGTATCAAACTGAGTCTAACTAGTATTAAGTTTTGTATAGCAAAATCCGCATTGCAAGTTGTCAGTGCGGATTTTTGTTTGCAAAAAAATATTTTTGATGTAAGATAAATTTGTCTTGAAGTGCTTTTAGGTATAGCACAAAAGATATTGTTACACATTGTAAAGAAATGGAGTAAAAAATGCCTAAAATGAAAACACATCGCTCTGCCGCTAAGAGATACAAAGTTACGGCATCGGGCAAAATCTTAAGACGTCAAGCAGGAAAAGGTCACCTTCTTGCACACAAAAGCATGTCCAGAAAAAAACGCCTATCAGGCATGGTAGAAGTTTTTGAAGGCAATGTTGCTTTAATTTCAAAAGAGTTACCCTACATTAAATACTCAAGATAAGGAAGGTGAAAAATGAGAGTTAAACGCGGAAACGTTCTAAGAAAAAGACATAAAAAAATATTAAAACTAGCTAAAGGCTTTATTGGTGCACGTTCTAGAATTTTTAAAGTTGCAAATTGCGCTGTGATGAAAGCCCTAAAATATCAATACAGAGATAGACGCGTTTTAAAAAGAAGCATGCGCTCTCTTTGGATTGTGCGTATTAATGCAGCAGTAAGGGCAATGGATTTGAGCTATTCAAAATTTATGAATTTACTTAAAAAGGCTAATATCCAAGTTAACAGAAAAATGTTGGCTGAGCTTGCAGTTAATGACCCTGAGGCTTTTGAAGTTCTTGTTCAAACAGCTAAAGCTGCAAAATAAAATATGTCTTAAAAAATAAAAGCCGCCAATTGGCGGCTTTTTTAATTATAATTTTAAATATCCGTTTGCTATATCAAAAATTAACTCATCAAGTTTATGATTTTGTTCTTCGGTTAAAATTCCTCTGTAGCGTGATATATAGTATCTTTTCTTCTGGCTTGCAATTGCTTTTTGTAGTTGTATTTTATCACTTAATTTCTTTATTTCTTCCGAGTTATCATTTTTGTCATCAGCCAAGAGTTCATTTAATTTGTTTTCATTTGTTGCAATTTCGTTCATTAATGGTCCAAGTTTAACCATTTCTTCCATTTTTATGCCAAAAGCTTTTCTTTGCTGGTTAAAATTTAAATCAAGTCTATCTGTGATTTTAAAGTAAATATCAGCTCCGCGCTGTATTTTTTCAACGGTTGTTTTTTGCGCAAAAGCGTTGCTTTGTGTGCATATTATTAAAAGCGCAATTAAAATTATTTTTTTTACAATCATTCCACGCTCCAGTCGATATTTGTGTCAAATTTTGTGTCCATGTAATATTTTCCATTGGCATTGGGTGCCTTAAAATTCTTTTTTATCAATTCTTTTTTTATAAAAAGCGCATAAGCAGGGCTTTGTGTAACTAATTTATAGTTTTGATTTTTGTTTAGAGCTTTATAAATTTCGTAACTTTTGCTTAAAATTATTATATCTGTCGGATAAGTTTGAAGATGTTTTTCCCATCCATTTTTTACAAGATTTATATCTTTTAAAACATAAATTAAATCATTGGGGTAGACTTCCTCATATTTGCCATCCATAAATATAAAATTATTCGGGTAAAGTTTGTATGCTACATAGCTGCCATCGTGGAATTCGCACATAATATTGCCTTTGATTTTATTTGCCTTTAAAAATTCAACTTCTAGAATTGGATAATCTATTGCATTGCACTGCATTTTTGTTGTATAAATTGCTCCAAGTACAAAAAAGAAAATTAGTCCAAATAAAATTATTTCTTTTAAGTTGTCAATTTTTTGTGGTAATTTTTTTGTGAAAATTTTATAAAAATCGTTATAACAAAAAGCTGCCAGCGCAAATACAAAAAATGGCTGCAGTCTTATGGACTTTATTGCCATTAAAAGAGTAACAATTAATACCAAAGCTTTTGTTTTGTTAATTTTTTTGTAATTAAAACCAAATTTAAATAAATATATCATAGATAAAATTGCAGAAATTATCAAAAGTATAATAAATCTGTAATTATATTTTAGCCCAAGTGCGCTAAATGACCCTTGCCACTCTGTTATAAGTTCTCTTTTAAGTGTGAGTGCATCAAGTAGAAATTTCAAATACTCAATACCATAGGGATTTATAAACAGCACTGCAAAGCAAATTGCAAATGTTATTATATATTTTTTAATTGGTTTTTTGTTTAAAAATTCCCCAATTATATACAACAACAAAAGTCCAAAACCTGCAGCACAACCACCATGTAAATTTCCCCAAATTAGCATTGTTGCAGGCAATATCCAAAGCAGGCGTGTATTATTTTCAAGTCTTACTTTTTCAAGTGTATATAGCCAAAGGGTAAAAAAGAAAAACGTAAAACCCTGACACCTTATAGTGGTAAAAAGCAGTGAGGGTATTGCGTTTATTAAAAATAAAAAGGGTAAAAAATGCATTTTTGCATTTTTGTTGTGAAGAAAAATAACTTTTGTAAGCAGAAAAAATGTTGCAAAATAAATTATAGCTTTAAAAATTAAAAGCCCTTTATCACCAAAGTTAGATTGCAAAAAGTAAAAAATAAGACTTGAACCCCACTCGTGATCTATAAATCTGTGTGTCGGGGTGTATGATAAAAAATCCCAATTTAGCAAGCTTGCTGTTTGAAAGTAGGTTTTACCTACTATTAAGCGTGCAAAAAAATCATTGTCTATATTTCTAATGTACAGACCTAAGCCAAAAATAAACAAAAAAAGCGTTGTGTAGAATATTTGCAACATGTTTTACCTCTATTAACACAAAAATTTTACCACAAACTTTGTTTTTGTTATTATATTTGCAGGAGAAATGATAAATGGAAGAACAAATTTTAAAAATCAAAGAGTTGGCACTTGCTGATATTGAAAAGGCTCAAAATTCAAAAGAATTGGAAGAAGTTAAAAATAAATACTTGTCCCGTTCATCTGAACTTAACAATTTAAAAAAAGGATTAAAAGATATAGACCCGCAACTGCGCCCAAAAATCGGTGCGCTAACAAATGAAGTTTCAAAATTTCTTGAAACAAAAATGAATGAAAAGCATGAAGAATTTTATAAGCTTGAACTAAATGCAAAATTGGCAAGCGAAAAAATAGATGTTACTCTTGATTCAACTTTTACTCCTTTTGGCAAAGTTCACCCATTGAGCGAAACAGTTAATGAAATTGTAGAAATTTTTGAACATTTAGGTTTTTCTCTTATTGAAAATAAATTTTCTCCTGAAGTTGAGCTTGAAAAATACAATTTTGATTTGTTAAATGTTCCAAAAGAACACCCTGCGCGAGATGTTCAAGATACATATTACTCTTATGCAGGCGATAATATAGTGTTGAGAAGCCACACCTCAAACGCACAAATTAGGCAAATGGAAAATTCACGTCCGCCGATTAAAATTGTTTCTCCCGGACGAGTGTATCGAAATGAATCTGTAAGCGCAAGAAAAAATAATCTTTTTCATCAGGTTGAAGGCTTATATGTTGATAAAGGTGTTACTTTTGCACACTTAAAAGGCGTTTTGAACGAATTTATAAGGCTTTATTTTGGTTCAGCCCGTCCAACGAGATTTCGTAACAGCTTTTTCCCTTTTACAGAGCCGTCTGCTGAAATTGACGTGCAATGTATAGTGTGTCAAGGTAGGGGCTGTCCAACATGTTCAGGCTCAGGCTGGCTTGAAATTTTAGGTTCAGGTATGGTTGACCCTAATGTTCTAAGAGGTGTGGGGATTGACCCTGAGGTATACAGCGGTTTTGCTTTTGGCATGGGGGTAGAAAGACTTGCTATGCTTAAATATGCCATAGATGACATAAGACTTTTCTTTAACAATGATGAAAGATTTTTAAAACAATTTTAGAATTTTTCAATTTTTAATGTTTCGTAAAGGTTTTTGTTTTCTATAAGGTATTTTGAACGTGCATCTATTCTTGCGCCATGTTCAATTAAATCGCGTGCTATTTCGTACTGTTTAAGCTTTAGTGCGGTATATAAAATAGTATTCCCGCTCATAAAATCATCAACATTTACTTTTGCGCCATGTTCAATTAAAAGGTGTGCAATTTGCGGATTTTTCTTTTTAATTGCCTCAATTAACGGTGGGTTGAAACCAAGATTTGGATTTGCGCCATGTTCAAGTAGGAATTTTGCTGCTTCGTAGCGATTGTGTTTTGTTGCATAGTAAATAGGGTAATCTGTATAAAAATCTGTGTTTACATCAAAACCTGCGTCAACAAAAATTTGCAAAATCTCAATGTCATTCTTTTTTACATGCTTTATAAAAGAGTCTACACTTGCAGGGATTTTTCTTTTTTTGAGTTCTTCTTTTGCTGCAAGCATTTGGGGCGTTTGCTCTTTTTTTTGATTTTTTTTAAGTATATTAAAAAAATCATCACTAAATCCGCTGTCAAACGCAAAAGCGCAGCCGTTTAGTATAAAAACTGCCGCGCTTATTATAATAAAGATTTTTTTAATTTTAGATAACAAGACCGCCATCCACTCCTATAACTTGCCCTGTAATGTATGTAGTATCAAGTGCTAAAAATTTAACAGTTTTTGCAATGTCTTCAGGTTCACCTAATCTTTTAAGAGGTATTCTCTCAACAATTTGTTCCTGAGGTAAATCTTTTGTCATATCTGTTTGAATAAATCCCGGCGCTACTGCGTTAACCCTTATATTTCTTGATGCAAGTTCTTTTGCAAGCGCTTTTGTCATGCCTATTAAGCCCGCTTTTGCAGTCGAATAATTTGCTTGACCGGCATTGCCATAAATGCCTGAAATGCTTGCCATATTAACAATTGCGCCTGAGCGTTGTTTTATCATAATTTTTGCAACAGGATTTGAAACATAATATGCGCTGTTTAAGTTTGTGTTAATAACATCAAGCCAGTTTTGAGCATTCATTCTCATAAATAAGCCATCACGTGTTATACCTGCGTTATTTACAAGAATATCAATTCTTTTATACTCATCCATAATTTCTTTTATTGCATTTTCAACAAGTTCTTGATTTGATACATCAAACTTCATTGCTTTAGCATTTGAACCAAGTGCTTTTAATTCTTCAACAGTTTTATTTGCTGCTTCTTCATTTCCTGCATAGTTTATAATTACATCGCAACCTGCTTTAGCTAATTCTATAGCGCAAGCTTTGCCTATACCTCTTGAGCCGCCTGTTACAAGTGCTACTTTTTTATCTTCCATTGTGATATTTCTCCTATACTAAGCTCAAAATATTGTTTACTGTATCATTTAAAGATTGTGCATCAAACACATTGTATGTTTTTATTTCAGACGGGCAAATTTTTCTATTTAAACCTGCAAGGACTTTTCCGTTACCAAGTTCAATAAAAGTATCAATGCCTTCATTTAACATTAACTGAATTGTTTGAACCCAATAAACGCTGGATGAAATTTGTTTTGGCATTTTTAGTCTAAATTCTTCCTTGTCTGTTGTGATTTTAGCGTCCACATTTGTTACAACAGGTATTGTTGCATTGTTTAAATTTAAATCTTTAACAAACTCGCTAAAACCATCTGTTGCGCTTTGCATTAATACACTGTGGAAACCACCAGATACTGCAAGCGGCACAACTCTTTTTGCACCTGCTTCTTTTATTAGTTCATTTGCTTTTTCTATAGCTTGCGCTTCACCTGTAATAACCGTTTGTGTCGGGTCGTTATAGTTTGCAATTTGTGCTACACCAAGATTTTGCACTTCTTGTAAACACTGTTTAATTTTTTCAGTATCAAGACCCAAAACCGCACTCATTGCGCCAGTTTTCAGTTTTGTAGCTTCATCCATTAAATCTGCTCTTTTTTGAATTGCCATAAATGTTGTTTCTAAATCCATAACATTTGCCGCATACATTGCGCCGTATTCACCAAGAGAGTGCCCTGCAGCCATTTTTGCTTTTATTTCACCTTTTGATGCTTCTTTAAGTGCTTCAAGTGCTGCAATTGAGGTTGCAAGAATTGCACTTTGAGCATTTATTGTTTGTTTTAGTGTTTCATCAGGGCCTTCAAAACAAATCTTTGAAATACTTTTGTTTAAAATTTTATCGGCTGTTTGATAAACTTTTTTTGCGCTTCCAAAATTGTTATATAAATCAAGACCCATGCCGGTTGTCTGCGAACCTTGCCCTGGGAAAATAAAAGCAATATTTTTCATTAGTATATCCCTTCTCTTAGTCTGACAATCACACTGCCCCAGGTCATACCTGCACCGAATGCACAAAGTATGGCGGTAGAGGGGGTTTTGACTTTGCCTTCTTCAATTGCTTCACTTAGGGCAATTCCGACGGATGCAGCAGACGTGTTGCCATATTTATCAATATTTGTTATTACTTTTTCATCAGTGTAATTTAATCTTTGTTGAAGTGCATCAATTATTCTTAAGTTTGCCTGATGTGGTACAAGATAATCAATGTCTTCAGGTTTTAATCCGCAATTTTCAATGCAATTGTTAACAGAATCCGGCATGGTGGTTACAACAAATTTGTACACTTCTCTGCCGTTCATCAAAACTCTTTCATTAGCTGGTGTTGCAGGTTCAACCAGCGGGCAGTTTGTACCGTTTAAGTGCATTGTAATGTGTTTCCCCTGTTTGCCGTCAGCATTTATATCGATTGCTATAATATCATCTACTCCATCGGGCGACTTTTCAAGAATCATAGCACTTGCGCCATCGCCAAATAAAACACAGCTGCTTCTGTCTTCCCAATTTACAAATTTTGAAACAGTATCTGTTGCCACAAGCAATGCCCTATTGTATTTGCCTGATGAAATCATAGAACGTGCTATTTCCATAGCGTAAATCATGCCTGTGCAAGCCGCAGTAATATCAAAAGCAACTGTTCCCATTTTGGTTTCAATAGCTTCTGATATTGCACAACCTGTAGAAGGGTAAATATTAAACGGATTTGAGGTTGCAGCTATTATAAGGTCAATGTCTTCACCTTTTAAATTTGCTTTACTTAAAGCTTCTTTAGCAGCTTCAACGCCAATTGTAAGTGAATTTTCGTCACCTGAAGATATATGACGCTGTTTTATCCCTGTTCTTGTTGTAATCCATTCATCTGATGTGTCTAAAATTTTTGTTAAATCATCATTTGTTATAACGGTTTTGGGTACCGCTTTTCCCAAAGACACTATCCTTACAGGTGTATTACTCATTTTCTCTCCTCACTAAAATGGATTTTATTGGTATATTTCCATAATTTTTTTGTTTACGCCGGACTCTACCGCTTCTTTTGCAACTCTTACGGCATTTCTTATTGCATAGGCTGTACTTCTGCCATGTGCAATAACCGTAATTCCTTTAATACCTAAAAGCAGTGCGCCGCCGAATTCTTCATAATTAATTCTTTTGTAAATTCTTTTCATAAAAGGCTTTGCTAAAAGACCAATTATTTTTGAAATAATATCGGTGTTAAACTCTTGCTGAATCATTTTAAATAACATAGATGATGAGCCTTCTATTATTTTAAGTGCAACGTTTCCGACAAAGCCGTCGCAAATAATTACATCACAACTTCCTTGGAACATTTCTTTGCCTTCAATGTTGCCAACGAAATTCAGCCCGTTTTGGTTTTCTTCAAGCATTTTGTAGGTTTGTTGAACAAGTTCATTACCTTTGCCTGCTTCTTCACCGATGTTTAAAACTCCAACTTTTGCTTCTTTTCTGCCGTAAACATTTTTTACAAAAGTTGTACCCATTACTGCAAACTGGTAAAGCATTTCAGGTGTACAAGAACTGTTTGCACCTGCATCAAGCAACATAAAAGGTTCTTTCATTGAAGGTAGTGTTACTGCAATTGCAGGTCTTTCAATCCCCGGTAATCTGCCTAAACCAAACAACGAACTTGCCATTGCAGCACCGGTTGAACCCGCTGCAACAACAGCATCAGAGCTACCCTTTGCTACTGCATCAACTGCTAGTACAATTGATGATTTTCTTTTTTTGCGAATAGCTTGTCCGGGGGCTTCACCCATTTCAATAATTTCTTCAGCATGGGTAATTTTTATGTCGAGTTTTGATAAATCAACTTTTATGTTTTGACGAAAATAGCCGCCGCGGTTTGACCTTATGCCGTAACGTGCAATATTATCAAGCTCTGCCTTTATTGCATCTTCTTTTCCGACAAGCTCTATAGGTACATTGTAGTCAAGTGCTGCCCAAACAGCACCTTTTACTATTTCCCTTGGAGCATGGTCTCCCCCCATTGCATCGATTGCTATTCTCGTCATACTAATTTCCCCTGATTATATTTTGCTATTCTTCAGTTTTTTCTTCAACAGTTTCTTTTACTTCTTCAACTTTTGTTTCTTCTTTTACTTCTTCAGTTTTTGCTTTTTTTGCTCTTGTTTTTTTAGGTTTTTCTTCTTTTACTTCTTCTTGAGCCTTTTTGTTTTTTAAGCTTGCAAAATCATTTTTGTAATAACCGCAATTTGAGCATACAGTGTGAGCTAAAACTGTTTCTTTGCAATTTGGGCATGTTGTAGTTGCTGGAACTTCGCCTTTCCAGTTTGCTCTTCTTGATGCTTGTTTTGCTTTTCCTGTTCTTTTCTTTGGTACTGCCATTTTATTATTCCTTTATTAATGTAGTCTTATGTCTTATTTTACCATGGACAAATTTAATTGTCGTAAAAAAAGTTGCCCTTGTCAATATTTGAGCAAGGGCAACTTTAAATTCTTTAACCAAAAACTACTTATCTTAAGCTAACTTTTGTATAAGAACCTTTTTTAGAGTAGTTAACTTTGTCTTCACGTGATAACCAGCCAAGACCCATGTTAATAAAGTTGTCATTAAGGTCTAAGTCTCTTTGAAGTTTTTTAGTTGTAACTTCGCCGTTTTCATTTAAGTAGTTCCAAATTTTTCCTGCTGCTTCAACGATAGATTCTTGCATTGTTTTCTCCTTTTTTAAAATACTTCCGTTAGTGTCTATCACAATTTGTTCTTAACAAATTTCTTTGATATTATATTATATATAAGTTGAATATTTGTAAATGGGGTAAATGGATGAGAAATTTAATGATTGGTCATACTTTTGTATATGGTGATGATGTTGATACTGATGTTATCATTCCTGCAAGATACCTGAATACTCAGTCAGCGCAAGAACTTGCAACTCATTGTATGGAAGACATTGATGTTAATTTTGCGCAGGATGTACAAGAGGGTGATTTCATTGTTGCAGGTGAAAATTTTGGTTGCGGATCTTCTCGTGAGCATGCTCCATTGGCGATTAAAACATCAAAAGTAAGTGCAGTAATTGCAAAAAGCTTTGCAAGAATTTTCTTTAGAAACGCAATAAACATTGGGCTTGTAATTATAGAAAACAGCAAATTGCCTGATGAAACAAAAAAGGGTGATAAACTTGAACTTGATATTGATAATGGTGTTGTAAAAAATTTAACAACCGGTAAGGAATATACTTTTGCCCCTTACCCCAAAGAAATTCAAGAACTTGTGAAAGCGGGCGGACTTGTAAACTACACAAAACAAAAAATGGGAGTTAAGTAATAATGTATAAAATAGCAGTACTGGCAGGTGATGGTATAGGGCCTGAAATTGTTGCGCAAGCGGTAAATGTCGTAAAAGCGGCAGGTGAAATATTTGATACTAAATTTGAATTTAGGGAAGCGCCAATAGGTGGTTGTGCTTATGAAAAATATTCAAAACCGCTGCCTGATGAAACGATTGAAATTGCAAAAAATAGCGATGCCGTTTTGTTGGGTGCAGTAGGTGATTGGAAATACGACACTTTGCCGCCTGAAGTTCGTCCTGAGCGTGCGCTTTTAGGCATAAGAAAAGAGTTAAACCTTTTTGCAAATTTGCGCCCGGTTGTTATTTTTGATGAATTGATTTCATCATCTGCCCTAAAACCTGAAATTATAAGAGGTACCGATATAGTTATAGTAAGGGAATTAACAGGCGATGTATATTTTGGTACACCAAAGGGAATTGAAGTAAGAGTGGATGAAGACGGCAACGGAGTTCGTTATGGTTATAATAATATGATTTATAGTGAAAAAGAAATCGAGCGCATAGCGCACGTTGCTTTTAAAACAGCGCAGAGCCGCAACAAAAAACTTTGCTCTGTTGATAAAGCAAATGTGCTTGATGTTTCAAGATTGTGGCGCGAGATTATGATTGATGTTTCAAAACAATATCCTGACGTTGAACTGACACATATGTATGTTGATAATGCTGCAATGCAGCTTATAGCAAATCCCCTGCAGTTTGACACAATAGTTACCGGAAATATTTTTGGTGATATATTGTCTGATGAAGCCTCAATGATTTCAGGCTCTTTAGGTCTTTTGCCAAGTGCCAGCATGTCTTATGACGGTGAGGTTGCACTTTATGAACCAATACATGGTTCTGCTCCTGACCTAAAGGGATTGAACGTTGCAAATCCAATAGCAACAATACTTTCTGCGGCTATGATGTTGAAGTACAGTTTTAAGAACAATGAAGCTTATGAACTGATTTTTGATGCTGTGAAATCTGTCTTAAAAGATGGTTATAGGACAAAAGATATTTTTAATGATGGTGATAAACTTGTAAGTACAAGCCAAATGGGCGAGTTGATTGTTAATAAAATGAGGGGGTAGTTATGTTGGATGTGATTTATGGCAGAAGAAGTATTAGAAAATATGAACAAAAACCTGTTGAAGATGAAAAGTTAAACGAAATTCTGCGTGCTGCAATGTATGCACCATCTGCTATGAATAAGCAACCTTGGCGATTTATTGTGTGCAGGGAAAGAAATACCCTTGATGAAATTCAAAAAATTCATCCATATTCAGCTATGTTAAAGACTGCGCCATGCTGTATTATTGTTTGTGGGGATACTGATATGGAGTATGCGCAAGGTTCTTATATTCAAGACTGCGCGGCAGCGGTTGAAAATTTGTTATTGGCCGCAAAATCTCTGGGATTGGGCACTTGTTGGCTTGGTATATATCCTGATGCAAACAGACAAGAGAATTTTAGGAAAGCTTTTAATATGCCCCAAAACGTTGCGCCGTTTTGCGCAATTGCATTAGGATACCCAAATGAAGAAATAGCAACTCCTAATAGGTTTGATAAAACAAAAATTCACTTTGAAAAGTGGTAGCTAGTGTTATAGTTGTTCAACTAAGCCAGAAGAGGCGTAGCCTCGAACCTTTTGAAGTTTGAATTGCGGCGCGACGCGCCCAATGAAAACAAAAAAGGCAGAGGTGTGTGAAGCTCGTGACAGCAGACCGTTGAGGTCTGGTGGACAGAGCGGAATACCGTACCACATGAAAAAAACCACTCGTTTTGAGTGGTTTTAGTGGTGGGCGTAAAGCGGCGAAGTTCGAACTTTTTGAGACACATAAAAGAGCTGATTGAAGAACTCAAAAAGTCAGAT
>CALUYB010000018.1 GCA_944324905.1 Candidatus Gastranaerophilales bacterium
CTTTGGGAAACAACGATGGATCCTGCAAACAGAACACTTTTAAAGGTTAACATAGAAGATGCCATGTTGTGCGATGAACTTTTCGACGTTCTAATGGGTGATAATGTTGGCCCAAGACGTGATTTTATCGAGCAAAACGCTGTGTATGCTACAAATATTGATACATAGTTGAGATGTCTATTCTAATAAATTCATTTCTTTGAGTTTTTTACATTTTTCCTCAGTACTAAAAGTTCTGAGGAAAAAGCTCATTGGAGTGCTTGAGAGCATCTTTGTTACAAATTCATATTCTTCCATAGAAAATTTCTGTTGGTTATCAATAAGTGCTTTACTAAATTTATTTATAATTTTGACAGTGTTTTCAAATACCTTATCGCAGTCTTCTTCTGACATTTCAGGACCATCGATTTTAGATAGATATGTTGAAAGATAATCAATATTGCACAAGCAATAAAGAATGTTCCCAAAGTCAGGTTTTTCTATGCCATTGTTTTTTTCTAAGTCGATAATGTTAATTTTCTGATTTTTTTCATCTAGCAGAAAGTTATTTGAATTGTAATAGTCAAATTTGTAATTTGCTTCATTTGCAGCAAGTAAAGCTTTTATTAAATCGTTATATGACTCCTGTGACATGTATGCAAGCGTTTCCAAACTTTTTGCATAGTGTTCTTTTCTTTCTTTTGCTCCATAAGGCAAACAATTTGGTTTTAAATTTCCATTTTCATCGTAAATCGCGGATGGCGGTGGGTTTGAATTTGCTTTACCGTACTGCATTTTAAGAATTTCTATTGTAGGTTTTGTTATGTCTTCGCTCTTGACTCTTGCCACGCATTGCCCATAATTGCCTTCTAACTTTTCATCTTCGTCGTCATAAATATTGTAATCAGATATATCAATATCTTTTAGCCCTTCATAACGTTTTGCTAATCTAATGACAAAATCGTTATTACCATTAATTTTATACACCTTGTTTGTAAAGCCTTGCCCTAGAGTATTTTCATCAGTCATTGATTGTTTTAACCCTGATTGAATAAAATTCGTTTCAATTGCCCATTTTGCAAATTGGTGGTGTTTTTTATCATTGCTTTTGTTTTTTATAAAGCAGTCATTTTCTATAGGTTTTGCCTGAAAGTGCTCATTTTTTTTGCTCTGCACTGAATGTATTTTGCCTAAAAAATTTATTTTATTAATCATTCTGGCTCCTTCAAAATATTTAAGATAAAAAATAGCTATAATTGCTAAATATTTCTTTTTTGTAACAAAAAATTAACTTAAATTCTTGTGATATAATAAACCTATGGTAGTAAAAATAACAACAGCAACACTTTGCGGCTTAGATGCTTATAAAATAGATGTAGAAGTTGATGTGGTAAACTCTCTCCCTCAAGTTGCAATAATAGGTCTTGGGGATACTGCAATTACAGAAGCAAAAGAGCGTTTAAGGCTTGCTATTAAAAATTCATCTTTTGAATTTCCTCAAACTAAAGTTGTTATAAACCTTGCTCCTGCAGACATTAAAAAAGAAGGTACAAGTTATGACCTTGCAATGGCTGTCGGGATTTTAGCTAAAGAAAATATTATAAAAAATATTCCAAAAGATACTGCCTTTTTGGGTGAGTTATCGCTTGATGGTTCAATTCGCCCGATAAGCGGAATTTTACCTATTGTTTGCGCATTAAGTGATTTAGGTATAAAAAAGGTTATTTTGCCTTTTGAGAATTTAAAAGAGGCAAGTTTTGTTGAAAATATTGAGTCTTTGGGTGCAAAAAATTTGTGCGAATTAGTGCAGTTTTTGAACAATCAAGGAGATTTGCACACTTTAAAACAAAACATCGACGACTTTTTAAATTTAGAAGATGATTTTGAAATTGATTTTAAGCATGTTAAAGGGCAAAAAAGCGCAAAGTACGCTCTTGAAATTGCTGCAGCCGGTGCGCACAATATTTTGATGTGCGGCACGCCGGGTTCCGGTAAAACCATGCTTTCTAAGGCTTTTGTTTCAATTTTACCGCCTTTGGAAAAAAGTGAAGCAATAGAGCTTACAAAAATATACTCGGCCTCAGGACTTTTGGATTATGACAAGCCTTTAATTTCAAGGCGTCCGTTTCGCTCGCCTCATCACAGTGCCTCTGCTGTGGGCATTATAGGTGGTGGTTCAAAGGTGAATGCTGGTGAAATTACCCTTGCACACAGGGGTGTTTTGTTTTTAGATGAAATGGTTGAGTTTCCTCGTCATGTTCTTGAAGTTTTGCGTCAACCGTTAGAAGACGGTGTTGTTACAATTTCACGTGCAAGCAAGAGTGTTAAGTTCCCTGCAAATTTTATACTAATAGGTGCTATGAATCCTTGCCCTTGCGGGTTTTTGGGCGACCCTAAAAAACAGTGTACATGTTCTGATTATCAAATAAAAAGATATCGTTCTCGTCTTTCAGGCCCGCTTTTAGATAGAATTGATTTGCAAATTGAAGTACCAAGATTAAGCGAAGATGAGTTACTTAATATAAAAGAAGATGGCGAAGATTCTAAGACAATTAGGAAAAGGGTTGTGGCTGCAAGGAAAATTCAGCTTGAAAGGTATAAAAACGATGGTATTTTAACAAATTCAGAGTTAAGTGCAAAACTTGTTAAAAAATATTGTAAAATTGACGAAGAATCAAAAAATATGCTTAAGTTTGCAATTTCAAAATTTAATCTTTCGGCGCGTTCGTACGAGAGAATTTTAAAACTTTCAAGAACTATTGCAGACCTCAAGGGGCAAAAAGATATACAAACACAAGATATTGCTCAGGCTTTGCAATTTAGAGGTTTATCAGGAGTTTAAAATAGCCCTTGTAGCTAAATTGAAAATTTTGAAATTGCAGTTTATAATTTGACAGTAATTTTAGAGAGGTTAATTTTATGAAAAATTGGATTATAGTACTTTTGGTTTTTGCAATTCCTTTGGGGCTTTATGCTTATTTTGAATCAAATACTCAAGCAACTGTTGCAAAAGAAGAAATGACTTTAAATAAAACTCAAAAACCTCGAGTTATCAAGTTTTACTCGCCAATGTGTTCCGATTGTCAAAAGGTTTCAAAAGAAATGGTCGGTGTTGTAGAAGACTTTAAAGATGCTGTTACTTTTGAAGAAATTAATGTTTCAGAGCAAACTGATAAAAACAAGGCTTTAATTAAAAAATATAAAATAACACTTGTGCCGACTTTAATTTTTGAATCTAAAGACGGTAAAATTGTTAAAAAAGTCGAAGGTTTCATTGAGGATGACGAAATAGAAAGTAATATTGTAAACATTAAGAAATAGGAATTTTTCAATGGAATCTTTAGTTGCAAGCTTAACAACATATTTAAAAACGCAAGAATTCTCATATATCTTTTTGCTTATTTCCTTTATAGGTGGGGTTCTTGCGTCTTTATCACCCTGTTCGCTCTCGGTTTTACCTATAGTTGTCGGTTATGTTGGAGGATATAGTGAAGAATCGGGTTTTAAAACATTTCTTCAACTTGTATCTTTTGTGTTGGGCTTATCCGTAATTCTTACCGTAATTGGGATTATATGCGCACTTGGAGGGAGAGCCTTTGTTTCAATAGGCGGTGCTTATTGGGTAATTATTGTCGCATCGGTTATTTTGCTTTTTGGCTTAAACTTGCTTGGAGTTTTAGAGTTTAACTTTCCTGTTATAGTAAAACAAATTCCTAAAGGTGATACGCACAGTTTATTTATTTATCCTTTTATATTGGGTGCATTATTTGCGCTTGCCTCAACACCTTGTTCTACTCCTATTCTTGTAGGTATTATGAGTTTTGCATCATTAAGTGCGAATTTAGTTTACGCTGCGTTAATGCTTTTTATGTTCTCTTTGGGGCAAGGTGTCATTATAATTCTTGCAGGGGTGTTTACCTCTTTTGTTAAAAAGGCAAGAATGTTCTCAGGAGTTTCAGAAACATTTCTAAAGGTAATGGGTGCTCTTTTGGTACTTTCTGCAATTCTTATTTACTATAGTGTTTTTGCAAGATTTTTTGTTTAAAGTAAAACTTGCCATGCTGAACAAAAAATAAGCGTCATGCCAAATAAAAATAACCGTCATGCTGAACAAAAAATAAGCGTCATGCTGAACTTGTTTCAGCATCTTTGTCATGTTGAACAAAAAAACGTTATGCTGAACTTGTTTGACTGCTTTTCTTGACGAAGCGAAGCTGAGTCATAGAAAATGTCCCTATGCGGGCAGCATCTTACAAATGAACACTTTATAATATTAACGCGTAAAAGAGGAAAGACCCTGAAACAAGTTCAGGGTGACAATCTTTGCCATGCCGAACAAAAAATAACCGTCATGCTGAACAAAAAATAAGCATCATGCCAAATAAAAATAACCGTCATGCTGAACTTGTTTCAGCATCTTTGCCATGCTGAACTTGTTTGACTGCTTTTCTTGACGAAGCGAAGCTGAGTCATAGAAAATGTCCCTATGCGGGCAGCATCTTAAAGTGAATACACAAATTAAATAATTAATTTTTTGTTAATAATTCCTCCATGCGATAAAAATAATTATATTATTTACTCATAAAGTTAAAAAAGGAGGATAATACAATGACTACAATTAAACCTTTAGCAGACAAAATCGTTATTAAGGTTATAGATGATGTTGAAAAAACATCAGGCGGTATTTTTATTCCAGACAGTGCAAAAGAAAAACCTCAAAAAGGTGAAGTAATTGCAGTAGGCCCAGGAAAATTCACTGATAACGGCACAAGAGAGGAAATGGATGTAAAAGTTGCAGATAAAGTATTATTTGCAAAATATTCTGGTACTGATGTAAAAATCGATGAAGTTGAGTATAAAATCCTTTCTGTAAAAGATGTATTGGCGGTAATCGAGTAATCAGAGAATATAAAAGGAGATATAAAAATGGCTAAAAAAATAGTATTTGACGCTCAAGCACGTGAAGCCTTATTAAGAGGTGTTGATGCGGTTGCTGATGCTGTTAAAGTAACACTTGGACCAAAAGGTAGAAACGTAATTCTTGAAAAGAAATTCGGCGGACCTCAAATTGTTAACGACGGTGTAACAATTGCAAAAGAAATTGAATTAAAAGACGGCCTTGAAAACGCAGGCGCACAACTTTTAAAAGATGTATCATCTAAAACAAACGACGTTGCAGGTGATGGTACAACAACAGCATCAGTTCTTGCTCAAGCAATTTATCGTGCAGGCTTAAGAAACCTTGCAGCAGGTGCTAACCCTATGGGTATTAAACGTGGCATTACAAAAGCGGTTGAAGAAGCTGTTAAAGAAATTAAAGCAATGTCAAAATCAGTTGACTCTAAAGAAATGAGAGCTCAAGTTGCTTCAATTTCAGCCGGTAACGATAAATTTATCGGTAACTTAATTGCTGATTGTATGGAAGCAGTTGGTACTGATGGTGTTATTACTGTTGAAGAATCAAAAACTTTCGGAACTGACAAAAAAGTTGTTGAAGGTATGCAATTTGACAAAGGTTACATCTCACCTTACTTCATTACTGATGCTGAACGCATGGAGGCAGTTTTAGAAGATGCTTATGTACTTTGTGTAAACAAAAAAATCAACTTAATTGCAGATTTAGTGCCAATCTTGGAACAAGTTGCACGTGATGGTAAATCACTTTTAATTATTGCTGAAGATGTTGAAGGTGAAGCACTGGCAACTCTTGTTGTAAACACAATGAGAAAAGTTCTAAGAGCAGTTGCGGTTAAAGCTCCCGGTTTTGGCGACAGAAGAAAAGCAATGCTTGAAGATATCGCTATTTTAACAGGTGGTCAAATGTTCACTGAAGAACTCGGCATTAAACTTGAAAATGTTACTGTTCAACAACTTGGTCGCGCTCGCAGAGTAACTGTTACAAAAGATGAAACTACAATTGTTGTAGGCTCTGAAACAAAACGTGCAGTTGATGAAAGAGTTGCACTTTTGAAAAAACAAATTGAACAATCAGACAGCGAATACGACAAAGAAAAACTTCAAGAAAGAGTTGCAAAACTATCTGGCGGTGTTGCTGTTATTGAAGTTGGTGCAGCAAGCGAAGTTGAGCTTAAAGAATCAAAATTAAGAATTGAAGATGCGTTGAATGCAACTCGTGCTGCACAAGAAGAAGGCATTGTCCCCGGTGGTGGCGTTGCTCTTGTTCGTGTTCAACAAGTTCTTGAAAATATCTTGAACAACAAGACATTTGAATCTGATGATGAAAAAATCGGTTTCAAAATCTTAACTTCAGCTCTGGATATTCCTTTGACAACAATTGCTAATAATGCAGGTGCTAAGGGTGATGTTGTAGTTGACGCTGTTAAAAAAGAATCAGGCGCTTACGGCTATGACGCTATGGCAAATACTTATGGCGATATGTTTAAATCAGGTATTGTTGACCCTGCAAAAGTAACAAGAAGTGCTTTAGAAAATGCCGCTTCGGTTGCTTCAATGCTACTTACAACAGAAGCAGCAGTTGTTGAAATTCCTGAAGAAAAAGCTCCGGCTATGCCAGATATGTCAGGCATGGGCGGCGGAATGGGAATGATGTAATTTTCAAAACGTAGTTTTTTCTCTACGTGGCTTGTGCCACGTTAGAAAAAACAAGTTTTGCATAGGTGTGCGAAAAAAATGGTCGGCAAGCAAGGAGCTTGGCGACCATTTTTGTAGTCCTTACCACTTTATGGCTTGTGCTGCGTAAAAAATTATGAATGACCCGATAGTGTGTGAATTTTTGACCCGTGAAACGAGAGTTTTGCGGGTCAAAAAGTAACTGTACTGCGCCGCCGTGCAACGAAGTTGCTTTTAGGCAATTTATTTTGCATTTTTGTTTTATTGAAATAGTGAAGGTTAGAAGGATTCATTATGAAGCTCAATGCAATAAATAAATTTAATACAAATTTTAAATCTAGTTATGATGTTAAAAATAAAGCATTAAATGTGGTAGCAGACAAAATAGATCCAAAAGCCTTAAGCAACTCTTTAGATGCACTTGCAGCGTATAATCGCACAGCAATAAACTCTCATGAATTAGAAGAGTTTGACCTTTCAAATCTCCCTGATGTAAGTCTTGCCCAAGAGTTTTCAGACGATGAGGCTATGTTGCCCGAGGGAGGTTTTGATATTAGCAGTCTTTTTAATCTTTCAAGTTCATATATTGCAGAGCAAATAAGACATTACGATAAAACGGGCGAGCTTATGCCTTATAAGGTTGCGCAAATCATTGATGAGTGCAAATATAATGGATTTGATGATAACCAGACTCGTGAATATTTGGAAAATGCAAAACAGAATTTTGTTGATGAGATGAATTTACTCAAACAAGATGCAAAACGCGCTATTGCTAGCATTTCACCAACCACTAGTAAGCATGACGTTTATAGGGTAATAAATAAGGGATATATGCCCAATTCCCATGAATATTTTGAAAAAATAACTTCCCTGCCTGCTGGTGAAAAAGTTAAGCTGGATTCTGTTCCCATTTATGTTAGCACATCTGCAAGTAAAGTAATGAAAAACTACGGCGGTTGTGGTGCTTATGATGGAGTTTTATTTAAAATAAAGCTTCCTATTGGTTCAAAGTTGTTTACTATGTCTCGTACAGATGGTATTGAGCAGTGCATGTTGCCGCCTGACGCTGAATTTAGGGTGATTGATAATAAAAAGTATAAGAATGATTTTAATTTGGTTGAGTTGGAATATATTTTGCCTGAAAAAGATTAACTATTGACAAAGTTTTTTTCTTATGATAAAATATTAAAAATTTGAAAAAAAGCGGTTAGCTAATTTAACCATAGGTTACTAGTGGGTCACATCGTTCCTTTGGAGGGTCGGCGTGGTCTGTTTGTGTGAAATCGAGGTAAGGATATATGAGAACACAACCGATAAATAGTGCTGAGAAAAATAACACAAACATCATTGCTGCAGGTGTTGGCGGTGCTTCTGTTGCTGCGCTTGCAACAAGATATTTGCCACTAACAAAAGCTGAACATGACGAAGCTTTTAAAGCTGTTGCAGATGACATTGCAAAACAAGTTCGCGCGCTTAAAGAAGATGAATTTCAAAGCGTTTTAAAAGAAGTTGCAAATAATAAAAAATATGAACATTTAACAGATGTTTTTACTAAAAATAAAGACAATATAATTGACGGTGTGCAAGAGCAGTTAGAACAAACTGCAAAAAATCTTGATGAAGGTTCTAAAAATATTTTTGTCTCTGTTGTTAATAGAATTGGTGATTTTGGTAAAAACGCCCAAAAAAGTTTAGACACTGAAGTTATAAAGCAAGCTAAAAAACAAAGACCCGTATTTTATTTTGCAGCTCTGGCTGGCGCTGCTTCTATGACTCTTGCTGTGCTTAAGAATGTAATTGCAGGCAAGAAAGTTCAAGAGCAAACTGTTGGTATAAGCTATGATAAAGAAGGCATGATAATTGATGCTCCTGACAGTTTATCACTTGCGATTGTTTTAGACGAAATTGCGTAATTTTAAAATGAGTATAAAAAATCCCGCTATTTAGGCGGGATTTTTTATTGGTTAACTTTTTATAGTCCCATTAATTTTACTATATCTTTAATATCGCTTGTTGTTTTCTCAACAGGAGATTTTGCATATTTAATAGCGCAATCCGGGTCTTTTAATCCGTTACCCGTTAAAATACAAACAATTTTTGATTTTGGTTTGATTGTATCTTTTAATTTAATTAATCCTGCAATTGGTGCGCAACTAGCGGGTTCAGCCAGTACACCTTCAGTGGATGCAAGCAAGTTGTATGCTTCAATAATTTTTTCATCAGATACCATATCAATAGTACCTTTTGACTCGTCACGTGCTGCTTCTGCTTGTTTCCAGCTTGCAGGGTTTCCAATTCTAATAGCCGTTGCAATTGTTTGCGGAGCATCAATTTTATGTCCTTTAACAATTGCAGCTGAACCTTCTGCTTGAACACCCATCATTTTTGGCAACTGTTTAGATTTACCAAGGTTAAAGAACTCTTTGTAACCTTTCCAGTACGCTGTTATGTTGCCTGCATTACCAACAGGGATAAAATGGTAATCAGGAGCATCACCAAGAGCTTCAATAATTTCAAAAGCACCAGTTTTTTGTCCCTCTATTCTGTATGGATTTACAGAGTTCACAAGGGTTATAGGGTAATTTTTTGAAATTTCGCGAACAGCATCAAGAGCATTATCAAAATTGCCATTTATTGCAATAACTTTTGCGCCGTACATCATAGCTTGAGATAATTTACCAAGAGCAATGTAGCCATCCGGTATTAAAACGTAAGTTTTTAAACCTGCCTTAGCACCGTAAGCCGCGGCTGCAGCGGATGTGTTACCGGTTGAAGCGCAGATTATAGCGTGCGAACCTTCTTCTTTTGCTTTTGTAACCGCCATTGTCATACCGCGGTCTTTAAAGCTTCCTGTCGGGTTTGAACCTTCATATTTTAAATAAATTTCGCAATCAAGACCCAAGTGCTTTGCAAGGTTGTCTGCTTTTATAAGTGGAGTGTTGCCTTCGCAAAGTGTAATGATTTCGGTAGAATCGCTAACAGGCAGGTATTCTCTGTATTTATCAATTAATCCGTTGTATCTCATTTTACATAACCCTTATTAAATTATTAATTATAATTGATTGTGTTTTTAATTCTTCGATAGCATTTTGTATGTCACGCTCCGAGCATTCTTCAGTAATTACAATAATATGCGCTGTACCGTCTTTTTGAGTACCTTTTTGAAGAACGCTTGAAATATTTATTTTATTTTTGCCGCAAGCTGTACCAATGACCCCTATAACACCCATAGCGTTTGGTGCAGTAATTGAAATGTAGTAGCTGTTTTTAGTATCTAAAATATTTGTTTGAATAGCCATATCTTTATGGTGGCAGCGTGTCATAGGTAAAATTGTTTCACATTTGCTAAATTCAGCAGCGATAGCTAAAATATCTCCTACAACAGAGCTTGCAGTCGGAAATTCTCCTGCCCCGGGACCTGTAAACATAACTTGCCCTACAGGATGACCCTCGAGCATAACTGCATTTAGCGCATTGTTTATACCTGATATTACGTTAGTTTTGCTAACGAGCATAGGGTGAACCCTTACGTCAATTTGCCCGTCATTTTCTTGAGCAAGTGCAATAAGTTTAATTTTATAGCCCAACTCATCAGCAAATTTTATGTCATCCGCATCAATATTTGTAATGCCTTCGCGATAAATTTTTGTTACATCTATTCTTTTGTTAAAGGTTATATTTGCTAATGTTGCAATTTTATACATTGTGTCATAGCCTTCAACATCTCCAGTGGGGTCTGCTTCAGCATAACCCAATTCTTGAGCTGCTTTTAGGCATTCTTGATAAGAAATTCCTTTTTCTTCCATCTGAGTTAGGATGTAGTTTGTTGTACCGTTTAAAATGCCTGCAACTTTTTTAAATCTATTGCCTTTAAGTGCTGTTTTAATTGGCATAATAATTGGAATACCGCCGGCAATTGCTGCTTCATAAAGTATTGCAACATTGTATTCGTTTGCAAGGTCAAAAAGCTCTGCACCATGTTTTGCAAGCAATTCCTTATTAGCCGTTACAATGTGTTTTCTGTTTTTAATTGCAGTAGTTAATAGTTCAAGCGCGGGATGAACCCCGCCTGCTACCTCTACAACCACGTCAATTTCAGGGTCATTTACAATTTTAAAAGGATCATCGGTTAATTCCTTAACCTCAACATCTCTTTTTTTGTTTAAATTTCTAACGGCAGCTGTTTTAATTTCGATTTGAGGGAAAGCTTTAAGAGTTTTAACAACTCCGCTGCCAACTGTTCCAAGCCCTATTAATCCGATTTTTAATTTATTTTCCATAAAAAAATAATACTAAATAAATTTTAAAATGCAAAAATTTTATTTTAGAGGTATGATTTTTATGTAAAGTAGATTTTACGAGGTTATTATGTCAGATAAAATAAGAGTAAGAATCGCACCTTCTCCAAGCGGCAATTTGCATATAGGTACAGCAAGAACGGCTTTATTTAACTTTTTGTATGCAAAAAAAGTCGGCGGCGAATTTGTTTTAAGGATTGAAGACACAGATTTAGACAGAAGTTCTGAGGCTTATACACAAAATATTTTTGACAGTTTAAAAGCACTGGGTCTTAATTGGGATGAAGGTCCTGACGTTGGCGGTCCTTATGGCCCTTATTATCAATCACAAAGGTTTGATATTTACCCAAAATATGCTCAAATGCTTATTGATAAGGGTTATGCTTATGAGTGTTTTTGTACGAACGAAGAACTTGAAGCAGAAAAAGAAGAAGCGATTAAAAACCATAGCGCTTATGTTTATTCACGAAAATGCCTGAATTTAACTGAAGAAGAAAAAAACGAATTAAGAGCAAAAGGCATAAAACCCTCTATTCGCTTTAAAGTTGAACATAAAGAACTTGTGTTTAATGATCTTGTAAAAGGTGAATTAAAGTTTGATACAAGTTTAATCGGTGATTTTGTAATAATGAAATCTAACGGAACACCGACATACAATTTTGCGGTTGTAATTGATGATATGTTGATGAATATCACTGATGTTATAAGAGGCGAAGACCACATTTCAAATACACCAAAACAAATTTTAATTTATGAGGCATTGGGTGCTAAAGTTCCAAATTTTGGACACTTAGGAATGATTTTAGCTCCTGATAGAACAAAATTATCTAAACGCCATGGCGCAACTGCTGTAAGTGATTTTGTTAAACAAGGGTATTTGACAGATGCACTTATTAACTTTGTTGCACTTTTAGGCTGGGCACCATCAGATGGTGTTGAGATTAAATCGGTTGATGAAATTGCTAAAGACTTTAGAATTCATGAAGTTTCAAGTTCAAATTCCGTTTTTGAATATGACAAACTTAATTGGATGAACGGTCAGTACATTAAAAAAATGGAAATACCGAAACTAACCGATATGATTATTCCGTTTTTATCAAAATATGATATTACAAAATATTCTAGAGAAAAATTGGAAAAAATCGTTCAAATTACCCGTGAACCATTAACTGTTTTATCTGAAATTGAACATGATGCAAGTTATTTCTTTGAAGATGATTTTTCTTATGATGAAGTAAGAGAGGTTTTGGATAAAGATTTATCAAAAGAAGTTATTAATTATGTTATAGATAACGCTGATAGCTGGAATTTTGATTATGAAGAAGATATCCATAATAAGCTTGCGGATTTAAGAACATACTTTAAAGAAAACAAAGGATATAAACCAAAAGAAACAATGTGGGCAGTTCGTGCAGCCCTTACAGGCAGAACACGCGGGGCTGATATGGCTGAGACCTTGTGGATTTTAGGTAAAGACAAAGTTGTTCAAAGATTAAAAAACGCTCTTTAAAGAGCGTTTTTTAATGAATTTGAAAAGGGCATTTAGAGCACCTTGCTTTTGGATGTAGAACCAAATTGTCCTCAAGATCATACATTTTTGCAATTCGTACAATAAGTTTTGAGCCGCAAACAGGGCAGTAGAGCGCAACTTTAGAATTTTCCCCGTTTATTAAAATCTGCTCTTTTAAATCCTCAATGTCGCTTGCACTGCCAAGGGTAAAACTTTCACCTTTTTCGTAAATTTTAATCTGCTCCAAAGAGGTTTTTAATCCCTTTGACAGTTTTTGCCTAACCGTTGTGGATAAAAATGTTTCTATGCCTGATTCAATTGAGCCAATTTGCTCAAGTGTCAAATTGCACTTTTTTGCAAGCCCTGATTGAGAAAGTCCTAAAATTTCACGCTCGCAAGACACAAATTGCGCCAGTGAATCATATTTTTTAGTTATTTTGTGCATTTGCCTTTTTCGCTTTAATTTCTTTATCCCAGGCTAAAAGTACTGAAGCAAAGAATATACTTGAATATGTACCTGCTATAATACCTAAAATCATAGCTAATACGAAGTCTTTTGTTGTTGCGCCACCGAAGAAATAAAGTGCAAGTAAGGTCAAAAGTGTTGTAAGAGAAGTATTTACACTTCTTGCTAAAGTTTGGTTTACGCTTGCGTTAATAATTTCGCCACTTGAATATTTTTTAGCAAGAAAACGGTTGTTTTCTCTTATTCTGTCAAACACAACAATTGTATCGTGTACTGAAAAACCTACTACTGTAAGGATTGCAGTGATAAATAAGCTGTCTACCTGAACTCCGTATAATATTCCAAGAATTGAAAATACGCCAACCACAAAAACGGCATCATGAAGCAGTGCTAAAAGTGCAATAATTGCATAGTCTGCCTGAAATCTGAATGATATATAAATAACAATTCCTAAAAACGCTAAAAGCAAAGCTGCAAGAGAGTTTTTAAGAAGTTCTTTACCTAAAGTAGGCCCGACTGATGTTGTTGAGATAAGTTGCGGAGCTGTTGTGTTTTGAGATAAAACCGCAGTAATTTTATTAATTTGATTGTTATTTTTTTCACCGATAAAACCTGTTTTAATAGAGATAATATTTTTTATGCCTTCATCTTTGCCTTGATTGCTTATATTTTGAATAACAGGATTTGCAATACCGTTTTTTTCAAGTTGAGCTCTTATAGTGCTGATTTTTTCAGGAGTAACAGAGTTTTCAATACCGTATTGCAAAATTGTACCGCCTGTAAAGTCTATGCCTAATTTAACAGGAGAGTGGTTTGGCTGTGTAAAAATCAGATAAAACATTGCCAATATGCAAGGAATTAATATAATTATACTTATTGCCAGATAATGCCATCTGTGTTTTACAACATCAATTAAATAACTGCTTTTTATTAAATTGGGATTAGCCATTTTTATCTCCTTTAAAATTAGTCAAGTACGCCAAATTTAGCTTTTTCTTTTTTTGTTTCAACCGCAGAATATGCGTCTTGAATTTCTTCGGGTTTTAAGCCGAATAATGCAGGGTGTTTAAGCTCGCCCGTACCAAATACAAGGTGCATAAAGTTCTTTGTAACGGTAATTGCACTGAACATACTAACCAAAACACCTATTGCAAGTGTTAGTGCAAAGCCTTTTACAACACCTGTTCCAAGGGCGTATAAAATAGCACAAGTAATGATTGTTGTCATGTTTGAGTCAAAAATACTTGTAAAAGCTCGCTCAAAACCTGAGTTAATTGCAGTAAAGAGTGAGCGTCCGGCTCTTAATTCTTCCTTTGTTCTTTCAAATATTAAAATATTAGCATCAACCGCCATACCTATTGAAAGTACAAAACCTGCAATGCCGGCTAGAGTTAGTGTTACAGGAATTATTTTAAATATTGCAAAAACAATTATGCTGTATATCATAAGGGCAATGCAAGAGATAGCCCCCGGAGCCCTGTAGTATAAAATCATAAATATCATAACAAGCGCAAGACCTATAGCACCTGCAACTTTACTTTTTTGGATACTGTCAGCACCTAAAGTAGGTCCAACTGAATTTTCTTCTATAATTTCAGCACCAACTGGTAATGCGCCGGCATTTAATAAATCTACCATATTTTTAACTTCTTGATATTCAAAGCCGCCGTCGCCGCCTGTAATTTGAGCATGTCCGCCTGTTATTTCTTCATTTACTCTTGGCGCAGATTTTAGTTCGCCGTTAAAGAAAATTGCCATTTGTTGACCTACAAGTTGTCTTGTTAAATTAGCAAATTTCTTTGCGCCTTCTTGATTAAATTCAATAGAAACAACCCATTCGCCGTTTCCGGGGGATGAACCTACCAGAGCCTTTTTAAGGTCTTTACCGGTTAAACCGGTGCTCTCCCAAATAATTTCACCGTTTTCATTAATACCGTTTGGTTTTTTAAATTCAAGTTCTGCTGTTTCACCCAAGAACTCTTTTGCTTTTGTAGTATCTGAAATATTTGGTATTTCAATCATCAATCTTTTTTCGCCGATTTTTTGAACCGTTGTTTCGCCTACACCCAGAGCATTTACCCTGTTTTCAATAGCATATTGAAGTGAGTCCATAATCTCGGGAGTGATTTTTTTAATGGTAGCAGACGTTTGCGCCTCAAGGGTAAGCCTTGAACCGCCGACTAAATCAAGCCCTAAAGATGTCGGTTTTTTAATTATTACACCCAAACTAGCAATTGCTATTATTACAATTACCCAAAAAAGAATGATTTTATTTTTCATCTCTTAGTGTCCTTATAAGAATTTACATGTAAATTCTAACAAAAAAATAAAAAAGAGCCTAATAAATTTACAAAATTAGCCGATAAGGACAATATACACTAGTCACTTGTGTAGTTGCAAGAGTTAAAAAGAGTTATAATATAGTCGTTTCTGTTTGCAAAACGTTTTTCAAAACTTTCATCTTTAATAAGCATGTTATTGTCAAGTTCTTTTAATCCTATAAGTTGAAAAGCGCGAGGTAAAAGTGACGGTATTTCATGATCCCTATCATAATTACCTATTACTACCAACGAGTTTTTATCAAGGTTAGATAGTTTTAATACTGCTTTAAACATGGATTCTTTTGATAGATATGGCCACATATTTCTGCATAAAACAACATTGTTCGAGCCTTTAACATCATCTAATTTATTTTCAATTTTTCCTATTTTAAAGTTAACTGCATTTTTAAGAGGTTCTTTTACTTTTAAAAGATAATTTTCGCCATTTTGTTCCAGTACTTCAAAATATTTATCAAATTTGTCATGGGTGTTGGCGATGATATTTCTCATATCAACCGTATCGCACTCGATTATTCCGTTTGCTGCTTCTTTAATTATGTATTTATCTTTATCTATTGCTTGTATTGGGAAAAACCTTTGCGCTTCTTCTTCTCCCATCTCTTCAATTAAACTTATTGCAATAGAGTATGCTTCAGAACCATCCGAGCAGGCAAAATCATATATATTAACCTTGCCTTCACTAAAGTGTTTATTAAGAAAACGCGCAAAACCTGAGTAGTCTGCGTTATTTGAGTATGGCATATCTTCTCTAAAAAATTGAGTAGCATTTGAATTTTTAATTTTTACAATTGCAAAATTCGGGTTAGTTCCTTTTTTAAACGAAACATAATCTTCGTAAGGCGTGTAGTATGGTTTATGATACTCTTGTTTTGTTTCAGTGTTTTTATATAAAGTTCTTCTTGTTGTACCAAAATTTAAGTTGTAGTTAAAAGCTATTCTCATAATTTTTTCCTGTTGTTAATATTTGTTTTTATACAAAATAGCTGAAAAAATTTTTTTGCAATAAAAATGCCGCTTAATTTGCGGCAAATTTCCTCTTTTTCAAGTCTAGCAGCTAAACTGCCTTTTTAAAACATCTTTTTTTGTTGTTAATAATCTAAAAATCTCTTTTTCATTCCTCTATTCGATGTTAAACACCGTATATACTTTTGCCACCACTCCTTTCAAAAGTGTTTCTTTAATTCCTTTGACATAATTATCAAATACCAAAATAAGCGCTTGGGCAATGTTTTTAATATTAATTTTTTTTTACAATTAACCATGCCCCTAATAAACAATAGGAAAAATTAAAATTTACAAACTTAATGAAGAAAAATTTACTTGAAAAACTTAAAAAGGCATGACTCGCTTTGCTAAAGAAAATTAAAAAAAATTTACGTTTTCTTATTGGCTATAAAACTAAGTTAGTGCTATTATTAATTGTGAGGAGTTATGGGGAAATTTATTAAATTTTTACTGACTGTTTTTTTATTTTTTACGGTAGCGTTTGCTGCTCAAGCAGCTCCTGTTATAAAAATTACCGGTCTTGGGTTTGATAACTCGGATAATATTGTAATAATTAACTCTATTGGTCAAGTTTTTCCAAAAATAATGCAAACACCTGAGGATAATGACAAAAGCGTAAGAACCCCAGAGAATATTATTACAAAATCTTTTTTGGATAACCCTGACAGAGTTTTTGTAGACATCACAAACGCTGTATTGGCGGGTAACCAAAGGACTTATACCTTAAAAAATTCATCATTGAATAACGTTAAAATTTCTCAGTTTTCAACCAATCCAAATACTGTAAGGATTGTTTTTGAATACAATAAAAAATTTGATCCTAAAAACTTTGCCGTATATGCAAATGACAGGCAAATAATGATTAGATATTCAAACACTCTTGTAGGCAGCGAAAAATTTAAAACCGTATATAATAATATGACACAAGGCGAGAGAAAGGTTGATTTTTTAGAGAGTGTTACCTACTCAAGTGAGACAAAAGAGAAGATATTAAACGTTGCACAAACTACAGAGCCACAATTTCAAACAGTAAAAGAGGAAGAAAAAAATACAAAATTAAAAGGCTTGTATTATCTAAACTCTGTTTCAAATGTTGCAAACGGGCTTATGGTAAAGGGAAGCGGTAATATTTCTTTAAAAAATTCATTTGTATTAGAAAATCCTTTAAGAGTTGTTTATGACATTGAAAACTCAATTGTAGCTCAAGAGCTGAGAAATAAAAGTTTTACTTTGCCCTCGAGCAGTGCTCTTGTGGTTAATGGGGTAGTAACTCAAAGGGATGTCCTAAGGGTCGGGCAAAATACACCATCCACTACGCGGCTTGTTATACAGGGGAATGAAGCAAAAAATTACAGATTAGTTATCTCGCCCGATTTACAAGGGCTTTTTATTGCAAAGAGAACAGATGTACTAAATGCAAAACTAACGGAAACCACAAGTACGGTTTTGTCTTATGAGGCTAAAAATGCAGGTGAAAACTTAGATGTTGTAAATATTACTTTTTCTAATCCAGTTGCACTTACAACGTTTGAAGAAAATTCAAAATTTTACGTTGATTTGCAAAATGTAGTAGACTTTAATCAAAATGCAATTGACGAACTGCATAAAAACCCTAATTACAATGGCATTACAGCGCAAAAAATTGCAAGCGAAAAAACAAGAATTATTTTTCCTTTGAAAGATTCTACGGCAATAAATGCTCAAATTTCACCTGATGCTAAGGAGCTAAGGATATACTTTAAGAAAAGAGTTAAAAACGAGCCTCCTGTTGTAGTTACAAAACCTCAAGAACCAAAAGAACAGGAGAAGGAAAAAGAGAAACAGCGACCAAGTACAATTAAACAAATGTACACTGTTGTAATTGACCCCGGGCATGGCGGGGCTGATGTTGGTGCAACAAGGGCCAATATTTATGAAAAAGATATTACTCTTGAGGTTTCAAAATTATTGGAAAATTACCTTAAAAAACAAGGTGTTTACACTCATATGACACGCGACAGGGACAAAACAGTAGAATTAAATGAAAGAAGTGATTTTTCAAATTCAATTAGTCCCGATGTGTTTATAAGCGTACATGTTAATTCTTCTGTTAAAGAAGATATTATTGGTGTCGAAACTCACTGGTATCATCCGCAAAGTCTTGATTTTGCAAAGAAAGTGCACGCAAAAATTGCAAGCTCAAGGAATCTTTCAAAATGGGAAACAAAAGACCGCGGATTGTTCCAATCAAAATTTTATGTTATAAATCATACAAATGCCCCCGCTATTCTTGTTGAAATAGGCTTTATTTCAAATCCTAATGAACGACGCGAGCTTGTTAAGGAAAAAAGGCAGGAAGAAGTCGCAAAAGCAATAGCTGATGGGATAATGGAGTATTTAAAAGATAGGAAATGACATACTGCGATACAATAGGTGTAATGGACTCTGGCGTTGGTGGCCTGACTGTTTTAAAGGAACTTTTAAAGGTCTTGCCATCCGCAAAATATATTTATCTGGGTGATACTGCAAATTTGCCATACGGCTGCAAAAGCAAGGAAGAAATTTTATTTTTTAACAGAAATATTTTAAATTTCTTTTTAACATTGGGTGTAAAAGACATTGCAATAGCTTGTAATACAACTTCTGCCTTAACCTATGAGGATTTAAAAGAAGAATTTACCCCCAAGGGTTTAAGGATTTTCCCTTTAATTCACTCTGCTGCATACAATGCAGTGCAAGGTCTAGATGATAATGACTGTATTTGTGTTTTATCAACTACCGCAACTGCAAAAAGCGGAAAATACGCTCAAGAAATTAAAAAAGTTAATACAACAATAAAAGTTGTTGAAATACCTTGTCCGGGGTTTGTTGAAATTGTAGAAAATAGGCTTTATGAGAGCAAAGATAGCTATAATCTGGTTAAAGAAAAGATGCAAATTGTGCTTGATAATAACGCAAAAAGGGTAATCTTAGGCTGCACGCATTACCCTTATCTTGTTGATTTATTGTCTAAATTTGCGCCGAAAGAAATTTTCTTTAATCCGGCATGTTCGCTTGCAAAAAGCGTTGCAGCTGTTATCAGAAATACAGACTCTAAAGGTGACATTGATTTTTACGTTACAAAAGCTCCTGATGAATTCAAGAAAAGCGCAAAACTTTTCTTTGATATTCAAGATGATGTTAAATGTGTAAAAATGCCAGAGTTTAGTTTAAAATAGCATCTTTTGGTACAACAGTTATGCCGCCTTGTGAAACGTAAAAACCGCGTTTTATGTCTTCTTCCTGATTAAAACCAATCTCTGTATAAGGTGGTATAATTACGTTTTTATCGATTATTGCGCGATTTATATGCACGTGTCTGCCTACATTTACATTTTCCAGTAAGATTGAATTTGAAATGTTTGAAAAACTGTTAATTTTTACTTTTGGTGACAAAACACAACGCGAAAGTGTACCACCGCTTATAATACAACCTTCAGACACAAGTGAATTTTTTGCCATACCTACACGTTTATCTTCATCCCAAATGAATTTTGCAGGAGGGTAGTTGTAGTTAAATGTCCTTAGTGGCCAATCTCTTGAGTACAGGTTTAATTCAGGACTGTATTCAAGTAAATCCATGTTTGCTTGCCAATAACTGTCAATATTGCCTACATCTCTCCAGTATCCGCGCTCAGAATCGCTCATCCCTGGGTAAATGTTTGAAGCAAAGTCATAAATATATATTGCTTTTCCACCTTTTAACATGTTAGGAATAATGTTTTTCCCAAAGTCATGAGCTGAAGCTTCATCAAGCGCATCTGCTTCAAGTTCGCCTATTAATTTTTCAGGTTTAAAGACATAATTACCCATTGAAGCAAGGCATTTTGTAGGGTCGCCGGGGATGTGCTTTGGTGTGTGTTTTGGTTTTTCAACAAAGTTTATTAATCTCCAGTTGTCGTCAACCTCCATAATGCCATATTCACTTGCAAGCTCAATTGGAATAGGAATAGCTGATATTGTTAAGTCTGCGCATTTTTCGGTATGATAATCAATCATTTGGCGCACGTTCATTTTATAAATGTGATCGCCCCCAAACACACAAACTATTTTAAAATTATCGTCTAAAATTTGATTTAAATTTTGATAAATAGCGTCAGCCGTACCTTTGTACCAGTTCCCGTCTGTTCTCATCTGTGCGGGAACGCAATCAACATATTGTCCAACAGAAGATGACAAATTCCAACCGCGCGAAATGTGTTTGTTTAGCGAGTCTGATTTATATTGTGTTAGAACTTTTATTTTGTAAAAGCCAGAGTTTACAAAATTATTCAAAACAAAATCAATAATTCTGTATCTACCGCCAAAGGGCACTGCAGGCTTTGCTCTATCGCGTGTTAGGGGAAAAAGTCTTTTGCCTTGTCCGCCCGCCAAAATCATTGCTAAAACATGTTCACTAAACATTTTTGCCCCCAAGCTTTGCTACAGTAATATTAAAACATATTTAAATATTTTTTAAAATACCCTTTAGGATTGATTTAACTCAAAAAAAATCGCCCCTTGGGGCGATTTTCTAAACATTTGTTTCCGCTTGTCTTTTTTGATAACAATCTTTGCAATAGATTTCTTTGCCCTCGATTGGTTTGAAGGGAACTCTTGTTTTTGCGCCGCATTGTGAGCATACAGCATCATGCATTTTTCTTCTGTTTTTTTGTCTACGCTCTTTTCTGCACTCAGGGCATCTTTTTGGCTTGTTTACCAAACCTTTTTCTGCGTAGAATTCTTGTTCACCCACGCTAAAGATAAATTCTTTGCCGCAATCTTCGCATTTTAGGGTTTCGTCTTGGTACATTTTGGTCTCCTTTGATTAGTAAGTTGTTTTCAGACCACAGAGCAGAAAATTTGTTTAAAAATCTATTGCTCGCATAGTTGAATATTATAATTTTAACCGTATTTTTATAATTTTGCAAGGTTTTTTAGCTTTTGTAAGGTATAAAAAAAGGGCGCAATTTATCCGGAGTTGCGCCCATATGATACGAAAAAAACTATTTAGTTATACTCTGTCCAATACAAATACACATATCCGTTTTGCCCATTACCACCATATCCTGGGTTATTATCAGGATAAATCGTTGTATTATATGCATATCCGCCACCACCTCCACCTGCTCCTGCACTTCCAAACTCAGCAGCACTAAATATATTAGATGGAGATACAAACATAGTACTTAAGCCATATGTAGTGGTAGCTGAACAATTTACACCATTACTGTATAATGCTCCACAACCTCCTTCACTTTCTATTCCACTTTTACCTCCACTACCGCCAATAGATCCAATATTACTTATTGTTCCACTTGAACCATCAGAACCAGCTACAGACACCCCAACACTAGATTTTGCAGCACCTAATCCACCTATACCATGTACAGCTGCAACTCCTGCTGTTCCGCTTGTTCCTACCTTACCTCCCTTACCTCCGCTTAAAACATATGTACCACCGGCAAAACTTACTTTACTTTCACCACCGTCTACGCCATTGTTCATAATAGCTCCACCATTACCACCGCCACCGACACGAATAACATAATTAGTAGAAGGTGTAACAGTTATATTTTCAACTTTTAACATGGCACCACCGCCGCCACCTCCGCCTCCTGCGGATTCATATGTTAAATCATAGGTAATTTCTGCTACTCCATTTGCCCCATAACCGCCTTT
>CALUYB010000019.1 GCA_944324905.1 Candidatus Gastranaerophilales bacterium
TGTTCTTTTCGTTTTTCTATTTCTTTTAAAGCTTTTTGATGAGCTTTTTTATCGTTAGAAAGTTGGTTATCAATTTCCAATATTTCTATTTTATATTTTTCATCAATTTCTTTTTTTACTTGATTTACAATATCATTGTATTGTTGTTGTTCTTCTTTCGTAAACTTTTTAAAAAAGAGTAAACTTGGTTTTATATTAGCTCCAGAGGCTACAAAAACATCTTGTGGAATAGAGGTAATCAAAAGAATTTTTGCACTTGATTCGAAGAAATCTCTAACTTTTTGGAGGGCACTACCATTTAAAACTCCTTCGGGAAGCACAATTCCCATTCTGCCACCAGGCTTTAAAAGATTTAAACATCTTTCCATAAATAGAACTTCTGTTAAGCCACTTACTTTACCTAATTTAAACCTATCGAGAACTTTTTGTTTTTTATCAATATCGTCATTCAATTGATTTAATTTTTGCAAATATTCAATTCCATAGCGTTCATAATAATGCAATAATTTTGTTTTTAACTGAACATTGTCTATTGAGTTTATTTGTTTCTTTATCTGTTCATCATTTTTATTTGATAAATCTAATTTTATAGGTATATCAATATCAGTAGAGGTTAAAGTTTGATTTTTTTCAACTCTTGCTCCAAAAGGTGGGTTTGTAAGAATTACATCAAACCTATTTTCAAAAATTCCATTTACGTTGATTAAACCATCATGATGATGAACTCCGCCATGACCATCCCCGTGCATTATCATATTCATCTTTGATGTTCTTGCCATTCTTGGGTTTGCATCAGTACCATATATGCAACTTGATGATAGTCTTGAGATTCTTCTATTTTTCTCTGCTTCAGATTGTTTATGATAAGCTTTGTTCGGTACACTTATATCAATTGATAGCTTTTTAATATAATCACTATATTTTTCATTAATTTTAAGCTGTTCTTTTTCTGACAATTTTTCATATTCTTCATTAAAAAGTTTAGCTTTTAAATCTTTTTTATATTGTTCAACATCTTTTTCGATTTTATCTCTAACATATTCAAAAGCTTTAATTAAGAAACCTCCGGAACCACAGGTAGGATCGCAAATCGTTTCACCTTCCTGAGGGTCAAGGACTTCTACCATGAAATCTACTATTGTACGAGGTGTAAAAAACTGTCCTAATTCACCTCTAAAAGTTGTTCCTAAAAATTGTTCAAATGCTATACCTTTAACATCATCAGATGTTGCTGAAAGATTATATTTTTCAAGTTCTTTTACAATTTGTTCAAAGCTATATTGTTTAATTTTAATTGTTTCATAAGGTTCAAATAACTTATCGTCTGCAAATTCATCTTTTGTTGCTTTAAACAAATATTGCATGTAAGGTATTTGAGCTTCTAATGGTAAGTGCTTTTTAATATTTTTTTCAAAATGTCTTTCATCTTTTTGAAATTTTTCTAAAGAGAATAATACATCTTCATCCGGATTACGTTCATATCTTATTTTCATAAATAAGATTTTGCTTATTTCATCAAATGCTGCTTCTGGAGAAAGTTTGTCATTGTTTCGAATAATGCAATGACATTTAAAAAGCAATTTTGCAAATTCATCTCTGGAAAAAGCCTTAGTTTGTGATAATAATTTATCAATCTTCTTTTGGTCGTTGATTATTGAAGCATTTGGAATATCGATAATTTCATCCAAATCTTTTGGCATAGAATCTTTATCGACTCTAAAGAATTTAGTTTCCTTAGCATTAGTCGTTACAAAGAAACTCGCTCCTGACCAAGCTGCGTAGTTTGCACCTTGATAGTAATCTTGTTGTTGGATTTTAACGGTTTCCGCCTTACATTCTATTACAATAAAAGCTGCTTTGTTTTTTTGTTTATCCTCTTTAGATTTCCAAATAACAATATCAGCCCTAGCCTTACCCTGTCCACGATGAGAGTTGTTGACCTTTAATTCTTCGTCCATTTGCTCAAGGCTATATCCATAAAAATTAACAAGTCTGCAAATGTAATTTTGCCTTACTTGTTCTTCCGGTGTTAACACAAGCCATTTATCTCTTAATGGAGAATAAATTTTATTACCATCAATCTGAACTTCCAGTTTTAAAGCCATAACTAACCCTCACTAACTTGATTTAATACTAGCATAAAAATTAGGAATTTAACATTTGAAATCTTTTAACCCCCATTTAAAAACACATAAAACATCAATTGAATCTACATCAAATTTTTTCCAATTTTGAAAACATCTCAATACGTTCTTTTTCAAGCTGCTCTTGTTCTTTAATTTGTTTAACAACTTAATCAAGAAAAGTTATTTTTATTATTTTATGACAGCATTTAGGCCTATCTTGTAATCTATACAACTTTTAACTAGTTTGGATCTTTTTCTACAAGGTTTAGTGTAAAATATGAAAATTTATATTTTATATCTATTTACAAAATTATTTGAATTATTAATGTCTTTACTAAAATAATCATACTAACCGTACACCATAATCAAACCATGTGTTCCTTTACAGAGAGCCCGCTCTGCGAGGGCGTTTTCAGGTCGGAAAATTATGTTTTCCAAAAAAATCAAACTACCAAATTGGACTTTTTTCGGTCTGTACGGGTAGTTTGATTTTTCCTTGATATAGCTGAGTTTAGCACCGTTTTTAAGATGTACGGATAGTTTGATTATTTTGGTAAGGTCCAGTTGTGCAAGGAATTAAAAAATATCTTCTTTTTTGTTTTAAGGGTCGGAAGTCTTATTCCAACCTTCATATCTTACATATTATAGCTTTATTTTATTTTTTATTTAATTTGCTTTAATTTCTTTTCATTCAATACCAATTTAGTCTAGTTTAATTCAAATTATTTAATTTGAATTATTTTACCTGTTTTATCTTAATTTAATTGTTTATTTAATTTAAATTGTTTTATACCCTGCTCCTTTCTTGTTAATATTCTATGTCATATATTTTTTGTGTTAATATATCCAAATGAATAAGAGAATATTATTATTAATATTATTCACATTCACATTAAGTGTAACCATTGTACCTGCTAAATTAATATCTAAAGAAAATGAGTATAAAGTAATAAAAGTAATAGATGGTGATACTATATATATTGATTTCAATAACAATAATATCTCAGAACAAAATGAAAAAGTCAGAATTAATGGTATAGATACATTTGAAACTAAACCAAGTATTTTTTTAGATTATCAAATTCAAAACTATAACTTAACAAAAGAAGAAGCACTTGGACTTGGTTATTTTGGAAAAGAATTTGCTAAAAAAGAATTATTAAATAAATATGTAATAGCTAAATACACAGCAGAAGAAAAGTTTGATAAAAACAACAGACATTTAATGTCTATTTACTATAATTGCAATAGTAATAACGAATGTAAAAACTACGAGCAAGAAGTTTTAAAAGCAGGGCTTGCAACAATTTATACAAATTTCAAGAAGTATTTTATATAAAGGGTCTAAAATTTAGCATATTTTTTGCACTTGCAACGTAATTGTTTATAGTTTTATTGTCTTTTTCTTTTTTTATTATGTTTCCGCCCAATGTAACAATTTTTGAGTTTCTAATATGTTTTCTATACTCCCTTACTTGTTCATGGTCTATACTCATTACAAGTTTATTCTCGCCAAAGTATTCTAAAAAAGCTTTAATGTGTCGTTTTGCATCTTCGTAGCTGCTTTTTTCGGACATATATTTTAAATATGCCCTTGCTGCCTTTCCAAGTGTATAATCTCTATCTTCGCAAACAATTATCCCTTTTTCTCTGTCGCATATTTCATTTTTTATCTTTTGCATGTACTGATATGCTTCTTCTTCGGTTTTGCATTTTAGACAGATTCCGCTATATTCTTTCCCTTTTACTTTAAACCTGTATCTAAATCCGCTGCCATTTTCTTTACAATATATGTTATTGAATTTAATTTTATTCTTTTTGCGTGTTTTCATAATTTTCCTCATTTCTTATAAACGCTTCCAATTTGTCTGGAAAAAAGTATAAATCTCTGCCAAATTGCCTGGTTAAGCCCTTGCGCGGCAAAATACCTCTTTCAAGCCAATTGTCTAATTTTTTGATGCGCTTTTTTCTATCTTCAATGTTGTGAAAAAAGATATTAGCTACATCATCTTTTGTGTAAAGATTCATAAATACCTCACAAATAGTTAGTTTTCTTGTAGTTAATTAAAATAAATTTGTTACACATAGCCTTTTTCCCAAAAAATAGGTACAATAAACTTAGGCTTGTTTGTATTTTTACAACTAAGCCCATAGGAATTTGAAAATAAATTACAAGGAAGAACTTAGTTATATTATACTACGTATCACGTATAAAGTAAATATATTTATATGTAATACGTATAAATAGGATTTGTTATGCAAGAGATTGAGATTAAAAAAATTTTAGGAAATAACATACGTTTGCAAAGACAAAAGAAAAATATAAGTCAAACAGAACTTGCAAAAATAATTGGTATTCATCAAAACTCAATTAGCAGAATGGAGAAGGGAGATTTTTTTGCAAACGCCTCAACTCTTGCAAATATAACAAAGGCTTTGGATATTTCCATACAAGATTTATTTTCTTGTAACATAGAATGCAAGAGTAAAGAAGCATTATATGATGAAAATTTGTGTTTGATTGAAAATATTAAAAATGATAAAGACAAACTTCAAATTCTGAATTTATTTTTAATCTGTCTAAATAACAATAAACTTTAATATTTATAACAAGACTTGTAATTATTTTGATAATTTATCAATTAAATCATAGTACCAGGACATCGCACCTTCTTTATGATTTTTCTGGTATTTTTCAAGTTCTTCTTTGTTCATTTTTCTTACCGGCATAGCGGTCATTTGCCGCGAAACAATATCGGTTATAACCGTACTTAGTGCCACAATTAATCCTGCACCTATCATAGAGCCTTGATATTGTCTTTTAAACAGACTGTTTAAACCTCCTGAAATTGCTACTTGCGAGGTCATTCTGGCAAATTTAGTTAAACCTCTTTTCCTTGCGGCAATTTGCGCTTCCTGTTTGCTATCGCCGTTTTTAACTGCAGCATTAAATTCGTCATTCATATTGAACCACATACCGCTTAAAGTGCCGGTAGTTTGTGCAATGACTGCAATTTTTGAATTATCTACCTTTGAAACGGTTTTATTGTTCAAAGACGCAAGGCGCATTTTCTTTATGTATTTTCCAAATTCTTCATTTAATTTTTTGGAATCTGCACCATATTTACTTTCAAATTGTTTAAAACGAAGATATATGTTTTTAATGCCGTAAGGGTCGTTTAATAATTCATCTAAATCGGCTCTTTTAATCGGTTTAGTGATTTTAATGTCATCAATTGCATTTTTAAATCTGCTCTCTGAAAGTTTTTTCATAGCGACATCAGGGCTGACCATTTTACCTTTGCTGCCTTCATTTATTAAGCCCATAGCATTAGCCAGATTCTTAGCTATTTTATACGGATATGAAAAAATTTCTTTGACTATTCTAAAAGGCGCTAAAGGTAATCTTTTTAGTTCTGACACAGGTACTTCAATCTTGCCAAAGAGTTTGACCGTTTTTTGAGTTTCGCCCAATATTAAATTGTTGTAAGGCACCAGCTTTCTTTTGATATTGCGCGACATTTCTTTTTCGCCGCAGTCAAACAAAATTTGACTTATTTTTTCAAGCTCTTCTCTTGTAGAAACTATATTTTGCATTGATTGTTTTTTAGCAATATCGGTATATTTTTTTAGTAAACCGTCTATATTTTGACCAATTTTTGTATGCAGCTTTAAAGCTCTTAAGCTAAACCCGCCCGCAATTGAAGCAGCACAGAATAAAAGAATATTTTTAAATGAAAGCAAGGGCTTTTTTGCCTCTTTGTCTTTTTCGCTTTGACTTTTATACTCTTTTTTATCTTTTATTGCTTTTTGAAATTCATTTATTGAATGTTCCGGCACATTTGCTCTTGTTAATCGCATTCCCGAGCTTTTTCTTGAAATTATCCTTGAAATAGTGCTTATTGCCGTACCAAAAAGTGCAGATGCCCATAGATTAGAGTTAACAAATTTTGAAAAACAAGAAAGCAGACCAAACTGCATTAAACCTTCAAGAACGTTCTCTTTTATTTCCTGCCCTTGCTTTAAAAGCTGAGATTTTTTAGCCTCTTCATCTGTTTTGCCCTTTAGTTTTGCACTATTAAAAAAATCATTGCCTAAAAATATTGCAGCGGTAAAACCTGATACAAGACGCGTGATAAAGCGTTCTTTCTTTGTATCGTATATCGCTTTATTGAATGCCATGGATTGATTTAAAAGACGATTGAGCTTTGTATTTAAGGTGTTGCAAGCAATATTGCAAGCTTCGTTGCAATTGCCTTTATCACTGCTTATTTGAGATATGACTTTAGGGTCAACTTCGCGAATAAACTTTGCACCGTCTTCGTATAATCCTTGCAGGGCTTTAATTTCGCTTTCTTTTAGCGCATGTCCGCGGTATCTTTTTAAAATTTCAGATTTGTTTAACCTTGAATCAGGAAATCTTCTTGCAACATCATCAAGCAAATCAAAAGGTAATTCAAATAAATCCCTTACACCTTCAATAGCATTTTTTGCAAACCCTACATGTTTTGGTGTTTCAAGTCCGCCGATGTTTTCAATTGCTTTAGGGGCTTTTGTCTTAACTTCTCTTGTTAAATTATCTGCAAGATTGTCTATTCCACAGTTAACAAATTTTCTAATCTTTTTTAAGTCCTCAATGTCAGGGGTCTTTTTGCCCCTGAATTTTAAATCTGAATAATTTTGGTTTAATGAGGATAATTGCATTTTGGCTTATGTAAATTAATTTGTCAAAAAAATAAAACCAATGAATATTAAAATTTGTCTTAAAATTTTAATATTTAAACCAATGTAACTAAAAATTTACAATTAAAACCAAAAGCCGTGTGCTTCGCGCCATACTTGTGCTTCTGTTTCTTCCTTGTTTGAATCTGCAGTAGATGTGTATGGCTTATTTTGAAATTCTGTATAAAACTCTTCGGCCCGTTTCACTCTTTCCCTTAATGAAGGTTTGCTTGTATCTTCATATTCATAGAGCGCAAGCGCCTCTGATCTAAAATCGTCCAGAGTTGCAATCGGATTTTCAAAATCAAGATATTCGCTTGTTTTTATATCTTCAACCACATCATCAGTTGTTCTTTCACGTAAAAATTCTTCATTTAATTTTACTTTTAATTTCTGCCCTTCGGATGAAAAGATGAAAAATTTTGATGAATTCAATATCGGCAGAGTGCATTCATTTTGTGCGTTTTCTTCGATAATTCTTGCAGCTGTTTTATCTTCAATTATACCGAAGCTTATTTGTTTTTGCGAACTAAAATTGTGGCTTGTTATGCCGTTTATTTTCATATTCAACCTAACTTTCTGGCGATGATTCCCTAAGGGGCAATTCATCATACTACTGTTTTTTTCAAGTTTCAAGTAATTGTATATACTATATTTACAATTATTAAATTTAGTATTTAGACACTGACCCCATGGTCTAACGGTTTTTGCTTTTGTGTGCCTTTAATAATTGTGCATACTTTAACAGGAGTTCAAGGCTTGATTCGTCATTTTTAAATTCGTTAATCATTTCCAGCAATATTTTGTAGCTGTCTTTTGTAAATTCAATGTTAAAAATATGCCCATTATCTACAAATAACTGACAAGGCTCAAGTTTTAGGATTTCAGCTATCTTTTCCAAAGTTGCGACCCTGGGAAAACATTTGCCGTTTTCTATGTCACTTAAGTTGCTTGTTGAAATAGAAATCCTGTCTGCAAATTCATCTTGTGCAAGTTTTAAACCGTTTCGCAATGAACGAACATTTGCGCCCAGAATTTTCCTAATGTTTTTCTTGCCCGTCATTTATATATGATATTAAGATAATAAAAACTTTAAAATAGCCATTGGTCGGAATTAAATTGACATATAGTCATTAATAGGATAATGTTAACTTATGGAAATTATATTGTTATGTTAACCGAGATAAGTTAGCAATAGTAAAGGATAAAAACCATGAACGACACAATTTTTGATATGAAAATTATCGCTATAGGTGACGGTTACTTTCTTGCAGAACCGCAACCCGATAAACTTTTCTTGTATTATCTGGTTATTGAAAATTTAAACGTTGCAATCAACACAACAATCAATATGATTGAAAACAAAAATATTAATCTGAGCAAAATTATCTGGAATTGCATTGATAAAGAAACAGAAAACGCAATGCATAAAATAAACAGCCGTTATGGCAGGGAAATTATATATAAATATGAAATTAAAAATAAAATATGTAAAGTATTGTAAAAAATAATGCATCCTCTTTGCAGATTACGGCAAAAAATGTTATTTACGGATATTATACGTTAAAATTAGATTTATACATAAGAGGGTAATAAAAAATGATTAAATTTCAAACTATTGGTCTGCTGCCTGGCAGATATGATTTTTCAAAATCAAATGCGGTTGACAATCAAAAAACAAGATTAAATTATGCAGGCACGGATACATTTATTAAACAGCAGGAAGATGTTTCTTTCGGCGGTTTTAGAAAGAACAAGAAAGTTGAAAACAGAACTGAAGATAATCTGGCTTCATCACTTAAACATGTTTCAATAAAAGGTACGCCGTTTTTATTGGGACTCGCTGCATCCGTTGCAATGGTAAAAATGGGTAAAGGAGCGCAAGAGCTTTTATGTGACGAAGATGGTTATAAAGTTAACAGTAACGGTGTTAAATCAGATTTAGTCAATATTGACGAAAAAGACGGAATAATAAAATTTGAAGGCACTGGTATTGAAATTGATGCAGATAAATGTGATGTTGCCGATTGGGAAAACGGTGTCTTTAGAAATTATGACGGAAGCATTGATATTGACTTAGGAAATAACAAATTTATTGATACTGATAACGGTATTTTTGTTGACCCCGATGCAAATATTTCTGCCGTAATAGATGGTGAACATTTTGAAAACATTGCAATTCCTTCATTTGGTTCAGGGTATCCGACCTGCCCCTGGGATGACAGATGGGGGACAATGGGCAATAATAATGATGATGTTGAAGAAAAAAATGTTTTCGAAAAAGCGGGCGATTTTATAAAATCTTTATTTGATAAAGATTCGGATGTTGGTTTTGAAGGTATGAAAGATATTTTTGGTAATGAAATTATTGAAGCAACAGATATGACGGGCGATAAATATTTAACTTATCTTCCTGAAAAATTGGCAAATGCTCCTGCTTTTGAAGAATTTAGAAAGTTTGTCGGTGATGATGAAACAGCAATAGAAGTTGCAAATAATCTGCATTTAAAATCATATTTAGAAAATAATTACCCTTCATTTGGCACAAGAGTAATGGCGTATGAAGGCGGAAGAAATTCTTGGGGCGGCGAGATGCCGGGTATTGAAGAAAGATACGATAGCGATTTAGCAAATGAAGTTCTTGACAAAATAGCTAACGACGGGGCCTACTATCCTGACCCCGGGAGTATTGAGGCAATAAATTTTGCAAAATATCAAAACAGTATGATAAAGGAGGGTTTATGGGATAAACCTATGATATCATATGCAACATTACTTGATGTAAATGGTGATGGAAATGTTGATATAGATTTAGATGGGGATGGTATTCCTGACATAGATATAGATGGAGATGGCATTATTGAAATGAGTTCGGAACACCATGGCGCTTATTTCTGGGAAACGTTCAAAGATTGTGTAAGAGGTATTTTTGGAGCTTAATAATGAAAGTACAAAATATTAACAATATTAATTTTAAAGAAAATATCATAACAGAGAAAAGGGCAAATATTATACAATATCCTTTATCTGTATCTGTTGATTATTTTTCGGAGCCGGAATTATTATACAATCCGCAAGCATATAACAGGGTGGTTAATGCATTTGAGAATTACGACAGCGCACAAAAAATATTTAGGAAAAATTTAGAAGAGGGCAAGGGTATTTTCGGCTCGCCTGAAAATGCGGATAAGATAATTGATAATGAGAAAATAAGAAGAAATGTAGTAAAATTCTTTGCACAATATTCGCAGGAAGAAATTGAAAAATTAGATAACAAGAAAATTCTTACTATTGATGAAGCACGCTATAAAAATGATTTAATAAACGTAAGAAACTTTTTTGGTGAATATGAGCGCTTACTTAAACAGGTTAAAAATATACAATTGCCGGAAGTGGCCTTTGCGGGGAAAAATAAAAAAACTACACTTCCTGCAATGAGCTATGAAAGTGAAAAAGCTTGCAAAAATATTGTACATGGCTTTTCTGCGGCATGCGGTTTAGTATCGGCAGCTCTTGGTGAAGGTGCAGCAATCGGTGCTGACACTATTCCTTTAAGAATGATACAATTGGGCATGTTTTCTACATTGGCCGCGTATTTAAAAGTGCCGCCGATTCCTTCTTTGGAATATTACACAAAAGAAATGTTTGCCGGCGCTACACTTGGCGTTGGCGGAGCAAAACTTGTTACATCCTGGCTTGGTATAGGTGCCCAAACCGTCACCACTGCTACAGGAGGAACTGTTGTTACGGGCGGAGGAGCAAACGCTGCAATAACTGGCGGAGTAAGAGCTGTTAATAGTGCGCTCAGTACGATGATAACAGAAAAAATGGGCAGAGGTTATATTAATCGAGTTAAAGCCAATAAAATGAATTTGCGCGACCAGTCCGTCGAAACAGTGGGCTATTTTGCAGGAAGATATTTCTTTACGGGAAAAAATCCATTTAACGATGTGTATGATATAACAATTAATGACACATCTTCTCCCGAACTTATTAAAAAAGCACTTGATAAAATTCCGAGAGCTTCTCAGGAGGCGATGTCATGTATTTTGGAAATGTCGCAAAGTTTTGCCTATAGGAGCGGTTACTTCTTTATATCAAATTTTATTCTAAGCTTCTTTGGTGAAAAAGTAAATAATAATCCGAAAGCAATTAAAGAAAGAGCAAAAGAATTATTCAAACAATCTTTAATACAAGCAACTGTCTATGAACTTTGCGACCAAACAGTTTCAGCCACTATATCAAAAGAAGCCCAGGAAACAATTAAAGACATGCAAGAAAATCTTGAAAAATACCCGGATGTATATAAAGTATTTATTGAAAAAGAACATGAATTTTTTGAACAAATTAATATTGATAGTTTAAGCGGAGATGCTTTTACAAGACAATTCAAAAACAGGACTTTTGTATATAATTTACAAAACTTTTCAAATGCCGCTGTTCGGGAATTTATGCATGCGTGGGTAAACAGAAAAAATGCTAAAAATGCAGCTGCTATACTTGCTGCAACAAAAGGAACCAAACGGGAACAAGCAAGGGCAAAAGAAATTGACAATATCTTGAATAATGAACAAGAAAAAGAAGTAGCCAAAAAAATGAATGAAATTAATTCTTTTATTGCACTACAAAAAGATTACTATAAAAGTGAAAAAGGATTTGGCTATGGCAGAATTGCAGGATATGAAAAAATAAAAGATGAACTAACGCAAAAGTTTATTATGCCGCTTGGTCTGGAGGCTGCTGGCTCATATACTACAGCGCCATCCGCAATTTTGTTATATGGTCCTACGGGAGTTGGTAAAACTGAATTAAGCAGGGCTGTTTCAGAACAGGGAAAATGTTTAATGCCAAGATTCAAAGACCCGGATAATATTGATGAACTATCCAAAGAACTTGAAAATATTAGAAGAGAAGCAAAAAATGCTTCCGCTCATACGGTTATTAAAATAGATGAATTTGATGATTATGGCTCAGATAAAGAAGCTGCAAAGATATTTGCAGAATTTATTAAAAACTGCGCAGAGGACAAAATAACCTTAATTTTAACTACAAATGAGCCTCTTGATATAGATAAGTCTATCTTAAAACAGACTATTAATATACCAATTTTGCCGCCAGACAAGAGCGATATGCTGCAAGTAATTAAATTCTATTTTAATGAGTTTGATAATCATGAATGCAATATGCTGGCAGACGCTTTAATTAAAAAAGCTGGCAATAATGCATACTCTAATTCACAGATTAAATATTTGTCTAGCGCCGCATTATATGCCAATAGTTCAAAAAACATAGATAATGTGCTAGAATTAGTCAAGAAGTTGCCGCCAGAAATTACAAAAACTGATATTGAAAAAGTTAATAAAGAAGAGAAAGAGTTGCAAGGATTAAAAAATAATGAAAATATCGCAAATTAGTGCATATAGAAATAATAGCTTAAATTTCAAGGCTAATGCAGACAATCAAAATACAGAAAAGAATCACAGGCTTAAAATTAATAAAACAGATGCGCAATTGTTTTTTTTAATCTCTGCAATGACTGCATTTAAAGGAGTTGACTTTGCTAAAAAAAATTTTTCCAATGCAACAACAGCCGGTAAAATAGGTAAAATTCTTGGCGGCATCGGGATAACTTTTGCCTTGTCGGTTCCCATGACTCTTGCTTTGAAATTTTTCAGCAGATTTAATCCTGACAAGTGATTGTCATTTATTAAAATCTGTTAAACCTTTTTAAGATAGTTTTCTATATCGCATCTTAAAAGGTATGCATCTCTTTCTTTTTCTTGCATTTCGCAAATTAGTGCATTTGTTTCTTTGTACTTTATAACATCTGCATAATTTTCCTCTTTTAAGGCGTTCTCTGCCATTTGAGTAAGCCAGCACTTATGTATTTCCAGTTCATTTTGACTCATAGATTTTATATGCTCATCAAGGTGTGCTTTCCAAGTTTTTCTTTGCCCAAGCATTAATTTGTCAAAATTTACCCGAAGTTGTATTCTTTGACGGTTACTTAAAAAAGCAGGATCAATGCTTTTTCTGTCATTTGTGTTAAAAACTATAGTTAAGGGCTCCTTGTTTTTAGATAAGGAAGTTAAGAATGCCTTCATATGGCCAATTATTTCCCCCGATGTTTTATCAGAGTTTAAAACTCTTGTGAATTTATCAACAAATAAAACAGTTCTTTTGCCTGTAGTGCGGTATTTTTCTTGTGCATATACCAATTCAGTTCTCAGTCTGTACAACGGGTCATCTTTATCAACTTGAAGTTTAAACTCTACAACCCGTGCATCTGCTGTGTCTTTAAGCCATTGCCATATATCTTTTCTTATTTCAATGTCTGGTGTTTCAAGCATTACTACGGTAGGAGTTTCATCTAAACCATTTTTTAAGGGCGTTAAAAACTCATTATTGAGAGTTTCTTTAATTTTAGAGCTTAATTCTTCTTTTTTTATTCTTTGGTTATTAATTGCTTCAAGTTTGTTAATTTCAGCATTGAGTCTTTCGCTTTGTTCCTTATTTCTTTGTATTTTTTCGTTGTTCAAATCGGTCATAAGACCTTTTATTCTTGCTATTTCAGGATTGGTAATTTTTCTAACATTTGCTTCCCATTTTGCATTAACGGCAGCCTCTATTAAAGCGGGCACCATTAAAAATTGAATATTAATAATAATCTCCAGCTTGTCATCTTCAATTAAACTGGTTCTTGGATGTATCTGGTAAAATCTTTCCCAAAAATATTTTTCTTCCCATCCTTCGACACCAAGATATTTTTTTGCGTAGCCAATTTCTTGGTCACTATACCAGCCCGAGGGGTATGTTTTACCTTTAAAGCTGATAAATTCATCTTTATTAGACTTAAAGCCGGTTATTTTATTATTTTTCTCCGGCATTCTTGCGCTAAAAACATTTTGTTTATGCAAAACAGGTGTTATTTTCATGAGTTCTTATCCTTGTTCAAAACATTTCTTATGGCAATAATTGCACCACCTGCAACAAGACCAATTGCGGCACAGATTGCACTAAATTTAATCCTATATCCCTTAAGGGCGCTATTTGCGTCATCTATCATGCTGGTTATATTTTTATTTATACATTCATTATATGCGTTGTCATAAATTTTCTTTAAGCCATCAATGTATTTTTGTGTAGCACTTATTGAGTTCTGGCAGTCTTTTATATTTTTTGGTGCAGCTAGTTTAACTTCTTCAAATTTGGAATTAGCGGCAAGCTTTTTTATTTCTTCGATTTCTAAATTTTTGTCATCTATTGTTTTTTGTGCAGTTTCAATTTTTTCTATTAATTGTTTTATATTTGGCATTGAAAAAAAATTTTTTTCCAGCTCATTTTTATTTTTTGCTATTACTTCTTTATATGCATCAATGTTTATATTTAAACCAATTTTTGAAAGTCCTATGCCGGCAAGTGTGCCTAATCCTGTTGTGGATGCAAGGATAATCTTATTGTTTGATTTTATTTTATTCGCTGCCGTGTTTTGACTTGGTTTAAGAGTTTGTACTTCCTTTTGTTCTAAATTTACATTTGGAATTTTTGGCATATTAAATTGTGAATATATGTTGTTTAAATTATTTACCATCGTATTTAACCCCTACTATTTGCTCTGTTTCGTTCTGATATTTTTCTAAATCCGCCTTATCGATACCTGGTTCCTCTCTTCTTATATAATAAAGCAAATCTTCCTGAGTAACATTATCGCAATGTTTAACACATTCTTTGCAAATATCTTCAATTTGGGAATTGTTATATGCTCTATTAGGCAAAGCTGAGCATATTTCTTTTGCAAGTTCTGATAAATTAATCTCAGCTAAATTTACATTGGGGCAGTCTTTAAGATAATGCTCAAACACAAGAGCTGCGTTATTTTTATTAGGCGGGTCGATAGCAACTTTTATGGGCATTCTTTTTGTTCCACGAATTGCAGGTGGAATATTTAAAGGATTGTTTGTGGTTGCAAACACTGTGCAATGATATTCTTCTGAACAATTTTCTAAAAATTTCTTTAATGCGGATAAAATTGGTGATTTATCGTATGCAAATCTGTCTATCTCGTCAACTAAGATTATTGTTCTTATGTGGTTTTTAAGGTAATTTTGCTGCGCTATTTTTGCAATCGAAGTAAGATTGTCATAAAAAGTTTTTTCCATTTCCTCTTTTGTTCTTGCACTAGGGCTTGACTCGGCTTCTTCAAATTTACATTTTGCACTATATGCAAATGCTTTCGCAAAGCTTGTTTTCCCATTTCCTATTGGACCAAAAAACAAAATGCCACCTGGTATTTCTGTTGCCTGTCCTGCCATTTCATAAGGCAATAAATTGATAAAATGACTGGTTAAAATATATTTTTCTTCTTCATAGCCGGCTATGGAGTCAAAGCCCTTGTGTGTATCTTTATTTTGCGCAAGCATCTGGGTTTTTTCTTTTATCTGTTCTGCCAAAAGAAGAGCTTTTTCCAGACTTTTGAGTTTCTCTTTTTCGTCATTTCTTTCTTTTGCCATTCTGTATGTATCTTCAAGGAGTTGGATGTTTTCTTTCTGTATCTGTATAGCTATTTCCTGAGCTTTTAAAAATCCGCTTAGTTTAGAATCCTTTTCCAGCATTATTTGTTCTTTTTTCTTACCTTTAAAAAATCCAGTTACTTGACTAAGCTTTTTTTCACTAGCCTCTTTAATGCTTCTATAACCTTCTTCAAATTTACTAACTATCTCGCTTTTTTCACCCTTTTTATCATCTTTAAGCAGAGTTTTTATTTTGTTATAAATTTTGTTTTGTTCTTTCTTGGTGTCATCATCAATGGCTACACCTTTAAAACTAATATTGTGTTTTGCATTTTTATTTTTTTGTAAAATATGATTATTATTTGGACTGTAATTGCTTATGGAATAAACTTTCATATTTATATACCTTTGTTATGTTTATACATAGAAAAAACGTAAATAAATATTTTTGCTATTCTATAAATTTTTTAATCCTTCTTTAAAGTTGTAATAACACCATGTATAAAATCCAGCTGCTCATCTGTTAATTTGGCCAAAATTGCATTTATCGCAATAATTTTATCATTTTTCGGCAAGTCATTTTCATATATATCTTTAAAATCAAACAATTTAACAGGTTCCACATTTAAAGTCCTGCAGATTTTATGTAAAATAACGGAAGATACAAAAGATTTTCCGCTCTCAATTCTTGATAAACTTGCGGGTTCAATTCCAACGAGTTCAGCGAGTTTAGTTTGTGTAAGCCCTGAGTTCTCTCTGTATTTTTTAACTTTTAAACCAAAATTCTTTTTAAGTCTTGATAATGTAATCATAGCTTAACATTAAATGCTATGATTGCGTTTTACAATGATAATTAAGACATATATTGATAATATAGATATAAATATACCCTTGCGGGTAATATACAACTGTATTTTAATTGTTTAAAATTTTATAAAAGAGAAATGCAAAAAGGAGTGCGAAATGCTTTTGGAAAAACAAGAAATATAAACAACATTGTATGAATTTACGGGAATCAAGAATATTGATATTCAAAGGTTAAGTGTCAAACGTGCAGAACTTTTGAAATGTGGCATAAATTATCTTTTTACGCTAAAAAATCAAAATCTTTCTATATGGTTTATTTGTATTACTTCGCGGTCAATATTGTGCGGGCGATTGCAATACTTGAATATGAAAATGAGCTGTAATTATTAAGAGGAGGGGGCATTTTGCCCCCTCTTAATTAATCTTCTGATAATACCATTTGATTTTTTGTCTGTGATAATCCCCCATGGCATATGCTTGTCCGCTTTTTTCGGGCATTTTGTTTAAATCAATTTTACCTATGTTTTGAACAAGATATTTATTCCACGGACAGAGTTTTTCTATGGTCTTATCTCTGCACATCTCGCCTATTTCAGCACGAGTGTAAAAATCAAAAGGAGTAAGATTATATCTTGCAAGGATTCTTGCGCAGTGAAACCAGAATACCTCTTGCTGTACTTTTGTAATCGGCGTTCTGTCAAGCCCGCCGCAGCAAGCAACATTATATGTAATTGAGTTCATTCCGCCAATTGATGAAGCTGTTCCCCGAGCCTTGGCAAGTATTAAATTTCCCGAACCGTCAATTAATGCCTGATAACTTGATTTATCTTTTGCATTAGGTTTGTAATTTCCCGCAGTCCAATTGTAATTAAACGACCAGTTTGATTTGTACGGATGGTTTGAGAATTTTGGTAAGGTCCAGTTGTGCAAAAAGCGTAAGCCGTGTGTGAAAATAAAGACAAGCACAGAGCTTGGCTTTATTGAAACCAATCGATGGCGACGTTTCAAATTCTTGCCGAAGGCGAATTTGACAGGAGCAAAAAAGCGTAAGCCAGAGTGAAGACCAAAACGATGAGTTTTGGTCGTAACTGTTGATAGGCGACGTAAGAGTTTTGCTAAGCAAAACTCAACAGGAGCAAAGGTCAATCAAAGCACAGTCACCATTCAAACTTTCAGAAAAATTAACACAAGGTTTTGGAAATTTTAACGATACAAGAATGACATACACTCATTCTTAGCGAGCATAAGCGAGCTTTAGAATGATGGATGCAAAACTCTAACATACAAGCAATTTTAATTGCGTAAGTATGTTAAGAGTTGTTGCCAAAGCGTAGGATATGATGTTCCAATACATTTAATTCCGAGATTCTGATAGCAAAATAAATTTTTTTATAAATTCTCATAAAGAACTTTTGAATGATTATTTAAAAACTCTATTAATTTTAGTCCGTATTGAATTCGAAACATTTGGGTATTTAAATTTTGTAGATGAATTATTTATCTCAAAATACAAAACTTTAATAATAGAGTTGGACAAATTTAACCAGTCCATTCAGGAATAATTGCTGCACACCTATCTAACTAGTTTTATCCATTATGATTTATCACTTAGTTTTAGAATTTTTCCTACTTATTTTATATAAAATAAGGAATTCTCATTTTGTGTCTTATAATTTTCAAACTAACTGCCTCCTTACAAACACCATTATTACTCAAGTAATTTTGGTGATGTGCGCTGGTATTTAATTTGCTAACATATAAATATCGCATACAAGTAATTTGAGAAGTTAATATAACAGGAAAAAATGTGCTTGTGAAAAGCCACATGCGTGATGATGAAAAAATAAGAGGCTAGAACTATTTAAACAGTTTTAGCTCAACTTATCCCGAAAGAGCATTGCAATAGGCATTTGACAAGAACATGGCCAAATGTTAAAGTTGCACTATGAAAATTAAAGCGCCGCACCGGGAAATTATATCTTT
>CALUYB010000020.1 GCA_944324905.1 Candidatus Gastranaerophilales bacterium
AAAACCAATTAATGGGTATTTTAACAGGTTTATCTTCAGCCAAAGTAAATGCTTATTCAAAAGATATTGCGCAAAAATTTAACTATTCAACAAGCTCTATTACTGATTTAACTAGTATTAATGCTATGAATGGCGGATTTGGCAAGGCTGTAATTTTATCAAAATTAATAGATGATGGTTTAATAGACTATGACACCCTGGATTCTATATGCAATGGTGTAACAAAAACAGGTAATTTTAACTTAGCTTACAGGGATTCTTTTGACGAAGTGCTAAAATCATCTGATTTAAGTGACGCTGTAGAAACTTGCAATAAGCTTGCTCAGGGTATAACTGAAGGCAAAATATCTCCAAAAGATTCAGATGCAATTCTAAATAATATTACCTCTCTTACTGCTAATGATATAGATTTTATTAAAGAAAATATGAGCAGCAATAAATTTTATAAAGGCAAGGATTATATCGACACATTTTTGTACTTTAAAAACTTAAAAACAAATGATGGCACTGGTGTTTTAAATATGGATGAATTATGCCAGAAAATAGACAAGTACGGCATGGGTGATGCAGCTGCGAGTGTGGACACAAATGCAATTTTATATAAAAATATAAAAGCTTTGATGGATATTAACCCTTCATCAGTTGATTCAAGTTATGCGACAATGCTGCTTGATTTAATTCAAAGTGGCGAAGTAAACGCAAGCGCATTACGTTCACTAGAGGATGTAAGCAACTTAAAAAGTATCACCGCGACCCTATTTGACGCAGATGACCCAAATCCTATAGCTAGTAGTGACAAATGGAATTTTTCACCTAATTTAAAAAGTGATATAGATAAAATGTGCGACACTATTGCCTCAAATAAAAATAAAGCAAACCTACAACAGGAGCTATTAGACACTTTTATTCCAGATGTAGCAAATAATGCCAGTGGAATTGAAAAAGTTAACATTGGCGATGCGTACAAAGTAGATGGCGAAGATGGAATAAGGATTAAAATTTCAGATACCGAGTCTAAAAAAATAAATATTTCAAAAGAAACTTATTACAAGCTATTCCCTCCTGTTGAAAGATTTGCTTCTGCACAGCAAGTGCTTGGCGATTGCTATTGCATTGAAAATATGATGCTTTTATACACCATCCCTGAGCAAAGGGGGAAATTACTTGAAGCATTTAGCGAAGACGAATCAGGAAATGTTAAAATCAAGTTCCCTGAAAATGATTTTGAAGTCGTCTTTAAAAATGGTGATTTTTCCGAGGATAAGCAGTCAGGTTTATATTCAAGTGGCGCAGATGGGTTTAAAATGCTTGAATATGCTTATGGCAGAACATTAGTCGAAAATGAAATACAAAAAGCTGTTGAAAATTTATCAGGCGATGAATTGGCAAAATTTTGCGAATTTGCAGAGCAAAATCAAGATAATACATTTGTTTATCAAGACGAAAATGGCAAAACTTCTTACATGAAATACTCTGATGCATTTGAAGAAAAAACAGAATTAATTACAGAGTTTTTAAACAAAAAAAATAATAACAATATGTTTAATACCCCATACCCAACATTTACCTCAACACTATTAGGCAGTGGTGGTACGCAAGTAACTGTATTAAATAAATTAGGATACAATTCTTCGCTTTATTTTCCAAAGTCAAAACTGCCATCAGACAGTGAAATAGATACACAAATAGAGCAAATAAAAAATAATCAAAACATGGATGAGAGTGTTAAAAATGATGCAATAGAAATGTTAAAACATATGAAAAAAATGTCACCAAAAGAAAAAGAAATCTATATGTCTCAAATAAAAGAGCAGGAAGAACAAGTATGCAAAATATACGAAAGCCAAGGAGTTTCAAAAGAACAAATGAAAACTTTGGACGATAATTTAATTGCAAACCTAAAAAATCTTGATTTTTATAAAGAAAATATTGTGCAATTTGCAATAGGGGCTCATGCCTATGGTTTTACATGTGAAACAGATTCAAACGGTAATACTGTGTACTACTTGTATAATCCGCACCACCAAGGAGTACCTATTGAAATAACAAATTTGGAAGCATTCTTTAATAAAAATGATCTGTTGCAGTTTGCAGTTATAGCAGAAAAAGAATAGGTGAAATTATGGAAAACAACTATAAAATCAACACAATTTATACCACACAAAAAATACAAACAGTTTATCCTGAAAAAAATAGCGCATTAAAAAAACTAAACGCTTTTAATGCGAAAATGTCAAATTCTGATTTTAACAATTCATGCACAAGATATTCGATTGAATTAAAACTTGTTGATGAAGCGTTGAATGAATTGTCGCAATGCGATTCTAAGGAAATTGTAAAACAGTTAGCCACAAGAAGAAGAGAGCTCTTGGGTGTATTGGAAAATTACGGTTTGTTGTATTAAAACAACATGATATAATGTGCGTGTTGTGAAATTTATTTGAAGGGTTGAGAAGATATTGTTTAAGAATAAAATTAAGGCTGTAGTATTTGTTATAGAGTATAAATAACAATAAAATTTGCAAGAGCAAAACTACAAAATTTAATTAGAAATTTTATAATCGTATATGATAAACTTAATAAATACTGTGATGTTGTAGCAATAAGGGGGAAAACAAATGAGAAGCGACTACAAAAAAGTTCAAAGAAACTACATTATTTCCTTTATCGTATTAATACTTACGATTTTAATGTTTAAGTATTTTAGCCATTCAAATATACAAGAATTTGGACTTAATTCAAACAATACTCAGCTATTGGGTAATGCGGCTATAGATATTGAACAGTATACACTTGTTATCGGGTTTATATTTTCACTTATAAGTTTGTTGGTGCTATTTGTATTATCTAAAATTTACAGAAAGTGGTTTGTTCGTAAGGTTGAGCAAAAATATCCTGATGAAAAAATTATATATACACATTTAACACACTATGGTGTAATAAGGGTAATGTTTTGGATGCTACCTGGGTTCTTTTTTGGCACTTGGGTTTTTCCTTTTTTTGTATCACAAAATTTGACTCATATTGATATGGTAAATAACAATAACTATCTTTTATTCGCGCTATTTTCTATACTTCTTGCATATTTTTGTTTATTTGCAACAAATACAATTGCAGTTCTTACAAACAAGCGTTTTGTTCGACATATAACTTTTTTAAAAATGTTTACAGATAATTTCAACACAGTGCCTGTTGAAAATATTGTTAAAATTCAGCTTACGAACTATGTTGCAGGTAAATATTATGACTTTATTTCGCAAGATAATAATTTTGTCCGTCTTTACCCGCTTAATAATAAAAAAGAAGCTGATGACTTGATAGATTTTATAAAAAATGAACAGGATAAAAAAGGCAATAAAGTTGAAATTATTAATGTAAAATAAGCGCATTAAAAACTTATTATAAGGAGAATAAAAATGAGCACAAACGATAATCAAACAAAATTTTATAGTATGTAGGTTGGGTGAAACCCAACAATATAAATTAATTTTGCCAATTTATAATAAAATATAAATAATTGTAAAAGAACACATGGTTTGATTACTATGTACGCTTAGTTTGATAATTTTGGTAAAGATAAATTATTTTTAATCAAAATAATGGAAATAATTTTTAAAATTTTTACGTCAAAACTTTAACGTTTTGGCTTATATTTTCACTCTTTTTATTTTCTGCTTTAATTTTAAACATTGTCCTTATTACCGAAGCGCGTGACGGCAGACTTTTTACCGTATAATCATTGTTTATGGCAATTTCATCAAAAATATCGATTACTTTCATATCTTCGAAATTCTTTGATGCTGCTTTTGTTCGGGTTCACCGCCAAAATAACAAACCTTAAGGGGTGAGGGCGTATGCTGTTAATTCACCCCTTTTCTGTTGAAATAGTTTTAATTATCCTGATGTGTCTTGGTAAAAGCTTTTGTAAATCATATTTATCAACTACTGTTTGCCTTGCTCTTTCTTTTATTTCTTTAATTTCTTTTGTATTTTTATTATCTATCACATGTGTTATTTTTTGCGACAGTTGTTCAATGTCATAAAAAGGAATTAATAGGCCATTTTCATTGTCTTTGATAACCTCTTTAACCGGCTCTGTATCAGAAGCTACTATCGCACATTGCATACTCATTGCCTCAAATAAAAATAAAGCAAACCTGCAACAAGAGCTTTTAGACACTTTTATTCCGGATGTAGCAAATAATGCTAGTGGAATTGAAAAAGTTAACATTGGCGATGCGTACAAAGTAGATGGCGAAGATGGAATAAGGATTAAAATTTCAGATACCGAGTCTAAAAAAATAAATATTTCAAAAGAAACTTATTACAAGCTATTAATTAATTTAATATATAAATAATATTAAATTAATTTTTATATTTTATAGATTAGATGCAAAAATACTACAAAAGTTTCCTTGATTGATACACAGCTACTTAACTGTATTTAAAAAATCCTGCATGGAAAAAGGGTTGTAAACTTTTGAACTACTCGATATATCATTATTTTGCAAAGCGGCATTTAAAGAAGTAGTTTGACTTTGTGGAGCTTCACGTAATTCATTAAGCTTTTCTTTGTTTTTTCGGTGAGTAATATATATAAAAATTGAACCGACAAAAGCTGCAATACCAAGAATAATTGCAATAATTTTATTATTTTTAGAGCCTGTTTTAATATTTTCTTCTGCTTGCGTTTGTAAAACCTCCGGTTTTATTTCTTCTTTTGCACTCTGAACAGTTTTAATAAATAATTTCTCAACGAGATTATATTTAGAATCTAAAACTTCTCTTTTATTTCCTTCAGCCAAAGCATAGATACCTGCCTTTAGTTTATCAAAGAATGACAATGAATCGTCATAATATCGTCTTAACGCCAAAGAATCTTGATCTCTGAATTCTTTTATCATTGAGGTTAAACTTTCAAACTGAGTTTGAGACGCCTCTTTTTTGTTAAGAGCAACCCATCTCATCTGAATTTTTGCAAGCTCGGTTTTTAAAACATTTTCATTAATTTCATCTTTTGACAATAATCCTGTAAGCAATTTTTCATATCCGATAGCATCCTTAATTCTCTTAAGAATAGTCCCCTTATCGGTCCTGCAAGCACTTGCAACTTCATCCGGATTAAGACTTCCAAAAAAATCCGACATTGTTTTATGGTGCTCAAAAGCTTTTTGATGCAAATAACTTTTAAATATATCTTCTGCTGTTTGAGTTGTGCCTGTTGCATTTATTGTATCTTGCAAATGATAAAACAAACTTCTGTATTCAAAGTTTGCAACATTTGAAAAAGCGCTAAAGTATGGGTTTGAGTTTCTTGAGATAAAAGTTGTATCTATATCGGAAAATCCTAGATATGGTTTTGTACTTTTAAGTAGTTCTTCTAAATTAAATTCTTTAATACTACCTTCTCTTAATGCGCTAAAATTAGGATAAAAGGACTCATAATCCACAGGTACACCCATTTGTTTTAGTGCATCTAGTACTGATTTATTCTCAGCCGAAACACTAAAACCACCAAAATCAATTAATTCAGCCTTGTCACCATTAAAAAATATATTTTCAAGCTGTGCATCATACTGCACAAAACCGCTTTTATCAAGTTGGGTCAGTTTTTTTAAAACATCTTTTGCCTGTCTTGAATTTAGCATTCTGCCTTCTTGTGCGTTAAGCGGAATACCTTGTGCAAGATTTGTAATAATGTAATGTCTTCCGTCTTTTTCTACAAGGTCAACTAATTCTTGAGCATCTTCAATGCCAGTTTGTTGAACTTTTCTAAGTGCAAAAGCTTCTTTTTCGTAAGTTGAATCATTGCCATAGTTCATTGCATCAGGTCTGAAAAAGCGTATGCCATAAGCATTGCTACCACTTGGATTCTTAACCTTATAACATATTGAATTTGTTCCTACACCCATAATTTGATAATCATTTGTATCAAATTTTTGTAAAATCGCCTTAATATCATCCTTTTTCATTTGCTGTCCCGTTGATTGCGAATGTTCATCAGTGATTTTCTTTAAGTCTTGATATATGGGTTCCAAAAAAGTTGCAAATTGCTCAAGGTCATTTTTTGATAGACTTCTTACTGGTGTTTTTATTCCAGTAAAACATATAGTATCCTTAGTTAAGTAAGAAGTTTGTTTTTGAGCGAAATTATTGTATTTATTTTTAATTTTATATTGATTTGAATAAACCGAATTAAAACTTATTGCATTAATTTGCATTGTTAAAACTTTCTATTTTTAAATACAACACATAATATCCCTATGGCTATATAAAACTACAAAAAAACATTTTTTGATAGCAACTTGTAAATATTTATTAATTTGTACTATAAATACTATTTCAAAATAATTTTTACTGAGTTTTAATTATAAAAAGTTAAAAAATTAGTTTAATAAAGAATTGTTGGTGCAGGTTGCGTATTGCTAATATAAGATCATCAAACATAAATATTGCATTTGGTACCGGAAAATCTTTTCTTTACTCTGATTTTGACGGTACATATATGCCGTTTGAACATAAGGATATCTGTTTTTTTGATGCCTATAAAAACAATGAAGAAGTTCGAAAATTATTTAAACATTGTTTTTTGCCATTTAAAGATTTTTTAAACAGATTTGGCGATAAATTCAATTTCGCAATCACAACCGGAAGAAATAGGCCCGAATTTAATTACTTTTTAGACAGGTTAAAAAGTCAGGGTGCTGATTTACCCAAACCAGATACATTAATCACATGCGATGGTAAAGATATTTTTTATAAACAAGATGGGCAATTTCCAAGCGGTACAGTTGATTTAAGTAAAAGAAGTTCCTTAAGCAAAATGTTAAACTGGAAACCGGAAATACTAATACCGCAAATAAGGGATACAATTTTAAGAACACCGACAACCGACCATAGAAGAGTCCGTATAATAGAAACTCCCATAAATAAAAGCATAGAGGATTACGGCGAAATATCACTTGAATATAGATTAAAATATGGGTTAACATTAGAAAGAAATTTTGCATCGTTTAATGAAGGATATGATTTTTCCCCATATATAGTTTTTTCAAACAATGCTGACCTTGAAAGGACAAAAAGTAGATTAGAAGCTCTTTTTAGAAGAGAAAATATAAATGCAAGCGTAAGCTTGTGCCAAAGAGATTGGGATATCAAACAAGGTGGCTCATATCAATCATTATCAATAAAACCTCGCCCCAAAAATGGTTTTTGGAAGGACAAAAAAATAAATAAACTTATTGACACACACAAGAAAGTTGAAGATATATATAAAAATAGAACAAACGACCTGGTCATTGTTGCCGGAGATGCAGGTAATGATGAAGATATGCTAAATATATTCAATTATGTAGATATCCTGGGTCTTCAAATACCGCCAAAAAACAAGTATGAGGAGTTTTTGTCATACCCCAACAATAGAGCCCTTTTAAAACAATTACCCTTTATGGCGATTGTTGCAGGCAACAAGGAAGATTTAAAGCTAATAAGGCAAAATCAAGAACTATTAAGTAAATATGGCATAGAAAGCACTGTTTTTGTAGATTATGAAAAAGGGGAAATCTTATTAGACGGCATTAAACAAGCAATGCATATTTTTTCACAAAGAAACGAAATATATAAAAATGCATTAGGCGAAGAACTTCTAAGAGAAATAGAACCATCGAGCAATTTTATTTCAGCCAAATGTGCAAAATTGATTAGTGAAATAAAAGCCCTATTCGGCAAAATTGATAAAATCAAGGAAACTATATATGCTTAAACTACCATTTCAAATGGAATTTGTTGTAAATTTAACCCATAGATGCAATATGACATGCAATATGTGCACGCAATATGGCTCAACATTCAAGAATAATACATTGAATGAAATGACTTTTGAAGAATGGGATACATTTTTTGATAGTATAAAATCAGTAAGTCCAAAACCTCAAGTTACTTTAATGGGTGGCGAACCTCTTTTGCATAAAGATTTTGATAAAATATTAATGTCTGCTACAGAAAAAAAATTAAAAGTACATATTGTAACCAATGGTTATCTTTTAAAGGAACACTTGGATATAATTGCAAAATCAAAAGCAAGCTTATCTATAAGTATTGATGGATTAGGTGAAACACACGATAAAATAAGAAATACAAAAGGAAGCTTTGAGCGTTCAGTAGAATGTCTAAAACTTATACAAAAAATTAACAAATCAAAAAGGTTTATAAGAACTTGCATAAATTATGTAATGCTGCCAGAAAATATACATGAAATACTAGATTTTGCTGAATACATGTGGCAATTTGAACCTGCGTTTATAGGATTTCAACATTTACAGTTTTCCTCTGATAAATTAGATGCTCAAAATAATAAAGAGTGGGTTAAATGTTTAAAGCAAAAATATACAACAACTTTAAAACCAAAAGTCACGTATGAATTCAATGAACACTATGTAGAGGAATTGTACTCCAAAATTGAACAATTACGCAAAAAATATGGTCCAACAAAAGTTTATGATTTTCCGCACTTATCATTTGAGGAAATGAAAAAATATTACCTTGAAGAAGATTTATCCCTAATTAGAAAAAACAGGATATGCACAACGCCTTGGATGTCGCCATCAATAACTCCTGACGGTAAGGTATCAAATTGTATTTGTAATGAAATTGGGAACCTGAGAGAAAATGATTTTTGGACAATTTTTAATAATGACAAGGCAAATAAAATTAGAGAACAGCTCGCACAGCACGGTAAATTTCCTGTTTGTTCAAGGTGTTGCTGTTTTTACAAAAGCAATTTTTTGGTTGCGCCCAATAAAATAATTGAATTAAACGACGGTCAAAGACTCCTTTTGCCGGAAGTATTGAATTACATTACTGCTGCTAAAGACGGAGTGTTTATATACGATTCAAATTTTATTTTTGAGAGCGACATACAAATGGATCTAACCCCTGTTATACCTTATACAGTGCATAATCAAAGACAAGAAAAAAGAATAGAAAAAGATAATGTTATAGTTGGCAGATACGATCAAATGTTATAAAATAAGGTTACATAAATGGAGAGACAGTAATGGCAATTAACACACGCGAAAATTTATTATTTTCAAAGAAACATTCCAAGCAAATGCTTAGTCAGAAAAGCACTAAGGTCAAAGCAAATGACATTCAGAGTTTTGGCGGAACCAGTATTTATGAAACAGGGAAAAAAAGTAAAATCGACTCTGCAAAATTAAAAAGCTCATTCCTATCGAATATATCTTTTGCAGGAACTTCTAATGCTGTTTCATTCGGTTCCGGTGGTTATAGCGGCTACTCGTCAAACACAAGTAGCTCGGTGCAAGGTTCACAGCAAAGTCAAACAACACAGAAAGCTCAACCAACCGTTGCACCACAGAGAGTACAAGATTCTCAGCCAATCGGGAGAGCTGAAACCGTAAATAGCGATTTTGATATTGATGGTTTGTATAGTAGTGACAAGGTGAAAAAATTGACAAATACAAAAAGAGATTTAATAAAACAATATAAGGATTTACAAGCAACAATAAAAGAACTTGATGCCAAAAAGAAAGAGGCTGTTGAAATGCTTGCTACAATAAGAAGCAAGGTACACCAGATAAATATTGATATTTTAACCGCTGAAGAAGAAGAATTATTTGGCTAAAGTTAAAATTATGCAATATTTTAAAAACTGCACTAAATTTGAATTAATTTCTCCAAATGATATTTTAGCTATAGATTGCAAGACCCTTAAGGAATTATTAATTGATATGCTTGGTGACGACACATTTCGCCAAGCATATCAATGTGATTATCTTTTAAAAAGTCCGATTGGTTCATTTAAAAACTCCAATTGGTTAAAAAAATCCAAAATTATAGGGGTTAACCCGAGAGCATTGGGCAGTTTTATTAATATAGTCAAATATGCACTAACATTTAATGAAAATGCCATTCATATAATGCCATTTTTTGAAACAGGACACCAAGGTAGCTTGTATGTGCAAAATAGTTGGCGCATATCAAATGAATATTTAGACAAAGAATTATTTAAGGATGGTTTTGATACTCCTGAAAAGCAGTTAAAATTAACGATTAATCTTCTACACGCAATGGGTAAAGCCGTAGGTTTTGATGTATTGCCACATGTTGATAGTTTTTCAGAGATTGTATTTTTAAATCCCAAGTACTTCGAGTGGGCAGAATTAAGCAATGACAAAAGTTCACAATTATTTACACCCGAAATTGATTACAATAAAATATATTTAGAAGTTGAAAATGAAATAAAAAATTTTGTTAAAAATAGACAACCTAAGCACAATTCAGATATTGATACTTTGTTTGAAAAAAATACGTCTGAAGATGAACGTCATTCCATTATTTTTGGCAATGATTCAACCAAATGGGAAGAAATAAGGATAGAATTATTACACTATATTCGCTCAAAAGGGTACGAGACACTTCCTGTAGTTGAACATGCACCTACTCGCCCAATAACTTTTGAAAAAATAATTAAAAGCTCAAATCATAATTGGGCGCAATTTAAGGTTAAAAACAAAGCAAGGGATGCCATTATCTTAGGGTGTATAACACCATATAAATGGTACAAAATTGACTCCGAGGGTTTTGCTGATACAAGTAAGCCTGAGGATGAAGTATGGGATTATTTTATAAATAAATATAAAAATATTCAAAAAGAATTTAATTTTGATTTTATTAGAGCAGATATGGCACATAATCAAATCTCTCACTCATCAAAAAACACTAAAAATCTATGCGGACGAGAATTTTGGAAAGAATTGAAACATTCAATTCAAAAAAATTCTCCTTATTTTGCGACTCTCGCTGAAGCCTTCTATAACACCTATTACATTGACGGATATTCGGATATGATTAATAAAGATTTTGATGTAGTATTGGGTAATTTAAATTATAAGTTTTTAGATCAAGATTACATAAACCATATAAAAGATTTTATTCAAATTTACCCGCAGCATTTTACTTTTGCACCTTGTATTTGCACTTTTACAAATGATGCAGACAAAAAAGAAAATAATATTTTTTATCAATCGCCTTTAGCAAACGAAATAAGGATTTTTTGCGCATATTTTCTTGAGCTTCCAAGTTATATGGGTATGGGATATGAATTAAGAAATTTACTACCGAAAACGAAAAATGAATACAGTTTTAATTATATTAAAAAAATGGACAAACCATACAAATGGGGTAAAAATGAAGAATTTCTATCCAGTGTATTTGAAATGAGAGAAATTTTTGCAAATATTAAAGAAGAAATAAGCGAGCCAATGATAAAGTTATGCAATACAAATAGTGTTAGCTTAGCTTGGTTGTATTGTGGTAAAAATTCTATCCCTCAGTATTTATTCTGCTTTAATTTGGAACCTGATAAAAATGAAGTAGAGATTAATTTGGGTAATAATTGTCAAAACAAATTCTTAAAAGGCTTATATTCTAACGTATTTAGCGATTTTGACAAAATCAATTTTTCAATACCAAAAAGCAATAAAATAAAACTTGATAATTTCCCAATTGGCAGTTGTGCTATATTTACTTTTACTTAGAATTAAATACACCAAGAAGATAGTATGTAGGTTGGGTGAAACCCAACAATATAAATTGCAAAGTAACACACATGGTTTGATTATTATGTACACTTAGTTTGATTATTTTGGTAAAGTTCATTATTATATTTAAATCAAATTCCATATAATTAATCAAAAAATAAATCTTATAGTAATGAGTAAATTTAAAAAATTAGCAAATTTACAAATTTACATTTGTTATACTTATAACAACAAAAAAAAAGGAGTAATTATATGAATTGTATTTCTATATTTTGCATTATTGATGATGACAAAATTAAGAGCTTTAGAAGGGACGAGTAAATGATAAACAAAACTGGTTTAATCAATTTTAAATCTACTGAACTCACAAAGAATAACAACCCTATTTTTGAAAAATACAAAAATGCTTTCAAGAATGATAAAGAAGGTGCAATCTTGCTTTCAGGCATGACTTTAGTTGGTGTGCCTATAACTTTTATGGTTAAAACTCCAATAAGAAAAATCGAAAGTGGCATTGTTGGTTTTGGGGCATTATTAACTCTTGTTCTTTTTCCGCTGCTTAAAAAAGAAGAATCAAATTTAGAAAATAACAAAAAAATTAACAAGCTGGTATAAAGACAAAAATAATAATCAATGCCGCAAAAGAGCATTAAAAGGTAAATTTGACAAGTAATATCATGTTAATTTTTCCTGCTGTAAAGATATGTAAATATTTTAAAATTTACTTGCGATTTTATAAAAAAATTATATTTTCATGTTTTACTTGAATAATTACAAATATATTTATAGGAGGTTTAATGTCTTACACTTTAAAAATAACTCCATTTACAAAATTTAGAGTTAATAAAACTGCCACTTCAAGGTCTCAAAATTTCTCAAGTGGCAGTAATTTTATTAACACACAATACGACAGCTTTAATTGCTCCAATTCTTCGCAAATTTCATTTGGTTCAAAAAATCCATATGAATATGGGCGTTTTTCTGAACTTAATAAATATCTCGATGAAGACATGTTTATAGGCAATGAAATTTCAGGACGTGAGTATGATCTGACAAAAAAAATGATTGATGTATTGCACGCCAACAATAACATCAATGACATTGCTTTATTATGTGCAAAAGTAAAGGGGTATGAATTGTACGATGGCGGAAGTCACTATTTTATGGACCAAAGAAATACAGCGTATAAATATGCACTAGATTTACTTGAAGCCAAAAATTCTGAAAAAGATGTAGAACAATTTAAAACAATGTTTAATATTTATAATCAACTCTATCCTGATACTCAATATGGCAGGAGATATAAACATGCTCAATATAATATAGGAAGTGTTAAGAAAGACGTATCAAGTGATGCTGCATTAGGAAGAATAAAAATAGAGGAAGCATTGTATAAATATCAATCAGGAGACAAAAGAAAATTCTACAATAGTTATGAAGCAAAAATGAGAAGTAAGCAACAAGTAGACAAAAAATATGAAGATACAAAAGACCAACTAAGACCGTTTTTAAAAAGACTTGCTTCTGCAAAGGCTGGTAAGCCTGCTGCTTTTCCAAACTGCATTATGTTAATCGGCGAAAATCGCAGAGTTGCGACTCGTATACTTGATTGGATGTACAATAGCGCGTCAAGCGTTGCTAATTTCATTAAAATAGAACGCGATAGAGATTGCAATAAATTGCAAGATAATTTAATTACCGCTCTTGAAGAAGCAGAAAAAAATTATCAGCAAACAAATGAGCGCTCGGTAATTTTTGTTGAAAGATTCGACAGGTTGTTAAATCCTAAATTCAATAGCTCAAGAAACATTGCATCAATCAAAGACTACATGAGTGCAGCAGATGAAGATTACCACTCTACAATTGTATTTTTTACGCCGGATGGTTATATGGATAATCTTGACAGGGGTACAATTCAGCCACACAGAGTTGGGCTAAAAGTGCATATACCGGTTAAAGCTGAAGAATTAGATTTAATTTAAAGGAAAATGAACATGAGAGTATCTAATGTCGTAAATGTCAAATTTAATGGTATAAAAATTTTAAAACCAGTTTCAGAGAAAGCGCAAGATTCAAGTTCGCCTCAAAAAGTTGCATTTGATGAAATGATTCAGCAATATCAAAATTTAAAAGATATTAACGATACAATTGAAATCACAACAGTAGATGAAATAAAAAAACAAATTGATGATGCTGCTAAAAGCACAAAAACAAGAGCGCACATAGATTTACTAAAAAGACACTCAATACTGACAAAATTACCTTTTTACACTAAAGTAAAATATCGCAAGATTGACAAACAAATAGATGAAAAAGCAAGACTAGATAAAGAAAATGCGCAAAAAACAGGTGATATTAATGTTGATTTAAAAGAAAATGTTCTTTCTTCAATGCAAAATGTTATGCGTGATGGTATGGCAAAAATCGATAAATTAGATAAAGAAATGATAGAACAGACCTATCAAGACACTATGCGCGAAAAACTTGATGGTGGACTTTTAAAGGCAACGGATTATACAAATTTCGCAAATGTAGCAGGATATAATTTTGAAAAAACAGTGCTTAATGATGCCTTTGCCAATAAAGTCATGGAAGAAAAAGCAGGGGGCAATCCTGAAATTTATGGAAGCATACTCTTTTTTGGCCCTTGGGGAAACGGCAAATCGTATATATCTAAAAATATTGCAATAGGTAGCGGTTGCAAATTCGTGCCAATAAGAGTACATCCACATGAAACAAGCAGCAAATTTATGGGCAGATTATACTCTGAAGCTGAGAAATCTGAAAAAAACTTTAAGGAAACAAGACAGCGCACAGTGCTATTTCTAGATGAAGCCGATAAACTCTTTGATTCTTATTCTACTGTTTCAAAAGAATTTGAAGATTTTATCAAAACATGTTCCGAAAAATACCACTGCAGCGTATTTATAGCAACAAATTTTCCCTCAAAACTTTCTCTTGATATGGAAAATCCTGAAATTTTCCCAATCAGAATGTCTATTGACATACCCGACAGAGATAACTTAAAAACTGTAATATCACACTATTTTAAAGACATTACAGATAAACCTCTGGATTATGATGCACTTGTACAGGAATTTTTAGATATTGAAGAAAAAACAGGCGCAAAATTTAACAACGGGCAAATTGAAAACATATACTATTCAGCAATAGAAGCTTTGGGTGATAAAAATGCCACACAAGATGATATAGTTGCATATATCAAAAATGCAAACATTGTTCCTGCGCTAAATGAATCGGATGTTTCTAACTTTAATAACGAGTATGCAAGATTTATAGGTGATGATAATTTATGAAAATAAGGGCAATTAAAGCATACAACTTAAAAGCAAATGCCACACAAAGCAAGTATTCCCCAAGCTTTTTGCAATCTGTGTCTTTTTGTGCAAATGACAGTTTTGAAAGGGCAATACCTGATAAAAAAGAGCTGATTGAAAAGCTTTTAGATACCAAAAACCGCGCAATCCAACTAATACAAGAGCATAATAGTGCAACTGGTGATATTGTAAAAAGCGCAATCGCTGTTCAAAAACAAGACAGCAAAAAAAAGCTTGCCCATACCCTTGAAACCTTTCAGGCAACCATTGGGCTACCCGAAATGAAACCAATAGTAGATGTTTATAAAAAGATAAGCATTTATTTTAGGACAATAAGCACATCGCCGGAATCAGGTGAAATATTATGTTCACCATCGCCATGCGCGGCGTTATCATCGGCAAATAAACAACTTGCTGATGATGTTATAGACTTGTATCCGTTTTATATGAAGGCGAAATATAATCAAGAAACCTCTACAAATTATGTAGGTGGCTTTACAGATATGCTTGCAAAGGGATACAGATACAACTACTGTAGCGTACCTGCAGCCTTATCTCAAAATGCTATAGATTTTTGTAATGAATATCAGGATAATCTAATAAACACACTGGAAGATTCAGAAAGAAATTTCAAAAAAAATGGTTTTCCTACAATTGTTGCAGCACATGACATGCAAACCCTTATGGATAATGCAATTAATGAATCAAGAAATGTTGCGTCATTAAAAGAATATACAAGCTGCGCAAGCGAAGATTACATGGCAGCAATACTATACAGCCTTGAAAATCCCCGCAAAAAAACACTGGACAGGGGCGTGTTGCAGCCACACCGCACAGGCTTAATGCTCGACCTTGATACAATGGGTGTAACACAAGAAATGGTTGATGATCTAAAAAAGGCAAGAAAAGACCTTGCACCTCAATTAGAAGAGCTTGAAAAAATTTACTCAAAAATGACTAACACGGATTTTAAACGCATGAGAGAAATAAACAAATTAAGCTTTGAATATATTGAAACAGGCAAAGAATTATTAAGACAATATCCCGATTGCATACCTATAACAGAATCCTTATTTGAAACCTCATATAGTGAACTGATAAAATTCGACCCCAAGGGCAGCACCACTACTTTAATCGAAAAATTAATAAATCAACAAACACAACAAGCTGCCCAAGACATTGAAAAACCTATGAAAGAAATTGTTTCAAGTGCTGCGCAAGAACCGTTGAAAAATAAGAAAGCATACGGTAAAAGCGCGTTAATTATAGCGGCAGGGGTAGCAATTGCTACAGGAGTTTTTGCCTTTATAAAGTTAAAAAACAAAAAGACTGCTGATACAAAAATTCAAAATACAATAGATAATATAAAAGACAATACTGCAACAATAAATCAAACCAAAGTTGCTCCACTAAAAGCACCGCAAGGTATAAATGATTTTATAAATTCAGTTTGTTAATTTACTATAATGTGGGTGTTGTGAAACTAAAAAGTCGATTATTGATACCGAGAAATTTTTGCGTGTTTTTTTATTCTTTTTTCAATTGCAAACAATATAAATGCTGTTAAATAAGCAAATGTAAAACCTGATAAACTTAAAATAATTGCAAATGCCATATTTTTTAAGTAAAGCAATGTTAGTATATCAATAATAACAGTAATTGCCAAGATAAATGCCCATATTTTTGTTGGAGTTTTAAAATTTTGCGCCATTGTTTTGTATTTCTCACAACCAAATTTACAGATAATAAAAATCGCAAACCATATGACAAAATTTTTGCCCAACAGATAAACTAGTGTAAAAAGAAAGTAAATAAAGTTAAATGCTCTAATACTATTACCAGGTGTTGTTGCCAAATCCGCAAGCATAAATAAACCTGCAATAAGTAAAATAGGTAATATATAGTTTATAGCGCAAATTAAATTTGCAAATATAAATAAAACTATTTCCCAATGCAGTGGTTTAATTTTCATATAATTTAGTATAGTAATTGGCAAACATGCTTGTCAATTAGTGCTAATCTGCGCAATGTTTTAACTTATTTATAAAATATTTTCAAGTTTCCACAGTATAGTATGTAGGTTGGGTGAAACCCAACAATATAAATTAATTGTGTCAATTTATAATAAAATATAAATAATGAATTATAAAAGATTATTTGTTTCAAACTCGATTATTTTTATTACATTTGTAACCAGCAAAAGACGGGAAATATTTTTTCAAAGAATATTAATAGATTACAATTTATCAGAAAGCCAGATACAAAAAGGTGAAAAAGATATATGGCAAGGCAGATATTAGGAACATACAATTGTTGATAAAAAAGATTTACATAAACACATCGATTATATTCATTTCAGCTGTAAAGAAACACATGGTTTGATTATTATGTACGCTTAGTTTGATTATTTTAGCAAAGTTATTTGCTATTTTTAGTGAATTTGCTTAATATTACAAATTGTAAATTTTTTTTAATTTGCTTAAGGTTTTCAAAAGTAGGGTCGTTAAGACAAATGTGTGGTGACAACAAAGCTAATTAAAGGTTAGTGGCAAAATGTCGGTCAATTTCAACCCTGATGAGAAAAAAAGACTCACAAGTCATGAGTCAAACAGCTCGGCACAAGTAAATCAAGCTGATGA
>CALUYB010000021.1 GCA_944324905.1 Candidatus Gastranaerophilales bacterium
ACAGTTAAAGAATTTTCTAAAACTTTCAAAATTGGCATAAATACGGTTTACAGATTATGTAAACTTGAAGGCTTTCCAGTAATTCAAATCGGCGGCAAGAAATATATACTTGCTAACGACTTCAATGAATGGGTTATGAAAAATATCGGAAAGGTAGTGTAACTATGAATGTTATAGAGTATATGCAGTTTGGTAAAAATTACTACGGACATAACTTTGGGTTTCATACAAAGCGAACATCTTGTTTGTATGATTATGCAAAACAATATAACGAAATACCTTGGAAATGTGCAAAAACAGTTGCCATGGAAGATAAAATTTCCTGTTGGCAAGTCATATACGCATTAAGCGAGATTACTGGAAAGCACCTATTTCAAAACATTAAAGCTTTTACAGATAAGCTGAAAGGTTTTTATGGGATATTTGTACAAGATGAATTTGGTCGTTGGTACGTGACTTATGAAAATTATTTAACTTACGCAAAAGCTAATAAAAAAGTTTTTAGACTTGAGAATATTAAAAAGAAGGAGATTGCTCTATGGCTACTACGTTTATAAGAATTGAACACTCGGTAAAATTCAATAATATGAAAGAAGCAACAAGAGAAGCGGATACATTAAGGATGAATATAATACGCTATTGTAAAAGAACGAAAATTCCTTGTACTGCGATGATAGGGATTAGTGAGACAAATATAAGAAATGCTGAAGTTGTATTGGTAAAGAAAGGTAAGTGCAGACCGGCAAGGAAAATTGTATCAAAAGTTAAGCGAGCTGCTGAACCTGAAAAAATACAACCTCATTTACACATTATATTGTTATGCCCGAGTGGATATACTAGATTATCAAAATACCTTATTGCAAGAATACAACAGCGGTTTGAGAATTCCGCACCCGATTGGCATATCTATGCTGATGATGTTGAACAACGAGGATATAATGATGGGGCAGATTATTATACCATAGATGACCCATTGTATTATATAAAATATGTAATCCGTCAATCAAGCTCTATAAGGTATGTTGAAGATTATACAGGACAAATTGACTTTGATTTTAAAGGTCAAACAAAACTTGCATTAAAAGTTGTTGATGAACGTACTTATTTTCACAAAAAAATGCGTAAAAATTACCTTGAACCTGCTGAGAAATATCATAATTGGTGTATGTCTAAGTTAAAGAGTAATTCTAATAAGCTTGCTTATTAAAAAAGAGATACAAACTTCATCACGTTGTGTGCGAATGACAGCAGACAGGATTATGAGCCCCAAGCCAATGATAACTAGGAATACGAGGATTGGTAACTGCATGGGTTTAAAAAATTGAGATGTTGTTCTTAGGTTTAGGCTTACAACATTTAGAGTTAATTCTAAAGCGGTTGCACTTTAAGAGAAGAAATAATAATTGCTTTTTAGGTGCTTGTATATACCTCAAATACTGAAATCAAATATTCAAGCTTGTATAGTGTCTATTTTTATCAAGTAATTTTACGAAACTTGATTAAGAAATGTCTTTGAATAGGTTATAGCCTAAACCAACATCTCTCAACCATTTGAAAAGTGTTTGTTTAGAGTTGATTTTTTAATTTTTAAAAAGGTGTTTGGGGAAGTCTTTACTTTAAAACATCAATATCCAATAATGCAAATGTAATGTAAAAGGAGGCTAAAACGATGACTACACAAGGAAAAAGGATTGCTTACATAAGAGTAAGCACACAAGAACAAAACACAGAAAGTCAAAAAGAAATTTTAAAACAATACAATATTGATAAATTTTTTGAGGAAAAAGTTAGCGGTAAAAATGCTAATCGCCCAAAACTTCTTGAAATGCTTGACTATGTTAGAGAGGGAGACATTGTTTTCATAAAAGATTTTTCAAGACTTGCAAGAAGTACGCAAGATTTATTGAGAATTATTGAAAAACTCAAAAATAAGAATGTAAAGCTGGTAAGTATTAAAGAGCAATTAGACACAAGCACGCCAAGCGGTAAGTTAATGGTTACAATGCTTGGTGCGATTTATGAATTTGAGCGTGAAAATTTATTAGAAAGGCAAAAAGACGGTATCGCACAAGCTAAAAAAGAGGGTAAGTACAAAGGTAGAAAGAAAATCAAAAAGCCTGATAATTGGCAAGAAGTTTATAATGATTGGCTTACTCGGAAAATTACAGGCAAAAAGGCTTGTGAATTGTTAAATTTAAAGCCTAATACATTCTACAATTTTATCAATGAAGAGAAAAGAAAGGAAATAGCATAATGGCAAAAAGAAGAAGTAACGGCGAGGGTTGCATATATAAAGAACAACGTAGTGGTCGCTGGGTTGGAAAATTTGAAATAGGGCACGATTCAAAAGGCAACAGAAGATTTAAAACTTGCAGAGCTAAAACTGAAAGAGAAGTCAAACAACTTTTAAAAGATTTAATGGATAAACATAGAGCAGGTATTAATGTTACAACAAATGCTATAAAAGTTGGCGATTTTTTTGAAGATTGGTTTTATAAAAATGTTGTAAACAACCTTAGATTATCTACAAGTCAAAGCTATGAGATGATTATAAGACGACATATTAAACCACAAATTGGAAATATTCCACTTGCAGAACTTTCCAGAGAAGATGTTAGAAATTTTTATAATTTCTTATATGCTGACGGTAGATTAAACGGTAAAGGCGGATTAGCACCCAAAACAGTTGAAAATATACATTTGGTTTTAAGTAGCGGAATAAATTATGCGCTTAATGAGGGATTAATTATAAAAAACCCGTTATTAACAGTGAAATTAAGACGAGAGGGTAAAAAGGAAATAGAAGTTTTTAGTCGAGAAGAACAACAAAAAATCATTGCCGAATGTCCGAATCATTATTATGGTATGGCGATTAAATTTGATTTTTATACTGGGCTGAGAGCGGGCGAGTTATTAGGCTTAACTTGGGATTGTATAAATTTTGATAAAAATACGGTTAGAGTTAATAAACAAGTGCAAAGAAACAAAAATTTCAGTCATAAAGCAGATACAAAAACCCTGCTCGATTTTGTTTATGACACAAAGACCAAAACTTCAACTCGTACAATAAAGGTGTTGCCGCAACTAATGAAGGACCTTGAAAAATACAAAAATGAACAAGATAAAATCAGAAAAAAGCTAGGTAGTGATTATTATAGATTTAATCTTGTATTTCCGCGACAAGACGGCTATTTTACAGACACAGGTACTTTTTTAGATAATTTTGCAAGAATTCAGAAAAAGTTAGATATACCACATAGAACAGTTCATGCGATTCGGCACACCTTTGCAACAAGAGCCTTGGAAAGCGGTGTGCATATAAAAGTTGTATCAGAATTATTAGGACACGCAAGTATTCAAATTACACTCGATATTTACGGGCATGTGTTGCAAGATTTCGCAGAGCAGGAATTGACGAAGTTGGAAGGGATGTATGCATGATTATGAAATTTTTTTAACTTTTTTTTCTAAATTCCAATTAGGATAATCAATTAGCAATATTATATCTTCCAAAATAATTCTTAATTCTGATTTAAATTCACTAAAATCACTTTTTCTAGCTATATATCTTCGTGTATGAGCACTTGTATCTCCCCATTTTTTTACTTTTGGAATATTGTTTGTTATATTTCTTCCTACGGTCCAATGCTTTGATTCTATAAATGCTGGAATTAATTCGCTTAAAAATACATAATGTCCGTCTTTTTTTATGTCATCTGCTGCACCGTATCGTTCAAAGCATTCAATAATTAAGGTTTCAACAAGTTTTCTCATCATAACAAGACAAGCATCATATAAGCCGTAATCATAACATTTACACATCTGCTCTGCTATTGAAACAATATACTGCCGAGTATTATCAAAAATACTCATAGGAATTAAATTATTGGTTACAGGAAGTTGTATTACCTCATTTAATTTTGAAGCAATTTCTTCTTTTATGTTTCTAGATAACTTATATATTCCCTTTTGTTTTAAGAGAGCAGGCTGCTTACCTTTTGTTTTAGAATTCATATATGCCGCAATATTTGAATAGGGTTTTAAAGATAGTTCTTCATAATATTGTTTTATCAAATTCGGAGTTATTGCAAAACCATTATTTTCACAATAATATGATAAGTATAAAATTATAGTTCCAGTCCCCTTATCTTCCTGAGGTATTCTACAATAAAAAGTTTCTATATTTTCCACTCATTACCCCTGTATTAACAAATTATTTTCAACATATTCTTCACCTATATGAGAAATTTCATATTCACCATTATTATTTGAAGGATAGAAATAATTATTTCTTGTCTTTGCATTAATCAGTGCTCCTTGTATATTAAAAGAAGTGCTAATGTTTGCATTTTTCAATATAGAATATATGCTATCTTTATTTATAACTTTTTCATTTTTTTGTTTTTTGTACCAATAGCTGGCTAGAGTAACTTTCTCAGTTGCTTTTAAGTTCTCTTTATTAATAAACAAATCAACTAAATTTTTCTTATCTTCTGTCGATAAATTTAAATCAATAAATTCATATTTTGTAATAGGATTTTTAGTTGTTTTATTATTTTTACTTTTTGTTTTTTTAGATGATTGACCTTGCCCTAATATAATAGCTTTTGCTTGTTCTTGCCCATGCATTGTTACGGTATAGCTAGTATTGCCATATGATGATAGATATTTTTTATCTCCAATCAGTTTCTTTATATTGGTTTTAAAATTGCCACATGCAGAATTAGTCCACAAGTTCATTTCTTTGAATTTATTTCTTATTTCATCTTCACTTACTGTATCTTGTCCATAATTAGAAAGGTAATAAGCAAAAATAAGTATTTTTTCTTGGTCGTTATGTAAATTACCCGAAATAATTAAATCTTTTATATTAGGAAATTCTGTTTCAGATTGTTCAGTATTTTCTTCTTCATCTGTACTAATATTGTTAATATCGCATTCTTGAGCTTTTGGTTCTTGTTTGGAAACAGGTACAGTTTTTGCAAGGTTCCCTAACCCCGTTTCTTTTAAGTCTTCTAAAATTTCTTTTACTAATTGACCTTCACCCTCTAGCTCAATAGCTGCACCTCCTAAAACTATTTTTAATTTAAAATCTGTCATAAATCCTTCCCTGCTCTTATAAATTGATGTTCTAATTTTATCCTATTATTTATAATTTGAATAAAAAATTAACTAAAAATTAATAATTGAAATAACAACACATTTCGCTGCACATGAGTTTAACGAAGTTTAATCAATCTAGTGAAAGAATGCAAAAATTTATAAAATAAAGTTAAATTTCGTGGTAAATCGTGTTAAACCGTTGCGGAGTGTGCAACCCGAGGCACTCCTCATAACCCGAAGGTCGTTGGTTCAAATCCAGCTCCCGCAACCAATTTAAGACCCCACATGGGGTCTTTTTTAATAGGGAGCTTCCTTATACAGGCTCACACAAATCGCCCATAACGGGCTCTTTGGTTCGCTTTGCAAAATCCAGCTCCCGCAACCAATTTAAGACCCCACATGGGGTCTTTTTTAATAGGGAGCTTCCTTATACAGGCTCACACAAATCGCCCATAACGGGCTCTTTGGTTCGCTTTGCAAAATCCAGCTCCCGCAACCAATTTAGATTTTATTTTGCCTTGCGGCGCCATTACACAACCCCATTCCCAAGCAAATCATGTATATGTATAACACCGATTGGTTTTTTATCCTCAACCACAAACATATTTGTAATTTTTTTATCGTTCATAATTTTTACAACTTCCGATGCCAACATATCTTTTGAAGCTGTTTTAGGGTTTTTTGTCATAACATCAATTGCTTTTTTGCTTAAAATTTCAGCGCAAAGGCAACGCCTTAAATCGCCATCAGTCAACATTCCTGTTAATTCACCCATTGAATTAATCAAACCGACACAACCAAGTCTTTTTGATGTCATTTCAATTAAAACATCTTGCATATTTGAATTTTCATTTAAAATTGGCATATCAGAACCTGTGTGCATTAAGTCCTTTACTCTTTGTAAAATAGAACCCAATTTTCCTCCGGGGTGTCTGTCGTTAAAATCTGACTTTGTAAAGCCTTTTCTTGAGATTAATCCTGCGGTTAAAATATCACCCAATACAAGTGTTGCAGTTGTAGAGTTTGTAGGAGCAAGTCCTAAAGGGCAAGCTTCCCCGTTGTTTGGCAGTTTTAAAACAATATCCCCTGCTTTTCCAAGCGAGCTTTCAGCATTTTTTGTAATAGCAATGAGTTTTATTCCAAAACGTTTACAGTAATTTAAAATATCAACAAGTTCTCTTGATTCACCACTGTTTGATATTGCAATGACAACGTCATCTTCCGTTATCATTCCCAAATCCCCATGGCTTGCCTCAGCAGGGTGAACAAAAAATGAAGGTGTACCGGTTGAGGCCAATGACGCAGCAATTTTTTTGCCAATGTGACCTGATTTACCCATACCGGTAATAATTATCCTGCCTTTTGCACTTTGCATAAGATCGAGCGCTTGAGTAAAAGTATCATCAAGCTCGTCGCGCAATTTTATTATCGTGTCAATTTCACTGTTAATTGTGCGTATAGCGCAATCTTTATCAAGTTTGCTTTTATCTGATATTTTATTTTCTAAAATATTTGTCATCACAATCCCTTGCTTTGCCATTATTTAACATTTGTTATCAAATGTTTTTATATTTCAAAAATTGTAAAAATGTTGAGCAATCAACCGTTCTCTTTGCAGTACATATTAGCATAAATAATATTAAAAATAAACTTATTTTGCACAGTTATAATTTTTTTAATAATGTTTTTTGCAAGCAAACTTTTTTAAGGTATAATTAAACAAAAAAGGAGTGCCTGTGCATAGATTTGTCGGAATTATTGGGATAATTGTTATTTTAGGCATTTGTTACTTAATGTCCAACAACAAAAAAGCAATCAGTCTAAAAACTGTTTTATCAGGCCTTGCTCTACAATTTGCCCTTGCAGTTTTTATTTTAACTGTTCCGTTGGGACAAAAAATCATTAATGCTGTTGCAAAATGCATTGAAAAAATCCTGCATTTTGCTAACTCAGGCGGCGATTTTGTGTTTGGATTTTTAAATAATTCTCCGGATAAAATTGACGCTATTTTCTACGAGGGTGCAAATTTCTTATTTGCTACAAAGCTTATTATAACAATTATTTTTGTGCTTGCTATTGTAAATATTCTCTACCATTTTGGCATAATGCAGCGTGTAGTGCAGTTCTTTGCAAAAATAATGTATAAAATTATGAATGTATCAGGTGCTGAGGCATTGTCTAACATAGCAAGTGCTTTTGTGGGACAGGTTGAAGCACAAATTTTAATACGCCCTTATCTTGCAACCGCTACAAAATCAGAGCTTTTAGCATCTATGACAGGCTCTATGGCGTGCATTGCAGGTGGGGTTATGGCAATTTACATTGCAATGGGAGTAGATGCAAGATTTTTGCTTGCGGCAAGCATTATGGCAGCTCCCGGGGCGCTTGTGATTTCAAAAATTGTATTTCCTGAAACTGAGGAGTCTAAAACAAAAGACACCGTAAAGGTTGATATTAAAAGCCCTTATGTAAATTTAATCGACGCTATAGCACATGGCGCATCTGATGGTATGAGGGTATCTCTTAATGTTATAGCAATGTTAATTGCACTTCTTGCCCTAATTGCAATGATTGATTGGCTGCTTGGTTGTTTTGGCTTGTTTTTGCATAATGTTTTGCATATAACTTTGCCTTTTATTGATTTAACAGATTTAAATTTAAAATCTATTTTAGGACTTATATTTTCTTTCTTTGCTTTTATAATGGGCGTACCATTTACCGATGCTTCTGCTGTAGGTGCGCTTATGGGTGAAAAGCTTGTTTTGAATGAATTTATAGCATATACTGATTTAATTGGTATTCAAAATGTACTTACACATAAATCCGTCGTGATTGCAAGTTTTGCACTTTGCGGGTTTGCAAACTTTGGCTCTGTTGCAATACAAATAGGTGGCATTGGCGAGCTTGCCCCATCAAGGAGAAAAGATTTGGCACAACTTGGTATAAAAGCTTTAATTTGCGGTACTTTTGCCTCTTATATTTCAGCTTGTATGGCAGGAATTTTGTTGGGATGAAAATTATCGACACTATAATAAAATTTAAAAGCGATGTAATGCCGCCAAAAAATAGCTATATTGAGGCAAAAATACGACAATACGGCATTGACCCAATAAGGTGGGCAATTATTGAAATTAATGAAAATGAATTAACGTTAAGTGTCGCAGGAATTAAAATCTAAAAGTTTTTGTTTTTAGCGTTAATCCTTGCAATTGCTTTTGATAGGGCAAATTGTGCTCTTAGTAAATCATCTTTTTCATTCTTTGCTTCAAGTCTTGCCTGAGCTCTATCTTTTGCTGCATTTGCGCGTGCAAGGTCTATGTCATCACCGCATTCGGCTATATCTGTCAAAATAGTCGCTTCATTTTCGCTAAATTGTAAGACACCACCCATTGTGGTTATGCAAATTGGCTCTTTGTCTTTTATAACCCTTGTAACACCAATGTCTAAGGCGCATACGACAGGCACGTGATTAGGTAAAATTCCTAAAGCACCGTCTGTTGTTTTCACGTAAAGCTCGTCCACGTTCTCTTCAAAGACTACTTTTTCATGAGTTATTATTTTTATTTTTATTTTATTTGAATTTTCATTCATAAATTATTACCTTAAACGGTTGCCGCTTGCATTTGTTTAGCTTTTTCAACAGCGTCTTCTATAGTTCCTACCATATAAAATGCTTGCTCCGGCAGATCGTCGTGTTTACCTTCTATAATTTCCTTAAAGCCTTTTATAGAATCTTCAAGTTTTACATATTTTCCTTTTGTTCCTGAGAATTGTTCTGCAACAAAGAAAGGCTGTGATAAGAATTTTTGAATTTTTCTTGCACGGTTAACTGTAAGTTTATCTTCTTCGGATAACTCATCCATACCTAAAATTGCAATGATGTCCTGTAAATCTTTATATTTTTGAAGAATTTCAAGAACTTTTTTTGCTACTTCGTAGTGTTCTTCACCGATAATATTGGGGTCAAGCGCTCTTGAGCTTGATTCCAGCGGATCTGCTGCAGGATAAATACCAAGTGACGCTATTTGACGAGATAATACGGTTGATGCATCAAGGTGGGTAAACGTTGTAGCAGGAGCAGGGTCTGTTAAGTCGTCCGCCGGCACATAAATTGCTTGAACTGAAGTAATTGAACCTTCTTTTGTTGATGTAATACGTTCTTGTAATTCACCAACTTCTTGAGCAAGTGTCGGTTGATAACCAACGGCAGATGGCATACGTCCTAGTAGTGCTGAAACTTCAGAACCTGCTTGTACAAAACGGAAAATGTTGTCAATAAATAACAATACGTCTTGTTTGGATACATCCCTAAAGTATTCAGCAGATGTAAGAGCTGAAAGCCCTACTCTCATACGTGCTCCCGGAGGTTCGTTCATCTGACCGTAAATAAGTGCAACTTTATCTAATACGCCAGACTCTTTAAATTCGTTATATAAGTCGTTGCCTTCACGAGTTCTTTCGCCAACGCCGCCAAAAACGGAAACACCATCATGCGCCATTGCAATGTTGTGAATTAATTCTTGAATAAGAACTGTTTTGCCAACACCTGCACCGCCGAATAGTCCTATTTTACCACCTTTTTGGTATGGCATTAGAAGGTCAATTACTTTAATGCCTGTTTCTAATATTTCTATATTTGTATTTTGTTCTGTTAATTTAGGTGATTCCCTGTGAATTGGCAAGTAGTCTGATGCTTCAATTGGCCCCTTGTTGTCTACAGGCTCGCCTAAAACGTTTGTAATCCTTCCTAAAACGGCTTTACCAACCGGAACTTTAATAGGGTTTTTTGTATTTACAACTTTCATTCCGCGTCTTAAGCCGTCAGTTGATGACATCGCAACCGAGCGGATTGTGTTTTCACCCAAAAGTTGTTGAACTTCAACTGTTGTTTTTTCGCCATTGTCGGAATAAATGTCCAGTGCATCGTATATTTCGGGCAAATTTCCATGTGGAAATTCTACGTCAATTACTGGGCCTATTATCTGTACTATTAAACCTTCGTTTTCATTTAATGCCGTATTATTCATGTAATTACCTCAAATTAAATTCAGCTAAGATAATTATATGAAAATATTTTGCATTTTTGTTAAAAATTAATCCAAATTCAACCGTTTGAATTAGTCAAGGTAGAAAACCGTAACAACTTTGTGTGAATCTTCCGCAAAATCAACTGCTTTATGCAAAGTATTTGACGTATGAGAAAGAAAACAAATGAGTTGTTGGCATTCGCTTATAATTTCTCTGTTGCAAATTCTTGACGCGTCAGCAAGCGTCATCATTGCTCTGTCAGGGTGTTCAATAATATTTGGAACACCAATGAGCTGGTCTTGAACATCAGATGGCTGTTGACCGATTGTTTGGGGAAGAATAACTTTTAACTTATCAGGATTTGCTTTCATAGCGCCACGAATAGCAGCTGCGTTTGTACCTGATGAACCACCTGAGGTGATTATTGTATTACCTTGCATAACAAGGCTTGTTGTGAGCGTTTCAATAATTTGCTGGTGCGTAATTGTAAGGTTACGACTGCCGATTATTGCAATTCTTTTTGCACTTTGTCTTATTGTTGCAAGTTCTTGCGCAAGTGTATCAACTTTGTGAATGTCATCATCTGAAACTGTGTCCATATCATCTAATGGAACCATAATTGACGATTGTTGTTGATTTTCTTTTTCGTTTTCGCTCATTTAATTTCCCTGTTATCTTTTTTTATATTATAATGCTAATAATACCATGACTTTCCCTATTTTGGGAAGACCTTAACATTTTTAGAGGAAGTTTTTTACAAATGATTGCAGAAAAATCATACTTAGAGGGGCTTAACAAAGAGCAATATCAGGCAGTAACAGAAAAATTGGGGCCAATTTTGGTGCTTGCGGGTGCTGGCAGTGGTAAAACCAAGGTTTTAACCGCTCGTATTGCAAATTTAGTGGATTCTGGCGTTAATCCTTTTGATATTTTAGCTGTAACCTTTACAAATAAAGCTGCAAAAGAAATGCAGCAAAGGCTTTCAAATTATTTAGGCGAAGATGTTGTAAAACGTATGTGGGTAGGGACTTTTCACAACATCTGCGGAAGAATTTTAAGGCGCGATTTAGAAAATTATAAGACTAAAGACGGTAGAAGCTGGAATAATAACTATGTAATTTATGATGATACAGATACAAAAACTGTTATTAAAAATGCGCTTAAAAAGCTGAATTTGGATGAAAAAAGTTTTGAGCCGAAGATGATTAAGTCTGTAATTTCAAATGCTAAAAACAAAATGCAGGACGCTTACGAGTTTTCTACCCATGCAAGGGATTATCAGTCTGATAAAATTGCACAAGTTTATTACGAATATGAAAAGCAGCTTGCGCTTAATAATGCGCTTGACTTTGACGATATGCTAATGTTAAGTGTTAACCTTTTAAAAAATTCTGAGGAAGTTAGGCAAAAGTATGCAAATCGCTTTTTGCACATTCTTGTTGACGAGTTTCAAGACACAAACAAGGCGCAGTATGATTTAATAAACATGCTCTACCCTGCTGATGGGTCAAAAGATAATGTGGGAAGTCTTTGCGCAGTTGGCGATGTGGATCAGTCAATTTATTCTTGGCGTGGTGCAGATTTTAAAATTATCTTAAACTTCCAAAAGGATTACAAAAATACAAAATTAATTAAATTGGAGCAAAATTATCGCTCAACAGCAAATATTCTTGACGCTGCAAATGCAGTTATTATAAATAATAACGAGAGAATGGAGAAAAATTTATACTCTCAAAAAGGCTCAGGCTCAAAGATTAAAACTTTTGAAGCAAGTGATGATTATGAAGAATCAAGCTATATTGCAGGTAAAATAAGAAATCTGGGCGTTAGTCTTGATGACATAGCTGTTTTGTACCGTACAAATGCTCAATCACGTGGAATTGAGGAAGCTTTAATGTCAAATTCAATCCCTTACAAGATTGTAGGGGGTTTGAAGTTCTACGACCGTAAGGAAATTAAGGATATTATTGCTTATTTAAAACTTATTTATAATCACAACGACTCTGCAAGTTTAAGGAGAATAATAAACACTCCAAAGCGTTCTATTGGCGACACTACGGTAAATAAGCTTGCAGCTCTTGCGGATGAACTTGACTGTTCTATTTTTGATGTGCTTGATGACATTGAAAATAACGAGGATTTTAATGCTGCCACAAAAACAAGGCTTGCAAATTTTAGAGATTTAATAAAAGAATTTTCGCTTAATCAAAACACCGTTGAACTTTCAGAGTTTGTGCCGATTGTGCTTGAGCGCTCAGTGTATATGAAAGAGTTGACCGAGGAAAATTCAATAGAATCGCAATCCAGAATTGAAAACTTGCAAGAGTTTGTAAATGTTGTAAGGGAATTTGAAGCGGATGAGTTTATAGGCGATGAGGAAGATGATTTGGGGCTTTTGGGGAATTTCCTATCTCAAGTTGCTCTTGTATCAGATATTGACCAGTTAAATGAAAATGATAAATCTGTTACCCTTATGACTTTGCACGCTGCAAAAGGGCTTGAGTTTCCTGTTGTTTTTCTTGCAGGACTTGAGGAAGGTATGTTCCCACACTCAAGAAGTATTGCTTTTGGTGCGCCGACAGGCGAATTGGAAGAAGAAAGACGCCTTATGTATGTCGGAATTACTCGTGCAAAGGATGATTTATACCTAAGCTGGGCGCAAAGACGTCGCATTTGGGGGGATATCAAGTATTTTCCAAAGAGTAGATTTATAGATGAAATACCGGCCAATTTGCTTGAAGATGATAATTCTATGCCAAAACGTGCTTATAGAGAGGATGATGGTGACTACAGGCGCTCAACCTTTAAAAGTGCAACAAGTAAAATTAAAGAGAAAAAAGAGTTTAAAAGCTCGTCTTCAAGCTCTTTTAGCTCCTCAAGTTCAGGTGGTTTATCTAATAATCTAGCCTCCAGCTTGAAAAATATTAAAAAAACAACTTCGCAAAGTGTAGAGCGCACCCCAAATAAGTCTTTTGTGGTTAAACAGAAGCCAACAGCACCAAAGGAAGAAAATAAACAAAATATTTCTGATATTATTGCACGCTGCAAAGCTATGGCAAAAAGTCCGCAAAATAATGCTCAAAAGCCCACTTTTAATACTTTTAAAGTTGGCACAAGAGTTTTTCACCCTCATTTTGGAATAGGAAATATTTTAGAGGTTGAAGGTGAAGGGCTAAGCGCAACTTATAAAGTGGATTTTGCAAAAAATGGTGTAAAATCCGTTGACGGGTCAATTGGAAATTTAAAAGCGTTTTAATCTTCGCCTATTTCTTTTCTAATACCGTATTTAATCTCTAAAACGTCTGTGCCAAGAGCTTCTAAGACTTTCATTGCAAGACATTCTTTTTGCCTTGTTATTGCGTATAGGAGATTTTCTGAAGAAATTTTTGTTTTGTTGTGCGATTTTGCAATTTCATAAGCACATTCAAGAGCTTTTTTTGCTCGCGGAGTGTATTCGTATGGGGAATTATTGTGCTCGCTTCCGCAGCCGACAAGCTTTTCTACCTCATATCTGGCGTCTTTTAGAGTAATTCCCAATTTTTGTAAAGCACTTGCACCATTACCGCTGCCTAGTGCTAAAATGCCCAATAATAACATTTCTGTGCCGATATTTGAGCAGTTGAGATTTTGCGCTTCTTCTCTTGCCAGTCTTAAAATCGAGAGCATTTCAGGGGTTTTGCCCGTAACATCTTTTGTCAGTTTTTCTTCAAAAGTATCAGTGTCATTTATCAAATCTTTTAAAATGTGATAAGCAATACCTGTTTTTGTTTTTATCATACCTAAAATTATATGCTCAGGTTTAATTTCAACACTACCCAGTTCGCGCGCGGTATCAATCGCTAAAAGCATTGCCTTAAAAGCATTTGGAGTAAATATTATTTGCTTTTCAGAGTGTTCAAATTCTGCGCTGCGAGAAGAAAAACCTTCAAGCTTTTGTATGAAAACTTCTTTGTCTATTCCGTTGTTGTTTAAAAATTTTGTTACATCATAGTCGCCATTTTCAAGAATAGATTGCAAAATCTGCTCTGTGCCTAAAATTTCATACCCGCAAGTCGATAGTTTTGAGGCAGCATTGTTTAAAATTTCTTCGACATTTTTTTCTCTAAAGAAATTGTTTACGTTTGCAAGAGTTGGAATAGAGCTCTCTGACATATTTTCAGGGTGTTCAAAGCTCTCATTTAAATTTTTATCCAAAAGCCTGGTTAAGTTTGAAATTATTTTTTCTTCGTTTAAATCAAACTTTTTAATAATTTTATAAGCACCTGAATTTGTGGATGAAAATAGCGCAAGTGCTATGTGCTGGGGCATTATAAAACGACTTTTATATTTTTTTGCTAATAATAAAGTTTCATCTAAAATATTTTTTGCACTTTTGCTGAATGTAACCTCATGATGCCCTGAAGGGTTGATTTTTGCACCTATTGAAAAGTTTATTTCGCTTATTAATTTTGAGCGGTCAATTTTTTCAAATTCTAAAATTTTTGCCTGCACCCCTTTTGTTTGTATATAAAGGGCCAAAAGCAAATGCTCAGAACAAATTTGGTAATGCCCGAGGCGGCAAGCCTCCTCTTGAGCTTGAGTTACGATTTCAATTGCTTTTTGAGTAAACTTTTCAAACATTCTTTAATTTTAACCTAAATTTTAGTACTTGTATAGATGTTTATAAAATGATGGTGACAGGCCCGTTGTTTATTAATCCAACTTGCATATGTGCGCCAAACACTCCTGTTTTTATATTAATTCCCGATTTTTTCAAAATTTCTACAAATTTTTCATAATATTCTTTTGCGGCCTTTGGCTCCTTTGCATTATCAAAAGACGGGCGTGTACCTTTTTTGCAATCTGCACACAGTGTAAACTGTGATACTACAAGGATTTCGCCTTCTATGTCTAAAACAGATTTATTTATTTTGCCATGTTCGTCTTCAAAAATCCTTAGTTTTAAAAGTTTTTGAGCAAAATATTCAAGCATATCTTCGCTATCGTCTTTTTCAACTCCAAAAAGCACTAAAAGCCCCTTTTTTATTGATGAATGCAAATTGTTTTCAATTGTAACACTTGCGCTGTCTACCCTTTGAATTACCAGTTTCATTTTTTCTCCTTTATATAATTAAAACCCTAAAACTGACTTTTTTATTTGTCAAGTTTTAGGGTTTTTGTTTTTTAAAAATAGTTTATTTACTCGCTAACTTGTTGCCAGCCTTTATCGGTTAATTTAAATTCTTTTGCGACTTCTCTTGTGTCATCAGGAAGTTCTTTATATCCTTCTTGATACAAGCTTGGCTTTCCATCTTTAAAATCTATTCCTTTTGCAAATTTCTCTGACCCATCAGCAAGTTCTTCTATGTCTTCTGCATATTCGCTTAGTTTTCCATCTTTAAAACTTATTTTTTTTGCAATTTTATTTGAGCCATCAGCAAGTTCTTTAAAGTCTTCCATATAGTCGCGTGGTTTTTCATTTTCAAAAATTATTCCTTTTGCAAATTTCTCTGACCCATCAGCAAGTTCTTCAATGCCTTCTTGATACCAGCTTGGTTTTCCATCTTCAAAAACTATTCCTTTTGCAATTTTCCAAGACCCATCAGCAAGTTCTTCAATGCCTTCTTGATACCAGCTTGGTTTTCCATCTTCAAAAACTATTCCTTTTGCAAT
>CALUYB010000022.1 GCA_944324905.1 Candidatus Gastranaerophilales bacterium
TCATCAGCTTGATTTACTTGTGCCGAGCTGTTTGACTCATGACTTGTGAGTCTTTTTTTCTCATCAGGGTTGAAATTAACTGACATTTTAACTACTAACCTTGGTACACTTTATTGTCAAACATATTGGTGTTAACGACTGTATTTACAAGACCTTAAGCTTGTATGAAAAAAAAATTACAATTTGTAATAAAACTGCTATAATCCCAAAATGGCAAAACTACAGAGTTTATTTAAAAATATAATTCATACATTATTAAAAAATCATAATAAAGTAAATGTTTTTACGCGAATTAAAGTTTTTATCAGCTAAAGTTTATTTACTTGTTCCCACTTGCTTGAAAATTGCGCATGAGTAAATACATATTTTTTGGATTCATTTTGCCCAAAACCGCCAAAATTATCGCAATATTTACAAAGCGAAACACCTTTTCTGCCCTTTTTAGCAAGAGTATCTCTTATATCTTTATATTCTTTAGAATTCCAAGCTTCAAGTAAAGTTTGTTTTGTTAAATCGCCCAAAGTGTACAAACCTAAAGCATCGTTGCAACATAAAGATAATTTTCCGTCAGGACGGACTATTACTTGTTTAAACGGTAGCTTACAATTTGTCTTAAGTTGGTATGTAAAATGCCTGTTTTTGGATTGTCCGCCTCTGTTGTTCCTTATTTCCTTTTTGTTTATCATTTGAATAATGACTTTTCTTTTTAAAATCGGATTGGCATTGCAAATTTCAACAATTTTTTTAATATTTTCAGGCAATTTTTTTTCACCCTCGTAATAATTATCAATGCAAATTGTGTCGCAATATTTTATTAACTCGTTGAATTTTTCTTCATTTAATAAAATGCCGTTTGTAAAAATTGAAAGATGCGCATTTGTACAAGCTTCTTTAACATATTTTGCAAACTCACAAATTCTCTTATCCAAAAGCGGTTCATTGTTGGAAAAAATTTGAATTCTTCCGTCGTAGTCTATATCTCGAAGTTGATTTACAATATTTTTAAACAAATCTTCGTCCATAATTTTAAATTCACGCCTGTCATCTTTTCGATTGACCGGACAAAATGAACACTCGCCATTACACCTGTTAATTGTTTCAAGTTCAATCGTTTCAAATAAATTAACTTTTCCTGTTTTTAAATACTCGTTAATTTCAATCTGGACAGAGTTTTTCATTTCACTGTCCATAATAATTTTTCTTGGTAAAAGAAGTAAAATTTCATATAAAAAATTATCTTTTGAAAGTTTTTTATATAGAAAGTTTTTTAACCTGTATAACGCTAAAATTAATTTTGTCATAAAATAACTATCCAAAAATTTCTTTTAAAATTGATATAAATGTTTTTTTTGCCAATGGCTCTATTTTTATTTTTCTACCTTTTAAAGTTGTGTCTAAGTTATCTAAAATCGATAAATATTTTAGTGTAGATATTAAAATATAATCAGTATCGTAATTTTTAATTTTTTCAAAAGGTATTATTTTGTAACCTAAAAAATCCTGCCCCTCTTGTTCGGGGTAAAATCTTTTGTCACAAATGCCTATTATATTTAACTGCGATAAATCGTAATTATTTTTAACGGTTTCAAAAAACTCGCCTGCACCATAGAGTATAACTTTTTTGTTTTTAATTTTTTTCAACAAATTTTTTAATTGATTTGGAAAATCAATATTTTTTAAATGAACCAAAATTTCTTCTTCTGTCATAATTCACTCTCCGCAACTAAATAGATTATATATAATCTAAACTTAATTTTCAAGCTTGCCATAATGCACTCTTGCCTTTAAAATAAAGTTTATGGAAGAAAATAAGTATGGAGTTTTAAAGTATAGTGCAATAAATATTGGTGATGATATTCAAAGTATTGCCGCTATGCGTTATTTACCAAGAATTGATGAGTATATTCACCGTGATAGGGTTGATGTATTTAAGTCAGATAAAAAAGTTAAAACCATAATGAACGCTGCTTGGATGCTTGAGCCAAAGCACATGCCCCCAAGTGAAGATATCGACCCTTTGCTTATTTCCATGCATTTAAAAATGGTTACAAGAAAGGCAATGACTCCAAAATTAAAACAATATTTCATTAATCACGCTCCTGTGGGCTGTCGTGATACAGATACAATGGAATATTTGAATTCACTTGGAATTCCGGCATATTTTTCTGGTTGTATTACTTTAACAATCCGGAAAAATCCTGAAATTAAAAGGCAAAATTATATCTTGACAGTTGATATGCCAAAATACATACAAGATGAAATAAAAAAGAGGACAAAACGCCCTGTTTATAATGTTTCAAGATTAATGAACGTTTATTTTAACCAGTACGAAAGATTTAAAGTTGCCAAAATGGCACTTTATATGTATCATAGCGCACATTGCATTGTTACTAGAGCAATTCATGCCGGTTTACCCTCCCTTGCATTTGACACTCCTGTTTTAATGTTAGATTTAAAAACAAAACCTTTTGACAACAGGCGTGATCCAAGATATTACGGGTTGATTGAATTTTTTAATCCCGTCAAAGAAATTGATTTTTTAAACAATAAAGATATTTACGATTTTGAAAACCCTCCTGAAAATCCAAAAAGACACATCGAAACAAGAGATAATCTTATTAAGAAATGCAGCGATTTTACAGGTTATGATAACCCTGTAAGTTTGGTAGAAAACTTTGAAAATCCTTTTATTGAGCTTTATTCAATGCTTGCTTATAAGCATTACAGAATGAATAGAAACGCCTATTGGCTTAAACCGTCAGAATTGATAAAAGTTGCTTTTAGAAAAGCGATACTAAAGAAAACAAGGTGCGACCTTGAAATATAGTTTTTGGGGTAGAAGATGAAAAATTATGCAATTATTTTAGCTTCCGGCAGTGGAGAAAGAACAGGTCTGGACATGCCAAAACAATTTTTAAAAATTGCCGGCAAAACAGTAATTGAACATACATTGCAGGTTTTTCAAAATCATCCTAAAATCGATGGAATAATTATTGTTGCAAATAAGGATTATTTAAAAAAGGCAGAAACTCTTGCCAAACAGTCAAAATGCACTAAGTTGTTAAAAGTTGTACAAGGCGGTGCAACAAGGAAAGAAAGTTCATACAACGGCATAAATTCAATCAATGATTCAGAATGCAATGTTCTTATACATGATGCAGTAAGACCGTTTGTTTCTTCTAAGATAATTGACAACTGTATTGAAGCACTAAAAAAATATAAAGCTGTTGATGTTGCAATACCTTCCAGCGACACTATTGTAATAGCCGATAAAAGTAATTTAATAAAACAAATTCCTGAGAGGAGATTTTTTAGACGAGGACAAACCCCGCAATGTTTCTATTTGCCTCTGATAAAAAAGGCACATGAACTTTCTCTTCAAGATAATGAATCCAATAATGTAACAGATGATTGTTCGTTAGTTTTAAAATACGGATTAAGTGATGTGTATATAGTTGAAGGAGATCATTTTAACAGGAAAATAACATACCCTTTGGATTTAGCAATTGCAGATAAACTTTTTCAACTAAAAAGCTTAAAGCTTGAAGATGTTGATTTTAGAACAATTAAGGATAAAGTATTAGTCGTCTTTGGACATTCAAGAGGAATAGGAAAAGAAATATGTTCTTTATCTAAAAAATATGGAGCTAAAGTGTGGGGTTTCTCGAGAAAAAATGGTGTTGATGTTTCAAATTATGAACTTGTGAAGAATGCTCTTGAAGATGTTTACAAAAACGAACGAAGAATTGATTATATTGTAAGCACTGCAGGCATATTAAATATTGATTATCTTGAAAACAGAAATATTATTGATATCAAAGAAGAAATTGCAGTAAATTACCTTGGTGTCATAAATGTTGCAAAAGAGTCGCTTAAATATCTTAAAGAAAGCAAAGGGTCGTTACTTTTTTATACTTCAAGTTCTTATACAAGAGGACGAGCAAAATATTGCACCTATTCATCCTCGAAAGCTGCTATTGTAAACTTGGTTCAGGCATTATCAGAGGAGTGGGCAAGTTTTGACATAAGAGTCAATGTAATTAATCCGGAACGCACTGCGACACAGATGAGATTTCAAAACTTTGGAAAAGAACCTGAAGATACCTTGCTCTCACCTAAAAAAGTTGCAAAAGTTTCGCTTGATACATTGCTTGGTAACTTTACAGGACAAGTGATAAATGTTACAAGAGAGGACTTGTTTTAAAATGGTTCAAAATTTTAAAAAATTTCAAAATAAAGAATACGATGATTATATAAAATTTTTTAGAAAATGCGGTTTTGAAAAAAGATTAAAAAATTTATCTCGCAAATATAAAGATAAAAAAGTATTATTATATGGGAATGGTATATTTTTTGATGCACTTGTAGACAGTTATGACTTAAACTCTTATTTCAATGTTGTTGGTGTTTCGGATATAAGATACCTTAACAATAAACCTGATACATATAAAAATTTTAAAGTTTTTGCACCTTATGATTTTAAAAATGAAGACATAGATGTAGTTATTTGTTCAACAGTTGATCCTGCTTCGATTCATTTTTCAATGATAAAACATGAAATGCTGCCTAAAAATTGTATTTTCGACAGCTTTTTAGACAGAACAAAAAAAGAAGCTCTTATTGATATGAAAAATAAGTTGAGGGCATTGTGTAAATATGCAAAAACCGCTTTTAATGTTTTTTCTATCATTAAATATGCACTTGTATTGGATTCTGACGAAATAAATTCAAAAATTAATTATCTGAATGTAATTAAAAAATTAAAAAACAGGGATAAAAAAACAAGTCCTATACGTGTACTTTTTATTGTAGAAGAAAATGCAAAATGGGGATATCAATCCATTTATGATATTTTAAAAAACGATGATAATTTTGAGATTTTACCTATACTATGCTACCCGATAATTACAAAAAATAGAGAAGACTATACACAAGATGAAAATATTGAATTCTTTAAAAGTATTGGAATTGAGTCAATAGACGGTTGTCCTGAAAAAAACGGAAAATATATTCCAATAGATACTTTTAAGCCTGATATTGTTTTTTATCAGCAACCTTGGTATGTTCTTGATGATTGGCATCCAAAAAATGTTTCTAAATATGCGCTTACCTGCATTGTTTCTTATGGTTATTCTTCAATTGATGTTAAAAGTTGGGGCTCGATTGCAGTTCAAAAATTAAGTGGAAATCTTTGGAAAATGTTTTGTGAGTCGCCTTATCATAAAATATTTTATGAAAAAGCTGCAAAAATTAAACACAAAGACATTTTAAAAATTACAGGTTATCCAAAAATGGATTATTATAAAGAGTCGATAAATCCCTTTTTTGAGCAACTTTGGAAAGATAGTGAATCAAAACGTCCAAGGATTATTTGGGCGCCACATCATTCAATTGATCAAAGAGGGCTTGAAATGTCGAATTTTATGGAGCATTACAAATTTTTTCTTGATTTTGCAAAAAATAACAGGCAGTACTCTTTTATTTTCAAACCTCATCCAATGTTGGAGTTTAAGTGTATTTCAGAAGGTTTCATGACAAAAGACGAATATGATAAATATATTCAAGATTGGAAAAATTTACCCAATGCAAGTGTTTGGAATAAAGGTAATTATTTTGATATTTTTAAAACTTCAGATTTACTTATAACGGATTGTTCGTCTTTTCTTGGCGAATATTATTTCAGCAAAAAACCGATTATTTTCCTTGATAAAGATTCACGTTGCGGATTTAACAAATTTGGTTTAAAGATGAAAGAAACTTTTTATTCACCAAAAAAACTTGATGAAATACCTGAGTTAATATACGATTTACTAATAAATAAAAACGATTATAAGAAAGCACAAAGAATTAAACTGATTAAAAAAGAATATTTTTACCCCTCGCAAGGTGTGGGAAATTTAATAATTGGTTTTATAAAAAAAGAACTGAATATATACGGAGAGCAAAAATGATAAATGAGCATTTGAAAAAAACTTTTTTTGACAAAATTAAACCTAACGCAAAAGTTGCTATATATGGCGCAGGCGAAGTTGGCATAAAAATGTACCATGACATTAAAAAACACAGAAGTGATGTAATTGTTAAATATTTTATTGATACATATAAAACAGGTGATATTGAAGGTGTTAAAATTTTTCCCTTTTCAGATGTTAACACCCTAAAAGATATTGATTTAGTAATAGCCTCTACAAGAAAAGATTATTCGCTTGTGATGAATATTTTTCAATACTATAATATTGATTTTATGCCCGAAGAGCGATTCCTTGAGTATTATTACAGAAATAATAACGAACTTTTAAATGATGAAAATTTGAATAAAATTTTAAATATTTTTAACGATGATGAAGATAAAGAACTTTTTAAACTAGTATTTTCTTCAAGAGCTTGCATGATTAATGATGCAATGGTAGATTATGCGTACAAAAATCACGGCCTTAGAAGATATTACAATGCAAGAAATATTTATAAACAATATGTAGATAAACTTATTTTAGATAAAATAAAAGTTATTTATGACTTAGGTTTTTTTGACGGCAGAAATTTTCTTGCGTTTGATAAATTTATGCCAAATTTAGAAAAAATTTATGCTTTTGAGGCAATTTATGATATTGCCAAAAATCCTGCTATGGATGCTGTTTTAAAAAGGGGTAATAAAGTAGAGATAATAAATTCTGCTGTTGCAGATAAAGATGGTGAAGCTGTATTTTGCCTCAATAATGCACTTTTATCAGGTTCTGTTTTGAAAGATGTTTCGACTAAAAAGCATGACAGTGAAAAATATACTGATTTAGAAAGAAAAGTTAAACTTACAAGCATAGATAATTATTTTGCGAATAATAATATAAAAGCTCCTGATTTAATTAAAATGGACATTGAAGGTGCAGAGTTGTCCGCAATTCGTGGCGCACTTGAAGTTATTAAAAAATTCAGACCTCAGCTTGCAATTTCAATTTATCATTCTGATTTTGATTTTATAAATATTCCGATATTTATGAGCGAGAATTTAAATAATTATATATTTAAATTAGGTCATTACAGTAGGGATAATTCCGAAACCGTTCTTTATGCAATACCTAAAGAATTGGCATAGTATATCTTCGCTCGCTAAGCGCAGTCGCGCTAAGCTTGCTTGATATATGTATAAAAAAATTTGCGTCTGATGCGATTCGAACGCATGACCTATCCCTTAAAAGGAAGGACTCCAAAACGTATGCAAGGAGTAGGCGAGTTTACGAGCCGTACTCTTTGTTATGTTTTGCTTTGCAAAACACTTATTTTGGAGGGGCTCTACCTGCTGAGCAAAATTATTTATTTAAAGCATAAAAAATTAGCTCTGTTGCGACTTTGTAAGCTTGCTTGCAAATGCGGTATCGCAATAGGTTCGAATCGCATGAATAATGTTTAATGGTATAAAAATTTGCGTCTGATGCGATTCGAACGCATGACCTATCCCTTAAAAGGGGAGTGCTCTACCTGCTGAGCTACAGACGCAAATTTTGAACTTATTTAATTGTCATATCTATAGCTCAGCAGGTAGTTTGTGCGGACTTCGCCGCTAACCTCGCTACGCTCGTTTATTGAGCTACAGACGCAAAAGAATTTCAATCTTCACACACGAGAAACAATTTCTCACTGCCATATAAATATAACAAGAACAAATTTTCTCGTCAAATACTTTTTTTTAAAAAATACCCACACCTAACCATACCCAATTGGGTTTTTTCAAAAATCAAAATTTGCATAATATTTAAACTATACACAAGAAAGGGATTATCATGAAAAAAACTTTATTGGCTCTTGCTGCAACGGTACTTATCTGCAACTGCACACTGGCGGCACCATGCAGCATAAATGTACCTTGCGAAACAAAAAATTCTTGCAAACAAGACTGTAAGCAATATCACGTTCCAAAAGGATGTAGTGAAGAAAAATGTGAAGCACCTTGCAAACAATCAATGAGCGAAAACACAGCAAAAAGCGACAACGAATGCTTTTTTGACAATCAATTTGCGCAAATGAAAAAATCATTGTGCTTGAGTCCTCAACAAGAATCTGCAGTTGATTGCATTTATGATAAGTACAAAAATCAAATGCAAATTTTACATGACCAAGCAAAATGCAGACAAGAAAAGCTTTGCCAAATGATTAACGACTGCGCTTCAAACTCTGAAATTAGAGAACAAAAGGATGAGCTAAAAGACATTAGAGAAGAAGCAAAAGACCAATACAAATGTTTCTCAAAAGAGATAAAAGCTCAATTGTGCAAAGATCAAATCAGATGCTTCAACAAATTTAACCGCATGGAAAAGAAGAAAATGAAACAGCTTGTAAGATATTGCATGCAACCTCATTTCCCATGTGATTGCGGATGCAAAATGTACAAAGCTTGCAATTGCGACTAAAATTAACCGCCCCGCTCGGGGCGGCTTTTTTATGATAATTTTTTAATAAGTTCTGCTATTGTTGAAATTTCCGATTTAATTTCTTCAACTCTAGCTTTTGTCTGCTCGACAACTTCTTTTGGCGCAGAATTAACAAATTTATCATTGTTCAATCTGCCATTGAGCGAATTAAGCTCTGTTTCAAATTTTTGAATTTTTTTATTTTGACGCTCGATTTCCTTTTGAATATCAATAAGTCCTTCAAGCGGAACAATTATTTTTGTTTCACCGACAGTGCAATAAGCGCAGTGTTTTTCATCTTTTGAGTTCTTTTCAAAAGTTACTTCTTCAACTCGTGCCAGCCTTTTAATATAAGGAATTATTTTAGAGAATAACTCCTCATCCCCATCGATTTTAATATTTATTTTTGTACCGACAGGAATATTAAAATCAGCCCTTAAGTTTCTTAAAGACTTAATAGCCTCAAACACAGTTTGCATTTGCTCTGACTCGACGCAATATTCAAATTCCTTATTGTAAACAGGAAAATCTGTTTTCATAAGCGCGATTTCACTCTTTTCAATTGGCATTAACTGCCAAATTTTCTCTGTAATATGAGGCATAATAGGATGTAAAAGCTTCAAAGACTGCTCAAGGACATAAGTTAATACAGCCTCATTTTTTTCAATTTTAGAAAGTTCTACATACCAATCACAGTAATAATTCCAGAAGAAATCATAAAGAATTGAGGCAACTTCACCTATTCTGTAATTTTTAATATTTTCATTTACTTCTTTTACAACTCTGTTCAGCTCGTTTAATATCCATTTGTCAGCAATGGAAAGATTTTTAGTATCAAGCTCTAAATCTTTTCCTGATTTTGTCAAATTCATTAAAACAAAGCGAGAAGCATTCCAGATTTTATTAGCAAAATTTCTGCCATATTCAAATCTTTCATTTGAAAGTTTAATATCTTGCCCACCATATGTGCAAAGAGAAGTCAGTGTAAAGCGCATGGCATCACAGCCATACTTTTCAATAATTTCAACAGGGTCAATTGTATTGCCTTTTGATTTTGACATTTTTTGCCCGTTTTCATCTCTTATAAGACCATGGATGTAAACAGTCGAGAATGGCGGCTTTTTAGTAAACTCAAGCCCCATTGTAATCATTCTTGCAACCCAGAAGAAAATAATATCAAAACCTGTTACAAGCGTTGTTGTAGGATAAAACTTTTTAAAATCATCACAATCAGTATCCGGCCAGCCCATTGTTTCAAAAGGCCACAAGCCTGATGAAAACCAAGTGTCTAAAACATCTGTATCCTGTCTGTAATTATCAGGGTCAGGATTTTCAAGCGCAACAACCATTTCGCCTGTTTTTTTATGATAATACGCGGGAATTTGATGCCCCCACCAGAGTTGACGAGAAATACACCAATCACGTATATTTTCCATCCACATTAAATAATTCTTTTCCCAACGAGATGGAACAAACTTAATTGAACCGTCTTTAACTTTTTCAATAGCAGCTTTTGCAAGCGGCTCCATTTTTACAAACCATTGTTCCGATAAAAGTGGCTCAATTGTTGTATTACAACGCTGACACTTACCAACCGCATGCGGGTGGTCAGTTATGCGAACAAGAACTTGATGGTCTTTTAACATTCTTATTGTTCTCTCACGTGCGTCATACCTGTCCCTACCATGAAGCTCAGGGTGAACCTCAGCACATGCAATCATTTTGCCTTGTTCATCTATTACTTTTATAGATTTTAAATTATGACGTCTGCCGACTTCAAAGTCATTAGGGTCATGTGCAGGAGTAATTTTAAGCGCACCTGTGCCAAAACTTTTATCAACATATTCATCGGCAATTATAGGTATTTCACGACCCGTTAGAGGAATTACACACTTTTTACCGATTAAATCTTTATATTTGTAGTCATTAGGATTAACTGCGACCGCAACATCGCCAAACATTGTTTCAGGACGTGTTGTAGCAATTACAATTGCGCCCATTTCATCTTTTAGCGGATAGGATATTTCCCAAAGTTTACCATCTTCATTTTCATATTGAGTTTCGATATCTGAAATTGCACTTTGGCAACGTGGACACCAGTTTACAATATAAGAACCTTTATAAATTAAACCCTTATTATATAAATCAACAAAAACTTTTTTAACAGCTTTTGAGCAACCTTCATCAAGGGTAAAACGAGCACGAGATAAGTCAAAAGATGCGCCAAGGCTTTTAAATTGTCCTAAAATTCGGCTTTTATGGTCGTTTGCCCAATCCCAAGTTATTTTCACAAATTCTTCACGACCCAAGTCGTGGCGAGTTTTACCTTCTTTTGCAAGTTGTTTTTCTACAACATTTTGAGTAGCAATACCGGCATGGTCGCACCCCGGTAGCCAAAGAGCCTCATAGCCGCACATTCTGTGATATCTGGTTAAGATATCTTGTAAAGTGCCATCAAGCGCATGACCCATATGCAAAACCCCTGTTACATTTGGCGGAGGAATTACAATTGAATAAGGTTCCTTTTTTGACTTGCTGTCCGCTTTAAAACAATTGTTATCTTCCCAGAATTTATATACGTCTTTTTCTATTTCTCTTGCTTCATAGGTTGTTGCCATATTTTGGGTTTGCGAATTATCCATTTTGTCCTCGAATTTATAACTACAAGAATAATTTATCACAAAAGTATTAGCCCATAAAGCCTATTATTTTTTGTACAAAATTTGATTAATCTTTTTAATATGAAAAAAGCTATGGCTATACTTTTTTTAATAATATTTTTTCTTTGCAATATACCATCATATTCCAAAGAAGAACAGGCTGATTCTGAAATATACATGAACAGCGGAATGCAAGATTGCCTAAAAGATATAAATGTTGAAGAAGAAGTCAAAAATTACCTTGGAGATGACCCTGTTTATGTTAATTTAAAAGAGTGTATTGAAATTGCACTTTTATACAACTTTTATTTAAAAAGTGCAAATTATGATTACAGAAGGGCAAAATGGGAATATAAAAACTCGCTTACAAATTTTTTGCCTGATTTATCTGTTAGTAATTATTCCGTTTATTACAGTGGCCAAGTCCTTGTTGGCGCAGCACTTTTAGAAAACTTTAACGAACTTGCGCTTTCTGTTTATGTACGCGGTACGCACTATTTAACAAATGGTGGTGAGCAAATTTTTGAAGCACGCTCAAGGAAAAATTTAAAATTTGCCCAAAAACACAACTATGAATTTACACGAAGCGAAGTTTTGCTATACAGTGCGCAATATTATTACGAACTGTTAAAAGCAAAACTTGATATTGAAATTTATCAAAAAAACTATAAAGAACGCTGTGTACAACTTGAGCAAACAGAAAATTTAATGAATGCTGGCTTAGGAACTAAATTTGACGTTATTCGTTCTAAAACAGAATTAGCTCAAGCAAAACAAAACTTGCTTGACGCCATGCAGCAATTTAGATTGGCTCAAGCACGTCTTGCAAACATTATGGGTATTGAAATTACAACATGTCTTATGCCAATTGAGATGGAGGCGCAAATGTACACGCTGATTGAAGAAAACAAAACAATTGATGACTTATACAATATCGCATTTTCCTGCAGGGAAGATGTTAAAAAAATGCGCTCTCAAATACAAGCCCTCAAAGAGCAAAAAAGAATGATTTACACGCAATTTGTGCCAAAGCCCAGAATTATAGCTCAAGAACAATGGCAAGGTACTGCTAAAGTCGGTATGGGGCCAGCTATAGTCTTAGGGGCATATGTGGATTGGAATTTAGGCCGCAATATGGGTTTTGGTACAATTACTCAAGCAAAAGCAAAGCAAGCTGAAATTGACAAAAATATAGTAGATTTAGAACAATCACTAAGAGATATAAAAGAAAGCATTTTAAAAGATTACTATGAATCTAAAATTTCAAAAGACAGAATAAAAATATCAAATGGGCAGACAGAATTGGCAACTCAAAGTGTAAAATTAGCAGAACTAAGGCTTGACGCAGGGGAGGGCATTTTAATTGATGTTATTCAAGCACAAACTTTTAAAACAAGGACAAGAATTGAACTTGTAAATTCCATTATTCGCTATAACATCGCACAGGTTCAAATGCTCTTTGACAGCGGAATCATATCTAAAGATGAAATATTAAAAGCGTATAAACCGTAAAGAAATGTAAAGATTTTTATAAATTGTAGCAAATACACTAATTTAGAGTACTTATAAACATGCATACACGAAAATTTAACAACCCTAAATACATATTAACACTAACGCCTGCCTCCACAAAGCAGGCTTTTACTTTTTAAAAGGGATATTATATAATTTTAAAAAAAAGGGGGAGTCAAATGGACACAAACGCGCTTACAAAATTATCTTACGGAATGTATGTAATTGGAACAAGGGATAATGAACGCTTTTGCGGCTGTATTGCAAACTCACTTATACAAATTACTGCAGAACCCGTAACCATTGCCCTTAGTATTAATCACAACAACTACACGAATGAGTGTATAAAAAACACAAAAGAATTTTCCGTTTGCGTCTTAGGTGAAAAAATAAACCCTATTATTATTGGTACATTTGGTTTTAGAAGCGCGCGCGATTTTAATAAATTTGAAAATATACCGTATCAAATAATAGAGGGACTGCCAATTTGCAACGACAGTTGTGCATATTTGCTTTGCCAGGTTATAAATACTACAGAAACAAATACACACACTATTTTTATTGCCGATGTTACGCAATGCCAAACAACAAAAGAAGAAACGCCCATGACATACGCGTATTACCATAATGTCATAAAAGGCAAAAGCCCTAAAAACGCGCCTACATATATAGCATAGCCTTTTTGTTAAGTATTGTAACAAAAAACACTAACTCTGAATTTATACTTTTTATATTGTTTTTATATAAGTGTAAGAACAAAAAATATATAAAGATTATATAAGGAGAATTAATTATGAGTCTAAGTGCAAGCGCAGGTTTGGTATTAGCAAATCACAAAAGTAATTTTGCACCTCAAGCTGCAAAAACAAATCAAGAACACCCTAAAGCGAATAACGAAGAACTGCTAAAAAGAAAAAAAGAAGAACCAAAACAAGTTAATCCTTTTGATATTTCACAAGAACAATTAAACGCGCAAATGGCAGCAATTTCAAATCCTATTCAATCTGCACCAGCTGAAACATTAGGAACAATGGCATACACAGGTGGCGGCGCAGAAGCAGCAGGCACAATGGCATATACAGGCTCTAGTGTTGCAAGCATTAACTGTGTAGCGTAAGTTTTAATCTCTCTCGTTTAAAAATTAAGGTGGTAAAAAATGAAAGAAAATAGATTTGAAAACTATTTACTCTGCTCTATGCTGGTATTAACTACAATTATGTTCAGTTGGACATTTCTATATATAAATCAAATTGCAATAAATACAACAAATACACCAATCGTTTCAGCATTTGACGCATAATCTGAATAACATATAAAAAACGCCCTCTATTATGAGGGCGTTTAAACTTTAAAAGTTTTTATTTTTTTTCTACACGAATTGCATTATCCGGGCAAACAAGTTCACATGTGCCGCATCCTATGCATTCATCGCGATTTGGTTCAACCGCAGGAGTTTGGTAAATACCAACTTCTTTTGACCAATTTAAGCATTTTTTAGGGCATTTTACTATGCAAAGACCGCAACCCTTGCAATAGTCTGTATATAAATGCCAGTCTGCTTTTCCTTTTGCAACATCATTAACTGTTATTGCTTTATGTTTTGTTGTCATATTAAACACCTGCTTTCTGTATTAAACCCATGCCCATTTCAAGAGCTTTGTAGTTAAGTTCTCTTAACTCGGGTTTTGCATCGAATTTTTTACCTAATGCCATTTCCATAGCATTTTTAATATCGCTCAACTCAAGCACATTTGTTGCACTTAATAAAACACCAAGAACAATGATATTGAATACCCTTGCACTTAATTGTTCATTTGCAATTTTATTTGCTTCAACTGAGATAATATTTTTTGCATTGCAAACAGGTTTTTTTGTACATACTGATGAGTCGTAAATTACAGTTGAATTTTCATTTACATATGTACAGCATCTGTCAATTGCACGGTCAGATAACATAATTACAATGTCACCTTTTGAAAATCTTGGTTCACCAATTTTTTCATCAGCAATTTGACAAAAAGCAATTGAAACACCACCTCTTTGTTCTACACCAAAGTTAGGAATGTAAAGGATTTCTTTACCTGCTTCATAACCTGCTTCTACAAGGATTTTTGCTATACTTTGAACGCCTTGTCCGCCTTCACCTGCTAAAACTATTCTTGTTCTTGCCATATTATTACTCCAATCCTTCTCTTTGGACAAA
>CALUYB010000023.1 GCA_944324905.1 Candidatus Gastranaerophilales bacterium
GTTCTAAATCCACAATCAAGAGATTTTTGCCCTGCAACAGCAGAGCAGTTTGGATCGGTTGGATTATACAAAAAAAGTTTACTTTCTTTTTTAGTACTTCCTCCTCCGCCTGAAACATTAATATTACTTGTCACCCTTTTTGTAATTACAGGGGCTAAAACTACCATAATAATAGAGATTATTAGTACTGAAACCAAAAGCTCCGCAAGTGTAAACCCGCTGTATTTTTTTGTACAGCAAAACTCCCGAGTCATATTTGGACTCTCCCTTCGTATCTTAACCATATCAATAACGATATAATTATATCAATATTGATATGACAAGTCAAATAAGCGTAGATTTTATAGAAAACTAATTATATGACCGAACAAAAAATAAGCGTTAGAGAAATTGTTAAGATGATGCTTTTAAGACGCAATGTTTCTTTAAGTGCGCTTGCCAAGAGTTTAAATGATAGATACGGCTACAATATAACTCAGTCTAACCTTTCAAGAAAATTAATTAATGAAACGGTGAAATGGAGCGAATTTCAGGATATTGCTTCAATTTTGGGCTACAAAGTGAGATTAGATGAAAATAAGCACTGGAGCGGGCTTGGGGTCGAGTAAAGTTTCGCTGCTTGATAACTTTGATATGTTGTGCTAATTTTTAAGTGTTGAGTATTAAAGGTAATATTATGATTAAGCCTTGGAATGAGTATTTTTTAGAGATTGCAAAAACTTGCGCGTCGCGCTCAAATTGCCTAAGGGCGCATGTTGGCGCGGTTATTGTCGGGGAAGATAAAAAAATTAAAGCAACAGGATATAACGGTACACCTTCTAAAGTCGTGTCTTGTGCTGAGCTTGGTTTTTGCTACAGAATAAAAAATAACATCCCTTCAGGTACAAGGTATGAAACGTGTCGTTCTATACATGCTGAGCAAAATGCTATAATTCAAGCAGGGCAAGACCGTTGCAAGGGTGCCACTATGTATATTTGGGGACATAATTTTATATGCATACTTTGTAAAAGGTTTATAGTTCAAGCCGGAATTGAAAAAATTTATTTACAAAAAGATGAAAACTCCCCGATTGAATTTGTTGACGCAAAAACAATACGCGAGGAGCTTTCAAAATCTATATTAAGTGAAAAGGATTGTGTAGCCTGCACTAACGACTAATCTTCAATTTGTAATTTTCGTACTTTTTCGTCTTTTTCGGGCTCTTTTTTATCAAGGGTGATTTTTAGTACCCCATGTTTAAATTCGCTTTTTGCATTTTCAGGGTTGATTGGGTGTTCAAAAGGAATTGTTCTTGAAAATTTGCCATAGCGAAATTCGCTTGTGTGAATATTTTCTTTTTCTTCTTCTTTTTCAAATTTTGATTCCGCGTGTAACACAATGCCATTTTCATATAAATCTACATCAATATCTTCTTTTTTAACGCCTGCAAGTTCAACTTTTACCTTGTATGCCTTTGGTGTCTCTTTTACTTCAATTGCAGGGCGAAAAGTCATTTCAAGCGGCATATGACCCTTGTCCATAAATTCCATATCGCCAAAAGTGTCTTTTAAAAATCTTGTTAAATCTTCGTGCATATTGTTAAAAAAATATGACGGCTCTCTTTTTATAATGCTGAATTTCATAATATCCCTCCTTTTATGGCATTTTGTACTGTTTAGCAAAAAATTTCATTGCCCTGTTGTGTAAAGTTTTGTAACTAACGGTGCAATTTTTGTTTTAAATAAGTTTTTATATATATGTAGTAAAAAATAAGGACAACTAAAATGGCTATTGGAGCAGTAGGCGGTTTAGATTATGAAATGTACAAGCAGCCAATAAATTATACAAGTGGCGTAAATCCTTTTAGCGCTGGCGCTACAGGTACATCAGGCGGTGCAAAACATGTTCAGCCAATGGGTATGCAAGAGCGCGAACTTGATCCGCAAATGCTTGCACAAAAGGCACAAAATTTCCAAAATGGTTTGGGCGGTACCAATAATCCCGATGATCATAAAATATTTTTTGCCGCTTAGTTAAAAGTTTTAAATTAAAAAGCCCCTGTGTTAGGGGCTTTTTGTATTATCCAAATGTCTTAAATGAAGTTTCTACGTTGTTTTGAATAACTTTTTGAACACTTTCCATCTCTGTTTCAAGGGCTTTGTGTTCAGATTCCAATTGTTTTAATCTTAATTCAAGCATTTTATCTTTGTTTTGGAAAAGTGATTGTCTTTTATCGTACTCTGCCTCTGCTGCAGCGTCATCGGTTTTATCCAAGACTTCTGAAATCATTGTTTCAGAGGTGTTTGCGTAGTTTACTTTTTCCCAAGATGAGCCTTCTTCGCCAGTGTCATTGCTGTATTTTAGAAGTTCTATAAAGTAAATGCCTTCTGTGAGAGCGTTTTGCAGCATGTCGCTTCTTTCAATTTCTGGGTCTACAAAGTAGTCTTTTTCTGTAAGACCATCAGAAGATAAGCCATTTTCATCAAATTCGGGAAGTTTGGGAACGACAATTTTGCCTGATGTTGTGACCAATCTTCCGCCAAGACCCGGGTTGTCATCGAGTTCAGAACGTACAATGTCATCGTATGTAAGTTTACGGTTGTAATTGTATAAATCTGTGTCGGCAGCGGTTTTTGCGTTGAACAACAGAGTTGTGTTGTTCATTTTGTCGTTGTACTCCATTGTCCAGTTTTCAGTTTCCTGAGCCAGCATTAAACGCTCATGAGTAATGCGTTGCGCTTGATACTCATTATTGTTCTTTTGTGCCGTTAAAATTAAAAATCTTGCCTGGCTGGCGGACATTCCCATAAGGGTCACTCCTTACTTTATTGTTCCTTGTAGTATTTTTTTCGGCATTTTTCGTAACTACTTTAATGTTTTTGACTGATTTTGCAGCAATTTGAAACAAAACTTTACATATTTGAATTATTAATAAAAAATAAATTTAAATAGACAATGCGCATTGATAATTTATAATGTTAATTAATTAAAATGTTTTTCAAGGAGGTTAGTTAAATGTTCATTGAAGATAATGAAATTAACAATGAAGATGTGCAAACATCTAATAATCCTTTTGAGCCTCAAGAGGAAGAAAATGAAGCTGAGCAAGAAGAAAATCTTGATAATACACCTGATGAGTGCGAGAAATTAAAAGCCGAACTTGAAGATTTGAATAACAAATATTTAAGGCTTGCTGCTGATTTTGATAATTATAGAAAGCGTCAGGCGCAAGAGCGTGAAAGCCTTTTAAAATATGGTGCAGCTGATACTATGACGAAGCTTTTGGTTGTACTTGATACATTTGAACGTGCTCAAGAGTCATTGAAAGATATTGAAGATGCTAAAAGTGTAAAAGATAGCTATGAAGTGGCTTTTAAGCAGTTAATAGATACTTTGAAAAAAGCCGGATTAGAGATAATAGAGGCGCAGGGAGCGGAATTTGACCCTAATTTACATGAAGCTATAGCGCAAACTCCAACAAAAGATTACCCTGATAATACAGTTATTTCGCAAATGCAAACAGGGTATAAGCTTGGGGATAGAGTTTTAAGACCTGCACTTGTAAATGTCGCGCTGAATGAGGAATAAAAATGGATTACTATGAAACCCTTGGTGTTAGCAAAAATGCCACAAAAGATGAGATAAAAAGCGCATTTAGAAAGCTTGCAAGAAAATATCACCCTGATGTTAATAAAGAGGAAGGGGCTGAAGAAAAGTTTAAAGAACTCGGTCGTGCTTATGAAACTTTAATGGATGATCAAAAGCGCGAATTGTATGACAGATACGGTGAAGACGGGCTTAAAAATGCCGGATATAATACAAATGCTTTTGATTTTGATTTTGGTGATTTAGGTGATATATTCTCCTCGTTCTTTGGTGGAGGAATGAGCGGATTTTCTTCAGGTCGTTCTAATCCTAATGCGCCGCAAAGGGGTGCTGATTTAAGGCTTGATATTGAAATTGATTTTATGGAATCAATTTTTGGCTGCGAAAAAGAAATAAAATTTGACCATCTTGAACCTTGTGAAGAATGCTCGGGAACTGGTTTGGATAAAGACGCAAAAGACACGGTTTGCCCCACTTGCCATGGGCAAGGTCGAGTTCAGCAAAGCACAAGAACGATTTTAGGTTCTTTTACATCTGTTACCGTTTGCCCGACTTGCCATGGTAGCGGTAAAAATCCGAAAGCCGCTTGTAAAAAGTGTAAAGGACAAGGTGCTGTTCAAAAAGAAAAATCAATTAAAATTAAAATTCCGCATGGGGTAGATTCTCATTCTAAAATCCGTCTTGCAAATGAAGGTGATGCCGGTAAAAATGGCGGCAGAACGGGCGATTTGTATGTAGTGTTGCATGTAAAAGAATCAAAAGAGTTTATAAGAAAAGGTTATGATATATTTACTAAACTAGAAATTACTGTTCCTCAGGCGGTTTTGGGCGATACGGTGACAATTAATACGATTCATGGTGAAAAACAAATAAACATACCGCAAGGCATTCAAAGCGGAGAAAAAATTGCTTTAAAAGATTTGGGCGTTCCTCATCTTGGGTCTGATTCCCAAAAAGGTGCTCATTATGTTACAATAATTGTAAATACTCCCAAAAAACTGTCAGAAAGGGAGGAAAAACTCTACAGAGAGCTTTTTGAACTTCAAAAAGGTGCTAAAAAAGAAGAAAGTTTGCTTGAGAGAGTTAAAGCGACGCTTAAAAAATAGGAGAAACTATGAAAACATTATGGGGCAAGGGGTTTAAACTTTTTATAACTTTATTTACATTGGTTATTTTTGCCCAAAATGCTAATGCTTCACAGTTGCCAATTGAAGTATGGGAGTATGTAAAAGAGCAACTGCCCTCTGCCAGTCAGCGTTTTGACTCCGTTGTGGTTGTTTCGCCTGATGTTATGTATATTCCCTTGTATCCTGCTCAAACTAACGCTGTAAGTACGATTAAAATAGAGTACTCTTACCCTTCAGGTAAAACTTTAAAGGATAAACCTGAAATTGTTGTTTTTAATAACAATTTTGTGCTTTTGAAGTTATTTAAAGATAAAAATGGGGATTATACGCTTACAAGCTATGAAGATTTTCCCATGAAGGTTAAATTGGGCGTAATGCCTCAAGATATGCTTGTTCCACCGGGGCTTAAAATGCCTGAGAATTTAAAACTTGTTTTAGGGGATTTAATTATTCCCTCTAAAGAAGAAGGTAATTTGGTTTATTTAAACAAGGATAAAAGCAAGAAAACGGGCGATACCCTCATGAAAAACGAGTTTTTGCCGCTTGCTGAGTTTAAAAATAAGAAAACATACATTACAACTGCAAATTCAAAATTTATGCTGGTTTATGATGATAGTTCAAAAGCTCCTTTGTATGAACTAAAATTAAGCTCACTGCCGTCTAAAATTGTTGCGTCAAGCTCTACTAAATTTGCGCTTGTTGTGTATTTTGCAAACAAAAATCTTGAAATCATTGATTTAAAAAATGAAAGAATTTTAACACAAATTCCGCTTGATGATGTGGCAAAAGACGCAGATATTGATGTGCATACAAATATGGCTTATGTAAGTTCGCAAAATGCAAATACAATTTATTGTGTTGACTTAAATTCTGCAAAACTTGCAAAAGCAATAAGGTTAGAACAATCTCCATCTCGTTTGGCGGTTTCGTCTGATGGTTCCTCGATTGTCTTTGTCGATGGTCTTTCGGGTGAATTGTTTACCTTACAACTTGGTGAAAATGCGCAAGTTAACCCTGTTGCAAAAGTAAAAAATATTTCAAAAGTAATGTGTGATAATCAGTTTATTTATGCTATTTCAAGAACTGAGAATAAAATGTACGTATACGACAGAAGTACTTTGGCCCTTGTTGATGAAGAAAATCTTAATGAAAAACCACTTGATGCTATAATGTATCAAGGTAAAATTTATATTCTTTGCGCAAAAGAGGGTGTACTTGAAGTTTATGACAGCGTTGAAAAGAAAATTATTCTTTCCCAACAGTTAGATAAAGACGGTTTTTATTCAAAAATAACCCTTGTGCCTGACCAGCACAATATCCTTATAACCGGTGTTAACTCTAAGAAATTTTTGCTTTTTGATTTGGAGAAAATGAGCTTAATTAAAAAACAACCTGCACTTATTGATGTTTCAAATATAATAATCATGGATAAAACAAGAGTTCAGGATTTGTAAAATGCAAACTTTAAATGAATTTAGTAAAAGTTCACAAGAAATCCTTTTAGATTTGGAAAAAACTCAAAAGGAATTTTGGAATATCGACAGAAATACGGCAAATTTTTTGAATATGCTGATAAAAATTCATAATTCAAAAAATGCGCTTGAGATAGGCACATCAAATGGTTACAGCGGTATTTGGCTTGCAGATGCGCTAAAGCACACAGGTGGAAAGCTTACAACGATTGAATTTTGGGATAAAAGACAATCTGTTGCAAAAGAAAATTTCCGACTGTGTAATGTGGAGGATATTATTGAAACCAAACTCGGCTCTGCACTTTTGATATTAGATGAAATGAGTTGCGAAATTGAACAAGGCTTGCGCGAGCCTTTTGATTTCATCTTTATCGATGCAAATAAACTTGAATACATTGAATATTTTCATAAAATAGACCCTTTACTTAAATCAGGCGGCATAATTGCCGCTGACAACACAATTTCACACGCTAAAAAAGTTGAACCTTACTTGAAAGCTTTAGTTGAACATCCCTCTTATCAAAATCAAATGCTTAATTTTGAAGCAGGACTTTTTGTTTCTTTAAAAATTTAAGTTTGTGACGGACTAGGTGTTTCAAAAACGGTTAGTGCATTTGAAATACTTATGCCTCCTGTTTGAGCGGGCGAGTTTGTAACCCTACCATTTACATAAATTACGCTTGAACCGCCGCCGTCAAAGTTCATTGCATAAGTACATCCAAGCCCTTTCATAATGTAAGCTAACTGAGTTAGTGTAACGCCTACCGAGCTTTCTTCGCGCCCGTCAATGGTTACAATAATCAGTTCGTTTTTGTCGTTGTATCCGACTGCCGAGCGAGGGTTTCTACCTGTAATTGATGCGAATTTTTGATCCGTTACATCAACAAAAACTTCTCCATCTTTAACTAAATATGGCCCTGCACCTATTATATGGTCTGCATCTTTAAATGTTTCGTTTAATTTTATGTCATATGTAATATTCCTTTCCAGTGCTAATTTATCCAGTATTTTTGCCGGTGCGCTAATTACAAATCCGTCTTTTGGAATTGCAATTTGATTTGCGCTCATTGCAATTATTTTTCCGTTTGATACTGCTGCAACTTTGCCATATTTAGCAGCCATTGGGGACATATTGCCCCACTGTGGTGTGTAGATTATTGTGTAGGTGCTGAGCATTCTGGGTTGATTTATGTTGTCTGCCTTAAGAGTTGACTTGTTTGATTTAATTGTTATGTTCATAGCCACTTTGTCCATCACAAAGCGGGTTTGATTATTTTCTTGAATTATTCCTATGCCTACCCTGTTGTAGATAGGACCTGTTAAAACTTCCCCGTCTATTACAAGTGCGCCTAATGGAACACCTGTTTGGGGTTTAAAGTAACCTGCATTAACTGCAACTATTGAGTTGTGTTTTTGAGCTATTGTTCTTATTTGTGCTCTGGAGTTTAGCTTTATGCCTGCAATCTCTGGTTTAATGTTAAGTGAACTGTTTGCACTTTTGTCAATTTCTACAATGTTTATTTTTACGGGTCTTTGGTTTATGTATTTTGTCATTTTAATGTGTGCTACGCCGTAAGTCGGGAATGATATGCTTTTTGCCGGATATTTTTTGTTTATTCTTTGTACAAAATTTTCTCTGTTTAAAATTTCATTTTGAATTGGTGAAACATAAGCAATTTTTTCTTCTGCCTGCTGATTTTCTTCAATAAAAATCGGGTGGCTTAAGCTTAGAGCTTTGGAGCAGACACCCGATGTTACAGTTATGCATAGTGTTACTATTGTGGCCAAAATTATAGTGTGGAGCGTGGCTGGCGGGACCTTTTGCTTTATTCTACCTATTTGTCCCGACGTGCAAGTGACACTGGTGGTTAATTCTGCCGCGCTCATTTTTTGCTCCGTCTGCTGGTTTTTTATTTCTATCTACTACTATTGTAACACAGATTTACAAACCCCGCAACCCCTTTATTTATGGTACTTTTGACACTTTATGATGTTGTAAAAAATATATTTTGTAAACCGGCTTATCGTTATTGAATTACAAATAAGTGTACTTTTGTGTTTAAAAAAATATTAATTTTTCTTTACAATTTTTGTTAATATGTGTAATATTATTATTGTAATCTGGAGTTTTTGATTATGTTGATAGAAGAAATATTAGAACTAACAATTTCTAAAAAAGCAAGTGACCTGCATATTTCAGCTGATTTACCACCCGTTTTACGTATTGATGGCGAGTTGGTAAGAACAAATTTACCGGTTTTAACTGGTGAGGACGTTGAAACAGTCGTGTTTCCAATTTTGACAAATGAGCAAAGAAGACATTTAGAGCAAAATTGGGAGCTTGATTTTGGTTACGGTCTTCATGGTGTTGGGCGTTTTAGGGTGAATGTATATAGGGATAAGGGTAATTATGCTGCTGCATTTCGTACAATTAATTCTGAACCTCCAAGTTGCGATGAGTTAGGTCTTCCTGAAATTGTTAAAACAATAGCTCAAAAACCTCGTGGTTTGATTCTTGTAACAGGGCCAACAGGGTCAGGTAAATCTACAACGCTTGCTGCAATGGTAGATTATATTAATACTAACCGCACAGAGCATATTTTAACAATAGAAGACCCTATTGAATTTATACATGCTTCCAAGAAAAGCATAGTTCACCAAAGGGAGTTGGGGCAAGATACACGTTCAACCGCGAACGCATTGCGTAGCGCACTTCGTGAAGACCCCGATGTCATTCTTGTTGGTGAGATGAGGGATTTGGAAACAATAAGTCTTGCGCTTACCGCAGCTGAAACAGGCCACCTTGTTATGGGTACTCTGCATACTTCAAGTGCATCTCAGACAATTGATCGTATAATTGATGTTTTTCCCCAAGGTCAACAACAACAAATTCGTTTGCAGCTTTCAAACAGCTTAATTGCTGTATTTTCTCAAACTCTTTTGCCAAAGTTAGCTGAAGATGGCGTTACTAAAAAAGGTCGTGTTATGGCGCAAGAGATTATGATTGTAAATAGTGCTATTTCAAACCTTGTACGCGAACAAAAAACCGCTCAAATTTATTCTGCTATTCAAACAGGCTCAGGATTAGGCATGCAGACCTTAGAGATGGCTTTAAGCGATTTGTACAAACAAAAGTTAATTACAAAAGATGACGCTCTTGCAAAAACTCAACATGTCGAGGAATTAAAGCGCATGATTGGTGGTGCTGCAGGTATAAGAAGTGCTAGAATGAACTTGAGTTAATAATTATGTTAAATATTTTTAAAAAATTGTTTGCATAAAAACTTGTTCTTGTTAGAATTATTATATAAAGTTAATAAAATTAGTTATAGAATGTCCCAATTTAGGACATTCTATTAATTAGAAAATAATTACACCCTGTCATGTAAAGGAGAAAAAATGGGTATTAAAGGCAAAAACGACAGAATGGTTGTGCTAGCATGTGAAGAGTGCAAGGAAAGAAATTACACAACTACAAAAAATAAAAAGACACTAAAAGAAAGAATGGAATTGAGCAAATATTGCCCAAGATGCCAAAGACACACTACACATAAAGAAACAAAGTAGTCTGCACCGCAAGTTCAGTTGCCAAGCAAACCGTCGGGTTTGCGTTAGTTCAAAATTGTTCTACCAACTGAACGGGGTTGAACATTGAAAAGTAATAAGTTGCGTCCTTAGTTATAAGTTGCGTCCTTAGTTCAGTTGGTAGAACGTCGGTCTCCAAAACCGGATGTCGAGGGTTCGAGTCCTTCAGGGCGCGATTTTACAAGACGGTTTCGGAATCTGTGCAAAAGCACATGTCGAAGGGACTTC
>CALUYB010000024.1 GCA_944324905.1 Candidatus Gastranaerophilales bacterium
ATTAGACCCTGCCCAGTAGGGACATTTTCTATGACTCAGCTTTGCTTCGTCAAGAAAAGCAGTCAAACAAGTTCAGGTGACAGGTCGGGTATGTAGGGTGACAGGTCGGGTGTTTAGGGTGACGATTCAAAACAAGTCCTACACGCTTAAAATTTCTTTAATAGCCATAGGTATCACATTTGGAAGATTTGAAGCAAGGACAGAGTATTCCCCCTGTGTTCTGCTTGCAATTTCTCCGCAAAGCCCATGTAAATATGCTGCAAGGCAAGCCGCGTTTTCTAAAGCCGTACCCTGTGCGCAAAAACCAGCTATCATACCTGTTAAAACATCCCCCGCGCCTGCTTTAGACAGTGCCGAGTTGCCTGTTGGGTTGATAAAGATTTTGCCGTTTGGAATTGCAATTATACTTTCATGACCCTTTAGAAGTACAATGCAGTCAAAATATTTGCTTGCCTCCCATGCCCATTTTACCCTGTTGGACTGGATTTCTTTAACATCAACTTCAAGCAACCTTGAAAGTTCAAGCGGATGGGGTGTGATAATTGAATTTAGCGGAAATACTTTTTTGTTTTCGGAGGCTAAAATATTTATTGCATCTGCATCAATAATAATGGGTGTTTGTGAGTCTATATTATTTTTTAGAAAGCTCATAACAAAGTTTTTTGTGCCGCCAAGAGTTGACAGTCCGCAGCCAATTGATATGGCATGAGAGTTTGCAACGCCATTTAAGTATTTTATTCCATCTTTTGGAATTGTTCCTAAGGGGCTTTGTCCTAAGTCCAGAAATGTTATGTCCGGCGAGTTTGAGGCTACAAGTGGTATTACATCGCTTGCTGATGCAAGCATAACAGCTCCTGCGCCGACTTTAAGGGCGGAAATTGAGCTTAAATAAGCAGCTCCTGGGTAGAACATTGAGCCTGCAATGTTTAGAACATTTCCATAAGTTCCTTTGTTTGAAATTTGTATTCTTTGCGGCAAAAATTTTGATACTATTTCTTTGTTTAAATTAGTAATTGATATATTGTTTTCCATTTTATTCTCCTAAATGCCCCAGTTGCCTTACAACTTCGTAAGCTCCTATTGCTATTGAGTTTGAAAGATTAAGACTCCTTGTTTCTTTTCGCATTGGAATTGTTACAAGGTTGTTTTCATACTTTTTTAAAATGTCATTGCTTAGCCCTCTTGTTTCAGGACCAAAAACTAGAAAGTCGCCTTCTTTGTATTCTATTTTAGTATATATTTTATCTGTTTTTGTCGTAAAAAAATAGTAATTATTTTCATTTTCAGGGAAATTTTTGACTAATTCTTCAAAACTCACAAGATGTTCAATATCAACTTTGTCCCAATAGTCAAGTCCTGAGCGTTTTAAATACTTGTTTGACAATGAAAAACCTAAACGTCCGCACAAAAACAGTTTTGCCCCAAGGCAAGCACAAAGCCTTGCGACATTGCCTGTATTTTGAGGTATTTCAGGTTCTACCATTACAATGTTTAAAAATTTCTTTTCCATTTATTTTTCTTCAAAAAATCTTTTGCTCTCAATTATAACGGGTAATCCTCTTAGTACGCAAAATGCAACTGCAATGTAGGTGCAAATTAAACCGATTGAGAGAATTGTGTGGTCATAGTTAAAGTGCAAGTGTCCTAAACTCAAGAATAAAAATGCTACTGCCTTACAAAGTGCATAGGTAAATCTTGAAAAGTTTGACGCTACAATAAATTTTGCAATTTTACCTTGCATCATTGTTTTTTCGCCAAAAGCGGTGTAACCTTGAGCAAGGGCAAGCGAGCGAAGTGAATCTGTAATAATTCCGCGAGTCATTACAATAATTGGTATTGCGACATTTATCCAGCCAAGGGCGCAAAATGTAATCCAGAAAATATTTTCAACAATTCTATCTCCCATAATATCAAGGACTGCGCCAAGTTTTGATGTTTCGTTAAACTTTCTTGCGATAAAACCGTCAAGCCCGTCAAACCACATTACAAATACAGTTAAGATGACAGCTGTTAGCGTTGCGGTATCGGTTTTTAAAAATAAAAGTGCAACAACTATAAAAGCTAGAAAAATCCTTGAAAGTGTTATTATGTTTGCCATTTTTTATTCCCCTTTTAACTCTTTATCAATATGTTTTGCTACTTCTTCAACACAGTGCTTATCGCCCATCATAGAGCGCAACTGAGCTAAGCCCTCAAGTTGCTTTTCCCTGTAGTTAGTATCGTTTAGAAGTTGTATAATTTCTTTTGCAATTTTATCACTGCATGCGTCATACATTAAAAACTCTTTTACAATATCTTTGCCTGTTATAATGTTTACAAGGCAAGCTTTTTTAATGCTTCTGACCATTAAATAAACAAGATAGAAAAATAGTGGCCCGCGGTATGCAATAATCATTGGTGTATTGTACATTGCAGCTTCAAGTGCTACAGTTCCTGAGGCAAGTATCAGGGCATCTGAAACACTCAAAAGTGCCTGATTTTCGCCTTTTATGGTTTTGTAATTAGTTTTAAAGGCACTGTCGGCTAAATTTGGCGCATGTGAAAATACAAATTGCACATCAGGACAAGCTTTTTCTATTATTTTAACTGCACCTGTAAATATTTTTAAAAGGTATTTTATTTCAAACATTCTTGAACCGGGGAAAATGGACACAAGACGTTTATTTTTATCTAAATTGTGGCGGGTGAAAAACTCATCCCTATCTGCCTTTTTAGGTAATTCAAAATTAAGCGGATGACCGACAAAAGTCGAGTTGATTCCTTCTTTTTCATACATTTCTTTTTCAAATGGAAAAATAGTGAATACTTTATCAATATTTTTCTTGATTGTTTTTAATCGCCATTTGCGAGAAGCCCAGACTTGAGGCGGTATAAAGTAAAATACTTTAAAACCTTCTTTTTTCAAGAATTTAGAAATTGTCAGATTAAAAGCGCCATAATCCACAAGTAATACTAAATCAGGCTTAAAGTCATTTTTTAAATATTTTATTATTCTTTTACCAAGGCTAAAATGGTCAATAATAATTTTTGGAGTTAAGCCCACACCTGCCATTTTAGAATGGTCTGAAAACAGTTTTACGCCTTGATTTCTCAGGTTTTGTCCGCCTATACCTTCTATAACTACATCAGGATTGATTTTTTTTAGTTCTCTTACAACTCCTGATGCGTGTTTGTCGCCTGAGGACTCACCTGTAATAATAAATATTTTTTTTGCCGTCATAATTACCGTTTATACTGCTATAATTGAGATTTTATGTTTATTAGCATAGTCAACCATTTCTTGCTGATTAACTATAATTGTTTCGCCTGCCTCAAGTGCAAGAACGCTTGCGCCATAACGACGCATAGTTTTAAGGGTCCTTATACCAACTGTTGGTATGTCAAATCTTTTATCCTGATTGGGTTTTGCGACTTTTACAACAACTGCACCTTTTTTGCGAGCAAGTTTTGCCCCTCTTTTAATGCATTTATCAGTGCCTTCAATTGCTTCAACTGCCATAATCATGCGGTTTTTCATAACTACAGATTGACCGATATCCAGTTTGCCCATTTCTTTTGCTGTTTTAAAACCGTATTCAATGTCATAAAGTTCTTGTTCTGTTGGTGTACATTTTGTAAGCACACCTTTTTGCACCATTAAATCTTTTATAAAAATTGTTTGGTCTAAAACACTTACCCCTATTGAATTTAGCTCCTCTACAATCCTTAGCATAATGGCATCATCGTTAAGTTTGAATGCTTCTTTAATGTATTCAACAGCTTTTGGCTCAAGTTTTGGACGCTTTAAGAGCATAGTTTTTGAAACTTTGCCAAGAAATGTTAATTGTTTAATACCTTCTTCTTTAAGCAGTTTTTCAATTGTTTCAACTTGTCCAAAGCCTAAGGAATATACCTTTGAACAGTGTTTTTGTAACTCTTTACAGTTGTCTGATGATAGTGAAATAGCGATGACTTCAAAACCGTTTTCCTTTGCGCTTTGCGCCATTTTAACAGGTAAAAGTCCATCTCCAGCTATTAAACACTGTTTATTTTCTAAAGTTATGTTCATAATTCCATATTACCTTCTTGTGATATACTTGTTTTTACATTTCCGTCTGCAAAAAATGCTTTTGGATTTAGTGTCATTCTTATTTTATCTGCCTCAACGGTTGAGCCTTCGTTTGTTATTTTTGAGCGTCCAGTGAAAATAATTGTATTTGGTTTGTTTGTTTTTGGGTCAACAAGCAGTTGTGCCTTTGGGCCTTGTGCAAAGTAGTCTTTGTATTTAACTTTTACGTTTCCACCGGCAACAAGTGTGCTTGTAAGTTTGTTAAATTGTTGGTATTTTGCTTCAACATACACCCTTGTTCCATCTTCAAAAGTAACGTCAGAAGATGTATTGCCTGACACTTGAAATTCTTCTCTTTGAGGAACATATTCAAACATATTTCCTTTTATAACGTTTGCTTTTTCTTTCATAATAACGCTGCCTATTAACTTGAGGTTTTGAATATCTCCGTTTTTGTCAATAATTGCGCTTGCCTTGTCTGAAAATGTTTCTAAATCTTGATAATGAATGACAACTTTGCCGTTTGCCTTCATAAGTTTTGTGTTTGTGTCGTATTCTTGTGAATCAGCATTAATTGTCATAATAGGCTGGCGGTTTTCCATCATGATGGACTGAGAATTGCCTTGCGCAAGAACAGTTTTTTTAATAAGAGAAACTTTTATTATGTCTGCTTTAATTTCATTTTTTTTATTTTCTTTGTCTTGAAAAGCGTATGGGTTGTCAAAAAACGTTGCAAGGGATGGTTTTTTGCTGACAGGGTCTAAATCAAGCTCTGCACGCGGACTTTTAACTTTGATGTCACCAACACTAACTTGAACATCACCTTCAAAAAAGCCTTTATTTTGTTCCATTTTTATTGTCTGCTTTTTGGCTTCGATTACAACATTTGCACTGTAGCTGCAAAGTGTTGTAAAAAGCGTAATAGCAAGTATTAAGATTGTCTTTTTCATTTACTTTCCTTTTGTGCTGAATAAATTTAATTCCTCTTGTTTTTCGCCATCCTTGGAGAATAGCATAGTTTTTGAATTTCCAATGATTTTGAAAAAAGTAAGGTCTGAATTAAAAACTGCCTTTTCACTTATTGTGGCAAGTTCTTTGTTTCTTTTAATTCTAACATTTCCTGTCGCTATTATATCAGAATTTTTGCCGCCCCATTCTATTTTGTCTGCAAGAATGGACGAACCGTCTTTTGATACAATGAGCGTTTCTCCTTGCAGGGTGACAGTTTTGGTTAAGTCCTCGTATGTTCCCAAGGGTGATTCAAAGCTAAGTGCAACATTGTTGTCTTTGTCGTAAAAGTTGCCTATAATTTCTGTTAGGATAACCACCTTGCTTGAGCTTTCATAAGCACCTGTTTTGGCATATAGTTCCCAGTATTTTTTTTGTTCTTTTGTTTCAGTCAAAATTAGATTTTTAACTATAACTTTTTGGGACTGATTAAGCGCGCCAGATACGTTTTTTCTGATGTCACGAGTGACAAACCAAGCCCAAAGAAAGCCCGCTGTGCATAAAATTGCGATAGATAAAAAAACTATGAAGTAGATTTTTTTCTTACTTAACCCCATGATAGGCAATATTTTAACATAAAGTGTTTAAAAAAGTTTAGTAAAATTAAGTAAAATTAAGGGGTTGAATTTTTATTTTCAGCGTTTAATAATGAAATGTAAGCGATTATATCGCGGGATGGAGCAGTCCCGTTGATCCGTTAGGATCAAATCGAAAATACGAGTCGGGCGACGAGATGCCAGACTGTAAAAATGAAAATTGAATAAGTTTACCGCGGGATGGAGCAGTCCCGTTGATCCGTCAGGATCAAATTGAAAATACGAGTCGGGCGACGAGATGCCAGACTGTA